>URUY01000004.1 GCA_900551115.1 uncultured Lachnospiraceae bacterium
CAAAAAGGAGCTGTTGCTCCGGTAGATTATTCATCTACTTTTGCAACAGCCCCTTATACTGTGGTATGTATGAATTGTAAATACCTATTTTACTTTGGTTACTACCATACTTTAACGCTGACAAACAGGGTGCATGCTCAACAGGGTCACGATCCACACAACAAAAAAGAAGCTGCCCTTCATAATCAGGATAGCTTCTTTTATAATAAGCAGAAATAAATACCTGTCTAAGTTTGAAATGTTCCCTGCGGGAATCGAACCCACAACTGACCCTTAGGAGGGGTCTGTTATATCCATTTAACTAAGGAAACACAATGTCCCATATCTATGGGACAAATTTATCTCACAACAATTATTGATTATAGCAAAATTTAATAAAACAGTCAATCTATTCCGGGAAATTAATAAAACCCTGCAGCCAGATAATCCCTTTGAATCTTCTGCCTGCCTGCGGTTCGCCAAACAGATCCTCTGCATTGATACATACATCAAAAGTCAGCTCATTACAGTATAAGGACATCTGATATACTTCTTCTCCGGTTATCGTATTTTTCACCTTACGGCATTCCAAAATTTCTCCCAAAACGGAATACTGGTCGCACTCTACGCCATAAGGCATACAGTAAGTATCTACCAGACTGAATACATCTTCCTTCTGTATCTTACGGGATATGGTAGTATACATGTCCATATCCTCCAGCGTCAGGGTCTCAATCGCATCTTCGTCCCCTCTTCTGGCAGCGGCAATCAGATTAGTCCTGTTTGTAGATTCCTTTTGTATTTTCTTTTTCTGAAATTCATCCTTCATAATAGGCATCATAACAGTACCCTGCAATGACAAAGCAGACAAAGTAAGCGTGGTCCCTTTAATAGGAAGCCTGCCCTGTACCTGCGCCTTAATATAGGGAATCATATTCTGCAGGTAAAAAATCAGCGATACACCTACTTTTAAATCATCACATACACCGGCATAGGATTCCTTTGCCGCATGGCGCTCCACAGAAACATCTTCCGTGGTGGTAATGCCTGTGCCGCGAAGATAGGGATAATAATAATCATATACAAACTTATCCTCATTCTCTTCGTCAAATTCACCACAGACTGCAATGCCTATATTTTCGGCAAAATCCTTGCAGAACTCACCCAACATAATTTCATCCTGACCGGTTGTATATACCCGTGATGTAGAATCTACTACAACGCTCGTTAATAATTTTTTTAATTCTTTTCTATTGGCAAATTTGCTGAAGCCAATCGCTCTTAAATATTTGTGCAAGGATTTCACCTTCTTTCTTTTTCTTATTTTACATGAAACATATTACATTGTTATATAGAGCTTAACCGATTTTTTCCTTACCGCCCATGTAAGGACGAAGTGCTTCCGGTATATTGATGCTTCCGTCTTCGTTTACATTGTTCTCCAAAAAGGCAATCAGTCCTCTCGGTGTTGCAAGCACGGTATTATTTAATGTATGCACATAGTAAGTACCGTTTTCACCCTTGGTACGGATGCCGAGACGTCTTGCCTGTGCATCACCCAAAGTAGAACAGGAACCTACTTCAAAATACTTTTTCTGTCTGGGGCTCCATGCCTCTACGTCACAGGATTTTACCTTAAGGTCAGCCAAATCGCCGCTGCAGCATTCCAGAGTGCGTACCGGAATGTCCAGACTTCTGAAAAATTCTACTGTATAAGACCACATCTTATTGTACCAGTCCATGGAGTCTTCTGGTTTACATAACACAACCATTTCCTGCTTTTCAAACTGGTGGACACGATAAACGCCTCTTTCCTCTATTCCATGGGAACCCACTTCTTTTCTGAAACAGGGAGAATATGAAGTCATGGTAACAGGAAGGCTGTTTTCATTTACAATCTGTCCCTTGAATTTACCAATCATGGAATGCTCCGAAGTACCAATCAGATAAAGGTCTTCACCTTCAATCTTATACATCATGGCTTCCATTTCCGCAAAGCTCATTACGCCGTTTACTACGCTGCTTCTAATCATAAAAGGAGGGATGCAGTAAGTAAATCCCTTATCAATCATAAAGTCTCTTGCATAGCTAATCATAGCTGAGTGTATCCTTGCTGCATCACCCATCAGATAATAAAAACCGTTGCCGCTGGTCCTGCCGGCGCTGTCTTTATCCAATC
Organism: uncultured Lachnospiraceae bacterium; assembly: GCA_900551115.1. GTDB lineage: Bacteria > Bacillota > Clostridia > Lachnospirales > Lachnospiraceae > Acetatifactor. The sequence continues at coordinate 2,159 of URUY01000004.1, forward strand.
CATTAATTTTATCCAAAATATCAGCATGATAAGGTACTTCAAAATCAGGAACCACCGGTTCGCCGTATTTTTTAATTTCTACATTTTCACTGTCGTCTTTTCCGATAGGAACAGAAGGGTCAATAATCTGGGGAATCTTCATCATGATGCTTGTGATTTTTTCCTGAAACTCCGGTTCTTTTTCCTCCAGCTCTGCAAGCCTCTTAGACTGTGCTGCAACCTCTGCTTTTTTGGCTTCTGCTTCTTCCTTCTTACCCTGTGCCATCAAAGCTCCTATTTCTTTTGATATCTTATTCTTATTAGCGCGAAGCTCGTCTGCCTCCTGCTTGGTCTTTCTGCTTTCTGCATCCAAAGCAATTACTTCATCCACTAACGGAAGCTTTGCGTCCTGAAATTTCTTTTTGATATTTTCCCTTACTGCCTCCGGGTTTTCTCTTAAAAACTTTATGTCTATCATAAATAGACTCCTCCTTACTTTATTCTATTACCTTTTCTATAAAAACATGGTGAATTTTCATCAAATCCCTGATATCATTTTTTTCAATCAGATTTCCGTTTTTATCTGTGATAACATGAATTACCGGTCTATCAGAAAATCCTTTGTTTTGCCTGATTACTACGCCAATCTCGCCTTCACTGGTCATTACCTTTGTACCGACAGGATAGACAGCCGTAAATTCCAAAAACATGTCTACTATTTTACCACTAAACTTAATATTTTTAAAGGTCTTTAAATATTCAATTGCTTCATATACTTTTACTTTTTCACAACCTATTCCGCAAATCATCTCATCAAAGGTGTCGCATACATTAATTATTTGAATCGGTATAGACAAGGATGTGGCACGAAGGGGATATCCTGAACCATCCAGCTTCTCGTGATGATATAAAATAATGCTTTTACTGGTATCAGAAATCCATCCTTCATCCTTAAGTGCTGAATATCCATAGACCGGATGCTTTTTAAACTCTGCCATATCAGCTTCTGAAAGATTTGAAATATTTTGGTTTTCATAATCAATAGTAAGATACCGCAAGCCGATATCGTGAAGCAGACAGCCAACACCGATATCATGGATAATATCCTGTGTAAGCTCCATTTTCAATGCAGTTAAAACAGCAAGGGTACAGATGCTTAGGGAATGCTCGTAAATATCAGCATTTCTTTCTCTGATATCAAATACCTGCTCCGCTACCTCATCCTTCTGAATGATACTGACAATAATATTGTCTGCTGTTTCACATAATTCTGCCAATTCATCATTATGATGATAGGTATGTCTTTCTAAAATATCCTTTACTTTTTCTTTTACATGGTCTTCCATTTCGGTCTTTAAAATAGCAATTTCTTCAGCCAAAGAATCATCCTTTATAAATACCTTTTCGACATTCAATTCACGCAGCTTATCTACATATGCCGGTTTTAATATTGCTCCCGCCGGCAATATAATGCGAAAGTTTGTATCAATAATGGGTTTGTCCAAAACTTCATTACCTGTCAGCTCACTTATTTTTTTGCAGCGCATATTTTGTCTATTCTCCCATTGCTATTAAAAGTGCCTTTTTCTCTTCTTCGCCCAATGATATATCACATTCACCATTTTTAATTTCTTTTGTATAAGTATAACATCCTTCCGTACTGTGAACAGAATTTAAAATAAAACCATTATTCTCTTCATCCAGTAAAGCAAGTGAAAAACTGAGCTGGCCTCCCATCTGTCTGAAAGCATCGTATTTTACAATTCCAATCTTCTGAAATGCAGATTCCATATTCTTATATAAGGTTCTGATATCTTTTTTGTTTTTATCCGTATTTATCTTCAGAAATTTGTTATCCTCATATAATGCTATAATATCTTTCTCCAGACTCTTCGTATCCTTGCCCAGCATAAACTTATCCATTCTTGCTTTTAATTGATTGGTTTTTCTAATCTGCACAATCAACAGGATAAGTAACAGCAATATAAATACTGCAATTCCTATAAAAAGATACCCTATGTCTATATCGTCTAGTCCCATACTCTGAAAAACCTTACTGATTATCATTGAATTTCCTGTTGTAAGCCGCATGATATCTCCTCTGTTTCTGCTTAGCGCAGACTATTTTTTATAATTTCCATCAGTCTGTCCAAATCCTCATGGCTGTAAAATTCTATTTCTATTTTACCTGCACCCTCACCTTTGGATACCACTGAAACCTTTGTGCTTAACGCCTGCTTTAAATTTTCTTCAATATCCTGATATATCAACTCCAATGTTTTATCATTCATCTTTTTAGGCTTTGCAGGCTTATGAAGATTCTTTACCAATTTTTCCACGTCACGAACACTGAGTTTTTCATCAAACACTTTCTGTGCAAGCATATACTGTTCTTCCGGATTTTCAATAGCAAGAAGCGCACGTGCATGTCCGGTACTTAACATATCATTAATTACCATCTGCTGTACTTCTTCACTCAATTTTAAAAGGCGCATAGAGTTTGTCACGGCTGTTCTGCTCTTGGAAACTCTTTCTGCAACCTCATCCTGTTTTAAATTAAATTCTGTCAAAAGCTTCTTATATGCCTGTGCTTCTTCAATCGGATTTAAGTCTTCCCTCTGTATATTTTCAATTAATGAAATTTCTACGATTTCCTGTTCCGTATAATTTTTAATAATAACAGGAACTTCCTTTAATCCGGCAAGCTTTGCTGCACGCCACCTACGTTCGCCTGCAATAATTTCATAATGATCTTTTCTGTCCTGCACTACAATAGGTTGAATAACACCAAACTGCTTAATAGAATCTGCCAGCTCTAATAAAGCATCTTCTTCAAAATTCTTTCTTGGCTGTTCTCTGTTAGGTTCTACCTTTGTAATTTTTACTATTGTTTCATTTCCCTGTTCAGAAGTCTTTGCTGCTTCAGTTTTTGTTTTTGTATTTTCAGATGCACTGGGGGGAATTAATGCATCCAAACCCTTACCCAATCCTTTACCTAATCCTCTTGCCGCCATAATTCTTCTCCTTTTACTTATCTTTATTGTGTTTTATAACTTCATCTGCCAGATTCATATAAGCTTCTGCGCCTGCCGATTTAGAATCATACATATGAATCGGCATTCCATAACTGGGAGCTTCAGCAAGTCTTATATTTCTCGGAATCATCGTATTATACACATTTTGATTTAAATGACTTTTTACATTTTCCACAACCTGTGAAGAAAGGTTTGTTCTGGAATCATACATGGTAAATACTACCCCTTCCATTTCCAAATCAGGATTTAAACGTTCCTTCACCAAATTTACCGTATGTATCAACTGGCTCAGACCTTCCAATGCGTAATACTCACATTGTATAGGAACAAGTACGCTGTCTGCCGTTGTCAATGCATTAATGGTCAATGCGTTTAAGGAAGGCGGACAATCAATAATAATAAAATCATATTGTTCCTTAACCCAGTCTACCTCATTTTTAAGTATATATTCCTTTTTTTCAATACCAATCAATTCAATTTCTGCCGCTGCCAAATTTACATTTGACGGAAGTAATGCTACATTTTTTACTACATCTTTTAAAATGCAATCCTGAATAGAACATTCCCCCAATATTAATTCATAGATTGTATTTTCCAAATCATTCTTTTCTATGCCAAATCCACTGGTTGTATTTCCCTGTGGGTCTGTATCAATTACCAATACCTTTTTTCCTTTTTCTGCGAGAGATGCAGATAGATTGATGGAGGTCGTAGTTTTACCTACTCCACCTTTCTGATTTGCGATTGCTATTACTTTTCCCATTGTTCTTTTCCTTTCATTTAGCACAAAGACAACCTTCATTGTCTGCCTGTCCATTATATCACCTATTCCGTATATTATCTATAAAAAAATACAGGAAATAGTAGTGGAAATCCTTTGCTTTTTGTTTCTAATACAATGTTTCACGCTATAAAATTCTATATATAAAAATGTTTCACGGTTTTTTACAATATGTAGGGTAAAAAAGTTTCACGTGAAACATTATATTGTGTTATCAATTAATAAAACCACAATGTTTCACGTGAAACATTGTGGTTATTTGTTCAGAAGAATTAATACTCTTATGTTGTTAAACTATAAGTATATGGTAAAACTATTATAATTTTAAAAAAGCTTTATAATATCATTTCTAATTACAAAAACAGCAGCCTGTGTTCTATCTGATACTTCAATTTTTTTAAATATATTAGATATATGATTTTTCACAGTACGTTCGCTTATATTTAAAGCAGTTGCAATTTCCTTATTGAACATGCCGTTTGCTACCTGAATTAAAACTTCCAGTTCTCTCTTAGTTAAAGAATTAATTTTTTGTTTATCTACATCTCTGGCTATTAATCTGGAATTCAGCAAAGGAATCAAACTCGGCTGAATGTAACTCTCACCATTCAAAACTGCACTGATTGCTTTCTTTAATTCAGCAGATTCGGAATCTTTCAAAAGATATCCGTCCACTCCTATATCAACAGCTTTCAATAAATATTCTACTTCGTTGTGTACGGTAAGAATTAATACTTTAACATTCAAATTCCTACCACGTATCTTTTCCAATACTTCAATACCATTTTTATTAGGCATATTAATATCTAACAATAAAACATCCGGCTTTACTGTCTTCAATTTTTCCAGACATTCCACTCCGTCATTTGCTTCTGAAATTACTTCTATATCTCCGTCAAATTCAAGAAGCTGTTTTATTCCTTCCCTCATTAATACATGGTCATCTGCAATCATTACTTTTACACTATTTTCTTTCATTTCTAATACCTTGCCTTTAATTTAATGGAATACACATTTTGATTTCTGTTCCTTCATTGATAACAGATTGAAAAGAGATATTTCCTGCTAATAGCTTTACCCTTTCCTTCATAACATCAATACCAAAATGTTTATCCTTTTTTTTCATTACTTCATCTATGGAATATCCGATACCATTATCTTTAATCATTATATTACAGTTGTTGTCTCTCTGTTCTATTACAATCTTAATTTTATTTCCTTTTGAATGTTTTATGGCATTAGAACATGCTTCCTGTACTACACGGTAAATTGTCATTAAAATCAAATCATTATCACATATAATGGTATCTACTTTCGTATCAAAATCAAAAGAGGTATTTGTTTCTTTTAATCTTGTAAATAGCCGTTCAAAAGATTCCTTAAGTCCCAAATCATCAAAAGACATAGGACGTAAATCAAAAACAGTATTTCTTATTTCATCAATAACTGCTTTCAGATTTTTATTTATTGTGACTAATTCCAGCTTAGCCTGAAGAATATCTTTATCTATATACATGGATGCCAATTCAATTTTATGAACCAAATGGGCAAGATTCTGCAAAGAAGTATCATGCAAATCTCTTGCTATACGCCGCCGTTCTTTTTCCTGAATATCCAGTACCCAAAGATTTTTCTCAACAGGTTTTTCATCAATAATTTCTCTTAATCCGGATATATAGGCATTTAACTTATTTTGTCTGCTGTATAAAGATTTATTATCATTTTCAAGTTTATATTTTTTTGTTTTATGGTTATCAATATCATCTTTATAAATATGATCAACATTTCTGGGAGAAAATACTTTAAAGTCAGCATCCTCCTGTTCGTATATCGAATTGAGATATTCATCTATCTCAGATATGCAAACCAGATTTTCATTTATTTTCTTTTGCAGCTCTTCTGCCTCATCCAAAAGATTTTGATAAATCTCTCTCAGAGAAGAATGGCTCGTATCTGACATATTTATAACCTCGCATTTTTTCTTGATACATACATTATTACATATAAGTATTTTACAAATATTTTTAATAAAATGCAATAGTTAGTACTTTATGCTTAGACATATCATATAATAAATCTTAATATAATAAAAGGATTATTTCGTTGTATACTTTAATTTTATCTATTATAATAGAAGTTGAAAACAAAAGGAGGTATTTTATGAAACAAAAGGGAAAAGCAATTATCATGCTCACCGGTCTTGTGACAGTTTCCATACATATAATCAATCGCATCGAATATTCACTTGCTACAGTAAAAAATGTCCTTGCATGCTCGGACAATAATTATTATGAATGGCGTTTCGGTAAAATCCGTTATACCAAAAAAGGCAGCGGTACACCGCTTTTGCTTCTTCATGACTTATCCGTTGGAAGCTCTTCTTACGAATTTTCAAAATTAATCGATACTCTGAGCAAAAACCGCGAAGTCTATGCAATAGACTTTTTAGGATATGGCTTATCAGATAAACCGAATATTACATTTACCAATTTTCTGTATGTACAATTAATAACAGACTTTATTAAAAATGTAATCGGCAGAAAGACAGATGTAATAGCAAGCGGTGATTCCTGCCCTATCGCAGTTATGACCTGTCATAATAATCCTGAGGTTTTTGAAAAATTAATCTTTATTAATCCGCAGAGCCTCTATCAATTAAACCAGATTCCTTCCAAACAGACCAAGCTGTTGAAGCTGTTAATTGACACACCTATTTTGGGAACCTTTATCTACAATATGCTGACTACAAAAGCTTCTTTTGAAAAGACATTTCAAGAAACGTATTTTTCCAATCCTTATCATATAGAAGAAAAAGATATTCTTTCTTATTTTGAAGCGTCCCATACACCTGACTACAATTCCAAATATGCATTTGCCAGCTATCTGGGAAGATACATGAATATTAATATTCTGCATGCCCTAAAGGAAATCAATCACAGCATCTATATCATCGGCGGTGAAGACAAAGAGGACAATCACACTATCATTGAAAATTATATATACTATAATAATGCGATTGAAGCTGCTTTTATAGAAGGAACAAAGCAGCTTCCTCACATGGAAAAGCCTAAGGATGTTTTAGAACAGTTAGAGATGTTTTTATAATGAGAAAGGCAGTACCTTATTTATTTAATGCAATAATTTAATAAAGGTTCTTTAGCCGGCAAACCTGCTTTCCTGGGATATTTCTTCGGGGAAGCAGTTATTTTTTGAATCACAAAAAGATTACGGTAAATATCTGAATCCGGCAGACGCAGCTCAACCTGTTTCTCTACACTGCCCCCTAAAAGTGTAATTGCTCCTTCTGCTTCCTTCATTTCCTCTGCTATTTTTTCAGATTTGTAGGAAATAAACCTTCCTCCCTTTTTTACAAAGGGAAGACAATATTCTGACAATGTTGTCAGATTTGCAACTGCACGGGAAACGCATAAGTCATATTTCTCACGGAACAAAATAGGCTTTGCAAAATCCTCTGCACGGCCATGTACTGCTTCGATATTATCCAAACCAAGCTTTTCTATTACCGCATTCAAAAAATTAATTCGCTTATTAAGGGAATCCAATAAGGTTACTTTCAGATTGGGAAATGCAATTTTAAGAGGAAGCCCCGGAAAGCCGGCGCCTGTTCCAATATCGATTACGGATATTTTCCTCGTCAGATTACAAGCCTTTACTAAACTCAGACTGTCTATAAAATGCTTTTTTAAAACTTCATCATAATCTGTAATGGCAGTCAGATTCATAACCTGATTCCATTCTACTAACATTTCATAATAAGTAAGAAACTGCCCTATCTGCTCCTCTGACAGAGAAATCTTTAACTCCTTCAAATCCTTTTCAAACTGCTCCGTATTATACATACCTTATCCCTTCCTCATATTAAACATTGGAAATTTATTTTCTGCTCCGATACTGCTCCAAATACACCAAAAGCACAGAAACATCCGCCGGTGATACGCCTGAAATTCTGGAAGCCTGCCCTACGGAAACAGGCTTAAAGGACTTCAGCTTCTGTCTTGCTTCTATACGAAGGCTGGGCACATCATCATAGTCAAGCTCCTTCGGAATCAGCTTCTTTTCAATCTTTTTGTACTGCTCTACCTGGCGCATCTGACGTTCAATATAACCTTCATATTTCAGTTCAATCTCTGCCTGTTCCACAACATCAGCAGGAAGATTTTCTCTGTCTGCATCAATTTCTGCTAAAAGCTCATAGGAAAGCTCCTGTCTGCACATAAGCTCTGCCAAAGAAGCTGCAGTTTTTAAAGTATTGCTGCCATGTGCCGTTAAAAATTCCTGTATCTTGGCAGAACCGCCTACCTTTGTTTCTTTAAGACGCCTTACTTCTTTTTTTATCAATTCTTCCTTTAATAAAAGCCTGTCATAATCTTCTTTTAAAACAAGACCAACCTCATAGCCTATTTTACGCAGACGCAAATCCGCATTGTCCTGACGGAGCAGCAGTCTGTACTCTGCTCTGGAGGTCATCATCCGGTAAGGCTCCAAATTGTCTTTTGTTACCAAATCATCAATTAAAACACCGATATAGGCCTGGGAACGGTCCAGTACAATCTGCTCTTTCCCAAGTAAGGAAAGGGAACAGTTAATTCCGGCCATAAGTCCCTGAGCTGCCGCTTCCTCATAACCGCTGCTTCCGTTAAACTGTCCGCCTGCATAAAGACCGGAAACATTTTTAAATTCCAGCGTAGGATAAAGCTGCTTTGCATTGATGCAGTCATACTCAATCGCATAGGCATTTCTTACGATTTTACAATGCTCCATTCCCGGCACCGTCCGGTACATGGCAAGCTGTACATCCTCAGGAAGTGAAGAAGACATGCCTCCCACATACATTTCATTGGTATGAATACCCTCCGGCTCAATAAAAACCTGATGTCTGTCCTTATCTGCAAATTTAACTACCTTATCCTCAATAGAAGGACAGTATCTTGGCCCGGTTCCTTCTATAATACCTGCATAAATGGGAGAACGGTCCAAATTTGCCCTTATTATTTCATGGGTTTTTTCATTGGTATAAGTAAGGTAACAGGAAATCTGTTCCTTCTGTATGGATGCAGGGTCTGTGGAAAAAGAAAAAGGTATAATTCTTTCGTCACCCTTCTGCTCCTCCATTTTTGAAAAATCAATGCTCCGCTTATCCATTCTGGCAGGCGTCCCTGTTTTAAAACGGCGCAGCTCAATTCCCATAGCCTTTAAAGAATCCGGCAGATGATTGGCAGCCTGTAAACCGTTAGGGCCTGTATAAGTAATGGATTCACCGCAAAGACATCTTGCCCTTAAATAAGTACCGGTACACAAAATAACAGCCCTGCATTCATAAACAGCTCCGGTAAAGGTTTTAACACCTGTAATTCTTTTTTTGAAAACATCTTTTTTTAAATTACATTCTTCTTTTGAAGTATTTTCTTCCGTAAAACCATCTTCTGCAATCTCTTCCCACAAAAGCTCGCAAACCTCAGCCTGTTTCACCGTCAGATGCTCCTGATTTTCCAAAACTTTCCGCATGGAGCGTGAATAATCCGCTTTATCAGCCTGGGCACGAAGAGAATGTACGGCAGGACCTTTTGACACATTCAGCATTTTAGACTGAATAAAGGTCTTATCTATATTTTTGCCCATTTCTCCGCCGAGTGCGTCAATTTCCCTTACCAGATGACCTTTGGAAGAACCGCCGATATTAGGATTACAGGGCATCAGGGCAATACTGTCAACACTCACCGTAAATATAACTGTTTCAAGACCAAGCCTGGCACAGGCAAGCGCCGCTTCACAGCCTGCATGACCGGCCCCTATTACGCAAACATCTACTTTGTCCATCAGAAAATTTTTATTTTTATCTTCAGACATGATAAACCTCTTTTCTATTTACCCATACAAAATTTTGAGAATATTTCATTTACTAAATCTTCTGAAACCTCTTCACCGATGATAGTTCCTAATGACGCATATGCACTCATTAAATCAATAGAATAAAAATCCTCCGGCAGATTATCTGCAAGACTTTTTTCTACCATAAGCAATGCATTCTTAGCATCAAAAAGTGCTTCTTTATGACGTATATTCGTAATATAGACTTCATTATCAAAGGATATTTCACCTTTAAAAAACATATCCCTGACAGTCTCTTCAAATACAGCCATACCGCTTCCGTCCTTTGTTGAAGTCTTTACTACATAAATATTTTCCATAGTATATTTCCCATTATAAAAGGCAGTCCATAAGTCTATTTCCGTGACTACTGTATTTAAATCCGTCTTATTTAACAGAATAATACATTTTTTTGAACCAATCATTTCTATGATATCTTTATCATTTTCATCCAGGGGCAAAGAACTGTCTACTACATATATAATCAAATCTGCATCTGCTGCATATTTTTTTGCTTTTTCCACACCTATTTTTTCTACAATATCTTCTGTAGAACGAATACCGGCAGTATCAATTACATTCAAATTTATTCCGTGAAGCTTAATATGCTCTTCTAAAATATCCCTGGTAGTACCGGCCACATCTGTTACGATTGCTTTTTCTTCTCCTGCCAACAGATTTAAAAGAGAAGATTTTCCTGCATTTGGCTTTCCTACGATTACTGTATTAATACCTTCCTTCAAAAGCTTTCCGTTATCTGATGAAGAAAGAAGTTTATCAATTTCTAAAAGCAGTTCTGCTATTTTTTCTTTTAAGCTTTCAGGATAACCGTCAAGACTGATATGCTCCGGGTCATCTAAAGCTGATTCTATAAACGCTATTTCGTATATAACTTTAGCTCTTAAGCTCTTTATTTTTTCGTAAACTGCACCCTTAAGCTGACTGACAGAGGATTTTAAAGCCAGCTCATTTTTTGCATGAATCACATCCATAACAGCTTCTGCTTTGGATAAATCCATTCTTCCGTTTAAAAAGGCTCTTTTTGTAAATTCTCCCGGCTCTGCCATCCTGGCGCCGGCCTTAATAACCGTTTCTAAAATTTTGTGCATCATAAGGACACCGCCATGGCAGTTAATCTCAACTGTATCCTCAGCAGTATAGCTCTTAGGAGCCCTCATAACAGCAACCATTACTTCATCCAATATCTCATTTTTATCTTTATCCACAATAAAACCATAATGAATTGTATGGCTGTCCACATTTTTTAAATGCTTATTTCCATTTTTTGATACATAAATCTTATCTGCTATTTCTACAGCTTCTTTCCCGCTGATACGGACAATACCGATTCCCGAATCGGAAAGAGCCGTTGCAATAGCTGCAATTGTATCTGTTTTCATAACCGGAAAGCCTCCATAAAGGAATTGTCCTGTGCTAACCAAATATAAGCACAGGACAATTTAACATCACATTACTTTTTAAGAGAAACCACAACTCTTCTGAAAGGTTCTTCCCCTTCACTATGGGTCGTAACGTATCTGTCATTCTGCAGGGCAGAGTGAATAATACGTCTTTCATAAGGATTCATAGGCTCTAAAGAAACAGGTCTTTTTGTTCTCTTTACCTTATATGAAATATTCTTGGCAAGGTTCTCTAAGGTTTCTTTTCTTCTTTCCCTGTAATTTTCCGTATCAACCTTAACTTTTATATAATCGTCTATATTTTTATTTACCACTAAGGATACCAGATACTGTAAGGAATCTAAGGTTTGTCCTCTCTTGCCTATTAAAACACCCATTTCTTCGCCGCTTAAGTCGATATCCATACTCTTTTCTGCTTCATTATAATTTACTTCTATTACGACAGCCATATTCATTGCTTCAAAAACTTCTTTTAAGAAATTTTTTGCCGTATCAGCAACAGATACTTCTTTTATTTCTTCTTTCACTCTTGCTTTTATTAAAGCAGGCTTAGCGCCGATTCCGAGAAAGCCTGAAGAACCTTCTTCTATTACTTCATAATCAAGTCTGTCACTTGTTACTGTAAATTCCTGACAGGCTGCTGTAATAGCATCATCGACTGTTTTTGCAGAAAACTCTTTGTAATCCATTTTATTTTCCTCCCTTTACATCTTATTTATTGTTTCGCTCATTAAAATCCTTTACCATATTTGCTTTAGACATCAAACTTCCGGGCTTTGCATTGGAGGAGGGCTTTGTTGAAACAGAATCTTTACTTTCTGTTTTTTTAGCAGCTTCCTGTGCTTTTTGCGTGTAATTCTTTGTATTTACAGTACCGCCTATTCCCTTGGTACTCATATTTGCATACTGCTGAAGCTTAGCCTGTTTTTCCTTGACCTTCTCCATCTTAATTGCACTTTTTTCTTTATTCTTTTCGATAATTTCATTTAAGTCCATCTTATCAATGTGCTTATTGATAATTACCTGCTGAATACTTCTTACTACAGAACCGGCAATCCAGTAAAGACCCATACCGGTAGGCAGTGAGTAACAGAAAAATGCTGACATGATGGGCATAATCATGTTCATGGTCTTCATGGAAGAAGCCATTGTATCTGCCATTTCACCATTGCCGTCCTTGCTCTTTTCCTGCTGGGGCATCAGCTTTACGTTAATCCACTGGGTTACGGCAGATAACAGCGGAATAGCGATAGCAATAATAAGCATAATCACCGTAATGCCGTCTGATTTATCCAAAAAGCCGTTTACAACAGAAGAAGGAGAGTTTGCAAGACTGAAGCCTTTTACAAGAAAAGAATTGTATCTGCCTATATCAGCAAGTCCTTCACTTATATTATGGCTTTGTGCAAAAGCTGTTAAATCTGTATAATTTACTCTGTTCAGAGTATCAATTAAAACTGTATCAGTAACTGTACTTGCATCCTGAATATAAGTAGAAGCACCCTTTACTTCTTCTACAAAATTTGCTACAAGATTATTATTCATAATCTCATTGGCAAGTGATTTAAATGCAACTCCTATTTTATTTACATAAGTAGGCATCTGATAAATAACCTGATACAATGCAAACAGAATAGGCATCTGAATCAGCATCTGTACACAGCTTCCTGTAGGAGAAACGCCGTATTTTGCATATACAGCCTGTGTTTCTGCGTTCATCTGCATTGCAGATTCATTATCCTTACGGTTTTTGTATTTTTTCTGAATAGCCTGCAGCTCAGGATTCATCTTAGCTGAAAGCTTTGAAAACTTCTGCTGCTTGATTGTAAGAGGCATCATCAGCAAATATACAATTATGGTAAATAAAATAATTGAAAGACCTATGTTCGGAATATTTAAAAAAGCCAGTACTTCAAATATACCGTTCATGATAAATCCAAGCAGACTTGCCACCTGTTTGATAATCGGAAGATTTCCGCAACTCAATAATATACCTGTCATTTTTCCTCCTAAAAATTCCTTTTCCACAAAAAAATCTTTTATGGTACAGGATCATACCCACCCTTAGAAAAAGGATTGCATCTGAGTATTCTCCAGGCAGCAAGCATACCGCCTTTAAAAGCACCATATTTTTCAATAGCCTCAAGTCCATACTGGGAACAGGTAGGAAAATAAGGACATTTGGTACTCTTTAACGGAGAAAGATATTTTCTGTAAAATTTTATAATTGCAATAAATATTTTTTTCATATATATACTCTTATTATTTCATGCAGCTTTGCCAAATGCAGCAGCGCCCTTTCAATTTCAAAAAAATCAGAAGAGGACGCATTTTTCCTCGCAACGATTACCATATCCAAACCACTATTGAATATGTTTTCATGTAACCGGTAACTCTCTCTTACAAGCCTTGTGATGCGATGTCTCACAACACTGTTTCCCACTTTTTTACTGACACTGATTCCAATCCGGTTCATACCAAGGCCATTTTCCTTTACATACATTACAAGGTACTTGTTTGCATAGGATTTTCCGTTCCTATACACGAACTGAAACTGACTGTTTTTCTTTAAAGACTCTGAAAATTTCATACATAAGCTCCTAATCTTTCAGAGAAAAAAAGGTCACATTACTGTGACCTATGCTGATAATTTATGTCTTCCTTTTGCACGTCTTGCTGCCAAAACTTTTCTTCCGCCGGGAGTACTCATTCTAGCTCTGAATCCATGAACCTTTGACCTGGACCTTTTCTTAGGCTGAAATGTCATCTTCATTCCAAATACACCTCCTCTTCAAAACCTTAATCTATAAAGGCATTCATAATAGTCATATTATTAGAAAATAGCATATTGATTGTACTTAATAAACCGCAGAATGTCAAGCAAAATCAGGCATAAAAATAAATTTTAAAATTTTTTTAGAGTTATCCACATATCTTTTTTTTACATTTGCTTTACATAACTTAATCCACATAATGTGAATAAATTGTGGATAAGTTTATAAAACAACATGGATTATATGTGTAAAAAATTAATTTTTCTTTATTTTTCAAGCTTTTTCCAATTTCACATTTTTGACAAGTTATACACATTACTTTTTTATTATCCTTTTGATATGTTAACTTATAAACCGAGTTATCAACACTTTGTGGATAACTTATGCGTCAACTTCTATTTGAAATATTTATCTTTTTATATTAATATGGTAATAAGGCGATTTTTCGGAAAGAGGTAATCAACATGGATTTTATTAAAGAACAGTGGAATGAAATAAAGGATACGGTAAGAAGGGAATACAGTATTTCCAATATTGCTTTTGAAACATGGATAGATCCCTTAGAGCCTCACTGCGTCATTGATAATGTATTATATATTATTATTCCCAATGACAAGTCCAATATGTTTACCTATATTAATTCCAAATACAAGACCTTTTTTCAGGTAACCATATCTGAAATGATGAACCATACCTATGATGTTACCTTTGTGCTTGAAAAAAACATTGCCGCTCTGTCAAACGGCGGGGAAGTGTCTGCTCCAAAGCCAATCTACAATATTAATTACGAAAATGCAAATCTGAATCCTAAATACAAGTTTGATACCTTTGTAGTAGGAAGCAACAATAAATTTGCACATTCCGCTTCCTTAGCTGTGGCAGAATCACCGGGCGAAGCATACAATCCTCTTTATTTATACGGAGGGGCAGGATTGGGCAAAACCCACCTTATGCATTCAATAGGTCACTTTATATTGGAACAGGATTCGGAAATGAAGGTACTCTACGTTACTTCGGAAGAATTTACCAATGAAGTAATTGAATCCATCCGAAGCGGTAATGCCGCCGCCATGACAAAGCTTCGTGAAAAATACAGAACCGTAGACGTGCTTATGGTCGATGACGTACAGTTTATAATAGGAAAGGAAAGTACACAGGAGGAATTTTTCCACACCTTCAACGTACTTCATGCAGCCGGCAAACAGATTATTCTTTCTTCTGACAAGCCTCCAAAAGAAATGGAAACCTTAGAAGAACGTTTCCGTTCCCGTTTTGAATGGGGACTGATTGCAGATATTCAGGCTCCCGACTATGAAACCCGTATGGCTATCCTTCGCAAAAATGCAGAAACATTTGATTTGGAAATAGATGAAGAAATTATCAAATATATTGCTACCAATATTAAGTCTAACATCAGAGAATTGGAAGGTGCTTTTAATAAAATAATAGCCTTTGCAAAGCTAAACAAAGTAAATCCTTCTCTTTCTTTAGCGGAAGAAGCCTTAAAGGACATTATTTATCCCGACAAACCAAAGGAAATTACGCCTCAGCTCATTATTAATGTAGTATCCGAGCATTTCGGCGTAAATGCAGACGACATTACCTCCAAAAAAAGAAATTCGGAATTTGTACAGCCCAGACAGGTAGTAATGTATCTTTGCCGTGAGCTTACCGATACTTCCCTTACTAATATAGGTAAGATGCTTGGTAAAAAGGATCACACCACCATTATCCACGGTGTTAATAAAATAACGGAAGAAATAAGTACAAACGAAGAGCTTAGAAATAAAATAGATATCATTAAAAAGAAAATTAACCCGGCTTAATAAAAAAGGTTATCCACCTTACATTGTGTGCAAAATGTGGGCAGGCTGTTTATATTTCATTTTTAATGTGTATAAGATTTTTAAGGCAACTTAATCGTTTAAAAAGACATGTGAATAACTTTGAAGTTATCCATAAGTTATTCTGTGTTTTCAACAACGTTTTACTATCATTTTTTACTGATAAATGCTATAATAGAATAGGTTTTACACATATCAACATCCTTTATTAATTATAATATTAAATTATTTTATATTATATATATTTAAGAACGGTTCATTCATTACATTTTTAAACGAAGGGAGTTATACACAATGAAATTAATTTGTTCTAAATCTAATCTCCTGAACGGAGTACAGATTGTATCTAAAGCTGTTCCTAATAAAACTACCATGTCTATTTTAGAATGTATCCTTATAGATGCTACTAACGGTGAGATTAAATTAACGGCTAACGATATGGAGCTTGGTATAGAAACCATAATTGAAGGCGAAATTGTGGAAAAGGGTATTATTGCTTTAGATGCAAAGATATTTTTGGAAATTGTGCGTAAGCTTCCTGACAATGATATTATCATTGAAACAGATGCAGGTTTTAAGACTACCATTACCTGTGAAAAAGCTAAATTTAATATTATAGGTAAATCAGGAGAGGACTTTTCTTATCTTCCTTCTATCGAAAAAAGCGACTGTATTATTGTTTCCCAGTTTACACTGAAGGAAGTTGTAAGACAGACTATTTTCTCTATTGCTGATAATGACAATAATAAGCTGATGACAGGTGAGCTTTTTGACATTAACGGCTCTGAGCTTAAAGTAGTTTCTTTGGACGGGCACCGTATTTCTATCCGTAAAATAGAATTGAAAAACTCTTATGAGCCTAAAAAGGTAGTTGTTCCCGGTAAAACCCTTAATGAAGTAAGTAAAATTTTACCCGGTGATACAGATAAGGACGTTAATATTTTCTTTACACCGAAGCATATTGTTTTTGAATTTGACAATACCACTGTGGTTTCCAGACTGATTGAAGGAGAGTACTTCAAGATTGATCAGATGCTTTCCAGCGATTATGAAACAAAAGTAAGAATTAATAAGAAAGAGTTTTTAAGCTGTATAGACAGAGCTACCCTTCTCATTAAGGAAGGGGATAAGAAGCCTATTATTATCAATATTACAGATGGTTCCATGGAGCTTAAAATCAATTCCATCATAGGCAGCATGAATGAGGATATTGATATTGAAAAGAGCGGCAAGGATATGATGATTGGTTTTAATCCTAAGTTTTTAATTGACGCCCTTCGTGTTATTGATGATGAGGAAATAGATATTTATCTTGTAAATCCGAAAGCGCCCTGCTTTATCAAGGAAGCTGACGAAAAGTATATCTATCTGATTCTTCCGGTAAACTTTACAACTGTAAGTTAATCTGCATAGAGAGGAAAAAAATGGAAATACTGAAATTAAAGGATGATTTCATCAAGCTTGGACAGGCGCTTAAGGCTGCTGGACTTGTAGAATCAGGGGTAGATGCAAAGTTTGCCATTCAGGACGGTCTTGTAAAGGTAAACGGCGAAGTGGATGAAAGACGCGGCAGAAAATTATACAACGGGGATATTGTGGAATTTGAAGGGAAGCAAATAAAAATAGAGGGATAGAACCCATGATTATTAAGAGGCTGGAACTGGCAGATTACAGAAATTACGATTCCCTGGATTTACAGTTTGATAAAGGTACAAATATTTTATATGGTGATAATGCCCAGGGTAAAACCAATATTCTGGAAGCGATTTATATAGCTGCCACTACAAAGTCACATAAGGGCAGTAAAGATAATGAGATTGTAAATTTTAATAAAGAGGAGGCGCATATCCGTACCTACCTTGAAAAAGAAGGTGTTGAAACAAGGGTAGATATGCATCTCCGCAAAAACAAGTCCAAGGGAATTGCCATAGATGGGCAGAAGATTAAAAAGGCAGCATATTTACTTGGGCTTTGTAATGTTGTATTTTTTTCTCCTGAAGATTTGAATATTATAAAAAACGGTCCTGCCGAGAGAAGAAGATTTGTAGATATGGAGCTTTGTCAGCTTGACAGCTTTTATCTCTATAATCTGAATCATTATAATAAAATAGTGAATCAACGGAATAAATTACTAAAAGACATGTACATGAATCCTGAACTGAGAGATACACTTGCAATTTGGGATTCTCAGCTTGTGTCCTTCGGCAGTAAGATTATTGAAAGAAGGAAGCTTTTTACAGACCAGCTAAATGAAATCATCTATGATATACATAAAAAGCTTTCAGGCGGAAAAGAAGATATTTACGTTTCCTATGAACCGGATGTATCGATTGAATCCTTTGAAAACAGACTGAAGGCAAATCAGGAGCGGGATATCAAATTAAAGCAGACTACGGCAGGTCCTCACAGGGATGATTTTTCTTTTATGAATAATAGCATAGACATCCGCCGGTTCGGTTCGCAGGGACAGCAGAGAACGGCGGCCTTGTCATTAAAGCTTTCAGAAATAGAGCTGGTAAAGAAAATTGCAAAGGATACGCCTATTCTCCTTTTGGATGATGTATTATCGGAGCTTGACAGCAACAGACAGAATTATCTTTTAAACAGTATCGGTGATATTCAGACAATCATTACCTGTACGGGATTAGAAGAATTTGTAAATAACAGATTTGAAGTAAATAAGATTTATAAAGTAACAAATGGTGTTGTTGCTTCTGAAAATTAGAAAAAATTATTTTTTGAAGCGGCAGCCGCCAAAGGCGGCGGAATGGAGGAAGCATGAGTGAAAAAGTCCTTAATAATATAACAACAGATAATGAATATGGCGCGGATCAGATTCAGATTCTTGAAGGACTGGAAGCTGTAAGAAAAAGACCCGGTATGTATATAGGCAGTACCTCATCAAGAGGTCTTCATCATCTTGTTTATGAAATTGTAGACAACGCGGTAGATGAAGCACTGGCAGGATATTGTGATACCATTGATATTACCATTAACCCTGACAATTCCATAACCGTTATAGATAACGGACGCGGTATTCCTGTAGGGATTAACCACAAGGCAGGTATAGCTGCAGTTGAGGTAGTATTTACGATTCTGCATGCCGGCGGTAAATTCGGTGGTGGAGGCTACAAGGTTTCAGGCGGTCTTCATGGTGTAGGTGCGTCAGTTGTAAATGCTCTTTCAGAATGGCTTGAAGTAGAAATATGTCAGGACGGAAAGGTATATAAACAGCGTTATGAGAAAGGCCATACCTGTTATGCATTAAAGGAAACGGATACCTGTCCTGTGGACAAAACAGGTACTAAGGTTACTTTTAAGCCTGACCCTTCTATTTTCCAGGAAACAACAGTTTATGATTTTGATATTTTAAAGACAAGACTCAGGGAAATGGCTTTCCTTACGAAAGGCTTACGCATTATTTTAAGAGATACCCGTGTAGAAGAAGAGCCTAAGGCAGAAAATGCAGCAATAGAAAAGCTTTTAAACCGCGCTTTTACAGATGCAGAATTACAGAAGGCCGAAGCATTAAAAAATGCAGATAATGATTCTGAAAGGCCTGCGGAAGAAAAAGACATGCTGGCAGCCGAAGCAGCAGAAGAAAAGGAAACCGGCAAAAAGAAGCAGAAGGTAATGGAATTTTACTATGAGGGCGGTATCAAGGAATTTGTTTCTTACCTGAATAAGAGTAAGGAAGCCCTTTATGAGCAGGTTCTTTATTTTGAAGGTACTAAAAACAACGTTTATGTAGAGGTTGCTTTCCAGCATAACGATTCTTATTCCGAAAGTGTTTACAGCTTTGTAAACAATATCAATACACCGGAAGGCGGTACCCATTTACAGGGCTTCCGTAATGCCATTACAAAGACGTTTAATGATTATGCCAGAAGTGCAAAGCTTTTAAAGGATAATGAAGCCAATCTCTCCGGTGAGGATATAAGAGAAGGTCTGACCGCTATTATCAGTGTAAAGATAGAAGAACCCCAGTTTGAAGGTCAGACAAAGCAGAAATTAGGCAATTCCGAGGCAAGAAGCGCAGTGGACAATATTGTTTCCGAGCAGCTTACCTATTATCTGGAATTAAATCCCAACGTAGCAAAGACCATCTGCGAAAAATCCATTCTTGCACAGCGTGCAAGGGAAGCGGCAAGAAAAGCCAGGGATTTAACCAGAAGGAAGACCGCTTTGGAGGGTATGTCCTTGCCCGGTAAGCTGGCTGACTGTTCTGATAAGGATCCTAAAAACTGTGAAATTTATATTGTAGAGGGTGATTCCGCAGGCGGCAGCGCCAAAACTGCAAGAGCCCGCGCTACACAGGCAATTTTACCTCTCCGCGGTAAAATATTAAACGTGGAAAAGGCGAGACTGGATAAAATATATGCCAATGCGGAAATAAAAGCTATGATTACGGCTTTTGGCACAGGTATTCATGAAGATTTTGATATCAGTAAGCTTCGTTATCACAAGATTATTATCATGACGGATGCCGATGTTGACGGCGCGCATATCAGTACCCTGCTGCTTACTTTCCTTTACAGGTTCATGCCGCAGCTTATCAAGGAAGGCCATGTTTATCTGGCACAGCCTCCTTTATATAAGCTGGAAAAAAATAAAAAAGTGTGGTATGCCTACAGTGATGAGGAATTAAACAATATTCTTACGGAAGTAGGACGTGACCAGAACAATAAAATACAGCGTTATAAGGGACTTGGTGAAATGGATGCAGAGCAGCTTTGGGAAACTACTATGGACCCGGAGCGCCGTGTTCTTTTAAGAGTCAATATTGATGAAGAAACAGAATCAGAAATTGATGTGACCTTTACCACGCTGATGGGTGATAAGGTTGAACCGAGACGTGAGTTTATCGAAGAAAATGCTAAGTTTGTTAAGAACCTTGATATTTAGGCTTTTTATAACAGACAGCTGTGTACGGTAAAACTGAAAGGTAGAATTTAAAATGGATGACAATATTTTTGATAAGATTCAAGGCGAAGGCGAGTTTGATAAAATCCATGTGGTAGATTTGAAAAAAACCATGGAAACCTGTTATATAGACTATGCCATGAGCGTTATCGCGGCCCGTGCCCTTCCTGATGTCAGGGATGGTTTAAAGCCGGTACAGAGACGTGTACTTTACTCCATGATTGAGCTTAACAATGGTCCTGACAAACCGCACCGTAAGAGTGCGCGTATTGTCGGCGATACCATGGGTAAGTACCATCCTCACGGTGACAGCTCTATTTACGGCGCACTGGTAAATATGGCGCAGGAATGGTCTACCAGATATCCGTTGGTTGACGGTCACGGAAACTTTGGTTCCATGGACGGTGACGGCGCTGCTGCCATGCGTTATACAGAAGCAAGACTCTCCAAGATTTCCATGGAGCTGCTTGCGGATATAGGTAAAAATACGGTAGATTTTGTACCTAACTTTGATGAAACAGAAAAAGAGCCTTCCGTATTACCCAGCCGTTTTCCCAATCTTTTGGTAAACGGTACAACCGGTATTGCCGTAGGTATGGCGACTAACATTCCGCCTCACAATCTGCGTGAGGTAATAAATGCCGTTGTAAAAATCATTGATAATCAGATAGAAGAAAACAGAGTTACCGATATAGACGAAATTTTACAGATTGTAAAAGCGCCTGATTTTCCTACCGGCGGCTTGATTTTAGGTACCAGAGGAAGTGAAGAAGCTTACAGAACAGGAAGAGGCAAGGTACGCGTCCGTGCCATAACGGATATAGAAACGCTGCCTAACGGCAAGAGCCAGATTGTAGTAACAGAGCTGCCTTATATGGTTAATAAGGCAAACCTGATTCAGAAGATTGCAGAGCTTGTAAAGTTAAAGAAAATAGACGGTATCGTAGATTTAAGGGATGAATCAAACCGTGAAGGTGTGCGTGTCGTTATTGAATTAAGAAGAGACGCCAATGCCAATGTCGTCTTAAATCTTCTTTATAAGCACACACAGCTTCAGGATACCTTCGGTATCATCATGTTAGCTCTTGTGAATAATGAGCCTAAGATTATGAATCTTCTGGATATGTTAAATTATTACCTGCTGCATCAGAAGGAGGTTGTAACCAGAAGAACCAAATATGATTTGAATAAGGCAGAAGAAAGAGACCATATTTTACAGGGACTTTTAAAAGCACTTGATCATATTGATGAAGTAATATCCATTATCAGAAGCAGTCAGAATGCACAGATTGCCAAAGAACGTTTAATGGAACGTTTTGAGCTTTCCGATGCACAGGCACAGGCTATCGTAGATATGCGTCTGCGTGCGCTGACAGGTTTGGAGCGTGAAAAGCTGGAAAATGAGCATATGGAGCTGCAGGCTAAGATTAAAGAATTAAAGGCAATTCTTGCAGATGAAAAGCTGCTGCTTGGTGTGATTAAAACTGAAATTACTGCTATCTCCGATAAATACGGTGATGACAGACGCAGTAAGATTGGCTTTGATGAATTTGATATTTCCATGGAAGATTTGATTCCGAGAGACAATACCGTAATTGCCATGACAAGACTGGGTTATATCAAGCGTATGACCGTTGATAATTTCAAGTCACAGAACCGCGGCGGAAAAGGTATTAAGGGTATGCAGACCATTGATGAGGATTATATAGAGGATCTTCTCATGACGACTACCCACCATTATCTGAATTTCTTTACCAATGAGGGACGCGTCTACAGGATGAAGGCCTATGAAATCCCGGAAGCCGGCAGAACAGCAAGAGGTACGGCAATTATTAACCTTTTACAGCTCAATCCCGGTGAAAAGATTACGGCTATGATTCCGATTAAGGATTATCATGACGATAAAAATCTCTTTATGGTAACGAAAAAAGGTATTGTAAAGAAAACCTCTCTTATGGAATACAGTAATGTCCGTAAAAACGGTCTTGCTGCTATCAATCTGAGGGAAGATGATGAGCTTATCGAGGTAAAAACCACAGATAAGGAAAGTGAAATCTTTCTTATTACTAAGCTGGGCATGTGCATCCGTTTTAAAGAGACTGATGTGCGTGTAACAGGACGTACCTCCATGGGTGTTATCGGTATGAATCTTTCCCATGGGGATGAGATTATCGGTATGCAGCTTCAGAGTCAGGGAGATTCTCTTTTGATTGTTTCTGAAAACGGCCTTGGAAAACGCACCTTTATGGATGAGTTTACCGTACAGAAGCGAGGCGGTAAGGGCATCAAGTGCTATAAAATTACCGAAAAGACCGGTGATGTAGTAGGCGTTAAGGCTGTTAAGGATGATAACGAAGTGATGATGATTACAACAGAAGGAATTATTATCCAGCTTCGTGTACAGGAAATATCCACACTTGGCCGTATTACCTCCGGTGTAAAGATGATTAATCTGGGTACCGGCATAAAGGTAGCGCAGATTGCAAAGGTAAGAGAAAAAATCTCCAACGGAGAACAGGAATTTGAGAATATAGAAGATGCATTGGAGAATGTGGAAGATGCATCGGAAGATATTATTGAAGAATAATTATATAAAAAAAGGCGGCACAGCTACAGCTGTACCGTCTTTTTTAGTTTTTACTGTGGCAGTTTCCGCTGCATTTATTCCCGCGAGCAATGAGCCAAGTGCCATGCTTCTTGCTCTTTATCAGATAAAATACCACAGTACCTATAATTAAGATAAGAAAGATTTTTATTATATTTATATTGCACCGGATTAAGGGCGTAAATAAACATAAATAAAATAGAATATTAAATTTCAGTTACTTCGCTGTCGCCGGTAGCTTTAACAACCTCACGCAGCAGAGTGATGGATTTGATAAAACGGTTATAAGCATCGTAAGCCAGGTTAAACTGCCGCAGGGCTTCTTCCCTGTCTCCTTTGTCTTTTGCATACCAGGAATCACAAGAATACTTGTGAATGTCTTCATGGTCCTTAACAACCTGCTTAAATTCTTTGGAATCCTTAATGCGGGGATCAGTCTGTGCATCCATCCATTTACCCAGCTTACAGCCCTTAGGATTGTTAAGCTGTTCAATTTTAAGCTTTTCAAAATCTGCCAGGTTGTTATATACACGCCAGGTGAAAATCAGATGGTCTACTTCAAATACAGTCATCCAGTCTAAAGTGGACAGCTTGGAATTCTTTCTTGCCATATCGCTTCTTGCTTTATCAATGTCGCGGGAAATACGGTATAAGTGAGCGCCGGTGCCTACACATTCCTCAGACAGAGTCTCATAGCTGTCTCCGATGGAGTCAATAGAAGCTACAAAGGACTGGGTTAAGGCAGACTGGGTATTAATCTCTTCATAAATACTGTCAATTTCCTTGCTCATGGAATTTAACTGCTCATTGATGATATCCATTTCCTGCACGGATTTATGTACGCTTTCATTACCTTCATTAAGCTTTGTAGTGGTTGCATTAATGGATTCTGAAAGGGAGGAAATACCGTCTATCAGTTCCTCTACATTTTTTACAACGTTTTCAGCGGATGCTGTTGTGCTGGCAGACATTTCCTTTATCTGATTGGCTACTACTGCGAAGCCCTTGCCTGCTTCGCCTGCTCTTGCCGCTTCGATGGAAGCATTTAAGGCAAGCAGACCGCTCTTCTGTGCAATTTTTTTAACCATATCAATGATTTCATTGATTTTAATCGCTTTTTCTTTAAAATCAGAAATCTGATTATTAATTTCAGAAATCTGTTTGGAAGATTCATCTACAATACGGATACTCATATTCATATCATCAATACAGCTGTGAGTTGTATTAATAACATTGTGAGAGTTTTCCTGAATATTCTGTACTGAGTTTTGTATATTTTGAATAGAGTCCCCCAAATCCTGACTGGAACCACGCATGTCGTTAATGGCGGTAGTCTGTGAATTAACCTGCTCTATCATTTCCTTAACACAGGAGCTGTCTCCGATTCTTGTCATGGAATCGTTTAACCGCATGACAAAATTGTTGTTTGTCTTTAAAAAAGATGCCAATACAGCATTAAATTTTTCTGCAGCCTCTTTATTATGAAAAGCGGACACATCAATTTCAGAAAAATCACCGGCAATGACTTTATCCATATACTCTAACAGAAGGGCATTATCCTTTTCATAAAAATTATTGTTTTTTTTCTTTTGACGCATAAAAATACCTCCATAAGCTTATGATATTAGAATAACCTTCCCCCTATCATAAATAATAGCATACAATGTCTGAATAAGCTATACAAGAAGAAAAAATAATACTGTATTTACATAATATTTTTGAAAATTTGACTTGAAAAAAATTTTTTTGAATGGTAATATTAGCGCGTATTGTATCTTCCCTGTGTCAAACGGCACAATCAGATGGAAGAATGATAACAAGGAGGAAAATTAAATATGAGAAACAGTAAAGTAACTAAGATGGTACAGATGGCCATACTTATTGCCATTATTCTGTTAATGGCATTCACGCCGATTGGCTACATCAGAACGGGAGCCTTATCCATTACCTTTATTATGATTCCCGTAGTAATTGGCGCTATGATTTTAGGACCGGCAGCAGGCGCATTGTTAGGCACTGTATTCGGACTTACCAGTTTTGCACAATGCTTTATGGGAGATATATTCGGTGCCACACTGGTTAATATCAATCCGATATTTACCTTTATAACATGTGTACTGGCCAGAACCCTGACCGGATATTTAACCGGTGTGCTGTTTAATCTGATTAAAAAAGCAGATAAGACAAAGACAGTCTGCTATTTTGCAGGCGGGCTTATCGGAGCTGTTTTGAATACGGTATTCTTCATGGGTGCTTTGATGGCCTTTTTCTGGAATACAGATTTGATTCAGGGTATCAATGAATCTACCGGCGGCAAAGGTGTGCTTGCCGTTGTAGTTGCTATGGTAACGATTAACGGTGTACTGGAGTGGTTTTCTACCTGTGCTTTAGGCGGTATTGTAAGCAAGGCAGTAAATAAGATAGTAAAGAGCAATGAAGTATAAAAACTGAATATAGATGATTCAATGTCCTTACGGACAAAAATGGGAGCATTGCAAAATAGATGAGTAATCTGTGGAGCAGCTCCCTTTTTATGTCAAGATTATCTTTTGCATCTTATATCCTTTTTGCGCTCTTAAAGGGCATATCCGTTGATGCGCAAAGGGTTGCGCAAATAAAGGCATTTTCCTGCTTTTTTTATGCCTCATCTCCTGTAAAACAAGCAAATTATTAGAAAATCTGTCAATTGAATTAAAATTATCCCGTATGTTATAGTTAAATTGAGCAAACGGTTGCACAATTTGATGTTTTTATAAGGGAGGTTACAGACAATGAGAATCAAAAAAGTCCGAAAGGCAGTTATGAGTGTTCTGCTCACGGCAGCTTTGGTGCTGGGACAGATTGGCGGTCTTAGTATGGAAGCAGCGGCAGAAGAAGAAGCGGCAGGTGCGAATCTGTTGCAGGATGCGGAATTTACCGGAAGTGTGTGGGAAGACGGCATATGGACGGTAACGCCGTCGACCTGGGAGAAAACAGAGTTTAATAATTTCACTTACGCAGATGACCAGTATCTGACGACGACAGAGAAGCAGGGGACGACCTGTTTTAAGTTCTGGATGCAGGAAGGAAGCTTTACTTTGCTGCAGACGGTGGCAAGCGTACCGGCAGGTACCTATAGCGTCAGCGCAGATTTCATGGGAGCAAATGCATCTGTAGCACTGATGCTTGGCGAGCAGGCATCCGGTGCGGTGAGCATGGGAGGCTATAATACCTGGAATGAGGCTGCAGGAACGTTTACCGTGACCGAAGATTTGACAAATGTAGAGGTTGGTTTTTTGGTGACTGTCAGTGCGGATGGTTACGGCTATCTTGATTCTATCTCTATGATAAAGAATGAGGCAGGCGGCGGTGACACCGGTGACACCGGAGAGGAGAATCCGGAGCCTGTGGAGGCTGAGGTTTATGTGGAAAGAGTGCCGGGACTCTCTAACGACTTTTTTAGTGGTGTGGACGTGTCCTCCTACATTTCTCTGAAAAACAGCGGCGTAAAATATTACGATTATGATGGGAATGAACTGGATGACCAGGGATTCTTTAATTTGCTGGCAGACTGCGGTATCAATTACGTGCGTGTGCGTGTGTGGAACAATCCCTATGATGCGAGCGGCAACGGTTATGGCGGTGGTAATAATGACATTGCCAAGGCAGTACAAATCGGTCAGTGGGCTACCAATGCAGGAATGAAGGTACTCATTGACTTCCATTATTCTGATTTTTGGGCAGATCCCGGTAAGCAGCAGGCGCCGAAGGCCTGGCAGAGTATGGGAATTGATGATAAGGCAGCAGCAGTGAATGCATTTACAACAGAAAGTCTGCAGACCTTACTTGATGCCGGTGTTGATGTCGGTATGGTGCAGGTTGGAAATGAGACAAACGGTAAGCTTTGCGGTGAATCTGACTGGGCAAATTTGGCGAAGCTGTTTAATGCCGGCAGCAGTGCCGTGCGGGCAGCTGCAGCAGGCAGCGGTAAGGAAATCCTGGTAGCGCTGCATTTTGCAAACCCGGAGACTTCCGGCAGATATGCGGGATATGCGGCTAATCTTGACACATACAGTGTGGATTATGATGTCTTTGCTTCCTCCTATTATCCTTACTGGCACGGCAGCATTGACAATTTAAAGACTGTTTTAAACGATATTGCGACAAATTACGGTAAGAAGGTTATGGTGGCAGAGACCTCCTGGTCTTATACCTATGCGGACGGCGATGGTCATGATAATACGATACGGGAGGGTGTCACAGGAATTGACTTAAATTATGATATCTCCATGCAGGGACAGGCAAATGAACTTCGTGCAGTAATCAATGCCATGGCTGAGATAAACGGTGCCGGTGTATTTTATTGGGAACCGGCGTGGCTTCCGGTACAGGTATATGATGAAGGAGCGGATAATGCAGCAGAGGTCCTGGCACAGAATAAGCAGCTTTGGGAGGCAAACGGTTCCGGCTGGGCATCTTCTTACGCAGGTGAATATGATGCAGAGGATGCCGGTGTGTGGTACGGCGGTTCCGCTGTGGACAATCAGGCATTGTTTGATTTTACGGGGCATCCCTTGGATACCCTGCGTATCTTCCAATATGTAAGGACAGGTACAACAGTTCCTGTTAAGGTGACTGGTGTGACAGCAGAGGCTGTTACGGTAGAAATGACGGAGAGCGGTGTTGATGTGGTGCTGCCTGATACGGCAGAAGTTAACTATAACGACGGTTCTAAGATAACGGCAGCAGTAACCTGGAATACGGAACAGCTTGCACAGGCTGTTGCTGCAGGCGTGGGAGCGTATACGATTAGCGGTACTGTCAGTGTAGATGATGTGACATATGACGTTACCTGTGCATTGACTATCCTGCCAATAAATTACCTGCAGGATGGCGGATTTGAATTAAATAACGGTGCGTGGATTGTTACGGAGGGAAGCGGTATCGTGACGCAGAAGGCTGATGCCAGCAATGTGCGGAGCGGAAACTACTGCCTGCATTTCTGGAACGGGGAAGCCTTTTCCTACACGGTAACGCAGACACTTACATTAAACAGCGGCAGCTATACCTTTGGCGGTTATCTTCAGGGTGGTGATGTAGGTGATACGCCGGTATTTAAGCTTACAGCAACGGCTGGGGATGACACCTTAGAAGCGACAGCAGCCGTGAGCGGCTGGCAAAACTGGGCTAACCCTGTGATTGAGAACATTCAGGTTTTGGAGGATGGTACGGAAGTAACTTTGACGATTCATGCAGAGTCACTGGCAGCAGAAGCGTGGGGCTCCTGGGATGATATGTATCTGTACAGTACTGAGGACGCGGCGGCAATGCCCGACCCGGAACCTACGACAACACCGGAGTCTGCAGCAACGCTCAGCCAAAAGTCTACGGCAACACCTGACCATGAGCCTATCAGGATTGACTGGAAGGAGGCAGAAAGACAGATTATCGAGACGCTTCCGAAAGTAAAGTCAGACAATGGTACAGAGAATACGAATGTCAATTTTATATCTCAGACAGATATCATTGTTCCTGTATACATGCTACAGCATATTCAGGGTGAAAGAATTGCAATGGCCTTCCATAACGGACCGCGTGTTGCGTTGAGCATCAGCGGTACGGATTTAAAGGGGAAAGACCTGAAGAACATTACCGGTATAGATCTTACGGTAACCTGTGATGAAGACAGAATTCCGGACAGAATCGTACAGGCCAAGAGTGTGAATGCATTGGCCTGGCGCCAGATTTTTGTAAAAAACAGAGAAAAGCCGGCTGTTCCGGTTAATATGCATATCGCAGTAGGTGCCGAATTTGCAGGAAAATACGCAAATCTTTACTGGTTTGATACGGAGAATCAGGAGCTTGTATATATGGGTTCCTATAAAGTGACCAAAGAGGGTCAGGCGATGTATGCCCTGGAAAAAGGCGGAGAGTATTTGTATACCGTGACAGAGAAAAAACCTGCTATAGGCGGAGAATAATAGGCGTCATGATGTTATAGATGTATTTTCATAGGCACAAATTAAATTAAAGGAAAGACCATGGCGTTTGGGAAAATAAAATATTCCCAAAGGTGTCATGGTCTTTTTTGCTTTTACTTACATAATAAACTTATGAATGACATCCAAAAGCCCGTCTTCGTCATTTGATTTTGTGACATAATCGGCAACAGCCTTTACCTCATCTCTGGCATTTGCCATGGCAACACCCACACCGGCATAAGCAATCATCGTGATATCGTTGTAACCGTCGCCGCAGCAGATGGCGTCTTCCTTTTTAAGCCCCACTGTTTCTAGCATTCGTTCCAGCGAAGTAGCCTTATCCACATTCTTAGGCATGATTTCAATAAAGAAAGGTTCCGAGCGGTAAATGCTTAAGGTATCTGCGTACTTTTCCTGCAGCATTTTTGTATAAGCTTCCGCCTCCTTTGGAGGTGCCGTCATCAGGCATTTATTGACGTCAAAGTTTACAAAATTCACAAAATCATCGACTTCTCTGACTCGCATGCCGTTAATCCGGGACTCTAATTCAATATATTCATCCATTCCGGTTCCGGAAACCACATAGTCGCCGCAATAGGTAATCAGTCCGCAGTGATGTTCCTTTGCAAAATCATACAATCCCGGAATCACAAAAGAAGGCAGGGTACGCTGATACACGATTTCACCTGTCCGGCAGTTGATGATGCGGGCGCCGTTAAAGGATAAGAGATAGCCGCCGAATTTTTCCAGCTCCAGCTCTTTTGCATAGCGCATCATACCGGGAGAAGGTCTGCCGGAAGCAAGCATCACGATATGCCCTCTCTCCTGTATCATCATTAGTCCCTTTTTGGTTTCCGGAGAAATATCCTTTGCAGAGGTTGTCAGTGTACCATCGATATCCAATACCAGTATTTTTTCGTTCATCAGCAAGTCTCCTGTTCTATTTTAATTATATATTGCCATGTTAAAGACTTCTAAATCCCAGTTTAATGTAGAAAACAGGAAATGGCAATATGAAACTTCGTCATTAGAAAGAGTTATGATTAATAATTGACATTAACGTACAAAATGTTATAACATGATAGAATATAGAATGGTAATTAAACAGTGAAATTCGATATTTTTATATATGAGGGAGGGTATAAAATGTTTTGTAATAATTGCGGTATACAGCTTCCGGAGGACGCTGATTTTTGTCCTGAATGCGGAACAAAGACAGAACAGGCAGCAGAAGAAAGACCGGTGCAGGAAGCAGCACAGAAACCGGAACAGCAACCGGAACAGCAAGTAGCTTTGCAACAGCCTGCAGGCAATCCTGTTCCTGAAGCAAAATCGGGTAAAAAGCCGAAAAAGGATAAAAAGGGCCTGCTGTTTAAGATTCTGATTCCGGTAACGATAGTTTTTATAATGGCAGTGGCTTTTCTTGTTTTTATTTTTACGAGGAAGGGTGACTCAGGAAAGATAGCAATGCTTTCAGAGGACGTTGTAATTTATAATTATTCCGGCTGTTTTGCAAATCTGACGGGAGAAAGCTATGAAGAAGAGGATATTTGGTCAGATTCCGTTTCTTATAATGGAGATAATTCGATAATCTCCTATCTGGTAGAAGAGGGTGACAGCTATTCTCTTTACTACATAAAAGCAGATATGGAGCCTAAGCTGGTAGCGGAGGATGTTGATTTAGCTGCCATAAGCTATACCGGTGAATATATTGTCTATATGCAGGACGTAGAAGATTATACAGCAGGAGACCTGTATTTATACTGTGTTAAAAACGGAAAAATAACAAAGATAGATACGGATGTCTATCCGGAATATATCTGTATGTCACCCAGCGGAAAAGCAGTTGCTTATATCAGGGACTATGAAGATGATGAGGATAACAGCCTGTATATAGGCGGTGCGGGCATTAAAAACAAAGAGGTTGACAACGATGGCTGCGTACCGGTTGCCCTTACCGACAACGGCAAGACGCTTTATTACATTTATGATACGGACAGGCTCTATATTTACAGAAATAATGACAGTAAAAAGCTGGCTTCTGATGTAAATGCCTCTTCTTTCTGGTTTAATAAGGATTTATCAGAGTTTCTGTTTATAAAAAATGATAAAACCTATTATTATGCAAATAAGATGGAAGAGCCGGTTCAGGTATCAAACAGCATGATATACAATATCGTAACGCCAAAGAGCAGCAATATTTTATATCGTTCCGGTATGAGTTCAATTGTGGCAACAGATACCTTAAAGGGTTGTGTACTCAGCATTGAAAACGGCATGTATTGGTTTAATAATGAAGGAACTGACACGGTAAGAATTTATTCCTATCCGGACAGCTATGTACTTTCGGATGACTGTACCTCTGCCGTATATGTAATGGGCGGAGATTTGTATAAAATAAACAGATTTGATGAGAAAATGGAAGCAGAGGTTCTTTATGATGAAGAAAATGTGGATTATGTAATTGCAAGTGATGATTTATCCAGAATCTACATTGTAGTAGAGAACGAACTGTATTATCTGAAGGGCAAAAATAAGGTAGAAAAAATCACGCATCATTTAGATGAGGAAATGGATGAAGCATATACTCTTGCATACAATAATGAAATGAAGAAGATTTTCTTTATTGAGGATGACACACTTTACTATGCAGGTATCGGCTCCAAATCCGGTAAAATGGTGCAGGAGGGTGTTACAGAAGTATATGAATGTCTGGACGGTATCATTTATTACGCAATAGAGGATGATGAGACCTGTATTTACTACATGGAAGGTAAGACGCCGGTGAAAATATTTACTTATTAACAGCTTTCAGCAGATAAAATGGTTTGGAGCAGGATGCTCCAAACCATTGTTTTCAATTTACGGGAAAGCCTGTTATGAAAGTATAAAACGCTTTCCTGTAAATCAAAATGCTGTGTGAGGATGCACATTGCAAGAGAGGAAAAGAGAGCTATCATGAATAACACAGATACGATAATGAGTGCAGATAATAAGACGGATACAGCAAATATGGTGAATACAGATAAGGAAATAGAAAAAATCGGAAGAGAGGCTTACAATGCTGCGGCAGAAATTTTGCAGGCAGCAGGACTGAAAAAGGGTGCGCTTTTTGCAGTAGGCTGCTCCACCAGTGAAGTAGCCGGTGAAAAAATCGGTTCGGCTTCCAGCCCTGAGCTTGCGGAGGCTGTATTTAACGGTATCTGCAAGGCAGCAAAAGAGCGGGGCGTCTATCTGGCGGCTCAGTGCTGTGAGCATTTAAACAGAGCGCTGATAATAGAAGAAGCGGCAGCGGTAAGGTTTGGCTATGAGCAGGTAAATGCCGTACCGCGTCCCAAGGCAGGCGGTTCCTTTGCAACCATGGCATACAGATATTTTGAAAATCCCGTTGCAGTAGAGCATATAAAAGCAGATGCGGGCATGGATATTGGGGATACCCTTATTGGCATGCATTTAAAGGACGTGGCTGTTCCTGTCAGAATCGAAACCAAAAAAATCGGCAGCGCCCATGTGGTATGTGCCAGAACCCGTGCAAAATATATTGGCGGAAGCCGTACAGAATACAGCGATGAACTGCTGTAAGCCGGACGGTATTATTGTAAAAATGTGTAGTTATTGCAAAATAAAAGGTATTGCTGTAGACAGTTATTGCAGAACAGGTGGTAAATATTGATTGATAAAGATAACGTGCAGAAAATAAATATCAGCCTGCCCCAAAAGGTGAAGCTCATTATTCATACCATTCAGGCAGCAGGCTTTAACGCATACGCGGTAGGCGGCTGTATCAGAGACAGTATACTCGGAAGAGAGCCTGACGACTGGGATATTACAACCTCTGCAAAGCCAGAGCAAATAAAGACTCTTTTCAGACGTACGATAGATACCGGCATTCAGCACGGTACCGTTACGGTAATGCTGGAAAAGGAAGGCTTTGAAGTCACCACTTACCGGATAGACGGAGAATATGAGGATGGAAGACATCCGAAAAACGTAGAGTTTACAGCAAGTCTTTCAGAGGATTTAAAAAGGCGTGACTTTACCATCAATGCCATGGCATACAATGATGCGGAAGGGCTGGTGGATATATTTGACGGCACCGGGGATTTAAAGAGGGGCATTATCCGCTGTGTAGGCAATCCTGAGGAGAGATTTACGGAAGACGCCCTGCGCATGATGCGTGCTGTCCGTTTTTCCGCACAGCTGGGCTATACCATAGAAGAGCAGACAAGAGCTGCCATAAAGAAGCTGGCGCCCTCCTTACAGCGTATCAGTGCAGAGAGGATTCAGACGGAGCTTTTGAAGCTGATGCTTTCTCCCCATCCGGATTATCTCCGCATTGCATATGACACAGGTGTCACAAAAGTATTTTTCCCGGAATGGGATAAGGCTATGGAAACGCCGCAAAACCATCCCCATCATTGCTACAGCGTAGGGGAGCATACGCTGCATTCTCTTTTAGAAGTAGCGCCGGATAAGGTTTTGCGCCTTGCCATGCTGCTGCATGACATTGCAAAGCCGGTAACGCTGCAGATAGATGACAGTGGTGTCACACACTTTCACGGGCATGCCGTAAAGGGCGAAGAAATGAGCCGTGGGATTTTACGGCGGCTCCGCATGGACAATGATACCATAAATAAAGTATGCAGGCTGGTACTGTATCATGATTACGGAAACGGCATAACCCCGGATAAGCGCATGGTACGCCGTGCCATAAACAAAATAGGAGAAGACATTTTTCCTCTTCTGCTGCAGGTGCGGAAAGCCGATATTATGGCGCAGAGCAATTATCTGCGGGAAGAGAAGCTTACAAACCTTGCAGTCTGGAAGCAGTGCTACGAAGACATTTTAAAGGAGGGGGAATGTGTCTCCTTAAAAACACTGGCTGTCAGCGGAAAAGACTTAATAGAGGCAGGTATTTTACCCGGCAAAAGACTGGGAGAAATCCTTGACAGACTGCTGCAGGAGGTTTTGGAAAATCCCGATAAAAACACGAAGGAATATCTTATAGCGCAGGCGCTTAAAACGGATTCAGAACCCTAACATACTTTTTTATTCTTTCTCATATGATAGGTTAGAACCTTGGAACAGGTGTAATAACATTGGGGAGGAATAAAAGTGAACGACAGGGCTATCAGTTTACTGAACCATTATGATATAGAAGTGCTTCGTACCAGAAAAGGGCGCGGCGCTATTCTTTGTGACACTGATAAAGGATGTCTTATTTTTAAAGAATATACCGGAAATCCGGAAAAAATAAAGGTGCAGAACAGACTTCTTGAGAAAGTACTGGAATCGGGGACGGTTCCCGTAGAGGCGATTCTTAAGACAAAGGAGGAAGCTCTTTTGATTGAGGATACGGACGGGAAGAAATATGCCCTTAAAACCTATTTTGAAAACAGGGAGTGCAATGTCCGTGACATGGAGGAATGCCGGGAAGCAGTCAAAACACTGGCAGGGCTTCACAATATTATGTGCCTTGGCAGAGAAGAGACGCAAGAACTCGGAATTTCCACATTTTCCATTGGCAAGGAATATGAAAAGCATAATAAGGAGCTTAGAAAGGTATGGCGTTATCTGCGCGGCAAGGGACAGAAATCCTTTTTTGAAACGGCTCTTTTACAGGAATATGATTATTATCTGGAACAGGCTCTTGAGATGACGGAGGAATGGCAGGCATTTGCAAGAGAAAGTGATTTGGAGTATATTAGAGAACAGGGAATGTTCTGCCACGGAGATTACCAGTACCACAACATTATAAAAGCAGGCTTCGGATTTTCCGTCATTAATTTTGAAAGATGCCTGATGGATAATCCTGTAAGGGATTTATGTCTTTTTATGAGAAAGCTTTTGGAGAAGAGCAACTGGTCCGAAAAGTTGGGAGACGGCCTTTTAGATGCGTATAATAGCGTCCGTCCCCTGTCTGCCCGTTCCTTTGTAGAGCTTTATTACCGGCTTGCTTATCCGGAGAAATTCTGGAAAATCGTAAACTTTTATTATAATTCCGGTAAGGCATGGATACCGGAACGGAACAGGGAAAAGCTTAGTGTAT
Source organism: uncultured Lachnospiraceae bacterium (assembly GCA_900551115.1). Taxonomy (GTDB): domain Bacteria; phylum Bacillota; class Clostridia; order Lachnospirales; family Lachnospiraceae; genus Acetatifactor. Next base: position 37,419 of record URUY01000004.1, read on the forward strand.
TATCAGGTCAGGAAAAAGAAAAGCAGGCATTTTTAGATGCTGTATTCAGAACGATATCCTGAAAGAATACGATAAAGAATACGGTATCAATAAAGACAGACGGCATACACTGATACCAAACAGAAAAGAGGAAAGAATTTGAAATACAAAACGGATAAGAAAAAAGGAATACTGGCTGCAATATGGTTTTTATCTGCGTTACTGCTTGCGGGCTGTTCTTTAAAAAATGCCGGCAGCAGTACTGCAGAATCCCAGACGCCTGCAGATAAGGATACCGGCTTTATCTTAGCCGGTCCCGGCAGCTTTGATTCGGCGGATACGGCAGTAATCGTAAAAATAGATTCCGAAGCAAAAACGATTACCTTTCTGAATTTACAGGTAAGCAGAAATTATACCCTGCAGTATGACGGTACCACTGTTTTTTCCGATAAATACGGCCAGCCCATGTCTTTGGACCAGTTAAGGGAAGGGGATATTGTGGACGTGACTTTTTTAAAAAGCAAAAAAAGGCTGGCTTCCTTAATGCTTTCCGAAAGCGGATGGACCAACGCTGCGGTAAGCAGGTACAGCATAAATACCGCATCCCATGATGTTACCATCGGGGATGATATCTATAAAATCACCAAGGATACGAAGATTTTTTCCGATGGGGAAGAAATTGAAATAATCGATTTGAATAATGCCGATATCCTTACCTTTAACGGAATAGACAGTACGGTCTGCAGCATTGTTGTGGAAAAGGGACACGGTTATCTGCGTCTGTCGGGTGATGAAAACTTTATCGGCGGATGGATAGAGGTCGGTCAGAATATAATTCATCAGATTACGGAAGATATGCTGCTTACGGTGCCGGAGGGCAGCTATCAGGTGCTTATCAGCGTTACGGGCGGCGGCGGCAGCAAAAATGTAATAATAAACAGGAATGAAGAAATCACGCTGGATATCAGTGATTTGGAAATAGCAAAGCCTCAGTACGGACAGGTAATATTTGCCATGAATCCTTCATCCGCCCGTCTTTATGTGGACGGTAATCTGGTAGATGTAAGCGGTGCGGTTACACTGGAGTATGGGATTCATCAGCTTATTGCCATGGCGGACGGCTACAGCACGTCTACCAGCTATTTAAAGGTGGCAGAGGAATCGGCAGGCATTGAAATTACGCTGGATTTGGAGGATGCTGAGGATGACGAGGATGAAGAAGAGGATGTGTCCGGAGGTGACAGCAGCACTGCCACCGGTTATTATCAGGTTTATATAGATGCACCGGAGGGTGCGGAGGTTTACGTGGACGGCAACTATGTGGGAATTTCTCCGGTAAGCTTTAAAAAGGAGGAAGGTTCTCATGTTATCACTTTGCGGAAAACAGGTTATGAAACCAGAAGCTATACCATTCAGGTTGACGGTGAGGATAAGGATGTTACCTATTCCTTTGCGGAGCTTAGTCCGGATTGATTCCAAACAGATAGAAATGCCTTAAAATAGGCGAAAATTCTTGACAAACAGACAGAAAACGGATATATATATTTATAGACGTTTCAAGAAGAGACATCTGTATAGAATTACAAATAAGAAAACTCATTAAGAGGAGGAGTTCGCTATGAACAAAACAGAGTTAGTTGCAGCAATTGCTGAGCAGGCTGAAATTTCCAAGAAGGATGCAGAAAAAGCTTTAGCAGCTTTTACAAATGTAGTTACAGAAGAGTTAAAAAAAGGTGAAAAGGTTCAGTTAGTTGGTTTCGGTACTTTTGATATTTCCGAAAGAAAAGAAAGAGACGGAAGAAACCCTCAGAACGGCAAAGTTATGAAGATCGCAGCTTCCAAGGCTCCTAAGTTCAAAGCCGGTAAGGCTTTAAAGGATGCTATCAACTAATCGGTCTGATTGTATAGATTGCCAAGTTTGCATGCATTGGGAGAACCTGTTCATTCAGGTTCTCTTTGTTTTTTATAGAAAAATTTAATGATATCCGGGTAAGAAAAGAATAAGAGCTGTATCCGGCAAGGAGATAAAATGAGACTTGATAAATATTTAAAGGTATCGCGGCTGATTAAGCGCCGTACGGTAGCAAATGAAGCCTGTGACGGCGGCAGGGTTTTTATAAATGACAAGCCTGCCAAAGCTTCCGCAAATGTAAAGGCGGGAGATATTATTACCATTTCTTTTGGCAATAAGGACGTAAAGGTAGAAGTCTTAGACGTACAGGAAACTGTAAAAAAAGAGGAGGCAAAGGAATTATTCCGCTATATTTAAAGTAATAAAATGAAGTTTCCCTTAATATACTGTTATAAAGTATGGCAGGGGGTATTTTCATGGAAGATTTAAACAGCACAAATAAACGGGTACATAAAATCATGCTGACAAACCGAAGGACATGTACCATAAACGGAGTAAATGATGTATTATCCTTTGATATTCATGAAATCTTACTGGAAACAGACCAGGGCATGCTGATGCTCAAAGGAGATGACCTGCATGTAAACCGTCTCATGTTGGATAAGGGAGAGGTAGATGTAGACGGAAAGATTGACAGCCTTACCTATTCCGAAAGCGCAGGCTATGGCAATAAAAATGAATCCCTTTTGTCAAAGCTGTTCAAATAGAATGGAAGGGAGCTTTTATGAGCAGTCCGGTTATCAGTGAAAATCTGTTTTTGCTCTATTCACTCGGTATGGGGATTTTTATAACCTTTATATATGATATCTTCCGTATATGGAGAAGGATCTGTATCCATAACAGTTTTTTTGTTTCATTGGAGGATATTTTTTTCTGGATATTCTGTGCCGTCAGCGTATTTTATCTGATGCACACCCAAAGCAACGGCACGCTGCGGTGGTTTGCCGTCTTAGGCGCATTGACAGGCATGCTTTTGTATAAAAAAACGGTAAGTCCTTTTTTTGTAAAATGGGTATCCTTTATTTTGAAAGCAGTATTACATTTTTTACTGAAAATAATAAAAATAGCAGGGACTCCTTTTTCTTATGTTATAAAAAAATGCAAGAAGGCAGGCGTGCATGCAAAAAACAGAAGCAGGCGGACAGCGGGATTTTTTAAAAAGAGGTTGACGGCGTTTGTAAAAATGCTTAAAATGATATTATGTAAACAATAAACCACATATTACAGGAGAAAATATGGCAGCAGGCAGAAAAAAAAGAAAAACTGTCTACCGCAAAAGGCGTCAGAATCGGTTCAGTATGTTTTTGGTAACGTTGGTTGTGGTAATGATACTGGTAGTAGTAGCCATAAAGCGGGTTGAAATCGGCGCGAAAATGGAAGAAAACCAGGCAAAAATAGAGCAGCTTAACGGCCAGATTGCTGATGAGGAAGCAAGGGCAGAAGAGATACAGGAATACGAAAAATATACACATACCAAAGGCTACGTGGAAGAGGTTGCACACGACAAGCTCGGACTGGTGTATGAAGGCGAGATTATATTTAAAGAAGATAAATAGCTCCACTCATATGAAGAAAATCCCGGCATGGGGGTACGCTTCGTACGGGTGGAGTTTTTATTATGCAGATGTGTTTTGTCGGAAAAAAAAGGCGGTATGCTGCAAAGGTTTGACAAAATACGAAAAGGACTTCCTTTATAATATACAGGCAGTCGTTTATTGGCGGCGGACAGGCATATGTGCAACGGGAGGGAAATATGAGAAGATTATTGGGAGAAAGAAAAACAGAACGAACCTTTCTGCTGTCTGAATACGGAAAACAAAAGCTTTTGGGATATGCGGATTCTTTCAAGGAGATTGCGAAAACGCTGGATGAAGACTTTAAATGGGAACAGGACGGGGATTCCAGACAGAGCAGGCTATATAACAGAAGGCTGTGGGAAAACAGATGCATGCTGGCAGAAAACTTAAATGAGATGGCAGGCGTAATGGCACAGGTAGCCGGAGAAGTCTTTTCCTACAGGCTTTTTCCTGCACGAAAATACCGGCAGATTGTACAGGCCATGCGGGGAGAGGGTATTTTGGTCACGGACCTGTATTACATAGAAAACAGGGATGGCCGTACCAAAATCAATCTTACTATGGCTACGGAGCGTCCGGAGGGACTTCGTGCCCTGGATGCGGCGGACATGCTTTCCGTATTTTTGGATTTACGGCTTGTACCGTCTATGAACTGTCCTTATTTGATTGACGGAAATATACGAAGCTATACCTTTACGGAAGAGGCTAAATTTGTGGTTTTGACAGGAGCGGCAAAGGCGGTTAAGGAGGGTGAAACAAAATCCGGAGACAATTATGCGATTTTGGAATCGGAAAAAGGAAAAATTACCCTGCTTTTGTCAGATGGCATGGGCTCCGGGGAAAAGGCCTGTGAAGACAGTGAGATTGTGCTGGATTTGATGGAAAAGTTGATAGAAGCAGGCTACAAACCGGATGCTGCCGCAGGTCTGGTAAACAGTGCCCTGATAGCTAAAGGGGAGGAGCAGAATATGTCCACCCTGGATATCTGTGAAATTGATTTGTATGACGGTATCTGCGAGTTTATCAAAATTGGCGGGGCAGCCTCCTACATTAAGCGGGGGCACATGGTGGAGCCCATTTCCACTGGCACGCTGCCTCTGGGCATTTTTAAGGGAATTGAGGGCGAAAATATCCGCCGCAGGCTTATGGATGACGATTACGTTTTCCTTGTATCTGACGGAGTGACGGACGCAATGGAAGAGAGTGACTATAAAGAAGACATCTGTGAGATTTTAGGAAATCTGGAGCAGGAGAATCCCCGCGAACTGGCAGAAGCGTTTTTGCAGATTGTACTGCGCAAAACAAAGGGACACATACGGGACGATATGACAGTTCTGGTTTTCGGGCTTTGGGAAAATGCATAAAATAAGGAGCCTGCAATCTTGCATTTTACGGATAAAACAGCTATGATAAGGATATGTTGAAAAAAGTCAGTGCATATATGGAAAAATATCATATGCTGTCACCGGGTGATACAGTGGTGACAGGAGTGTCAGGAGGGGCAGATTCGGTGTGCCTCCTTCTTGTGTTATCCGTCATTAAAAAGGAAATACCCTTCAGGCTTTTGGCAGTGCATGTAAACCACCAAATTAGACCGGAGGCACAAAAGGACGCGGAATTTGTAAGGGATTTGTGCAGGCAGCTTTCCGTCCCCTTTTTTTTAGTCACAAAGGATGTAGGAGCCATTGCAGAGAAAAAAGGAATCTCCACGGAGGAAGCCGGCAGACAGGTGCGTTATGCGGCCTTTGAACAGGTTTTATGGGAGGAGGCAGCCGAAGCGGTATCGGACGGCAGCGCAAAGATTGCGGTGGCCCATAATCTGAACGACAGGGCGGAAACCATGCTGTTTAACCTGTTTCGGGGAAGCGGCATTTCGGGGCTTTGCAGTATAAGACCTGTGAGAAGCGGCAGAGAAGGCACTTTAGTGATACGCCCGCTTTTATCGGTCACGAGAAAGGAAATAGAGGATTTTTTAAAAGGAAAAGGAATAGGCTTTTGTATAGACAGCACCAATGAGGAAGATACTTATACGAGAAATCGGATAAGACATCATATCCTTCCCTTTGCAGAAAAAGAAATTACAGGCGGTGTCGTTTCCAATATGGGGCGGGCAGCCGATATTTTATCGGAAACAGAGGATTTTGTACAAACGGAAGCGAAAAAGGCATATATTGACTGTATAGTGAAAACGGATGAAGCAGAAAGCGGTGTCCGGGCAGGCGGAGAAACGGCGCAAGCGCTCGATGCGGCACGTCTTTTGTCATACCATCCCCTTTTACGGAAGCAGGTCATCCTGCATTGTATTTATGAACTGACGCCGGAAAGAAAAGATATTACCGGTACGCATGTAGAGGATGTGCTGTCCCTTTTTACAAAAAGCGGCAGCAGGGAAATCCATCTGCCGTATGACATTGTTGTCAGAAGGGAATATAAGCTGGTACTGTTTGAGAAGAGGGCGGACCGGGAAAAAAATTCTTGCGTCAGGAGCCTGTCTGTGGAGCTGCCTTCACCGGGAGGCCCTGCCCTAAATATTCCGCTTTCGGAAACCGAAACCATGGAATTTACGGTTTTTACTTATGAAAAAACGGTAAATATTCCGCAAAATCAGTATACGAAATGGTTTGATTATGATAAAATAGTAAAACCGCTGGTAATCCGTACAAGAGAGCCGGGAGACTACCTTGCTTTTAATGCAGCCTTTTCCAAAAAGACTATTCAGGATTATATGGTGGAGGAAAAGATACCCCGGCAGAAAAGGGATGCCATTTGGCTCTTAGCTGAAGAGAAGCATATTCTTTGGGTAACAGGGTATCGGATCAGCAGTTATTATAAAACAGACGAAAATACAAGATACATTTTACAGGTACGGTTAAGAGGAGGACAATAGTATGTCAGAACATGTAAGAGTACTTTTAACGGAAAAAGAGGTAGATGACAGAATACAGGCTATAGGCGATCAGATAAGCAGGGACTATGCAGGTAAGCAGGTGCATCTGGTATGTGTTTTAAAGGGCGGAAGTTTTTTCATGTGTGAGCTTGCAAAGCGCATCAGTGTTCCGGTTTCTTTGGATTTTATGTCCGTATCCAGTTATGGCAGCGATACCAAATCAAGCGGGGTAGTCAGAATTGTAAAGGATCTGGATGATTCCATTAAAGACAAGGATGTACTGGTAGTAGAGGATATTGTGGATTCCGGCAGAACGCTCTCTTACCTGATGGAAATGTTAAAGGACAGGGAGCCTAAAAGCCTGCATCTGTGTACGCTTTTGGATAAGCCGGAGCGGCGCGTAACAGAGGTAAAGGTGGATTATACGGGATTTCAGATTCCCGATGAGTTTGTGGTCGGATATGGCTTGGACTACGACCAGAGATACCGCAATCTTCCCTATATCGGCGTAGTGGAATTTGATGATTAAGTATAGGTAAAAAGTTGTCTGTGACGGCAGCCAGGAGGAAAAATTTTGAAACAAAAAGGTTATAACCAATATTTTCTGCTTATTATAATGCTTCTTTTAGGACTTGTATTTATTAATTCCTGTCAGAATAAAACGGTGGAATACAACAGGACTGATTTCATACAGGATATGGAAGCGGGAAAGGTAAGCGAAGTGCTGATTCATCCCAACAGGGAGACGCCAACCGGATATCTGGAGGTCATTTTTAAAACCGGAGGAGAAAAGACTCTCTATGCAACGGACGTGACGGAGCTTGAAAAACTGGTAAGGGAAAAGGGTATTGAACCGCAGATACTTGATGTGGAGGAGGAGCCCTGGTTTTTTACCTCCGTGCTGCCGGTTTTAATCGTTGTGGTAGTAGGAGTATTTTTCTTTGTCATGATGAATTCACAGAGTGCCGGCAGCGGAAGCAACGGTAAGATGATGAATTTCGGCAAAAGCCGCGCACGCCTTTCCATGGGAGAAGGAAGGATTACCCTGAAAGATGTGGCAGGTCTGAAGGAAGAGAAAGAAGAGCTTCATGAAATTATAGACTTTTTAAAGGAGCCTGCAAAGTATAGTCTTGTGGGCGCCAGGATTCCGAAGGGTGTTTTGTTAGAGGGTCCTCCCGGTACCGGTAAGACCCTGCTTGCCAAGGCAATAGCGGGAGAGGCAAACGTACCGTTCTTCAGTATTTCCGGTTCGGATTTTGTGGAAATGTTTGTAGGTGTGGGAGCTTCCCGTGTAAGGGATTTATTTGCAGATGCCAAGAAGCATGCACCCTGTATCGTATTTATAGATGAAATCGACGCTGTGGCAAGACGCCGCGGCACCGGTATGGGCGGAGGCCATGATGAAAGAGAGCAGACGCTGAACCAGTTATTGGTGGAGATGGACGGATTTGGCGTCAATGAGGGAATCATTGTAATGGCGGCAACCAACCGTGTTGATATTTTAGACCCTGCGATTCTGCGTCCCGGACGTTTTGACAGAAAGATTTCCGTAGGCACGCCGGATATAGGCGGCAGAGAGGATATTTTAAAGGTTCATGCCAAAAACAAGCCTCTTGGGGATGATGTAAATTTAAAGCAGATAGCGCAGACAACAGCAGGCTTTACCGGCGCAGATTTGGAAAACCTGTTAAATGAAGCGGCGATAAATGCCGCCATAGAGAACAGAGCCTACCTTGAGCAGGAGGATATTAAAAAAGCGTTTATCAAGGTGGGAATCGGAGCGGAGAAAAAGAGCCGCATTATTTCCGACAAGGAGAAAAAGATTACTGCTTATCATGAAGCCGGTCATGCGATTTTATTCCATGTACTGCCGGATGTGGGACCTGTCTATACCGTGTCCATCATTCCTACGGGCGTAGGCGCTGCCGGTTATACAATGCCGCTGCCGGAGCGGGATGAAATGTTTTTGACCAAGGGTAAAATGAAACAGGATATTATGGTATCCTTAGGTGGCCGTATTGCGGAAGAAATTATCTTTGATGATATTACAACCGGCGCCTCCAGCGATATTAAGAAGGCTACAAAGGTAGCCCGCAAGATGGTAACCCGGTTCGGTATGTCGCAGAATATCGGTGTAATCAACTATGACGACAGCGATGACGAGGTATTTATCGGACGTGACCTGGCACATACCCGTTCACACAGCGAAGCCGTAGCAGGAGAAATCGATAAGGAAGTAAAAGCAATTATAGACGAATGCTATACAAAAGCAAAAAGCATTATTTTAGAACATGAGGCAGTGCTTCACAGGGCAGCAGCACTTCTGCTTGAAAAAGAAAAGATTACGCGGGACGAATTTGAAGCATTATTTTAATCATGGAGCCGGGCAAAGGTCCGGCTTCTGCTTTTTGTGAGGAGGATTTTTTTAAAAACTTAATACTTGTGCAGAATGCACAAGCTCATATTGTGCAAAATTACCAAAAATGAGAATGCGATTTTGTAATGTTTGTGAATTTTGAGAATAGACGCAAAAGGAAGGCTATGCTATTATAATATTCGTAACCCCCCCCAATACATTATATAGTTTTTTGCTATACCCCATAAGAAAGAAATACCTTCTCTAAAAAGGACAGCCTTTAAAAGCTGTCTTTTTTACTTTTCAGGAAGAATATTTTTTAAGGCATTTCCTTGAAAAATGAGGGAATGCAGACCTTTATAACTTGCATGAAAAAGGTGAATACTATAAAATAGGATATATGAAAACAGATATTATAATAAAAGAGGTCATGGCTTTATGGACATGAATTTTTTGAGAAAAACAGAGCAGAACCAGTTATATATAGCATCCATGCGTCCGGTACTTAACAGAAGGGCGCTTTTTTCCGATACGACAGAAGAATATGTGATACCAGCGGAGCCGGCTCCTTACGAAGAAATCACCATCCGCTTCAGAACAGCAAAAAACAACATCGACAGAGTATTTTTGATTTGCAGGGGAGAAAGGCTTCTGATGCTGAAAGAAACATCGAATGAGGTGTTTGATTTTTATACGGTACAGATTCAGCTGGACAATGAAAAGATATCCTATTACTTTGAAATCAATGTAGGGAAAATAGTAGGCTACTTTGATATGCGGGGATTGAATCAGGAAGTTAACGAATACTATGATTTTGTTGTGATTCCGGGCTTTAAAACGCCGTCCTGGGCAAAAGGGGCGGTAATGTATCAGATTTATGTGGACCGCTTTTATAACGGAGACAAAACAAATGATGTGGAGACAAATGAGTACTGCTACATCGGAGAAGGTGTTTCCCATGTGGATAACTGGAGCAAGTATCCGGCGCAGATGGGCGTAAGGGAATTTTACGGCGGAGATCTGCAGGGAGTGCTGGATAAGATGGATTATCTGGTGGATTTGGGCATAGAGGTTATTTATTTTAATCCGTTGTTTGTATCTCCCTCCAACCATAAGTACGATATTCAGGACTATGATTATATAGATCCCCACATCGGTAAAATTGTAGATGATAAGGGCGAGCTTTTGCAAAACGGACAGAAGGAAAACCGCTTTGCATCCAAATACATCAACCGGGTAACGGGAAAAGCCAATCTGGAATCGGCAAATGCACTTTTTGCAAAAGTGGCGGAAGAAGCTCACAAAAGAGGTATCAGGGTAATTTTAGACGGTGTTTTCAACCATTGCGGTTCTTTTAATAAATGGATAGACAGAGAGCGTATTTATGAAAATGCGGAAGGGTATGAAAAAGGAGCTTATGTTTCCCAGAACAGCCCTTATCACAATTATTTTATGTTCCATCATCAGGACAGATGGCCTTACAATCCTACCTATGACGGCTGGTGGGGACATGATACGCTGCCAAAGCTTAATTATGAAGGCTCTAAAGAGCTTTTTGATTATGTTATGCATATCGCTAAAAAGTGGGTTTCCCCGCCCTATAATGTGGATGGCTGGAGACTGGATGTGGCGGCGGATTTGGGATTCACATCGGAATACAACCACTATTTCTGGCAGGAGTTCAGAAAAGCAGTTAAGGAAGCCAATCCTGACGCTATTATTTTGGCGGAGCATTATGGGGATACCAGAGAATGGCTGCAGGGTGATGAGTGGGATTCCGTCATGAACTATGACGCCTTTATGGAGCCTGTAACCTGGTTTTTAACCGGAATGGAAAAGCACAGCGATGACTTCAGACAGGATCTTTTAGGGAATGCAGAGAGCTTTTGGGGGGCGATGCGGCATCACAGCTCCAGCTTTTCCATGCCAAGCTGGCAGGTGGCAATGAACCAGCTTTCCAATCATGACCATTCCCGGTTTATGACGCGCACCAGCCACAAGGTGGGCCGTACCAATACATTGGGACCGGAGGCAGCCAATCAGGATAACAATCCGGCTGTTTTCAGGGAAGCGGTGGTGATTCAGATGACCTGGCCGGGAGCGCCTGCCGTATATTACGGTGATGAGGCCGGCGTCTGCGGTTTTACGGACCCGGACAACAGGCGGACTTATCCCTGGGGGCATGAGGACACGGAGCTGATTGCATTCCATAAAGAAATAATCAAAATCCACAAATCCTGCCCGGAGCTTCGGACAGGTTCCATAAAGTGTCTGGATATGGATTATAATTATCTTGCATACGGCAGATTTAAAGAGAATAGCCAAACCATAGTATTAATCAATAACAATGACCATGAGCTTTCCAAAAGAGTGAGCGTATGGGAAACCGGTGTGCCTAAAGAAGCTGTGCTTACAGAGATTTTCAGAACTACGCAGGCAGGCTACAGCACGGATAAGGCAGAAATACCGGTACTTGCCGGTAAGGCAAATATTACGCTGCCGCCGTTTTCAGCAGTAGTGCTGCGGTATGTGGGGTAGAAGTAAGGGCAGTAAATACGCAATATTTTAAGCCAATACTTTAATATTGATATTTGGAGGGGCAATACTTTAAACAGAAAAATCTTGCATTTTGTGTGAACATATGCTACAATTCTTGATTGTCAGGGTAACCTGTATGGATGGATTCCCGAGTGGCCAAAGGGGACAGACTGTAAATCTGCTGCAAATTGCTTCGGTGGTTCGAATCCACCTCCATCCATTTACACGTTGCAGTGAGCGTGTGCATGTGAGTGTCCGGATAGCGAGCCGAAAGCTTGCTTACGGAAAGCTATCCGGACATTCACATATAGGCGGATACACCGTGAGCGAGAAACGCAGTTTCGAGCTATGCACGCGGACTATTTACCGTAATGTGCAGGATATATTTTGCTGGTGTGGCGGAATAGGCAGACGCAAGGGACTTAAAATCCCTCGGTGGCAACACCGTACCGGTTCAAGTCCGGTCACCAGCAGTATCTAAATGATAGAGAAAACACTGATAAATTCAATGTTTTCTCTATTTTTTTTGCTTAGTGGAATTTGTATGTACATGTATGTAACCGTTTAGTTTTGCAGACAGGGCGGTTATTTTTGTGTCTTATTATTGCCTCCCATTGCATATCCAAGACTGTATGCAGCAATTACAAGACCTATCACCACAATCAATCCTTCAAGTGTCAACATTAGCAACACTCTCTCGTACAAATTTCCTATGTAAAACATAAGATTTCTATATTAACAGAGGCTCACAGGTCTACGCTGTCGCTTCGGTCCTTGCTAAACGAGTGCCACTGGCACTCAGCAACCTCTGGAGAAGGACTAACCGTCTACCGAGAATGGTAGTACCCGTGGGAAAAGTGTAACAGAAATTATGTCGGAAAGCAATAGGATGACCAAATAAAAGCAAACGAAAAAACGACAATGCAAACAAACGTCATATATATAGTCAAGAAATAATTGTTTTGATGAGATATAATATATTACAGGAGCGGTGTAAAGCACTGAACTTGAATATAATGCTGTGAGCTTCATTCATGGTATTAGAAATGAGGCAGAGGTATGAATGCAGAGCTTTTGAAAAAAATTCTTATGTACATTGATGAGCACATACAAGAAAAGATAAACTTAATAGAGTTGGCACAAATTGCTGGATATAGTCCTTTCTATTTCAGTAAATTATTTGCGGAAATTATGGGAATGCCGGTAACAGGATATATCCGAATTAGAAAGCTACAATATGCGCTTTGCTCTTTGTTAGACGGAAGGAAAGTCCTTGATGTGTCGCTTATGTACGCCTTTGATTCCCACGAAGGATTTACAAGGTCATTTACAAGGCTTTTTGGCTCCACACCCAGTACTGCCAGAAAGTATCTTGTTTGGTACAGTGTGCCGGAGTGGAGTATACCTAGTACAGAGAAGAGGAGAATGTCTATGGGATTAAATAAAAATGCATTACATGAAAATATGCATCAAATGGTTTTTGAAGTACTGAGAACTTCGTTGGAAGAAGTGGACGCAGGTTATTGCACTGAAATTAGTATTATATTATTACAAGATAGAAGGATAAGAATTTCTGATAATGGTAGAGGAATACCGCTCTCAAAAGATACACATATGAGCAAAGCTGTTTTAAACAAAATTCTTGCAGGTCATCCCATTTCCTGTGCAGAATATGCAGAAATAGGAGATTTTTCGCAATGTAACATGCAGATAGTAAATTCTTTATGTGAAAGTCTTCAATTGAATGTGTACCGGAATGGAATGGGGTATCAGCAGGATTATGTCCGAGGTATTGCACAGCATGAGGTTACTTGCAAGGAGGAAGTGCATATGTCAGGAACAGAGATAATTTTGAGACCGGATAAGCAGATATTTGGAGAAATGGAGTTTTCCGTTGAAGTCATTAAGGATTGGGTAAAGAAAAATATTATAGACAGAGTAAAAGTAGTTGTTGAAGTGGGATAATATAAACCTGTTTACACACCCCAAGTCAGCACCCCGGCAAGCTCCTTTCCATGCGGATTTGCAGGTAGCTGACTTGCATTCAAGTCCGGTCACCAGCAGTAATATTTTGTAGAGACTTCAACTGAAAAGGTTGGAGTCTTTATGTTTTTATATACCTCTTTTATCAAAACAGAGTTGACAATACGGATGATTACATTTATTATGCAATTACAAAAAGGTGCCGCTGATAGCGAAAAAATCCCAAGCGTTAGATGAACCTCTGACAGAAGGGATTGTATTTATGGGTTCTGTTTATGAACCGGGGTTGGCGGTTGTATTTGAAATGGCCTTGTGATAATATGAAAATGTATTGGGTGTTATATAAAAAATGAGTGATGGTATTTTACTCAGATTCAGATAAAAAGATTAAAAGCAGAGGTGGAAGATGGTTCAATTATTATAAAAGTAATTGAATCATGCAAAGTGCATGGTACGATTGAAGGATATTGCAAAAGAATGTAATTTATCGGTGTCACAGGTTTCCCGGGCGTTAAACGGATACAGTGACGTTAATGCCGAAACGAAAAAACAAGTGCAGGAAGTAGCATTAAAGCTTGGATATGTAAAAAATATCAATGCGCAGATTCTGGCAACAAACTCATCAAATCAGATTGCGATTATAATAAATGGTATTGATGATTACCAAAATACAGAACCTACGATTGCGCTTGATCTTATGAGGGGTGTAAATAAATATTCAAAGCAGATCGGATACGAAACTGTCGTATATTTGAATGAGGATACAGCTTTATCCTATTTGAATTTTTGCATGCAAAGAGGTCTGATGGGCGTAATTTTATATGGGGCGGATTATGAGAGAAATAATTTCAAAGAGATTATTGCCTCAGATTTTCCGTGCGTTGTAATTGATATACCGATTGAAGGAAAAAATAAAGGCTGTGTAATTGTAAATAATATTTATTATTCTACACAGGCAGTAAAGCAAATGCTTGGGAAAGGCAAAAGAAATATTGCGATGCTGTCCGGGCATGGACTGTCGATTGTAGAAGAAGAACGCAGAATCGGATATGAAATGGCATTAAAGTCTGCAGGACGGAAGGTGCGGAACGAGTGGATTGTAAAAGCCGGGTTCGACCTTGAAAAAGCACGAATTGCGACACTGGCACTTTTGAAAGAGTATCCGGAAATAGACGCTATATTCTGTGCAAATGACCAGATGGCTCTCGGAGCAATCGATGCACTGAATAGTTTAAATAAAACGATTCCCGGAGATGTATCTATTTTCGGGTTTGACGGGATTGTACTTACAAAGTATTCAACCCCGCCGCTGTCCACGATTAAACAGGATAATTTACAAAAAGGCTACAGTGCCGCAAAGCTGCTGTGCAATATTTTAAAAGGGAACAAATCGGAACAAACAATAGTGGTTCCCTGTGAAATGATTATTCGTGAATCAAGTGCGTCTTGATATTCAGGAGAATGGCCGCGGTCCAGCCCTGCTGTCTGCCGCCCATTCCTTCACCGGTTTTTGAATTAAAGACTTCACTGATTCGCCGGTCTTTTAAAATCATATTATAGAGACGGTTGGAGGCAATGGAAGCTTCTTTGCTAAAGCCATATTTTTTCAGAAGCTCCAGCATAAAATAAGCTATTGGCATCCAGGTCGGACCACGCCACCATTTATCCGGATAATATTCGGGCTCATCATAGGCCAGGGAAGGGAACGGAATATCCCCAAAAAATTTGTTTGGACTTAGCAGGTAGGAGGAAATCATTTTGACAGCCTGCGGTTCTGGCAAAACATCTGTAAATAACGGAAGAAAGCAGGCAGGAGTTTGATAAGGGAGCTGCTCACCTGTCTCTACTAAAACATCTTTAAAGATATTTTCTGCTGGGTCATATAAAAGATCCAGCATTTTTTGACGATAATTTTGCGCTTTTTCTTTTAATTCGAGAGAAAGCTCTGTTTTTCCCAGCATGGCTGCCATTTCTGCACAGGCAGTCATTTGTGTGTAAAGATAAGTGTTAATATCGCAGGGAAGGATAGCGCCCCTGTCAAAGCGGGGAGTATCATCCCATCCGGTTTCATACGGGTTAAAGCTGCATACCAGACCGTAAGGCGTCATTCGGTGGGTGAGCCACCAGTGTGTGTTTTTCATGAGGGGTTCTAAAATTTCGCCGGCCAATGCAAGATCATTTCTTGCCTTAATAAGTTTTAGGGCAGCCCATCCGATTAAAGGCGGCTGTGTTTCCATGGGACGAATCCAGGTAGAACATAAAAAGTGAGCCATTTTTCCATCTGGGCGAAGGTTATCGGTCAATACCAAAACAGAGTCGCGGGCAATTTGGGAATCCATAAACTCGTATGCCAGATTCTGAAAAAAGGTATCCCATAAAAATACACAGGGATAACTGCCGCGGTTTGGAAAGCCGGAGATTCTGTTTTCCAGATATCCGGGCGCAATACAGCAGTTTGATATCAAAGAAAAGACACAGGAAGCAAGCGTCAGCTGCTCTTCTTTGGTATCCTTGTCCGAAAAAACAGCAAGCTTTCCGATTGCCTTTTGAAACCAGTCGAAGGTTGCCTTTTCTGCAGCTGCTGTATCGAGCGGAGCTTTTGTTAGCAGGTGAAGAATATCAGAATTTGAAATGCTTAAAAGATTACAGGAAAAGGCTATTAAAATCCTGCCACTTGCATCAGGTTCGATAAGAAGCGCATCGCTGATACCGTTGCCCTTTAAGATATTGCCGTTTATTACCTTAACCCCAAGGATAATAGGAGTAAACATATCCGGGTCACGGGAGTCGCCGTCTCCTAAATATCCATGGAATAAACAGGAAGAGGATGCGGCATCATATTCCTGATAACAATGTGAAAGAACCTCATATTCTTTCTTATAAAAGGAAAAAGAGCAATTCCCGATTTTATTGCAGTCAACTATAAAAGAGTTTCTGTCATAAAAACGGATATTGCAGGTACCGGTTTCAAAAACCTGAGAAATGCCTAAAACTCCATGCTCCTGACTTATGCATCGGGAAGAGGCTTTAAAAAAGGCAGGTCCGATGTTTCTTGTTTTTCTGTTATAGTGCAAATTCAAAAAATCAATGCCGCCTTCGTCTGAAAAGCTCAATCCGATATCAGAATAGAATGGACTGAAGGATTCCATATAATGTGAAAAACTTAATTTGTTCTGCAATAATGCAACGCATTTTTGCGCGGTATCCGGTGAACTGCTTTGCATAATACTCCTCCTTACAGGTTTATTTGTTTATTATAGATGCTTATTATAGAACCATCAAAAGGAATATGCAAGCGTTTTGGAAAAAATAGGAGACAAAATGCAGTCATTGTTAATTGTATTAAAAAGAAGTGTCATTATATTGTGTAAAATATACAATTGACAGATATATTACTTTGATATATCATGATAATAAACAAAAAATTATTCCAAAGCGCTTTGGAAAAAAGGAGACAAAATGCTATCATTTCCTTGTAACGATAAGTACCCCTCAAGATGGCTAATTAAAGAGGATGACTGGAGAATCAGTACACAGAGGAGAATTGAATCTATATTTTCTCTTGGCAATGGTTATATGGGTGTACGTTCTGCGGCAGAAGAATCCTATAAAGAGCAGAAAAGAGGAACCTTTGTATCGGGGACCTTTGATAAATTTGAACCCCAGGAGGTTACCGAGTTACCAAATGTACCAGATCAGATGAATATTGAATTATATGAAAATGCCTTGCCGGTTAAGCTGGTGGAGAACAGCAAAGCAAACAGCTACCTGTTAAATTTATACAATGGGACAGCAGTACGTACGGCACAGTTTAAAACCGGTGACGGAGTGGAACTAAACACCATATTCACAAGATATGTCTCAAAAGCAGATTTACATCTGTTTGCACAGAAAATGGAGATTACGGCTTCCAAAGATGTGGTAATAAGTGTGAAATGCGGGATTGACGGAGAGATAACCAATACGGGCGCGCAGCATTTCGGTTCCCGGGAGAAAATGATTTATGGGACCGATACCTTACAGGCATTTTATGAAACCTTACAGTCTCATATACTGTTTTGCTTAAGATCCAGCTTTGCATGGAAAAAGAACGGTGAGAGCATGGATGTAAACGGACAGTTAGAGATTACCTCACGTTCAGTCTACTTTAATTTTTCACTGGCATTAAAGGCGGGCGAAACATATTCCTTAGAAAAAATAAACAGCATTTATACATCTGTTGATAAGGAATTTGAAAATAAGGATTTTACTCAGATAAAAGAGGAGTCGCTGATTCTTCATAACGAAAGTGCAGCAAACGGATTTGAAGCGGGCCTGCAGGAAAGTGAAAAAGAGTGGAAGAAGTTTTGGGACAATCATGATATCCGTATTGCCTCTAAGGACATTACAGACCAGATTGCCGTAAGATATGCAATTTTTCATATGGCAGTTATGACCCCGGCTCATGATAACCGGATGAACATCGGGGCAAAGGGACTGAGCGGAGAAGGATATAAGGGACACACCTTTTGGGATACAGAAATATTCCTTCTTCCGTTCTGGATAGAGACAGAACCGCAGGTTGCCAGAAGCCTTTTGGAATACCGCTATTTATCTTTGGAAGGGGCTCGCAGCAAGGCCAGGGAAAACGGTTATCTCGGTGCAATGTATCCGTGGGAAAGCGCATGGGTAACGGACGGGGAAGCGACCCCCAAATGGGGAGCTGCGGATGTTGTTACCGGAAAGCCGCTTCCAATCATATGCGGAGATATAGAACAGCATATTACCTGTGATGTTGCTTACGGTGTCTGGTATTACTATCAGATGACCGGAGACAAGGATTTCATGGAAAAATGCGGCTATGAGATTATCTTTGATACGGCAATTTACTGGCAGAGCCGGTGGGAATGGGTTTCAGAGAATAACAGGTATGAAATATTAAATGTAATCGGACCGGATGAATATTCCGAGCATGTAAATAATAATGCTTATACAAATCATATGAGTGCCTGGAATGTCCGACTTGCAATTTCGTATTTCAAAGAGCTGCAGGAAAAAGAACCAAAGCTTTTTAAACAGCTTGAAGAAAAGCTGCATTTGTCTGATTACTATCCGCTGTGGGTGGAGAAGGTGGAGAAGCTGTATCTTCCGGCATTTAATGAGGAAGGCCTGCTGCCGCAGGACGATGCCTATCTGACGCTTCCGGCCATTGATATTGAAAAATACAAGACCAGTAAGACGAGAGCGGATATTATTAAAGACTATAATATGGAGCAGATTTCACAGCTGCAGGTTGCAAAGCAGGCAGATGTACTGGCATTGCTGTATCTGAGAAATGATTTGGGTGATTATACCAAAAAGAAAATTAATTTTGATTATTACGAGAAACGTTGTTTGCATGATTCTTCTCTCAGTTACGCAATTCATTCCATACTTGCCTGTGATTTTGAGGAAAATCAGCTGTCACTGGATTTATTTAACAAGGCAAAGCAGATTGACTTAAATGACAATCCAAAATCTTCAGTTGACGGAATCCATGCCGCTTCCATGGGCGGGGTATGGCAGTGTGTCGTACACGGATTCGGCGGACTGCGGTATGTAGATGAAGCGACAATCCGAATCGAACCGCATCTGCCGGAAATATGGGAGGAATTATCTTATTGTATTTCCTGGCACGGAGCAGAGATTGAAGTGTGTGTAGATAAAGAAAAGATTAAAGTGTGCAGCAGCAAACAGTTACCGGGGCTTTCAATTGTTTCAAACGGAAATAAGTTCTCTTTGGAAGAGGAGATTGTGATTCCGCTTCTGCATGAAAGAAAGAATTAGAATCTGTTGGCGTGCTTGTTACGCGGGAAGGAGAGTACTTATGCATAAGTTTAGCAAAAAGATTGTACCGTATGTATTTTTGTTTCCGTTCTTATGTGCCTCTGCTGTTTTTACCTTTATACCGGTATGTTACAGCTTGTATATCAGTCTTCATGAATTTTCTTTTCTCAATGTCAGTAACAGCGCATTTGTAGGGCTGGAAAATTATAAGGATGTATTTTCGGATCCGGTATTTAGGAAAGCACTGTTAAATTCCGTGAAATATCTGTTTGCGATAGTTCCGAGCCTGATTATTATTTCGCTGTTACTGGCAGTACTGCTGAACAGCAAGATTAAATGCAGGGCATTTTTCAGAAGTGCATTTTATCTGCCGTATGTAGTATCACCGGTTGCAATGGGTGTTGTTGCAGTACAGTTGTTTGCAAAAGATAATTTTATTGTCCAGTTTACCAAAATGCTTGGTATGAAGGGCGCATCCTGGCATACGATGGCTCCATATGCATTCTGGCTGGTAGTTATTGTGGTAGTCTGGTCTCAGATTGGTTTCTACATGGTGCTATATTTAACCGGTCTGCAGAATATTCCATCGGAATTATATGAGGCTTCCGCAATTGACGGCGCAAATAAATTCCAGCAGTTTTTTCGTATTACGGTGCCGCAGCTTAGCAACACAACGATACTGGTGCTGTTTATGACGGTATTAAATACGCTTCAGTTATATGACCACCCGTATGTAATTTCATCAACGGGTCTTGCGACTCCGGGCAGCCCGGGCGATACGACCCTGACGATGGTTATGTATCTGTATAACAGGGGCTTCCGTTATCGCGAATTTGGTCCTGCGAGTGCCGCAGCATTTATAGTATTCTGTATTATTTTTGTATTTACTGTTTTGCAGAATGTCATTACGAAAAAGGTGGTGAAAGAATGAGCAGAATAAAAAAGACTTTAGCTTATATTATTTTGTTTGCTATTACGCTGATTATTTTGTTTCCGTTTTTCTGGACATTGTATGCGGCAAGTGTGACAGACGATGTATTCATCAATTCACCGATTTTTCAAAAAGGGAAATACAGCATTGACAATTTCCTTTATATTCTCAGGCGGGGTGAGATAACTACATGGTTTTTTAACAGCTTATTTGTAGTAACAGCGATTACGCTGGCAAATTTACTGATTAATACAATGGCGGGATATGCGCTGGCAAGATTTGAGTTTAAAGGAAAGAAAGCGGCTTTTGTTTACGTTACGGGAATCATGATGATTCCGGCACAGGTGCTGACAATTCCGATTTTCCTTGTTGTCAGCAAGATGAATTTACTGAATACCTATGCAGCATTGATTCTGCCGTTCATTTTCAGTCCCTTTGGCACTTTCCTGATGCGTCAGTATTTCCTGGGCTTTCCGAAGGAAATAGAAGAGGCTGCCAAAATCGACGGTATGGGTGAATATGCTACGTTTTTTAAACTGGCGCTGCCCCTTTCCAAAAATGCATTGATGACACAGGCAATCTTTATTTTCCTGTGGAACTGGAACAGCTTTATGCTTCCGAGTATTTTGGTCAACAGACCGGAAAAGTTTACGTTACCATTAGGTATTTATCAGATTACCAACACACAATATACTACTTCGGTTACAAAATCGATGGCAGGTGCTACCCTGTCCTTAATACCGACAATTGTATTTTATTTCATTTTCCAAAAGAAACTTATTAATAATGAAATAAATTCTGCGGTAAAAGGATAGCGAAAATAAAATAAAAAAAGAAAAGAGGAAAAAGGTATGAGAAACAAAATGAAAAAATTGCTTTGTGTTATGATGGCAGCATGTATGACTTTCAGCTTAGCGGCATGTTCCAAAACTGAGAGCAAGGACCCGGTTGAGCCCCAGGGCACAACTGCAACGGAAGGATCAGAAACAACGGCAGAGCAGCCAAAAGAAAAAGCTGAGATTACAATGGCAATTGAAGCTACCGGTGATATTCCGGAAGAATTCCAGAAACAGGTTGACCGTTTTAATGCACAGAGTGAGCTTGCAAATGTATCTATTATAACCTATGCGGGCGGAGAAGCTTATACAACGGCAATTACCGGACAGATTGCCGGACAGGTTGCTCCTGACATTATTTGGATGAACGGCGGTGTAACAACACAGGAATATGCAAAGAATGATGTTATTATTCCCCTTGACGACTTATTAGGTGACATTATTCCTGGCTTTGAGCAGGGTCTTATGGATTCCTTCCGAGTTGACGGAACCGTTTATGGTATTCCCAAGGATTACAATACCACCGTTTTATTCTATAACAAAGACATGTTAGAGGCGCAGAATCTGGCAGTTCCGACTACGATGGATGAATTTCTGGCTGCAGTTGAGGCATGTACAACGGATGATGTATATGGCTTTGGCTGTGCAAGCAGCATTAACTATCTCTATCCGTTCATGGCTACCATGGGTGCGGACTTTGTAAATGCAGACGGCTCTATTGATACGGAGAAACTGCAGTCTGAAGAACACAAGCAGGCACTGGCTACATTTAAAGAGCTGTTTGATAATGAGCAGGCAACAACACCTTTCCTTGCAGGCGCAGGATGGGACGGCGAGCTTTTTGGTAACGGACAGGTTGCAATGCTTTATGCAGGAAGCTGGGTTACCAGTGTAATTACAGATTTGGAAAAAGGCGGCGTAGCACCTCTTCCGGTACAAAACGGAGATTATTCCATGTTATTTGTAGCCGGCTGGGGAATTACCAGGCAGTGTGAAAATCCGGAAGCTGCAGCAGAATTTATTCGTTTCATCTCCAGTGATGAAGAACTTGTAGAAGGAAATAAGACCGGTATCATTGGTCTGCCTCCCACAACCTCCGCAATGGACAAGCTGATTGAAGAGAAGGAGGATGATCCGTTCTTACCGGTGTATCGTGAAATCGTTGACGGCGGCGTTCCGTTTACTCTGATTGAAGAGAAATTCATCGAATCTTACAACAAAGCTTTTGAAAACTATATCTACAGCAATGAGTCTATAGATAAAACGATTGAAGACATGTTAAACTGGTAAATTTAAGGCAGGAGGAACGTCTTTATGTATGAAACAATATTTCCGGCAGGATGGGGACTGACAAGACCGGATCCGAAGAATCCCAAAATTCAGGAAGCCTTTGGCTGTTCTTTGGATGAACTTGAATTAAGAGCAAAAAAACTGTGTATACAGCTTTTTGGAAACCTTATTTGACCATGAAGAAAAAGGCTTAAAACACTATTATCGTGCAGATAAGAAGTACTACTCAATACTGGACAGCGGTAACTTTTTGATGGCAATCAATTATTTAACCATTTATGACTTAACAAAGGATGAGCTTATGCTCCAGAGAGCTGAGGATTGCTTTAAGTGGGCGTATAATAACTGTACGGAAAATCATCCGATGTTTACCTGGCAGGGCGGAGTCCGCTGCGGTCAGAAGCCCAATGAGCTTTTTGTAAAGTACACCGGAGATGCATTCTTGACCTGTGTTGCCCTTTACCGCAGAACCAATAACAAGGAATACCTGTTTTATATCCAGCAGTTCCATAACTTCTTTAAACAGGCAAAGAAAAACGGATTTAAGTACAAATTTGAAACAAACAATTATACATGGAGTGATACAGGTTATGTGTGGCGTTCCTTTGGCTTTCCTGTTGTTTGTTACATTGAATTGTACGAAGCTACCAATGATGAGACATGGCTTAAAGAAGCAATTACCTGGGCTGACCACGGCCTGACTATGCAGCATGAAAACGGATGCTTCTACTTACTGGATGGTGAGTTTTGGAATTCTGACCTTACAGCTCCGGAAATCAGAGGATTGGTCTTCCTGTACGAAATTACCGGAGAAGAGAAATATCTGACTGCTGCGGAGAGATATGCAGACTGGCTGATTGCGCATCAGAATGAAGATGGTTCCTGGCCGATTGGTATTGATACGGACGACTTTGTATGCGCTCCCAATATCGGTCCCGGCGATATGCCTAATATTGCAATGTCACTTTTGAGACTGCATATGGTAACGAAAAAAGATAAATATCTTGACTCGGTTATTAAGGCAGAACGTTATTCCTTAAGCTTACAGGCTTTGGAAGGCGGAAAGTACCCGTTATATCTTGATGATAAGAGTGTAAAATGGGGATTCTGGTCATGGGATCCGCTTCATGATATTACACTTTCCGGAGACCAGACGGTGCATCATATCAGAGGCATGCTGTTTGTTTCCTATTATCTTGGAAGCTTATAACAAAAATATATTTACAATACCTTGCATAGAACATTATGCAGGGTATTGTTTTATAAAGCAGGGAAAAAAGTAATTTATTACGCTGTATTCGGCATAGAAATGAGGATTAAAATGAAATACGAAGCAATTATTTTTGATTTGGACGGAGTGATATGTTTTACGGATCAGTATCATTATCAGGCATGGAAAGCCGTGGCAGATGAATTGGGAATCTATTTTGATGAGACAATTAATAACCGGCTGCGCGGCGTAAGCCGTATGGAAAGCTTTGATATTATATTGGAACGTTTTGAGGGAACTATGTCAGAACAGGAAAAGATATTCTATACTGACAAAAAAAATGAAATTTATAAAAAGCTTCTCACAAACATGTCTCCGAAGGATTTAAGTACAGAAGTGAAGGAAACCCTGGATTTTCTGCGTACAGAAGGGTTGAAACTGGCTATTGGTTCCTCCAGTAAAAATACACGTTTTATTTTGGAGAGGCTGGGACTGGGCAATTATTTTGACGCCATTTCAGACGGCACCAATATTACCTGTTCAAAGCCGGACCCGGAAGTGTTTTTAAAAGCAAGCCGGTTTGTAAATGTTGAACCGGCAAAATGCCTGGTAGTAGAGGACGCGAAAGCAGGGATTCAGGCGGCAGCTGCAGGCGGAATGGACAGTGCTGCAATAGGGGATGCGGTTGCATGCGGGCTGGGAACGTATCAGTTATCTTCCTTTGCAGACCTTTTACAGGTTATAAAGTAAGTTAAAAGGGCAAAAGCTCCGGTAACCTTCAAAAATCGGACAGATTCCGAATATGACCGGAGTTGTAGGCAGACGGTGGATTTTCTACTTATTCAGGAGTATAAACGGAGGATTTTGAGTATGAGATTTCAGTTGGCAGCATTTGCAGATGAAGCAGGAACAGATATAGAAAAACAGATTGCCGCGATGAAAGAGAATGGGATTTCTTATTTGGAGATTCGTGGTGTTGACGGAGAAAATATTTCCAAAATTACAAAAGAAAAAGCAAAAGAAGTAAGAAAACGTCTGGATGACGCAGGAATTGCCGTGTGGTCTTTGGGTTCTCCCTATGGAAAAATAGGGATAGAAGATGTGTTTGCACCACATTTGGATGCATTTTGCCATGGATTGGAGCTGGCAGAGATACTGGGGACACGCTGCTGCCGTATGTTCAGCTTTTATATGCCTGCAGGAAAAAATCCGGCAGATTACCGGGAAGAGGTAATGGAGCGTTTAGGTTGTATGATAGAGAAAGCAAAGGGAAGCAAAATCGTTCTCTGTCATGAAAATGAGAAAGAAATCTACGGAGATATTGCGTCCCGCTGTCTGGAAATCCATCAGACCTTTCCGGAATTAAGAGCTGTGTTTGATCCCGCCAATTTCATACAGTGCGGACAGGATACCAAAGAAGCGTGGGAGCTTTTGCATTCCTATGTAGAATATATGCATATTAAGGATGCGATGCCAAACGGCGTAGTGGTGCCTGCCGGCAGAGGCGTGGGAAACCTTCCGTATCTGCTTTCTGAGTATAAGGGAAATGTGCTGACATTAGAACCCCATTTGAATGCTTTTATCGGACTGGCAGATTTGGAACGTGAAGGTGATAAGAGCGGCAGTTTTCATTACGGTTCTGACCGGGAAGCGTTTGATGCAGCAGCTACAGCACTTAAGAATTTAATTTAGACAGCAAGGAGACGGGGATACGATGGATAAAGTAAGAATGGGAGTTATCGGTATCGGGAATATGGGAGCCAGCCATGTTCAAAATATAAAAGCCGGAAAATGTCCGGAAATAGTTGTTACGGCAGTTGCAGATATCAATCCGGAGCGTTTGAAATGGGCGGAAGAAACACTGGATTTTTCTGTTGCAAAATTTGCAACGGCAGAAGAAATGCTGGACAGCGGACTTATTGATGCGGCAATCATTGCCGTGCCGCATTATGAGCATCCAAAGTATGCCATAGAATGCTTTAAACGGGGCATTCATGTGATGTCGGAAAAACCGGCAGGCGTATATACCAGGCAGGTGCGTGAAATGAACGAGGCGGCAAAGGCGGCGCATGTAAAGTTTGGCATGATGTTTAATCAGCGTACCGACCATGTGTATCGTAAAATGCGTGAATTGGTACAAAGCGGAAAGTATGGCCGGATAAAACGTACCAGCTGGATTATTACAAACTGGTACCGTTCACAGGCATATTATGATTCCGGTGCATGGCGTGCAACCTGGAGCGGTGAGGGCGGCGGCGTTTTGCTGAACCAGTGCCCGCACAACCTGGATTTATGGCAGTGGATTTGTGGTATGCCGAAGAAAGTCAGCGCCCATATGTACTTTGGGAAATGGCATGATATCGAGGTCGAGGATGACGTGACTGCCTTTGTTGAATATGAAAACGGTGCAACAGGAACCTTTGTTACCACAACCGGGGACGCGCCTGGAACCAACCGTTTTGAAATTACAATGGAAAAGGGTAAGCTGGTTTCCGAGGACGGCAAACTAAAGCTCTATGAACTGGAAATGACAGAACCCGAGTTTTCCAAAATCAATACAATGCCCTTTGGAACACCGAAGGTGACGGAAATCGAAGTAGAGACAGACCAAATGTCAGAAATGCACCCGGGGGTTTTAAATGCATTTGCAGCCGCTATCCTCCGTGATGAACCGATGATTGCAGGCGGAGAAGAAGGAATTAACGGCTTAATGATTTCAAATGCCATGCACTTGTCCGCATGGCTGGGAAAAGAAGTTACGCTTCCTGTGGATGAAGATTTATTTTATGAAGAATTGATGAAACG
Organism: uncultured Lachnospiraceae bacterium; assembly: GCA_900551115.1. GTDB lineage: Bacteria > Bacillota > Clostridia > Lachnospirales > Lachnospiraceae > Acetatifactor. Next base: position 63,528 of record URUY01000004.1, read on the forward strand.
TGTAAAGACTTCCCGAAGAAAAGCAGATGTGAAGGCGGTATTTGGAAGTACGGAAGGAACGTATAACGCATAACAGAGGAAAGAGAACATGAAACAGCTTAGAGTGGGGATAATCGGTATCGGTAATATCGGAAGCGCGCACCTGCACTGGATTTCTGGCGGAAGAATCCCGGGTATGGAGCTTACGGCAGTTTGTGATATTGATGAAAAGAAGAGGGAATATTTGAAAAAAACATATTCTTTCTGCCGTGTGTTTGAAGATTATCACAGTTTACTTCATAGCGGGTTGACCGATGCGGTAATTATTGCCACACCGCATTATCTTCATCCGGTAATTGCCGTAGAAGCATTTCATGCAGGGCAGCATGTGCTGACAGAAAAACCGGCGGGCGTCTATACCGGTGCGGTGCGCAGGATGAATGAAGAAGCAAAAAAGAGCGGCAAACAATTTGGCATTATGTTCAATCAGCGCACTAACCCGCTGTTTGTAAAGGCGAGGGAAATCGTGCAGAGCGGCAGGCTGGGTGCGCTGAAACGCTCTGTGTGGATTGTGACAAACTGGTATCGGACACAGGCATATTATGATTCCGGGGACTGGCGTGCAACCTGGAGCGGAGAAGGCGGTGGGATTCTTTTGAATCAGGCGCCTCATAATCTTGACCTTTGGCAGTGGATTTTAGGGATGCCGAAGAGAATCCGTGCCTTTTGCGATACTGGGAAGTATCATCGTATTGGCGTTGAGGATGACGTGACCATTTATGCAGAATATGAAAACGGAGCAAGAGGCACCTTTATTACGACAACCGGAGAGGCGCCGGGAACCAATCGTTTGGAAATTTCGGGTGATTGTGGGAAACTGGTGCTGGAGGACGGAAAACTCCGCTGGTGGAAGCTTGCAGTACCGGAGCGGGAATTTTGTTTTTCGGCAAAAGAGGAGTTTTATCAGCCGGAGATAACGTATGAGGAATATGAGGAAGAGGCTCCTGAAGGACATCCGTGTATCCTTACCAATTTTGCAGATGTAATACTGCACGGGGGAGAGCTGATTGCCCCCGGATATGAGGGACTAAATGAGCTTTCGATTTCCAATGCAGCATATTTATCAGCCTGGACGGATGACTGGGCAGAGCTTCCTGTAAATGAAGAAAAGTTTGAGTATTATTTGAAGCAGCGCTGTAAGGAGGAGAGCCTGCAAAAAAAAGAAAAAGCAAAAAAAGCAGAAACCCTTTTTACAAAGACCTACAGTGAACGCTGGAAAGTGCGTTGGTGAGAGGGGATGTCCTGTATTTACATTTCATAGATTACTATGTATAATAATGATAAATTTAGATGCTTCTGGCTGTGGTCAGGAGCATTTGTCATAACTTTGAAGATAGAGTATAAAAGGGATGATATAAAAACACTACAGGGGGGTAAAAAGGAAATGACTATAGGAATCTGTGATGATGAAATAAAATGTGTGGAAACAGCAATGGCGTGTTGTGAAAAAGTAAAAGAAGAAATAAATCAGAAATTTGAATATCGGATATTTTGCAAGGGCGAGGAATTGCTTGAGTATGAGGAAGATATTGATATCTTGTTTCTGGATGTAGAAATGAATGGAACAAACGGTATAGATATTATGAAAATGCTGGAGGACAGGGATACTGTAAAAAATATAATTTTTGTATCAAGTCATTCAGACTGCGTATTTGATTCCTTTGGTATTAAGACCAGAGGGTTTATTTGTAAGCCTATAGAATATGATAGATTTGCAAGAGAAGTGAAAAGGATTGTGGATAGACAGGAAAATAAGAAAAATGAAGTAGTGGAAATACTGTTTATGGGAAAGCAGATATATATTTGTGTTGAAAAAATTGTATATTTGTCGGGAGAAGGCAAGTATGTACATGTAGTTACGGAAAAGGATGAGTATGTCATATGCGGAAGTTTGCGGGCATGGGAAGAAAAAATGGCTAAATATAACTTTGTACGTGTACATAAATCGTATCTGGTTAATTTAAAATTTGTTTCAAACTTAAAAGATATTGTGACATTGATATCCCGTAAGGAACAGTTGCCGGTAGGCAGAAAATATAAAGAAACAAGCCGGTGCAAATATAAGGAATATATGTTTAAAAAGTTCAGGGAGAGGATAAATGATAAATAATATTTTATATATCATAGGAGCCGTAATTGAGTTGAGTAATATTCTGTTATGTTATACGCAGGTATTGCAGGCTCGTATAAGTAAAAAGAAACAAAAAGTATATTTAGCTTATGCAGGAATTGTTTTGTGTAACATTATAAATATTCTTTTCCAATGTCCGGTGAAGCCAACATTGATAAATATATTGTATTGTTTGTCGGTACCGCTGCTTGTTATGGATAGTAAAAAGGTTAAGTGGCTTTTGTTATATCCATGTGCGTTTATGATTTCTTCGATTATAAATGTGGAAGTGTCTTTTTTGATGGCGATAATTTTGCATGTTTCGCAGGTAGATGTGGCAAATAATATAATTTTGTCACTGATAGGAAATTTATCTTTTACATTGTTAATGCTAATCATTTATCTGATAAAAAAGGTGAAAGGGAAAAAGAATAAAATCCCCCTGTTTTTGGGCAATTCTGTTTATGTTGCAACAACAATCGGCGCAATCGTATTTTATCTGCTAATAGGTTTGGTTCAATATATCGGTTCGATATATCAGATTCAAGATATTCAATTAAATTTAATCGGATTTTTCCTGTCGTTTGTGGGTATAGTGTTCTTTTTACTCTTTTTATGGCTATCTGTAACTATTTATAAAAACGAAGCTTTTCGGAATGAGAAAAATATACTGGATTTATATTTATCAGAGCAGGAAAAATACATCCGGCTCATTTTAGAAAAGGATGAGGATATGAGAAGGTTCAGGCATGATGTAAAAGAGCATATGTATATTATTTCTCAATGTATAGAACAGCAGGACTATGAGGAGGCTAAAACACATATTGATAAGATGAGCGAAGATTTTAATCGAGCGCAAATGAAGCGGTATACGGGTATAATAGCGATAGACGTTATCGTTTCAGAAAAGAAGAATTGTATGGACGGTAAAGGGATTCAATTTATTTGTGAAATAAATGTAATGAAATTGCCTGAGCATATTGCGGTATATGATGTGTGTACACTACTTATTAGTATATTAAATAATGCGATTGAAGCGTGCGAATATTTGGAAGATACGGACAAGGTAATAAAGCTTGCAATAGAGGTAGATGGAGATAAGCTTTACATATTTGAGAAAAATAAATGCAATAATAAGATTGAGTTTGATAGTGATAAAAATCCTGTAACAATAAAAAAAGATAACAAAAACCATGGTTTTGGAAGTAAAAACATTCGGAATATAGTAGAAAAATATGATGGAGAAATACAGTATTCCGTAGATAATCAAGAGTTTATTATCCAGATTTTTTTATAAAAATGAGTGAAGAAGAGTCGTTTGCGAAAAAAAAGTGTTGTTTACGAAAAAGAGATTGAAGCCTGTTTAAAACTCTGTTAGCCTGCAAGTGTGTTGGATAAAATCATATAAACAGGGAGTAGAAAATGTTAGTTTTAAAAGGTGTTTCAAAATCCTATTATATAGGAAAAGAAAGTATCTCTATTTTGAAAGATATTAACCTGACAATCGGACAGGGGGAATTTGCAGCGATTGTGGGTCCATCCGGCTGTGGAAAAACTACATTGTTAAATTTGATATCCGGAATGGATAATATAAGTGCCGGAACGATAGAATTTGACGGAAATAGGATAGACAAGAATCGCGATAAACAGTGGTCTGCATGGCGCAAATGCAAAGTGGGATATATTTTTCAGAATTTCAATTTAATCGAATTTATGACTGCGATACAGAACGTGGAATTGGTATTGCAGGCAAATGGTATTCGTAGCGCGGAGAGACATAAGAAAGCCCGAGAATTATTAAAAAAAGTTGGCTTAAGCGAAAGAGAAGGACATTTACCGGCGCAGCTCTCCGGAGGTCAAAAGCAAAGGGTAGCGATTGCGAGGGCGTTAGCTAATAATCCACATATTCTTTTAGCAGATGAACCTACGGGAGCAATGGATTCCGTAGCATCCCAGGAAATTATGGACTTGCTGAAAGCTTTAAATAAAAATGAAAATATGACAGTTATTATGGTAACACATGATGAAAAACTGGCAAATCAGGCAGACAGAAAAATTAAAATGTTAGATGGAAAAATTGTTTCGGACGTATACCGCGATAGGCAGAAAAAGGAAGTTCAAATGACAGAGAGCAAGGAGAGGAAAGCCCTGCCTTTTACCGAACTTTTTATTGCTTTTAAAAATATGATGACGAAAAAGAAAAGAACGCTTTTGACATCTATCGGTACATCGATAGGTATTGCAGGAGTGCTGCTTGTTTGTGGTATCGGTTCCGGTGCAAAAGGGCGGATTCTTGACGAGTTAAATTCGGTTGTGAATATGCAGGTTGTGGATGTCAGTGAGACTGATGTAATGATGAATAACAGTATGCAGGAGCTGCTGTTAACGGATGACAGGATATTAGATATTTATCCGAATAACAGACCGGAGGTATTTTGTGAGTTTGGTGACATGGTAGGTGACGGACTGGTTCATTCTATCGGACCATTGGAAAATTCTAAAAAGTACTGGGAAGAACGGCTGCTATATGGGACGATACCTGCCGGCGATAATAGCCAGGAGGCAATCATTACACTTACCATGGCAGAAAAGCTTGTGGGAGAGGGAGATGTTCAGAGCATTTTAGGTCAGGAAATTGACATGGCATTTTTAGCAGGATCAAAGACACAACTTTCAGAAATGGTAATAAGAAAAGTGAAAATTGTAGGTATTTCGGGAAAGGCATTTTTAGGGGTAACGGATATTGTGAATATACCGTATTTGTTGGCAGAAGAGGTAGTTAAGGAATCCTTACAGAACGAAAGCTACCATTCAAATACATATTGTGTAACAATAACGGATGAAAAACATGCAGTGGATGTCAAGGATAAGCTGAATGAGATGGGACTGAGGGCAAGCATTGATATAGAAGCATTGGGAAGTATTGGTGTCATGGTAGATCTTGTGACCGCAGTAATTATGCTTTTAGCCGGAATTTCTTTGATTGTGTCAGGCATTATGATAGCTCTTGTGACGTATATGGGAGTGACAGAACGCATTAGGGAAATTGGTATCTTGCGGGCGATAGGTTTTTCTGCAAAAAATATTAAAAGAATTTTTTTAACAGAAGGCAGTGTGGTAGGATTTCTGGCCGGAATCATTGGCGTTTTACTTTCAATGTTAGTTGGCAGCATGGTTAACAATTTTGTGAAGACATCTTTTGCGGAGCTGGCATTCAATTTATATCAAGTAAGCGCAAACCAGATTATTTTTTGTATTCTGTTCAGCACATTAATAGGTCTTCTCTGTGCCCATTCTCCGGCACGAAAGGCTTCTAAAATGGAGCCTGTTAAGGCGCTGGGGTATGTGCAGTAGAAAGAATAGGAGAAATGTTGGTTTTACAGCGTTTCTCCTATTACAAGTTTTGATGTGCAAGTTTTATTACTTCTTCTAATGACTGTTCGGACAATCTTGCAACTTCTGACTCCGGGATGCCGGATTTTAACATATTAATTACGATTTTCTGACGTTCTTCCAGTCGGCCTTCTTCCCTTTCAAGAGCTTTTTCTTCCCATGCCTGCATGTATTTCACTCCCATTTTCTCCGACAAGCGGATTGTTTGTACTTGTTTATGGATAAGTTTAATTTTTTCACTGTCTGTTTTGGCTGCGTTAGTATCTGTGGACTCTGTAATATAATCCATGAAATCAAGGAATTCTTTGGAAAAATCTTCTCTGTTGGTACCTTTCGTATTGATAAAGATTCGGATTGCGCCATCTTCCAATTTAAGGTCAGGACATTCACGGCATACGCCTTCAAAGGTATATCGATATAATCCTTTTTTAAACATATCGAACGGTGCAATCATGATAAAGCAGCTGTCGTTTAAACGATTAAAATCAATACATCCAGGTGCTAGCAGTGATACATCCATTTGCGCCTGGTAAAAGCGACTTCTTTTTTTTAGATTGCCAGTGTCTTGTTTCTGCATTTCAGTGTAGTAGATTTTATTCTCACAATCCATGCCTACTACATCTAAACGTATCTGGCGAAGTTCTGGTGAGATTCGTAATTCTTTTTCTGTTTCAATTTTTTCCAAAAATTCAATTTCATTCTCCAATAGGATACTGACAGTTGCCTGATAGGCTCCCGGTGATTCCATAGTTTCGTCAAATAAGAATCTGTCGACCAGGTTCAAACTTTCCAATACTGTGGTTATATTTTTTGCCATACTTTTCCTCCTTTATGCGCAGGAAAAAGATATTGGCATTTTTCTTGTTTTCCTGCTATGTTTGTATAAGTGGGTAATAAAAGCAGGATCTCAAGATTTGTAAACAGATGGTTTAAAGAAATGATAGAAATCTATTGCTTTGTAAGTATGTTATCATATTAAAAAACAAAGTGCAACGAAATTTTAAAGTTTTAAAATGGTTTTAAAATGGTACCCATTCATTTTGAGGAGGAAGAAAAAGTATGCTATACTGATTGTAATAACTAAAATAATGCAGCTTTTTGTTTTGCAGTGTCTGCGAAGTAGAAACCTTAGCACGGAGGATACGATGGCGTCTTGGATGGTACACTTACGAACTGCAGATAAATTATTAGAATATCTGCCTGATGTTTTTGCAGAAGAATTTATTATGGGTAATATTGCACCGGACAGCGGCGTTCCTAATAAGGACTGGAGTACTTATACTCCGGCATCAGAAGTATCTCATTATAAAACGAGGGGTGCGGGTGGGCGGTCTGTTATACAAACAGATAAGTATGTGGATGAATATTTTACAAACGAAAAGCAGAGTACATATACAAAAAAGCAGTATTCCTTTTATTTGGGTTATTTAACGCATTTGTTGACGGATGTTTTATGGATGGACAATGTATATAATAAAAGCATCCGGAATTTAAAGCTTTTCAAATATATCAAGGATTGGTTGGTTTTCATAACTGCTATATGGATATTTTTGCGGAGGATGCTTTTGACAATCGGCGTGAATATATTACAGGCTTTTATTTAGCCGGCAGGGAAAATGTAGAGAGAGAATATAAGTATTTTACAGAGCAGCAGGCAGAGAAATTTGTACAGGAAAGCTATAAAATCATCTTGAAGCAGTTACAAAAGTATATTTAGGTTATTATTGTTTGTAACAGATTTAGGAGGACACCCCATGTCTGAAAGATTGACAGCACAGTTTAGAGATGCTTCCATATGTGCCTTTGATTTAATAAATGAAAATGGTCAATACCTTGAAGAGATGCGGAGCAAAATCCGTGTGGCAAGTCAGGAGGGGCTTCTTCTGTGCCCGGAATGCAAAAGCAGACTGATTTTGTGTGCGGGCGTCATTCGGGAACCCTATTTCAGGCATTTCACACTCGGTGACTGTGAAGCAACCATTACCATACGTACCGATGCCGGAAAACGCAGATACAAGTGCAGAAAGCTTCTGTATGAATTGGCAAAAAGAAACGGCTGCAATAAGCTTACGATGGAAGAAGGTAAGCAGAATATGCTGATGCCCATTCTTTTTGAGACACAGGAAGGGCAGACAGGTTATGTTTTTTTAGATGGGAAGAGCAGAAATTACAAAGAGCTTAAGGATGCTGCAAGGGAGTATAAGTACCGGGGAATCAAATTGCTCTTTTTTCTGGCTATGAAAAATATGTCCAACGGAAAAAATATCTCCAGCGATGAGGCGGAGACTGCGAAGCTCAATAAAGGTATCATTTATTATATCGATGAGAAGCAGGAGCATATTGCCATGCGGAAGCAGTATGAGGATATCAGCCATGTCCGCAGGTATTGTACCAGATCCTATGAGATAGCTGAAATACAGGTGGATGTAAGAGGAGATATCTGTAAAGATTTTCTGAATTATTATGGCGCACTTGTTCGGGAGGAAAAATGCAAAATCCCCTATGTTTTGCGAGTGCCTATTGAGGATGGTATCGACGAAGCTTATTTTGATATGGATTATGTGTGCATGGATTCTCTGGAGGAAATCTGGATCCTGCCGGATTTTCTTCACGAGATAGAAGATTCTGGAAGAGCCAGAGAAAACCGGATTAAATATGTCACATATAAAAATGAAGAATTTGCGGATATGTTGCCACAGGAACAAAGCGACAGCGCCTTTGCTTTGGCAAAAGCGCTTGCAAAAAAAAGAAATTCCTGGGATTGGGAAAGCTGACCGGCATTACTGTTTTGAGCGACAGGAGGCCCGGTAAACACCGATAAAGTATAGGATTTCTGCAATGGCAGTCAAGAGCCATGAAAAAACATAGAGCAGGTACAGCGCTTCTATTGTGCGGAAGTAGGCAAAAACAGTATATATCCATACGATTCGGAATACGCAGGAGCCCATGATAACGATAATCGTGGGCAGGATGCTTTTGCCAAGTCCTCTGGAAGCAGCAATCGTACAGTCCATAAATGCAGAAACAGAATAGGACAGTGCCATAATAGATAAACGTTTGATTCCGGCAATGACAACAGCACTGTCATTGGTGAACAGTGAAAGAAACGGATATCTGAAAAGATACAGGCCTATACCTAAAACCAATCCTATAATAAAAGAGTAAACAAGGCAGATGAAATAGCTTTTTATAATTCTGTCCTTTTTTTGTGCGCCAAAATTTTGTGCGATAAAGCTGGCGCAGGCAGTGTAAAAGGCAGCCATCATATCGTAGACAAGAGGGTCGGCATTGGCAGCAGCGGAATTGCCTTCTACCATTACATGATCAAAGGAATTGACGCTGGTCTGTACAAAAAGGTTGGCGATTGCAAAGAGGGCAAACTGGAAGGCGGAAGGGATTCCGATTCTTAAAATGCGTTTCACCTTGTCCGCAGATATTTTTAAATACTGTATGCGCAGGGCAAAATGCTCCCTGCTTCTGAAAAGAAGGGTTAAAATCAGTACGGCAGAAAGATATTGTGCAATTACGCTGGCAACAGCAACACCTGCAACGCTCCAGTTGCACACAATAACAAAAAACAGGTTCAGTATAACGTTTACAATTCCTGAAAAGAGAAGATAATACAGGGGGCGATTAGTGTCACCGGCGGCGCTTAATACAGCGTTGCCAAAATTGTACAGCGCTAAGGCCGGCATTCCGGTCAGATATATACGCAGATAAAGCACGGCGTCAGAAAGCAACACCTCTTTTGTATGCATTGCCGTCAGTATGGCATTTGAAAAGAGTATGCCTAGCACCATAATCAGGATGCCCATGGCAAAGCAGAGAATGGCAGCGGTGTGGACGGTTTCTTTTAGGTCTTTCTCACTTTTTGACCCGATATACAGTGCAGTCAGGGCATTGACGCCGCTGGAGAGTCCGATAAGGACACCGGTAAAAAGAGTAATCAATATACTGGTTGAGCCTACGGCGCCCAATGCAACGGGGCCGGCAAATTTGCCCACCACGGCAATATCCGACATATTAAACAGAACCTGCAGGATATTGGAAAACATAAGGGGGATGCTGTATATTAAAATTTTTTTCCAAAGGGAACCGTTACAAAGGTCCATTTCGTAATTTTTCATAATAAATATCCTTTATCATCTGAATGTAAGTGTAACACTACTATCATACACTTAAAAACAGGAAATACAAGTATTTTTTGTTTTAGGTTACTGTTTGCGGGAAACAATTATTATTGATATAATTGCTGTAAATGTTAAGGAGGAAAAAATATGTGGTTATGTCCAAAATGCGGGCGTTCGTTTAAGAATGAAAACCAGCAGCATTTCTGCGGAAAGAAGCCTGACACCATAGAGGAATACATTGCGGCTCAGGCAGAGGAGGTGCAGTCTTATCTGCAGCAGATTCGTAATACCATCCGTACTGCGCTGCCCGATGCCAAAGAGCGCATCTCATGGAGTATGCCTACCTACTGGAAAGGGAACAACATCCTTCACTTTGCAGCGCACAAGCATCATATTGGGTTATATGCCGGAACGGAGGCCGTTATTCATTTTGAGAAGGAACTGAAAGAGTACAAAACAAGCAAAGGTGCTATTCAGCTTCCCTATAAAAAACCATTGCCGCTTAATTTGGTTGCAGAGATTGCGGTATGGTGTAATGAAACAGGAAATCATCCGTAAAATATGCCCCGATAGCCGTAAAAATCTTTTATTGTGTTTTTACGACTATTGTGTTATACTATCTTTACGTTATTTCAAATATGTATTTCTATAGTTGTATGTTTTATCTGACTGAAGGATTTTATCCTGACAGTTCAAGGCATTCCGCCAAATGATTACCCGTTTTATTAAACTGTAAAAGCTTCGGGATAATTCTGTCCTTTTTTACGGTTTTCTTTCCGGCCATCCGGCTTTTGCCGGATGGTTCATGTCTGAAATTGTGGAGGTTGTTTCTATGGAAAATCAAAAGAAGATATAGGAAAGATATTAGAAAAGTATCCGGAATTTTTATCTATTTATGAAGACATAGAGAAATTTCGGCAGAATCTGGAAGGGGTGTTAAGTATGTTCTCTGATGCGCTTAAGATATTAGATCGGAATACAGTTCAGTATATGGTAGAAGAGATGCAGGAGGAGTTTAATTCTGTAAGAACTGTTTTGAAAGAACAGGAGATGAGGATGTGCGAGCAGAAAACTAAAATGCAGGAGCGGGAAATTGAGATAAACCAGCAGAATCGCAAAATAAAGGAGCAGGAACAGTACATTAAAGAATTAGAAGAAAAGCTTCAAAAAAGCGGAAATATATGAAACGGAAATATAGAACACTGAAACATAAAAAGCTGACAGAAAAAATCTCTGTCAGCTTTTTGAATGGCAACTTTTTGAATGCTTCATATTATAAAAAACTTAGTTTACGGGACCGTATTCAAAGGTGATGGTCAGGGTTTTCAGTTGGCCTAAATCATCATTGCTTACGATAACTGGAGATACATTAGAAGTATCGCCGTCTGCTGTACGTGCTTCAGCAGGGATAGTGGTTACCCATTCGTTAAAGAGATTGACACGGGTGCAAATCTGATTGTCTGAGGTGGTGAAGGGCTTTGCCGTCATGGTATAGGGCTCTCCGTTTACCAAAATTTCGGTAATAGTAACAACGTACCCGGGATAAAGGATTTCACCGTTTCCGATAGCCAGTGCAGAAAAGGCAGTGCCGTTGGCAAAGCCGTTCGGGGTACCGGTAAAGTCGAGGCCTACTGTATAAGTGCCGGCACCGGTAACTTCAACGTCAGTAGCAACAACACCTTCCGATTTGGAATCGGGGTCATAGGTATCGCCTACACTGTACATCTGACTCCAGTCACCGCTGTTAAACATAATCCATGCAACCGCACTGTCTGCGTCAGCAGGATCAACAACGCTTTCTTCAAATCTTTCAATGGCATTTGCTTCTGCTTCCGTGATGGCATTCTGTGCCGCGGTCTTAATTTCTTCCTCGGTCAGGGAAGCCTGTGCGGAGTAGCGTCTTTCCAGATAGAGCTGTGCCATATCCGCATCCTTCATGGCAAGGTCATTTCTTACAAAGAAGCTGCTGCAATCCCAAAGCATAGGGCAGAAATTATAAAGATCACAGTTATCAAGGAAATTTTTCAAATAGTCGCAGGTATTGTTTTTGATGGAACCGTCATCGGCAGGCAGCACGCCGTATTCGCCGATAATCACGCCGTACCCGGCCTCTGTAAATTTGTTCATCATTCCAAGCAGGGTGTTCTGTTCCTGATAATTTCTCTTTGTTCCCCATCTGGCAAGACTGGTAGTACCGCAGTATCCCCACGGTGTGTAGTAATGCACAGAAACAAGCAGTTTATTTTCAGCGGTATCCGTAGGCATAACAAAACGGTCATCACAGGTCTTCTGAATATCGGTGTTGTATCCGGCAATTAAAAGGAAACGGTGTGCATTGTTGCCGCCGGTACCGCGGATGGTGTCTACAAAGACCTGATTAATCTTGTTTGTCATTTCATAGCATTCATCCTCAGAAAGGGAACCGGAATCCGAGGCAACATCGATGTCGTTTAAACGGTTGCCCAGTTCTTCATTGGCAGATTCAAAAATCAGATAATCGGAATATTCCTTATAGCGTTCTGCAATCTGTGTCCACATGGATACATATAAATCCATGGCTTTATCGCGGGTTTCCTGTGTAGCGGAGCCGAACATACCCCACCAGCTTCCGTCCCAGTGGTCGTTGATAACAACGTACATATCTTCGTTGAGGGCATAATTAATAATTTCTTCTACACGGTTTAAGTAGGCTTCATCAATGGTGTAATCCCCGCTTTCATAATCCATCATATTGGTCCATGCAACGGGAATACGCAGGGAATCAAAGCCGGCTTCTTTCATGCCGCTAATCATTTCCTGTGTGGTAACCGGTTGACCCCATAGAGTTTCATAGGAAGAAACATCGGCGTCTGTTCCCAGAGAAAGGTGCCCGTAGGCTTCCATGGTATTGCCCAGATTAATGCCGTTTCCCATGAGTTTTACAAGCTCTAGGGAGGTAAGGTCTTTTCTCATGTAGCCGCTGTCCCAGGTTGTAATGCCATTTGCGGAAAGATGCTCATATTTTTTGTCAGAAGCGGCAAACGGACCAATGCCGGCTTTTTTCAGGCAAAAAATACCGAGTACTGCTGCCGCAATCAGAAAAACAACAACGGCGAGGGTTAAATACAGTTTAGACTTTTTCATATTATGTAGATTCCTTTCTTATTAATCCGATAATAGTAGTCTAATATAGAAGGAAATTTGTGAAAAGCATAATATTTTTACCTCTTTTACTTGGGTTTTTATAGCTTTATGATGGTGACAATTTTAATGCTTAGAAAAAATCAAAAAATCAATTGACAAAGTGGTTTAAAAATTATAGACTAAATGTGAGGTTTATATTATTTAAACCGCTTAGCTTTTATAAAAATACGGAAAAATTCATGTGAGAGCATAGGAAAGGGAAGAAACACTATGAGTATGATAGTATATGTGATGACAGAAGCAGAGTTGCAGCTTGCAGAGATTATCTGGGAGAAGGAACCGGTTCCCAGCGGAGAACTGGTCAAACTGGCAGCAGAAAGGCTTGACTGGAAGAAGTCGACAACCTATACCGTACTTCGTAAAATTTGTGAAAATGATATTTTTCAAAATGAAAATGCGGTAGTGACCTCAAAAATGAGCAGGGATGAATATGCCAGAAAAAAGGGGGAACGGTATCTGGCGGAAAATTACGGTGGTTCCCTGCCCGGCTTCGTAGCGGCTTTTCTTAAACGGAAAAAACTCAGTAAGAAAGAAATTGAAGAGCTGTCACAGTTGATTGAGGAATACAAAGAGGACTGATAAGAGGGACGGGTATATATGATGGGGATGTTATTTGAAAAGGTTTTAAATATGAGTCTGGTTAGCTGCTATATTATAGCGGCGGTTATGATTGTCAGGCTTTTTTTGCAAAAATGCGGGAGAAAATATGTATATTACCTGTGGTTCATCGTATTTTTAAACCTTTGCGTTCCGTTTTCCTTAAAGGGAGCATTCAGCCTGATACCCAGACAGGTGGCAGAATTCTCTATAACGGATATTGTTAATGCTGTCGGACAAGGACAGGCCGATATTGGGGATGGTAGCAGGGATAACGCGGTCTCCACCGGAGCAAACCCCGTTAATACGGTGACTCATATAGAAAATGACATAAATGTCATGAGAAATAGCACAGGAAATGATACGGGTACAGTTCCAAATAATACCTTATTTGTCAGCGGCAGCAGTACTGCCGGTAATAATATTGCCGGTGCTGTTCATAGCGGTACAGGAGGCAATATAAAAAATATGACAGGAGTATCAGTTCTTCCTGCGGTCTGGATTGCAGGGATTGGCGTTTTCTTGTTATATAATCTGAACAGCATCCGGAAACTGAAAAAGCAGATTAAGGCAGGAACCCGGATTAGTTTTGATAAGGAAGAAAGGATTGCGGAGGTAGCAGGTATCAATGCCCCTTTTTTGTGGGGATTTTTTCACCCGGTAATTTATCTGCCGGCAGGGCTTTCAGAAGAAGAGAAAAAATATATTACAGCACATGAAAACTGCCATAAAAAGAGAGGAGACCATTTTGTTAAGATAGTGGTATTTCTGATAACTATTTTTCACTGGTTCAATCCATTGGTGTGGCTTTCCTATTTCCTGTTTTGCAGGGACATGGAGATATCCTGCGACGAGGCTGTACTCAGTCGGGCAGATGGCAGGATTAATAAAAAATATGCAGAGAGCCTGCTCAAATATGCAGCCCGGCAGAACGGTTATGTAATGGCACCGCTGACGTTTGGGGAGCCGTCCGTGCGGTTCCGTATAAAAAATGTGTTGCATTATAAGAAAAAAGGGGTTGTTTTTTCCGTAATCGGTATTGCGTGTGTATGCTGTGTTGTGCTGGGGCTGGCTTTCCGCCCGGCGGAAAACGGTACTGATGCAATGGAAGAAAATAGTACCGACACAAAGGCAGAAAATGGTACAGGTTCACCGGCAGAAACCGCACCGGAAAATTTACAGGCTTTGGATTCTGAAAGTTACAACGTACAGGATATTGTAAATAACGGCAGTACTGTCGTTGAAATTAATGGTAAGCTGTATTATATGGATGATATGAAGCTGTATTCGGATGGAAAGTATCTTTATGCTTCGGATGAAAATATTTACCCTGAAGAGGTACGCCGTTATGAACTGGATGGCAGTGGATATGAGAAGCTGTTTGACGGCCTGATTGTGGATTACAATGAGAAGACAAACATCCTTTACTATATGCAGGATAAGTTGGGAAATAAGACGCACAGGAATGGCAGCCTTTATGCATATAATACACAGACGGGGGAAAACATCTGTCTTTTGGAAGACAATTCTCTGTCCTATCTCGGAAGAGGTGCGGGCAGTCTGTATGTATTATCCAGACGGGAGAATGGCAGCTTTATTGACAGTATCAGGGAAAGTGACGGCGCCTGTGAGAGGGATGTGCTTGGCAGGGACATCGGTGAAACAGGGCAGATTAACAGTTTTTATGCGGATGAAAATTATATTCTGTTTTCTACGGTGATTTATGGCGGCTCGATAGGAGTGACGGAAAGCACTTTTTACTCCTATAACCGTACAATCGGCTCTTTTACGGAGGTACACATTACGGATGCGCCTGATTTTCATGTGGCGTCAGGCTATGTCTATTATGAAAAATATGCCAATGCAGGCACGGGAGGCAGCGAGCTGTACCGGGCAAATATGGACTTTGATAAGGAGGAGCAGGTTGGTGAGGGACTGACCTTTCTTGCCTTTGAGGAGGAAAGAGGCACCCTGCTTGCTGCAAAGCTTACAGGTGAGAATAATTACAGAAGCAATCTGGTTAGAACTGCACTGGACGGCAGTAATGAGCAGACTCTTTTTGATTTCAGTATAATCTGTCACGAATGGATGCTGGAGGATTACGATAAAATCCGTTATACCGATTTGAACAGGATTGGAGATTCCTTTTATGTGAAGGTGGAGCAATGGGGCTACAGCGAGGGTAATGGATATCGGGATATTCTGCTGCGAGAGCAGTATTTTAAGATAAACGAAGGTGGCGCCGGTCATGGCTATAATAAATGGAATCCGTATAACAATTCTGAGGAATGGAATTACTGGGAGGAGGATATTGTAAGCTTTAGCTGTGACCCGGAAACATATGGTTGGAATCTGGAGAAAATTACAGATGTAAGAGATACTTTTTCAGAGCTTCCTTATATACCGGAGCAGGGAACGGAGGACGATACCCTGCTGCTTGCACAGACTGAAAACTATACCTTGTACGGAAAAGGAGACTATGAAAAGATGCTGCTTGTCAAAGACGGGCAGTATGTTGAGATTTTGTATCCCTATGGGTCTAACTACATGATACCGGTACAGATAGAAGAATATGATTACGACAAAGACCAAACGGCGGAGCTTGCTGTTATTTTTAATGTGATGCATGGAACGGGAGTTTACGTTGACACATTTTTGATGGCGGACTGGGATAAAAAATGGGGCTTAACTGTATACCAGTTTTTAGATGATAATTATCTGTCACAGCTTGGAAGACATGTATCCTTTGACAGTGATGCGGAAGGGATGCAGGCTTATGTGGAAGGTGTCGAGGCAGGCCAAAAAATATCCGGTGGTACCGGTGAGGATGCCTACGATAGAGTGGGTATTGGCAATCAAATACGATTCATGCCAGAAGGTGACAATATTGTCATAAACGCAGACTTGGAGTTTTATGCCGGTACTTCTGTGGTAGCAGATTATAACGGAAATACGATTTCTGCTACGATTTCCTATGAGGATGGAGGAATTTTTGTATTGACGGATTATACCAGCAGAAATCCTGGTTTGGAAACAAAGCTGCAATATGCACTGCAGGATTTTTATACAGGGACTTATTATGGTGCTGACGGCAAGGCTTTTTCGGCAGAAAGGAAAAAAGTAACGGCTGTTGACGTAGTGGAAATCCGTTATGACAGCAGTAAAATGAATGACGGAAAACTGGAGGCAGTTGCTGTTATCAGGGGTGAGCAGGATTCTTATGATTATGTAAATATGGAGCTTATCCGGGAAGGACCTAATACAGAGGACTGGGTCATTTCGGATATGCTTTTGGAAAAATAACAAAGTAATTCAGGTTGCATTTTCCGTAAAAATCTCTTAATATGAAAGCACAGTGAAAGGATGTGCGGTTTTTATGGAACAGAAACATATGTTCAGCAGCGCCGCTTTGCGGGCACTGCTTTTTCCTCTTATAATTGAACAGATTCTTAATTCACTCATGGGAACGGTGGATACGGTTATGGTCAGCAATGTGGGACCGGCGGCCATGTCGGCAGTTTCCCTGGTGGATTCTATCAACATACTGGTGATTCAGGCGTTCGCAGCGCTGGCAGCCGGCGGCTGTATCATATGCTCCCAATATATCGGAAAAAAGAATGAAGAAGCAGCGAACAGGTCGGCAAGACAGGTTCTGCTTGTGATTTTGGCAATTTCTACGGTGATAGCGGTGATTTGCCTCTCCTTCAACAAACAGCTTCTGCAGTTTATTTTCGGCGCAGTGGAAACGGATGTGATGGATGCAGCCGTAACCTACTTTTTCTATACGGCATTGTCGTTTCCTTTTATCGCACTCTATAATGCGGGTGCGGCAATTTATCGCGCGCAGGGTAATTCCAAACGTCCCATGCTGATATCCATTGTTTCCAATATCATCAATATAGGCGGCAATGCGCTGTTTATCTGGGGATTTCACATGGGGGTAGCAGGAGTGGCAATCTCTACTCTGATATCGAGAATATTCTGTGCGGTTGTGGTTCTGCTTTATCTGCGGAAGCCGGGGCAGATGATTATGGTAAATGAATACCGGAAGATTCGTCCCGACAAGGCTATTATTTTAAAGGTGCTTGCAATAGGGGTTCCGTCCGGGGTGGAAAACAGTATGTTTCAGTTCGGAAAGCTGGCAATTCAGTCCACGGTTTCTACCTTGGGAACAACGGCGATTGCAGCACAGGCCATGACAAATATTTTAGAAGGCTTAAACGGCGTGGCAGCAGTCGGTATCGGTATCGGCCTTATGACGGTAGTAGGCCAGTGCATGGGGGCAGGCAGAAAGGATGAAGCGGTATATTATGTGAAAAAACTGACGCTGATTGGAGAAATCGGTATGATCCTGAATTGTCTGCTGGTGTATGTACTTGCAGGGCCGATTACGGTTATTGGCGCTATGGAGCCGGAAAGCGCGGCGCTGTGTCTGTATATGGTTGGCTGGATAACAATTATGAAGCCGATTTTCTGGGTTCCCTCCTTTATACCCGTTTATGGAATGCGGGCAGCAGGAGATGTCAGATTTTCCATGCTGGTATCTACTATATCTATGTGGCTGTGCCGGGTAAGCTTGTGTATTTTCCTGGTCAAGGTATTGGACTTCGGACCTATGGCAGTATGGATTGGCATGTTTACGGACTGGGGTATAAGGGGCGTAATCTTTACCTTCCGGTTTTACAGCAAAAAGTGGCTGGCGCACAAGGTGATTTCTTAAACAGACAGAAGTGTAAGTGAATAAAACGAAAATTATATGAAAACGAAAGCAGAAAACAAAAGCAGAAAATAAAGCAATCAGTGCTTGACAGAACAGCATAGGAAGAATATATTATAAGCAACATGGCGAAAGCCTGAGTAATGATATTAAAGGAGATGGAAGGATGTATACTTTTTCCTGCTAAGTAATTAAATAACAGCATAAGAGACAGTGAGGTACGAGAGTATCTTTGTTTGTTGTGCTACGCAGGAATAGACATTCTGACATTTCATTATAACGGTATAGATTCTTTAAATATGTTTTTATAATGTTTTTAAAACGAGGCGTTTAATGGCGTTTTGTTAAAGCATAAAAGCATTTTTAGAGAAGCGGATACGGATTTTAGGATGCAGGAAATATTCCTGTGTCCTTTTTTGATTTATGAGAATGCGTACTGCGGCGAAGAGGAAGAAATTTGAAAGGAGGCTTTTTATGTCCTTAATCAGTGTAAATAATTTGACTTTTTACTATGACGGCAGCAGCGACAATATTTTTGAAGATGTTTCTTTCCGGATAGATACCGACTGGAAGTTAGGCTTTGCAGCCAGAAACGGCAGGGGAAAGACTACCTTTTTAAATCTGCTTATGGGAAAATATGAGTATCAGGGAACTATCAGCACGAAGGAGCCTTTTGACTATTTTCCATTTGAAGTGACAGATATGTCACAAAATACGGTGGATGTGCTGGCGGCAGTTTATCCGGATTATGAGTTCTGGAAGGTGTGCAGGGAGCTTTCTCTGCTGCAGGTTTCAGAGGAAGTGCTGTTTCGGCCCTTTTCTACATTAAGTAACGGAGAACAGACAAAGGCAATGCTTGCCATGCTTTTTTCCATGGACCATCATTTTCTCCTTTTGGATGAGCCCACAAATCATTTGGATATGGCAACCAGAGAGGTGCTTCGGGATTATCTGAAGACCAAAAAGGGTTATATTCTGGTGTCCCATGACAGGGACCTTTTAGACGCCTGCACAGACCATACCTTGGCCATTAACAAAACCAATATCGAAGTATGTCAGGGCAATTTTTCCACCTGGTGGGAAAATAAAAAAAGGCAGGACGCTTATGAGACGGCAGAAAACGAGCGTCTGAAAAAGGATATCCACAGGCTGAAGGCGGCTGCCCGTCAGGCTCATGACTGGGCGGATGAGGTGGAGTCTACGAAAATCGGGAAAAACTCGGAAAAATATGAAAAGAGCATTGATACCAGAGCTTATGTGGGGGAGAAGTCGCGCCGGATGCAGATGCGGCGAAAAAATTTAGAGCGCAGGCAGACCAGAGAAATAGAGGAAAAAGAAGGGCTGCTTAAAAATGTGGAATCGGCAGAGGATTTGAAGCTTTTTCCCCTGCGTCATTATAAGCCGGTGCTTGCGAGCTTGGAGGAGGTACAGATTTCTTACAAAGGAAAGACGCTGCCCCCTATGAGCTTTCAGATTGAAAACGGAGACCGGGTGGTGCTGCGGGGAAAGAACGGCTGCGGCAAATCCAGTATCCTTAAGCTGCTATTAAGAGAGCTGCAGGAAGGAGCAGACGGCAGCGCAGGAAAGGCAGATTTTAACTATACAGGTAAGTTAAAGCTGGCAAGCGGTTTGAAGGTTTCCTATGTATCTCAGGAGACCCGGTTTTTGCAGGGAAGCCTGAAAGCTTTTGCCAAGGATAGAAATCTGGATGAAACGCTTTTTTTTACGCTGCTTCGTAAGCTTGACTTTTCCCGGGAGCAGTTTGAAAAAAGGATGGAGGACTACAGCGGCGGACAGAAAAAGAAGGTGCTTTTGGCAGCCAGCCTCTGCGAACAGGCTCATCTGTATATTTGGGATGAACCCCTCAACTTTATCGATATTTTTTCCCGAATGCAGCTTGAGGAGTTGATTTGTAAATTTAAGCCTACCATGCTTTTTGTGGAGCATGACAAGGCATTTGTAGACAAAACCGCTACAAAGGTGATAGATTATAAGGAGGAAGAAACAAGACCGGAGGGAAGTACAGGTATATGCCCAGAAAAAAGGTAATACAGGAGGAAATCCCTGTAAATATACAATTTGAACAGGCAAAAAACCAAATAATCGGCATAGAAAGACAGCGTCAGGGAATCGGTACGCTATCAGAAAAAACCGTACATGCCATTTTAAAGCTGTATTATGCGCCGGATAAGGATATGCACGAGATTCCCATTGAAAATTATGTGGCTGATATTTATACAGGAAGCGAGATTGTGGAAATACAGACAAGACAGTTTAACCGGATGCGGGATAAATTAGCGGCGTTTTTAAAGCTGTATCCGGTTACAATCGTCTATCCCATTCCCCGGTATAAGTGGCTGATATGGATTGATGAGGAAAGCGGAGAGCTGTCAAAGCCCCATAAGTCTCCGGCGAAGGGCAATGCTTATCAGGCGTTTATCGAGCTTTATAAAATAAAAATGTTTTTAAAGGAGCCTAATCTGCACTTGAAAATGGTGTTTCTTGATATGGAGGAATACAGGCTCTTAAACGGCTGGAGCAAAGACAAAAAAAGAGGTTCCTACAGATACGACAGGATACCTTCTAATCTGGTGGGCGAGGTATGTGTGGACGGAGTAAAGGACTATATGCAGTTTGTACCTCCCGATTTAGAAGAGCCTTTTACTTCGGACCAATTTGCAAAGGCGGCACATATTAGCAGGCGGCTGTCCCAGACAGTGCTTAATATTTTAACGCATGTGGAATGTGTGGAACGGATTGGCAAAAACGGCAACAGTATTTTGTACAGCGTGAAGGAATGGTAGTGAAACTATAAAAAGGAAAAGAGGTAATTGCGAATGAATGCAGACATCAAATGGCTGGACAACCCGGAAATTTTCCGCATCAACCAGCTTCCGGCCCATTCGGACCATGTTTTTTATGAAAGCAGGGAAGCTTGTGAAAGAAAAGAGAGCAGCTTAAGACAGAGCCTTAACGGAAACTGGAAGTTCTGTTATTCCGAGAACGCGGCGAGCCGTCCTGCGGCATTTTTTAAGGAATATTTTGACAGGTCGGGCTTTGACTCCATAAAAGTACCGGGGCATATAGAGATGGCGGGTTATGATAAAATCCATTACATCAATAATATGTATCCCTGGGAAGGCCATATTTACAGAAGACCGCCTCACAGCTTAGAGGACAGTGTGCCTGTTACGGACGCCTTCAGCGGCGCTGCATATAATCCGGTGGGTTCTTATGTAAAGGAATTTGATTTGGAGCCGGGTCTTATGGGAAAAAGAGTCTGCATCTGCTTTGAAGGTGTGGAACAGGCCATGTATCTGTGGATAAACGGACATTTTGTGGGCTATGCTGAGGATAGCTTCACTCCTTCAGAATTTGATTTAACCCCTTATATCAGAGAAAAGGGCAATCTGCTGGCGGTGGAGGTTCATAAAAGAAGTACGGCAGCATATCTGGAGGATCAGGATTTCTTCCGTTTCTTCGGCATTTTCAGAAATGTGACGCTGTATGCGAAACCGGTTCTGCACATAGAGGATATGTGGGCAAAGCCTGTTCTTATGGAGGACTGCAAAACCGGCAGCTTTGCACTGGATTTAAAGCTATCCGTACAGACAGATACAGACCGGGCGAAGGATGGACAGCAGGCAGCACACTTTAAGGGCGGAGAAAGGGTAAATATTACCCTTAAGAATGCAGAGGGAGAAACCTGTTTTGAAAAAGAGCTTGCTATTGCAGAGCAGACAGTGCTTAAGCCGGTAGAAATCGGAGAGGTCATCCCATGGGACAATCACAGACCATATCTGTATACTTTAATGCTTACCCTTTATGATGAAGATGGAATGCCTGTGGAATTTGTTCCTTACAAAATCGGCTTCCGCAGAATCGAAATAAAGAATAAGGTTATTTTACTGAATGGAAAAAGATTGATTCTAAACGGCGTAAACCGCCATGAGTGGAATGCAGAGAGCGGCAGATGCATCACAAAAGACGACATGGAATTTGATATAAAGCTGTTTTTGAATAACCATATCAATGCAGTCAGAACCTGCCACTACCCGGATCAGCTTCCCTGGTATTATATGTGTGATGAAAACGGCATCTATGTAATGGCAGAGACAAATCTGGAATCCCACGGTTCATGGCAGAAGATGGGTGCTGTTGAGCCTTCCTGGAATGTGCCGGGCAGTCTGCCTGCATGGAAGGAAGTTGTTTTAGACCGGGCTAAAACCAATTTTGAAACCTTTAAAAACCATACCTCTGTATTGTTTTGGTCTTTGGGGAATGAGTCTTATGCAGGAGAAAACCTGGCTCTTATGAACCAGTATTTTAAGGAAAGGGATACAGGCAGGCTGGTGCATTACGAAGGTGTGTTCCATAACCGGGCTTATGATGACAGGATTTCCGATGTGGAGAGCAGGATGTATGCTGCGCCTTCCGAAATAGAAGAATATCTGTTAAGCAATCCCCCAAAGCCCTTTATTTTGTGTGAGTATATGCATGATATGGGTAATTCTTTGGGTGGAATGAAGTCCTACATGGATCTTCTTGATAAATATGAAATGTATCAGGGTGGCTTTATCTGGGATTATATTGACCAGGCCATTGCGGTACAGGACGAAGTGACGGGACAGAGGGTGCTGCGTTATGGCGGTGACTTTGATGACAGGCCGTCAGATTATGAGTTTTCGGGAAACGGTATCGTGTTTGCAGACAGAACAGAGAAACCGGCATTGCAGGAGGTAAAATATTACTATGGATTGTATGAATAGAAATGGGGAGAAAAAACTGCATATTGTATACGGTGACCTAACGCTGGGCGTATACGGAGAAGACATTTCCTGTATCTTCTCTTATCAAACCGGTGGTCTGGAATCTTTGGTGACCGGCGGTAAAGAATGGCTGTACCGCACTCCGCGTCCCACCTTCTGGCGGGCGCTTACGGACAATGACAGAGGCAGCGGATTTCATTTAAAATCCGGCATGTGGCTTTCTGCGGATATGTTTATAAAATGTACCGATATCCGTATCCGGGTGGAGGACGAAGAAATAGGATTCCCAAAAGCACCGGATAACAATCGGTATACAGGAAACGAACAGGCAGAAAAAATCAGTATAGAATTTGTATATACCACTATTTCTGTTCCTTCCACAGAGGTTTCCGTTACCTATACGGTGGAAGCAGAAGGTAAAATACGGGTGGATGTGCATTATTTCGGCAACAGTGCGTTGCCGCAGCTTCCGGTATTCGGCATGCGGTTTATCATGCCGACGAAAGCAGTATCTTATCAGTATGAAGGGCTTTCGGGAGAAACCTATCCTGACAGAATGGAGGGGGGCGTGCCCGGTATCTACACGGTGGAGGGACTGCCGGTTACGCCGTATCTGGTTCCTCAGGACTGCGGTGTGCATATGGAAACAAAATGGCTGCGTGTTTACCGTAATACCGCACAGAGCAATGTAAACAGAGGGGCATCCTGGAAAGCCGCCCTGTCCGGACTGCAGTTTTCTGCCGTGGACAAAAACTTTGCATTTTCCTGCCTGCCTTTTACGGCTGAAGAGCTGGAAAACGCCACCCATATGGAAGAGCTTCCTTTCGCAAGACGGACGGTGGTATCCATTTTAGGTGCAGTCAGAGGCGTAGGCGGCATCAATAGCTGGGGCGCAGATGTGGAAAACGCTTATCATATTGATGCAGGAAAGGATATTCGTTATTCCTTTAGTATTTGTGCAACGGATTTATGATAACTTATTGCTTGTATTTTAAATTTTATCTTTACTTTTGTACTTTTTCTGTGCTACGATATTTACAGGCAATGATTTCATAATTCTTAACATCTATATTTTCTATAGCCTTTTGTGGCTATCTCAGAATCAGAACTCTTTGCTTAATTACCCAATAAACAGGCAGAGAGACGAAAGAGCCTTTCTGCCATAACAGAAAGGAAGAAACATATGGAGAAAGAGAATCTTGAGCTTAGAGAAGTCGAGGTCGAACAGGTAGTTATTTTTAAATATGACCAGTAAAAAAGGGACACCGGAGTTAGTGAGTCTGCTGCAGTATATGAAGCAGACAAGCTTGGAAAATCCTGAAATATTGGTTAAGGACAGGCGGATAGAAAAGCTGGATAAGATAGTGCAGGAAGTGAAACAGTCAGAAGAATGGGAGGCTGTGAAGATGAATATTTTAGAAATCGGAGTGGAAAAAGGCAAGCAGGAGGGTATGGAAAAAGGTGCGGATAAAAAGGTAGTAGAACAAATCTGCAAGAAGCTTTGCCGGGGTAAAAGTGAACAGTGTATTGCAGAAGAAGTAGAAGAATCCTTAGAAAAGGTAGCCTTTATTTGCAGGTTGGCCGGGAAATATGCGCCTGATTATGATTATGAAAAGGTGTATGAAGAGTTCTGCCGAAACGAAGTTTAAAAATTAAATAATTCTTAATGAAAAATTCCTTGAAAAGAAATTGATGCTGTTTATAATAAACGACAGCATCAATTTTTTTCTATATAAGTTTTGTTTTGGATTTTGGAGGATAAAGATGGAAGGTACACAGAGAAATCATATGAAAAACAGCAGGACAACCGGAAGAGGGACTCCAAAACCAAAAAACCGGGCAGAGGCAGAACGCATCCGTGCATTACGTCAGGAAAAACTGCGTAAAAGGAGGAGGCGACAGAGAATCCTGGTTTGCTGTAACATTATTATGGCATTTGTTTTACTGGGAATTTTGATAAGCTGGGGCAGGCAGCTTTGGTCCGTATGGATGCCTGAGGTTAACACCGAAAGACAGGAAAATACCGACAGTAATGAGACAGGTTCTACGGATGAAGGTACAGATGAAATTCCGGCGGCAGAGGTGGCAGACAGCAGAAGGATTCTGGATAACAAAAGGATTTTAGAGGATGCAGAAGTGGAAGAAACATTAAAGAAGCTGGCTGCAGAAAATATAGATATAGAAGATATATATGTGAACAGGGAAAAGTATCCGGAGGAGCTTTTGGCAGCTCTTGCGGGCAATGAAGAAATGACGGAGTTTGTAAAGGGATACCTGACTGCTGAAAAAGTGGTAAACGGCGGATTTGACATGGAGGAGGCGGAACAGGATTTTCCTTTGTTTTTGCAATGGGATACCCGATGGGGATATGCACCTTACGGGGGGAGCTGCATCGGTATTGCCGGATGCGGCCCCACTTGCCTGTCCATGGTAATTTTTTCCCTTACAAAGGATGAAAGTGCAACCCCCGATAAATTGGCTGATTTCAGTATGAATAACGGTCATTATGTGGAAGGGATAGGAACGGCATGGACGCTGATGACAGAGGCAGTAGGCTCTTACGGAATTCAGGCTTTTGAGCTTGGTCTGGATGAAGAGGCAATGAAGCAGCACCTGGATTGGGGAAATCCTATTATCTGTGCCATGCGTCCGGGAGACTTTACCACAACAGGACATTTTATTGTTATTTACGGTTATGATGAAAATGGTTTTATGGTAAATGACCCCAACAGCACAAAACGCAGTGAAAAGAGATGGACTTTTGAAACCTTACAGTATCAGATTAAAAATCTTTGGGCGTATGATGCAATATAGCTTGCAGTACCGGTGCGGAAAACAGGAGCAAACCTTTTACCTGTTTCTGCGACTATATAGTGAAAGCTTTCAAAAGAGGTATTCCGATGAACAAAAACGAATTGACAGAGTATGCAGATTACCTGTTACAGACGGCTATTTACAGGGTGCAGAATATTGTTGACGCAGAGGATTTAGTTCAGGAAACGCTTATGGCGGCATTGACTGCTATGGAGCAGGGGAAGTCCATAGAAAATCCGAAAAGCTTCCTTGTAACTATCCTGAACCGGAAATATTATGATATGCTCAGGCAAAAGTACCGCAAGCCTGTCGTAAGTATGGAGATAGTGCCTGAAATACCGCAGGAGGATTTTGTCTCAAAGCAGATTGAGCAAATAGAGGAAGCGGAAAATATCAGACGCTGTCTTGGGCATCTTACAAGGCTTTACCGTGAGGTAATGGTGAGGTTTTATATGAACGGTGAAAGTATAAAACAGATTGCGGATGCACTCGGCATTCCGGAAAACACTGTAAAATCCCGTCTGGATACAGGCAGAAAGCATGTCAGAAAGGATTTCACTATGGATAATTATGTAAAACAAAGCTACGCGCCGGATAATCTCTGGCTTTGCAACAGTGGGGAAACAGGGATAAATAATGAACCCTTTTCGCTTGTAGGTAATAACAAAATAGTGATGAATCTGCTCATTTTGGCATATGACAGACCGGTTACGGTTCCGGAGCTGGCAAAGGCCATCGGCATTTCTACGACTTTTATTGAACCGATTGTGGATAAGCTTGTTGACGGCGAACTTATGAAACGGACGGCAGACAAGGTTTATACCGATTTTATTATCTATAACGAAGAGGACAGAACAGCTAATTTTATGCTGGAAAAAGAAATAGCTGACAAGCACGGCAGCGACATGTGGGCTGTTGTAGATAGCGGACTTTCAGAACTCCATGAACAGGATTTTTATAAAGCACAAAGCATGACACAGGGGATGAAGCTGGACAGCTTTTTTGCAGTACGCACTATGCAGAATGCAGTTAACAATGTTCGTAATGAGGTCTGCGGCGGTATTTCTGAATATCCGGATCGTTCTAACGGCGGAAAGTGGTATGCAATGGGAAACCGTTATCCGGCTGATTATACTTATAATATGGCTGATTATCATAAGTATGGTATCAGTGGGGAATGCTGTACCATGCTTATTGATTATTGCGGTCTTAAAAAAATATCGTTATGTGAATACGACTGCCTGCTTGGAACAACGCAGCAAGGCTATGGGAGAGACAGCAAATATATACCATATTGCATGAGCGGTATGGAGGTTATGAAAATGTTATATGCCATTCATACGGGCAGAGAAGAGGATTTGCCGCTTATTAATATGCATTGTTTTGATAATATGAATGGCTTTAAAAGGATGGGTTATCTGTCAAGGAGTGAAAGCGGTAAAATTATTGTGGATATTCCCATAATCGAAATGCATGACAGGTGGAAGCTGTATGGTCTCTCTGAAAAATATGACAATATAATCTCAGACACCTTTCATGACGAATTGAAGAAGTTGATGCAAAATCCGGTGAAGCTGCCTTCGCATTTGAAATCGGTTCCCGGATGGCAGAGATACATGTGGTGCTGCTCTTTGCTGCCCATGCTTGTAATAGAGAACGCTAATCGGAACGGGCTGTTTTTTAAAGATTGTAATTTAAAAGAAAATCCTGTTCCGGCAGTATTCCTTGCAGTTGAAAAATAGCAAAATAAGTTGTTGACATCTAATAAAGGTAAGTCTATACTAACTATAGACTTACCTTTTGCATAGAATCGTTTTAACCAAATACTGTATAAAGTCAAAGAAAGAAACCGCCTATAAAGAAAGGAACAGCCTATGGGAACTGTAATTGTACTTGCCATGCTAATCGGAATTGTGGCTTTTGTCGTGGGCCGTATGATTCGTGATAAAAAGAATGGAAAGCCTCACTGCGGCGGCGACTGCAGCCGCTGTGGCAGGCACTGCAGATAGCTGCAGTGCCTCCGGGCGGAATAACAGAAGAAATGCGGGGAAAATCCCTAGTACGGACTGTCAAATTCTGCTTCTGCTTTTTGTACGGCTTCTTCCAGAGATAATCCGGTAAAATATGGCGCATTTAAGTATCTGCCGGATTTGCCGTCATCCACAAAAGCACCTACCGCGATGCCGGGGATGGCACTTTCGGGTGCATTGGGAGCATGAGGGCCGCCGAGGTCCGTACGGCACCAGCCGGGGTCCGTCAGGTTGATTAAAACATTGCTGCCTTGAAGCTTTGAGCCTAAGTCTATGGTTATTTTATCAAGGGCTGCCTTGCTGGCAGAGTAGCCTGCCTGTTCCGGTTCCAGACGGATGCCGCTTGTGGTGTTTACGATTCTGCCAAAGCCGTTTGCAATCATTTTAGGAAGAAAATGGTAGCATATCATGGCCGGAGCAATCGTATTGATATAAAAGCTCTGTACATAGTCGGAAACCGGTGTTTCATAGTAATCCGTTCTATAGGCAACCTGCATGCCTGCATTGTTTAAAACAATATCAATCTGCGTTCCGTTTGCATCGATTTTTGCAAGCATAGCCTGTACGCTTTCCGGGTCGGACAGCTCTGCGGATACGCAGTAGGCATCCACGCCCAAAGCGGTAACCTCTTCTAAAATCTGTCGGGTATGTGAGATATCTCTGCTGTGCAGGACAAGGTTACAGCCCTGTTCTGCCATCAGTCTGGCGGTGAGATAGCCGATACCTCTTGCGGCGCCGGTAATAAGCGCCCACCTTCCTTTCACATTAACCATGAGAATCATCCTCTCTGTTTTTATTTTTATCTGTGTCTTTGTGTATCTATTTTCTTATTTACGAAGTTATTTCTTTTTTCGCATTTTCCAGTGCAGCTACTACTTTATCGCACCAGCTGTCAAATTCCGGATCCTCAAGCTGACATTCCTTGTGGGAAAGTACATAATCCAAAGTCTGCTTTAC
Source organism: uncultured Lachnospiraceae bacterium (assembly GCA_900551115.1). Lineage (GTDB taxonomy): Bacteria > Bacillota > Clostridia > Lachnospirales > Lachnospiraceae > Acetatifactor. The sequence continues at coordinate 92,267 of URUY01000004.1, forward strand.
GCCCTGGTCAAATCGGATACTTGCCGTAAAGCCCGGAACGGCACGTTTTAATTTACTGTTATCAAAAACAACAGAGTTAGCCTTGTCTCCGATAAGACTGCCGTTAAAATCATAGGAGCTTACCGCGTCTAAGAAAGAGGAAGGAACATAGCAGGCCCGTAAGGGCACCCCAAGATGACCGGCAATGGTCTGGTAAATCTGATTCCAGGTCAGGCTTTCATCGGAAGTAATCTGGAAGGCTTCTCCGATAGCATGGATATTTCCCATAAGACCGATAAAGCCTTTGGCAAAATCGCTGTTATGGGTCATGGTCCAAAGGGAGGTTCCGTCACCGTGGATAATCACGGGTTTGCCTGCAAGCATCCGTTTTACTACCTGATAGCTTCCCTTGCTGCCGTGTACGCCTAAGGGAACGGAACGCTCGTCATAGGTGTGGCTGGGTCTTATAATGGTAACGGGGAATCCGTTTTCCCGGTACATTTTCATCAGGAAATCCTCACAGGCTATTTTGTTGCGTGAATATTCCCAATAAGGGTTAGCAAGAGGCGTTCCCTCGTTTATCCTGTAATCAGAAAGGGGCTTCTGATAAGCAGAGGCCGAGCTGATATACATAAACTGTTTGGTCTTACCGTTAAAAAGCCTGTAATCCCGCTCAAGCTGTGCCGGAACGAAGCCGATAAAGTCGCAGACTACATCGAATTCCATTCCCTCCAGCTTTTCTTTTGCAGCTTCTTCGTCATTGATATCTACGGTAATGGTTTTGATTTGCGGAGGAAACGCATTGTTGCGGGTCCCCCTGTTTAGCAGGTAAAGCTCACAGCCTTCCGCTGCCAGCTGTCTGGTAATGGCGGCGCTTATAGTGCCGGTACCGCCGATAAAAAGAGCCTTCATAAAAATATCCTCCTCGTATAATATCTTTCAGATACATAAATGCATCTAAGTTAATAAGTTACTAATTGCTTAACAGGCTTGATTAAGGAAATGCTGAATGGAGCGTTTACAAATAAAAAGCCGTTACGGGCGGGAGCCGTAAAATGCCGCCACGACCTTTTCCGCCGGCTTTGCATAAATGTCATAACCGCCGTGTTTTCCTGCGGCAGCGGCGGGGTATTGTCTGGCACTCCAGTCCCAGACGGCAAAGCCCTTTACAAAGTCCCGTTTTGATACGGCAGAAAACATATGCTGATACCAGTCGGCCTGTTCCTGTAAATCTACATCTCCGTAAAGGGTCCAGTCATTGGGGATAAGGCAGGAGCCCTTCGTGGACATACATCCGCATTCTGCAAAGAAAAACGGTTTGTCAAACTTTTTAACGACCTTTTCGATACGGTCAAGCTGATTTTCCCAGTCGTCTATGGGGTAGTAACCGCTGGAAGAGATAACGTCCACAGCATCCCACCATTTTACGTTGTGTTCCTGATATTTGTCAGTATTATAGGAAACGGGTCCGCTGTATGCAGTTCTGATATCAGCAATCAGCTTTCGCCATTCCGCTTCCCTTCTTTCGGACTGCACCATTTCGCAGCCGGCAATAAACATTTCACAGCCCGCTTTCTCTGCAATTTCTGCATAATGGAGCTGAAAGTCAGTATAGGACTGAAACCAGCAGCGCCACTTCGGTTCACAGGGAACGTCCTCATCAAAAAAATTAATATGGGCGCGCCAGGTACCGTTCCTGCAGTTTACGGTGGGCTTTAAAAACACCCTGAGACCGTATTCCTTTGCATAGGAAATCATGTCTGTCAATTCATCGTCTGCCATGGCTGCATCAGATGTAAAGTCTATGGTTTCCGACTGGGGGGTATCCTGCAGGCCGCCCGGTACTAAGACAATGGTATTGGCATGTGTCCTTGTAATCAGTCTGTCCAGACTGTCAAAGGTTTCTTTTTTTGCAAGCAGCCCCTTAGGAGCAAATGGTGCAAAGGTAATTCCCCGGATATATTCCATGTGAAATGCCTCCTTTCTTGTGACAGCAGGTTTTGTAAGCACCAAAAAAACAGGCTTGTTTTTTTGAATTATTCTTTAAGTTGATTTCAGAGTATCATTTATCAGAAATATAGACTATAATATTATTGTCCTAAAATTGTAAAAATCTCTTTTGGAGGAATAAAAATGTACTATCTTTTTGAAGAAAGCGATTCCCTGAACAGACCTATAGAAGGTCTTGTTTTTGATACTGCCAAAGAAAGCTTTCCTATCAGACCCCACTGGCATTATTTTGCCGAGATGATTTATATGCTGGAGGGCTGCGCCGAGGTTCACAGCGGGGAAGAAAAGGTCCTGCTCATGGAAGGAGAGCTGTTCTTTTTTCATCCCAAGGCAGTACATTCTATTTTTGCAGTAAACAGAGCGCCTTTAAAATATGTGGTGCTTAAATTCGATATCAACCAGCTGCGTCTGACCCCGAATTATGCGCCCAAGCTGAGAAATATTTTCAAGAGCGCAAAAAGACAGGGCATGCATACCTGCTTCAGGGAAGGGGCTTGTGTCCAAATGGATTGTAAAAAAGTCTTTTTGGAATGTGTAAGGGAGCTTCATGAGCAGGCATATGGGTATGATTATATCCTGCAGACAATGCTCTACAGGCTGTTAATGGAAATGGTGAGACAGTGGCTGGAGGAAGGCTTTCAAATAGAAAATGATGTGTTTGCGGGAGATAATGAGTATGAAATAGACAGCATTACAGAATACATAGACCTGCATCTTACAGAAAATCTGCGGGTCAGTGAAATTGCCAAACAGTGCGGCATGAGCTATTCCTGCTTTGCCAAAAAGTTCAATGCCGTTTACGGGATGAGCTGTAAGGCTTATATAGAACAGCTGCGTATTTTTAAGGTAGAAGAATTTTTGCTGTTCACCGGCTTTGACTTAAATTACATCAGTCAGGAGACCGGCTTCTGTGATTGCAGCCATATGATAAAAAGCTTTAAAGAGTACAGAGGAAAGACACCGGCACAGTTCAGAAAGGAAAAAGGTATTTCTGATAATTAGGCCAGTGGACCGTTTAAAATATTTTCCCGATATTCTTTTGGAGTCTTATTGATATATTTTTTAAAAATCTTGGTAAAATAATTAACATCGGGAATACCGCAGTATTGTGCGATGGTCTGAATCTGAAGGGAAGTGGTGTTTAAAAGAAGAATCGCCTGTTCTACCCGCTTGCGGTTGACATAATCCGTGAGAGTAGTTCCGGTTTCCTTTTTAAACAGGCTGGACAGATAGCTGGGATTTATCTTCAGCATTTCTGCCATGGCGTTTAAGGTGAGATTATCGGTCAAATCAGAATCAATCTGTGTAATGACCTTTTGCACCAAAAGGGAATAACCCTTCATGGAATGGTTTTTTACCATCAGACAATATTTGCGAATCATTTCTTTTTGCAGCCGGAGACTTCTGTCCGGTGAATCCAAAAGCTCTATTTTACGGGCAAAGTAAGAGGAAATGCGGTCAATATGCAGAGGATGGACAAAGCCGTTTTCCGCGGCCTTGCGCAGCAGGGTATTTAAAATAATGGCATAATTTTTAGCATTGCGTAAGGGTTCAGCTACCCGTTGCTCAAAAAAGGAGGCGGAAGGGTTACCTAAAAGCATTTCAGCCTTGTGGGCCAGTCCCTGGGATACGGCCTGTAAAAGCTTATTTTCACTTGCATAACGCAGTTCTAAGGCCTGCATGTTAAACTGCGTATTTTCCTGTTCTTTAATATTCTTCAGCTTAGGCGTGGTATAGGATTCTTTGTAATCTTCATGGAATGACTGGATAGAAAAGCGGTCCATACCGCCCCAGATTTTTTCGCCGAAGGTATGCAGGAGTGACAGCAGCATGGTATCATCGCGAAGGAGGGGAATATTGTAAAAATATTTTTCACAGGAGGGAAAAAGCTGCGGAGGGATGGAAAATTTCTCACTAAGCTGCAGCAGTGTCTTTTTTGTAAATTCCTGTGTGGCATAGGGACCGATTATCATGACAGAAACAGGCTGTGTGTCCGGCAGCAGCAGGAAAATATAACTGCACAGGAAAGCCCCCGTCATTTTGTAGATACGGTTTGAAGCAATCTCATAAGTAAAAAAGTCCTGCAGTTTTTTATAATCCTGTTCCATTCCAAGCAGCTCACGCAGTCCGGAATCAATTTTGTGCAGCGGGAAGTCCGGAGCGGATACAATATGGCAGTCAAGATGGATATTTTTTAAAACGGAGCAGAAAAAAGAAAGTTCGGCATCATAGAACATGGAAGTCCTCCTTTAAACCGTATTATATTTATATATTGTCGTATAATTTTTAATAAAATGCAATAACTAATAAAAAAAATACTGGAAACAACAAAAATATTCCTCACTCTAAAAATCTTGCTTTGTTACAATGAAACCAGCAGGAGTGTTCGGGTGCCGGATGCTCAAAACGGTATTTTTTCAAGAAAAGAGAGGGAAATTCTATGAAAAATCAAAAAGCAGCAAGACCTTTTGGTTTCAGGGACAAAGCAGGATATTTATTGGGAGATTTCGGAAATGATTTTACCTTTATTCTTTCCTCCAGCTTCCTGTTAAAATTCTACACAGACGTTATGGGGGTATCAGCGGCAGTAGTAGGTGTCGTAATGATGCTTGCGCGTGTAGTGGATGCATTTACGGATGTAGCTATGGGCCGCATCTGTGACCGGAGTAAGATGACGCCGGTAGGAAAGTTCAAGCCTTGGATTCGCCGTATGTGTGCGCCGGTTGCCATCGCATCTTTCCTGATTTATCAAAGCGGTCTGTCCGGTCTGCCTATGTGGGCTAAGATTGCTTATCTGACTGTTACCTATATTTTGTGGGGTTCCATTTTCTATACCTCCATCAATATCCCTTACGGCTCTATGGCGTCTGCCATTTCACCGGAGCCGGGAGACCGTCAGTCCCTGTCTACCTTCCGTACCATGGGCGGCACACTGGCAGGCCTGATTATCGGTGCAGGCGTACCCATGTTTGCCTATGATAAAATCGGTGATAAGGCTGTATTGAACGGCGGACGTTTTACTGTGATTGCCGGTATATTCTCCGTTCTGGCGGTTGTATGTTATCTGCTCTGCTACAAGCTGACTACAGAGCGTGTGAAGGTAGAAGTAAACGAGGCGGCGCAGCAGAATAACAGTCTTTTAAATATGTTTAAGAACGCAGGTAAGAACCGCGCTCTGATTTCCATTATTGCGGCTTCTATCGTAATGCTGCTGGCACAGCTTACCATGCAGTCGATGGCCAACTTCGTATACCCTAACTTTTACGGAGACACCAAGGCGCAGGCAGCATCTACGATACTCATGATGGTAGGTATGCTTACAGCTGCGGCAGTGGCGAAGCCTCTTGCCAATAAGCTTGGTAAGGCAGAGGTCAGTGTGGCTTCTAATGTTTTGGCAACGGCAGTATGCGTAATACTGTTTGTTATCCGTCCTGCAAATGTATGGGTATATGTAGGCTTCCAGACACTCTGCTGGCTGGGACTGGGTATTTTCTCCATGGTTTCCTGGGCGCTGATTACGGATGTTATCGACTATGCCGAGATTAAGAACGGCGTCAGAGAGGACGGCTCCGTATATGCCTTGTATTCCTTTGCAAGAAAGCTGGGACAGGCTGCATCTGCAGGTCTTACAGGCGCACTGCTGTCCCTGATAGGATATACTGATGCAACGGCATTTGAGCCCGGTGTTATAAACGGCATCTTTAATATAGCCACGCTGGTGCCGGCTATCGGCTTCATACTGTTAGCGGCTATTCTGTGGTTCTGGTATCCACTCCATAAAAAGCAGGTAGATGAAAATGTTGCAATTTTGAAAGCAAAGCATGAGAAGTGATTGTGAAATCACAGGAATATAAACAGAAAATCGGAAAAGGAGAATAAGTATATGAGAAAAACAGTAAACATGAACAGAAAATGGGCGTTTACCAAGAATGCAGAAGGAGTTCCTGCCTCCCTGCCCGAAAAGTGGGATTTTGTCAATCTTCCTCATAGCTGGAATGCAATAGACGGTCAGGATGGTGACAATGATTACTACCGGGGAACCTGCTATTATGCAAAGAAAGTGGAAAAGGCGGATTTGCCGGAGGCAGATCAGTATTATCTGGAGCTTTGCGGTGCAAACTCTTCTGCCGATGTGTATGTAAACGGCGAGAAGTTAGCTCACCATGACGGCGGTTATTCCACCTGGCGGGTAAACGTGACGGATGCTTTAAAAGAGGAAAACCTGATTGTAATCGCAGTTGATAACAGCCCCAATGAGACGGTTTATCCGCAGATGGCAGACTTTACCTTCTACGGCGGACTTTACCGTGACGTCAGTATCCTTGCTGTAAACAACTCCCATTTTGATTTGGACTATTACGGCGGACAGGGGATTTTGGTAACTCCTGAAATAAAAGGCAGTGATGCAACCGTTACGGTAGAAGTATTTTTAACCGGTGAAACAGAGGGACAGACTGTTGCATACACCCTGAAAGACGGAGAGGGCAATGTGGTTGCAGACATAAGCACGTCTGCGGCGGAGAAAAAGGCTTCATTTGAAATTCCCAAGGTCCATTTATGGAACGGCAGAAAGGACCCGTATCTGTATACGGCAGAGGCAGTGCTTTTAAAGGACGGGGAAGTGTTGGACAATGTCAGCACAAGATTCGGATGCCGTACCTTTGAAATTGACCCGGAAAAGGGCTTTATCTTAAACGGTGAGAGCTATCCTCTGCGCGGCGTATCCCGCCATCAGGACAGATGGGGCTTTGGCAATGCGCTGCTTCCCGAGCATCACAGAGAGGATATGGACTTAATCTGTGAAATGGGCGCTACCACAATCCGTCTGGCACATTACCAGCACGACCAGTATTTTTATGATTTATGTGATGAGAAGGGCATGGTAATCTGGGCAGAAATACCTTATATTTCCAAGCACCTGCCCGGTGCAAGAGAAAATACCATTTCTCAGATGAAGGAATTAATTACACAGAATTATAACCATCCCAGTATCGTGGTATGGGGGCTTTCCAATGAGATTTCCATGAACGGTACGGATGCGGACCTTTTAGAGAACCATCGTATTCTGAATGATTTGGTGCATGAGATGGATAAGACCAGACTGACCACAATGGCGGTGGTATCCATGTGCGATATCCATGACCCGTATATCCGGATACCGGATACCATATCCTACAACCATTACTTTGGCTGGTACGGAGGAGATACCTCCATGAACGGTCCCTGGCTTGATAATTTCCACAGGGAGTTCCCCAATATCCCTATCGGTATGAGTGAGTACGGCTGTGAGGCATTGAACTGGCATACCTCCAATCCGACACAGGGAGACTATACCGAAGAATATCAGGCGTATTACCATGAAGAGCTGATTAAGCAGCTTTATACCAGACCGTATCTGTGGGCAACCCATGTATGGAATATGTTTGACTTTGGCGCTGATGCCAGAAATGAAGGCGGTGAAAACGGACAGAACCACAAGGGTCTGATTACCTTTGACCGTAAGTATAAAAAGGATTCCTTCTATGCGTATAAAGCATGGCTGTCTGATGAGCCTTTCGTTCATATCTGCGGAAAACGCTATGTGGACAGGGCAGAGGAGGTAACGAAGGTTACGGTATATTCCAATCTTCCTGAGGTAGAGCTGTTTGCAAACGGCAAGAGCCTTGGCAGGCAGGAGAGCAAAGAGCATTTCTTCTATTTCCAGGTACCGAATGCAGGCGAGACCGTGCTGACGGCCCAGGCAGGAGAATGCAGGGATGAAAGCTTCATCCGCAAGGTGGACACCTTCAATGAAGAGTATAGATTAAAGGAAAAGGGTGCTATTTTAAACTGGTTTGATATTACGGCTCCGGAAGGTTACTTTTCCTTAAATGACAAGCTTAGCGATATCATGCAGTCCGAAGCAGGCAGGGCGCTGTTTGGCGGTATGATGGCACAGATAACAGGAGCCATGAGCGAAAAGAAAGCAGCAGGCTTTGAGATGAATGAAGGCATGATGAAGATGATGGGGGGCTTTACAATTATCCGTCTGACTAGTATGATGGGAATGACGGGTGTGAAGTTTACCAAAGAACAGCTTCTTGCGCTGAACGCACAGTTAAATCAGATTAAGAAGTAAGGGAATGTTTTTCGCAGCCGGTCTAAAACAGTGAGTAAAAGAGAGGAAGAATGCTTATGGAGATGACACTCAGATGGTACGGTTCCAAATTTGACACCGTTACCTTAAAACAAATCAGACAGATTCCTGGTGTAAGGGGAGTCATTACAACGCTGTATGACACGGCGCCGGGCGAGGTATGGAGCAGGGAGCGTATCCGCGCGATGAAAGAAGAAGTGGAAGCGGCAGGGCTTCATGTTGCCGGTATTGAAAGCGTCAATATCCATGACGCCATAAAGACAGGAGCGCCGGAGAGAGAGCAGTATATTGCAAACTACATTGAAACGCTTACAAATCTGGGAAAAGAAGATATCCATATGGTGTGCTATAATTTTATGCCTGTATTTGACTGGACCCGTACAGAGCTGGCGCGTGTAAGAGAGGACGGCTCTACCGTATTGGCATATACTCAGGAAGCAGTGGATGCCCTGGACCCGGAAAAGATGTTTGAATCCATAGCCGGCGATATGAACGGTACGGTGATGCCCGGTTGGGAGCCGGAGCGTATGGCACGTGTGAAAGAATTGTTTTTGGCATACAAGGATATAGATGATGAAGCCTTATTTGCCAACCTGAAATATTTTCTGGAAAAAATCATGCCGGTATGCGATAAATACGATATTAATATGGCGATTCATCCCGATGACCCCGCATGGAGCGTATTCGGACTGCCCCGTATTATCACCAACAAGACCAATATTCTCCGCATGATGAAGATGGTGGATAATCCTCATAACGGCGTGACCTTCTGTTCCGGTTCCTACGGCACCAATTTGGAAAATGACCTGCCGGATATGATTCGGTCTTTAAAAGGCAGAATCCATTTTGCCCATGTGCGTAATCTGAAGTTCAACAGTCCTACCGATTTTGAGGAGGCGGCACACCTGTCAAGCGACGGCACCTTTGATATGTATGAGATTATGAAGGCGCTTTATGACATAGGATTTACCGGACCTATCCGCCCGGACCACGGACGTATGATTTGGGACGAGGTTGCCATGCCCGGATACGGCCTGTATGACAGAGCGCTGGGAGCAGCTTATTTAAACGGTCTTTGGGAAGCGATTGAGAAAGGAGCCAGATAAAAGATGGAATTAAACGGGCGAGGATTGGCAGACCGGGCAGGCTGGGAAAAAGCAGGATATTCTCTTCCGCAGTTTGACCGCGAGGAGGTTACAAAAAAAACAAAGGAAAATCCTTTTTGGATTCATTTTGGAGCCGGTAATATTTTCCGTGCATTTCAGGCTAATGTGGTGCAGCGTCTTTTGAATGAAGGCGTGCTTGACAGAGGACTGGTGGTTGCGGAAGGATACGATTATGAAATCGTGGAAAAAATGAACCGGCCACATGATGATTATACCATACTGGTGACGCTGTTAGCTTCCGGCAGCGTAGAAAAAACCGTTGTAGGCAGCGTGGTGGAATCCTGTATCCTGGATTCCGGTGCAGAGGCAGAGTACAACAGATTAAAGGAAATTTTTGCAAAAGACTCTTTGCAGATGGCAACCTTTACCATTACGGAAAAGGGATACAGTCTGGTAAACGGCAGAGGAGAATTGTTAAAGGAAGTAGCGGCTGATTTTGAAAGCGGTCCGAAGAAGCCGGAAAGCTATATCGGCAAGGTGGTTTCCCTGTTATATACCCGGTATGTAAGCGGCGGGACACCCATTGCCATGGTCAGCATGGACAACTGCTCCCATAACGGGGACAAGCTTTACGCCGCAGTCAATGCGTTTGCAGAAGCGTGGAGCCAAAAGGGGCTGGTGGAAAAAGGCTTTTTGGAGTATGTGAATGACAAGGAGAAGGTTTCCTTCCCCTGGACCATGATTGACAAGATTACACCAAGACCCGATGCATCGGTAGAAGCTATTTTGAAGAAAGACGGCATCGAGGGACTTGAGCCTGTAATTACCTCTAAAAACACATATGTGGCGGCATTTGTAAATGCAGAGGAATGCGAATATCTGGTAATCGAAGATAATTTCCCCAACGGACGTCCTGCATTGGAAAAGGGCGGGCTTATGTTTACCGACAGGGAAACCGTGGATAAGGTGGAAAAGATGAAGGTATGTACCTGCTTAAATCCGCTTCATACCACGCTGGCAGTATTTGGCTGTCTCCTGGGATATACCAAAATTTCCGAGGAAATGAAGGATGCAGAGCTTAAAAAGCTGGTAGAGATTATCGGTTATACAGAAGGGCTGCCGGTGGTAGTCAATCCCGGTGTTTTAAATCCGAAGGACTTTATTGATACGGTGCTGAATGTCCGTATCCCCAATCCGTTTATGCCGGATACGCCCCAGAGAATTGCAACGGATACCTCTCAGAAGCTTGCAATCCGGTTTGGTGAAACGATTAAGGCATATGCGTCTGCACCTGATAAAGATGTGTCAGATTTAAGGCTGATTCCGTTGGTATTTGCCGGATGGCTCAGATACCTGACGGCAGTGGATGATGAGGGAGAGCGGTTTGAATTAAGTCCCGACCCCATGTTGGAAACCCTGAAACCTCACGCAGAAAAGCTAAGAGTATTGCTTTCTGAGAGCAGCAGGGGAATCTCTGCCGTAGACACAGCAGAGGCGGAGGCTGCGGTAAGGCCCGTTCTGGAAAAGGAGAGCATATTCGGCGTCAATCTCTACACAGTGGGACTTGCAGAAAAGGTATGCGGTTATCTGTGTGAAATGCTTGCAGGAAAGGGTGCTGTCAGGAAAACGCTGGAGAAATATGTTAGATAATTAGTGCGTGAAAACAAAGCAGAGCATCAGGAATTTTCCTGATGCTCTTGTTTATATCAATTTTGTATTTTGATGGTCGGTAGGAGAAATGCCCTCCACTTTTTTAAATACCTTGCTGAAATAAAAAGCGCTCTCAAAGCTAAGCATATCAGCAATCTCGTAAATTTTATAATTGCCTTCCGCAAGCAGTTTCTTGGCTTCCTGAATTTTCAGATAGGTTACATATTCGTTAAATCCCATATCGTTATATTTTTTAAACAATTGGCTTAAGTAGTTGGGACTGATGCTGAAGCTGTTAGCGACATCGTTTAGCGTCAGGTGTTCCCGCACATGAGCGGCAATATACTTTTTCACATTGGTAACAATATAATTTTTGTGGTCTTTTCGGCGTTCTCTGAAAATTTCACAAAGGGAATCCCGGAAATGTGTAAGCCATTCTACAATTTGCCCCATATTGTTTTGTTTGTAGAGAGAGCGGTAGCTGTCAGAATCATGTTCAAATATTTGGGAAACCAGAGATTCTCCGTCCGGCAGTATGGATATGGACAGGTACAAAATGTTGCAGGCACCATCCAAAGCCTGGATATAGTGGTTTGGGTGGGCACTGAACAGCTCAATGATGCCGGTTAAGGTCTCATGGAGGGAATCAGCGTCAAATTCTTCAAAAGCTTTTACCAGTTCATCCCGAAATACAGAAATATTAAATATATTTTTGGAAGCAGTGACAGAAGCAGCATCCTCAATCGTAACAATAGGAGTTTCATCTGTGGTGGAGGCATATGCCTGTCTTGCGGACTGATAAGAATCGGAAATATCCTGTGGAGTCATGACTTTTTGTCCGATGCCTACCCGTAAAGAGACATTATAGTATTTATGGAGGGTGGAGCTGACATTCTGAATGATGCTGCACAGTTCTTCCATGGAAGTCTCACCGCCGGGGGAAAAAAGTATGGCGCAGTGATGCAAATCCAGAGAGATGACATGAGAGGGAATGTATTTGACAATAATTTCCCTTAACATTTGCAGGGTGCTGCTATACAGGCTCATTTGTTTTTCCACGGGCAGAGATTCATCTAAATGACTGACGATTTTCATATGGGCACACAAAAAGGGTTTTGTGTTAAAGTCAATCTGTAGATTTTTGCTTTGTATGGCAAACTGTTCCTTTGATTCAAATAAATTATTTAGCAATTTAATAAAAAATTTGTCATAAAAAGAGCGGATATCCACAGAAGAGGCATGGGAGGTACTGTCGGATGCTAAACGCTCCTTTTCCTTTTGGGCAATAACCCGTTCAATGGATTGTTTTAAGCTGTCGGCATTAAGCTCCAGCTTTACCAGATAATCACATACCTGATACTGGAGAGCTTCTTTTGCCATATGAAAATCTTCATAGCTTGTTAATATAATAAAAGAGGGCGCCTTTTGCCCAAAGCGTTCACGGCAGTTTCGGATTAAATCCAGGCCGGACATGACAGGCATTTTAATATCCGTAATCACAATATCAGGTGAATACTGCTCAATAAGCTCAAATGCAGATTTTCCGTTCATGGCAATGCCAACAATTTCAATATCAAATTTTTTCCAGTTTAACATGGATTTGATTCCAACCTGAACCAAGGGCTCGTCATCCACTATCAATAAGCTGTACATATGGCACATTCCCCCTTACTGTTCTGCCGTATAAGGAATTAAAATTCTCATACGGGTAAATACGCCTTCTTCTGTCTCAATCGAAATGCCGTATTGCTGACCAAATTGATACTGCAGGCGCTGGTTTACATTGTTGATACCGATTTCCTTAAAAAAGTCGGATTTGGACTCTGTTTTACCGGCAAGCAGTTTTGCAGGCATATCTTCCGGCATGCCGATTCCGTCGTCTTCTACAATAATAAGCACATCTCTTTCTTCTGTATAGGATGCCGTAATCCGAATTACCCCGGCAGCCGCCTTTGGTTCAATGCCGTGGAAAATAGCATTTTCCACTAAGGGTTGCAAGGTAAATTTCACAATCTGGCATTGATAAAGCTGTTCATCGGAAATTTCAACAGTAAGGGAAATGGTTCCGCCGTACCGATATTGTTGAATTGTAAAATAATCCTGTACTAAGGACAGCTCTTCCTGCAAAGGAATTAAAAGGGAAGTGCCTTTAGAGATGGACTTCATCAGACGGGCAAGAGCGGTAGTCATTTCAGAGATACCGTCAGCACCCTGAATAGTAGCCATCCATTTAATGGAATTTAAGGTGTTGTATAAAAAGTGAGGATTGATTTGGCTTTGCAGCATTTTGTATTCCAAATCTTTTTTTTGTTTTTCATCCTCCACACGGCGTTCCATCAGTTTTAAAACATTGTCTGATAAGTCATTGATACCTCTTCCGATATCGCCAAGCTCATGCTGCCATTCTATTTGAGGGTCCCGGGAAAAATCACCCTGTGATACAGAGGAAAGCTTTTTTTGCAGTTTACGCACAGGAATACTGATTGTGCGGAAAAGCAGGTAGGTTAATCCTATTCCCAGACAGCAGATTAACAGGATAATGATTATGGCAAAGAGCAGAAAAAGGGATTGCTGGGAGTTTAATTCTCTGGGTGAAATGGTCTGGCTGATATAGCAGCCATCCATGGAAAGCTCTTTTGTAATTACCCAAAAGGAATCGCCGGTTGTTTCATTTTTTATATAGTTTGCCGTGCAGCCCTCTAAAAGGGTATAATGCTCCAGGGAGTTTTCTATGGTAAAGCTGTCATGGATTTCTGTCAGTCCGGATTCCTTCATCTGATAGATATGGCTGCCCAAGGAAAGATAAAGACTGCTGTCTGAGGCCATACTGTAATATTGCAGGGTGTCGGTAAAAAGCTGTTCTGTAACCTCCGCAAAAACCCATCCGTCGTGTGATGCATTATATCGATTAAAAATAGGGCGAATCAGGGGAAGAACCAGCTTGGTGCGTCCTGTATAAAAGGGGTCATCTACAAATCCGACAGAATAATCAAAATTTTTATTGGCATACAGAGAGTCAAAATACTCTAATTGAGGTGCATAGTCGGCTATGTCTATAACGCTGGAATATGTAGAGGGTACAATTTGAATAAAACGTTTGGTGGTACTATTGGATATGACAATCCGGTGGATATATCCTTTTGCATCGTTGTTTTGATATTCTTCTGATAAACGGTTAAAGGCGCGAAGCTGCAGGGCAACATCCTCGTTCTGGGACTCCACATAGGCGCTGATAGTAGAATTATTCTGACTCCAGCGGATAATGCGAATCACATTGTCCATATTGCGATTGATAGTGTCAGTCAAAAACTGTAAATTCCGTTCTGTAGACTGCAGCAGACTGTTCCTCAGGTAATTTGTATAAATAAAGGAAAGAATGGCGGTTATAATGAAGCTGATTAAGATGGTGAAGCTGAGTGTCATAATCAGAATCCGGTTTCGCAGGGAATTGGAAGAAGTGGTTTCTTTGCCGGGCAATTTACTTTCCTCCTATCAGTAAGGTATTGTTTTACCCTACTATAATATAATAAAATCCGTGCAAAAGTCTATAAAGAATGTACGGTATTTTAGAATAGATAAAAATTTACAGTATATCATAAAAAATTACATATGCAGAAGCAGACATATTAAAAAACTACACGCATTTCAGATAAAATGAAAAGGAAATATAAAAAAATGCCATTCAGAAGGGTGGTTTGATATTTTATAATAAAACCATCAACAGGACATAGACACCAAAAGGGGTCACAAATCAAGGAGGGTATTTACATGAAAAAGAAAGTTTTAAGTATTTTGCTGACAATGGCTATGACCGCAGCGCTGCTTACAGGCTGTGGCGGTGAAAAGACACCGGACAGTGACGCTTCCACAACACCTGTTTCTGATCAGGTTGAGGACAGCAAGCCTGCAGAGGATAACGAACAGGAAGAAGTTACTTTGAAATGGGCAATTTGGGATCAGGAAACAACCGCTTACTGGCAGGCTTTAAAAGAAGCTTATGAAGCAGAACATACTAACGTAACCATTGAAATGGTTGATTTGGGTTCTACGGATTATATGACCGTTTTGGCAACAGAATTATCCGGTGACGGAACTGATTTTGATGTAGTCACTATTAAAGACGTTCCCGGATATGCAACACTGGTTCAGAAAAACGCCATTCTGCCGCTGGATGATTACATAGCAGCTGACGGTGTGGACCTGGAAAAATATGCAGGTGTAACCGATCAGGTTACCGTAGACGGAAAACTGTATGAACTGCCTTTCAGAAATGATTTCTGGGTTATGTTCTACAACAAGGATGTTTTTGATGCAGCAGGAATTGCATATCCTACAAATGATATGACCTTTGAAGAATATGATGCACTTGCAAGACAGCTCACAAATACAGAATTTGGAAATCAGGTATATGGTACACATTATCATACCTGGAGAAGTGCAGTACAGCTTTTTGGCGTACTTGACGGACAGCACACTATTCTGGACGGAGATTATGAATTTTTCAAGCCTTATTATGAAATGGTATTGAACCAGGAGGCAGACGGTGTATGCCGCAAATATTCTGATTTAAAAACAGAAGGTCTTCATTATTCAGCAGCTTTTTCAGGCGGTGATGTTGCCATGTTAAATATGGGTTCATGGTTTATCGGCACAATGATCAGCAACCTTGCAAGCGGTGAATATGACAGCAGTCTGTGCGGTAACTGGGGTCTTGTAAAATATCCTCATGCAGAGGGCGTAGAAGCAGGTTCCACATTGGGTACGATTACAGGCCTTTCCGTAACAAGCGCAACCGATACACCGGATGAAGCATGGGATTTTGTAAAATGGGTAAGTGGTGAAGAAGGTGCTAAGGTTATGGCACAGACCGGTAACTTCCCTGCCATTATGACAGATGAGGCACTTGACATTATTACCAGTCTGGAAGGCTTCCCCACAGATGAAGCAAGCAAGGAAGCACTGAATGTTTCAAATCTGTACCTGGAAGTTCCGTATGCAGATAATGTATCTGAAATCAATTCTCTGTTAGATACCTATCACACTGCAATAATGACAGGAGAAATGAGTATTGATGACGGCATCAAAGCAATGAATGACGGCGTAGCCGCATTACAGTAACAGTAATTCAATCGGGACTGGGAAAATTCCCGGTCCCGATTTCAAAACAAGGGAAATAGGGAGTCTGGTGAAAATGAACGAAACAAAAGCATTAAAAGCAGAGGAAATGCAGAAAGAGCTGGATGGACTGATTATATCAATCAGAACAGAACAGAATGCAAAGAAAAAGAAGAAAGACTTGGAGAGAATCGATTTTTTACATAGAAAAATAGCACAGATCCGTTCCGGTCAGAAAATAAGCAGGGAAGCAAAGAGGGATTTGATTGCGTATTCCTTTATTGCCCCCAATTTTATTGGATTTGCAGTTTTCACCCTAATCCCTATAGTCTTTGCTTTTTCATTAGCTTTCTTAAACTGGGATGGCAGTAATGCCATTACCTTTGCAGGATTAAATAACTTTAAGAAACTGGGAGCAGATCCGTTGTTTTGGGCGGCGCTGCGCAATACAATTATCTATTGTGTCGGAACAGTGCCCCTTACCATGATTGCTTCACTGGCATTGGCGATAGTGGTGAATCAGAAAGTATTTTGCAGGGGAATTTTCAGAACACTTTCTTTTTTCCCGTATGTAGCCTCTATGGTAGCAGTGACGGCAGTGTGGAAAATGCTGTTTCATCCGTCTAAAGGCCCGGTAAACAGTCTGCTCTATCACGTATTCGGAGTGGCACAGGAAAATCTTCCCCAGTGGTTTTCCGGACCGCTGGTGCTTTTCAGCATGATTTTATTCAGTATGTGGAAGTACATGGGTTACTATATGGTCATCTATCTTGCCGGTCTGCAGGGTATATCCGCAGAACTGTACGAGGCGGCTGGATTAGATGGCGCCAATACATGGCAAAAATTCCGTTATGTGACATGGCCCCAGCTTCGCAGCACAACCTTTTTTGTGGTAGTAATGCTCACAATCAACTGCTTTAAAGTATATGATGTGGCTATTATGCTGGCAGGAGGAGGCAGCGGCGAGCTTGCACCATCTGCAACCGTATTGGTTTACTATATCTACCAAAAGGCATTTATTGACTGGAAACTGGGATATTCCAGTGCGGTATCCATGGTACTTTTTGCAATGGTATTGATTGTAACGCTTGTTCAGTTCAGAGGACAGAAGGATAAATAAGAGGGGGTGACAGAATGATTACAAAGTCGGCAAGAAGAAAAGCAGTTATCAGTAAAGCATGTGTTTATTTAATTTTGCTTATAATGGCAGTGGTTATGATTATACCGTTTCTGTGGATGCTTTCCGCATCCATAAAAAGTGACAGGGAAGTATTTCAGATGACGCCGTTTGTCTGGATACCGGAGAATCCCAAATGGGATAATTATATTAAAATCTGGACAAAAATACCACTCCTTAATTTTGTGGGAAATACGGTGTTTTTGACCTTAGTGGTTACTTTCCTGCAGCTTTTGACCAGTAGTTTTGCAGCTTATTCCTTTGCAAAACTAAATTTTAAGCATAAAAAAGGATTATTTTTAGCATATATTGCTACTATCGCCATGCCCTGGCAGGTATACATGGTTCCGCAGTTTTTGATGATGAGGAAGTTCGGTTTAAATGACAAATTGATGGCAATTATATGCTTGCAGGCATTCTCGGCATTCGGCGTATTTATGATGAAGCAGTTTTATGAAGGAATTCCGGATGATTTGTGTGAAGCAGCGCGGATTGACGGTATGAGTGAGTATCGTATTTATGCAAATATCATGCTGCCGCTTTCTAAGCCTGCGCTTTCCACATTAACGATATTTACCTTTGTAACAACCTGGAACGATTATCTGGGACCGTTGATTTACTTAAAAAGCCCGGAAAAAAAGACCATTCAGCTTGGCTTAAAGATGTTTATCAGCCAGTATTCTTCAGATTATGGTCTGATTATGGCAGGCTCAGTGATTTCCCTGATACCGGTTATTATCGTGTTTTTGTTTTTGCAGAAGTATTTTGTAGAAGGGGTTGCAGCTACCGGATTGAAAGGATAGATAAAAACAGAGGTGAAAATGATATGGCACGTGAATGGAACGAATATTCGGAAATGACAAAGGAAAAGCAAAAAAAAGCGTTGGCATTCTGCGTAAAACAGATTCTGCATGTGCTGCCGGAATTTACAGATAAATTTCCGAAAGCATACAGTGAAGGGCTTTTTTACCGGCAAACTGAAAACAGAGACTGGACAACAGGCTTTTGGACGGGAGAAATCTGGCTTGCTTATGAATTTGTCTGTGACTACCCGGATGAAGCAGAAGCTTTGGGCATCGGACCGGTGGATGAAGTAAAAGAAAAGCTGCAGGCAGCAGGCGAGCTGCAGATAGATTCCTTTTTGAATAGAATTAACAAAAAACAGGAGGTTGACCACCACGACATGGGTTTCCTTTTTTCTCCTTCCTGTGTCGCGGGATATAAACTTATTCGTTCAAAGAAGGGCAGAGAGGCTGCTATAAAAGCTGCCGACCAGCTTTTGACAAGGTATCATCCGGTTGGAGAGTTTTTACAGGCCTGGGGTCCCATGAATCAGCCGGAAAATTACAGACTTATCATAGATTGTCTGGTAAATCTGCCGTTGCTTTACTGGGCAAGTGAAGAGACCGGGGATGATAAATACCGGGAAATTGCAGAAAAACATATCCGTACTGCAGTTGCAAATGTCATTCGTGAAGATTATTCTACCTGGCATACCTTCTTTTTTGATATGAATACCGGAAAGCCGGATCATGGCGCTACCTGTCAGGGCTACAGGGATGGTTCTGCATGGGCAAGAGGTCAGGCATGGGGTGTGTATGGGCTGGCAACAGCATATCGCTACACGGGCTGCAAAGAATATATTCCGTTGTTTAAACATGTGACAGAATATTTTCTGGAACATCTTCCGAAGGATTTGATTCCTTTCTGGGATTTGGAGTTTACGGACGGCGATGCGCAGCCGAGAGATTCCTCCAGCGCTTCCATAGCTGCATGCGGTATGCTTGAGATGAGCCGCTATCTGGAAAAAGCGGACGCAGAGTATTATATTAAAATAGCGAAGAAGCTGATGGATTCCCTGTATGAAAACTATGCGGTAAAAGATATCCATACCTCAAACGGACTGGTGCTTCACAGCACCTATTCCAATCATTCCCCGTACAACACCTGCAACCATTATGGTGTAGACGAGTGCAATATCTGGGGGGATTATTTCTACATGGAGGCCCTTACCAGATTGTCAAAAGACTGGAAAGAATATTGGTAAAGGAAAAAGACAAAGAAAGAGATAGCAGGAAAGCCGGGGTCTGTCCCCAGTGTCATTTAGTTAATTTCAAAACAGTTAAGTTAAGGGATAAGTCGTCAGATTTATCCCTTAAATTTTGCCGATAAATTACTGCGGCTGGTGAGAAATAAGTGCAATTTGTTGACACAGGCGTACAGTACGGTATACTGGAGTTGTTAACAAGCTTGACGTAATTAGATTCAGAATGACAGGAGTTGATAAATCAATGAGTAAGATTGAAATAGATAGAAATTATGTTGAATTAAGCTTTCTACGCTATATTGACAATTTGCTTAGCCTTCCGGAGATAGAAGGGGTGAAGCTGTGTGATATTGTAATACAAAATAACGAAAGTAAGGAAGCAAATGTAAAGGAAGCTTTGAACCAAAGTTATCATGATTGTTACAGCGATTCAGACATAAGTATAATAGTTAATCTACCGACGAATAGTAAAATAACACCTTTGGAATACATGAAGCATCCAAGCAGGTTCGGCATAACGCCTGATAAATATCTTGGTTTTTTTAAAACTGTTGATTCTGGTATTTATCGAATTATTTTCAAAGATGGCACAAGATATGATTTTGGGTTTGAATTTAGATATGATGATTCATTTAAGGATGTCGAATTACAGGCTGAACCTGAAAGATATAGCAATCCTAAATGGCCGATAGAGAAGGTAGATGAGTTTTGGTTTATTATGATTCAGGCTTTAGGAAAGCTGTATAGACGGGATTATCTGATTAGTAGTCACTTGGTTAATATAAATATTAATGAGACGCTTGTTCAGCAGATGATTTTACGTGATATTGAGCGAGGTACAAATCATCATCGTTATGGTTACAGTGAGAAACTAATATACCATAAATATGAAGGTCAGAATAAATTTGTGACGGGTGATGAAACATTTGACATGATAGCAGACAAACTGTATGCAGTTGCATTGGCTTATGATGAATTGACAAAGGAATTTTACCCAGAATACGAAGAGAGAAGTGAAGTTCTACTTGATATTTGGCAATGTTACAATGAAAACGGAAATATATAGTGGATGAGAAAATATAACTATATTCTTTAGGAAATTCAGTTTGGCTAATTACATAAAAAAAGGGAGCTGAAAAACAAGCTGTTCCATGAATCTCTTGAAAGAAAATATGGCGATAAGATAGATATAACGAATGAAAGTATCAAAGCTACTGATACTACTCCGGTTACGGAAGAAGTAACAGAGCCGGAACCGACCACACTTACCGAAACAACGGTTACAGAAACAGAGAATATCGAAACTGCAAAGTCACAGATACCACCGAAAGCAGCCGCTTATTCGAAGCTTCGTAAGATAAAAACTGTTTTAAACAAGCAGAATAACCTTATCTTTGAAACGGAGCGTGAACGGAATACACTGGAATTTGAGAGAGACGATTTAAAGGGATTTGCCAAGCTTACCAAGAAGAAAGAGCTTGATAGCCGGATTGCCTCTAAAAACGAGGAAATCAAAGTCCTCAAAGCAAGATTATCCGGCATCGTCAGACAACATGGATTTGAAACGGTACAAGACTTCTACACTGCATTCTATACCGCACAGCGTGCAGCTAATGCATATCAGAATGAATGCACGAATTGGGATGAAACCTATGGAGAAAAAACCACTCCTAAAGCCAAAACCATGCATGAGAAATTACAACGATATAAAGAAACGGCTGACAAGCAGAATATCAGTCAACCTTTTCAAAACAGAGATAAAGGGGCGAGATGATCGCCCCTACTATAAGAATAGCCTTATCCATATACAAAATTGACAAGGCTATGTGGGATTGAAAAACATATGTAAACCTGGAAGTTTCACCTCTGTTGAATTTCAATTCTATTGGTTAACCAGTCCTTATAAAAGGAATTCGTATTTTCATTTTGCTAATCTTTTCCCGATTAATTCTTCTTCATATCAGCAAACCAAATAACACCATATATTACAACAAATACCACACATGAAAAAACAATAGACAAATTTCCCATCAATGAATATTGAAGTTCAACATATCTATCTAATGGTGTAAGAAGAATAGCCATTCCAACGGACATTATCATTCCGACAACAGAACCTATTAATATTTTTACAATTTTAAAGTAAGCAATTATATACTGGTAAAATTGAACTGCGCATAGCCATAAAGCAAATACTATTACAGAGTGTGCGACTCTTTCCGCAAGCCGACCTTTAAGTACCCATATAAAAAGAATTGAAAAAACAATTAGTCCAATTAACGGAGCTATTCTAATAATTATTGAAATTGGTTTTATCGCTCTTTTCGATCGTTCCGCAACAACTGCTTTCTTTTGTAAGCAACTAGCAACGACGAAAAAAATTGTAATCACTACCGAAAAAATAATACTTAACATTTTCTTTTCTCCTTAATCTAAATCATTTCTCAATGCCTTCCGCATCCAAAAGGACTGAAAAAATTGAGTTTCCCTTATTTTTAACTCTAATCAATAAAATCGTAATTATATCTCAATAAACAATCCGTCAACTTCAAGTTTTCTATCTTATTTTATCACATTAAATTCTAACATTCTACCAATATTTCATCATAATCATTTCTATTGAAATTACCAAACTTCCAGACTATCAATCGCATCCACCCATGCTTGCATTTCTCCATCCAACACAAGCCTTGCATACTCAAGTGGGTCATCTACTGCTAAAGCATTAAGCGAATTCTGCGAGCAGGGTGTTTTTATTAATCCATCCTCAGCCTTATTACAATCCATCCGCAATATGTAATTCTCAAATATGGTTACATCAATACTGTTTGTCTGTGAGTTATACTCTGCATATATCAATCTCATCTTATCTGTCCTTTCCTGTAATTGTATTAAAAGCATTTCACCCAGTTCCAACTGTCATTTTATAATTTGTTATTAGTTGTTACCAGATTTTCTTGTCTACGCTCCGCTTCGGTCCGCACAGAACAGATGTCCATTGGACATCTTGTGCCCTTGTTTTTTCCCTTATGAGGGTTCATAATAAAGGGTAAAATGATATAACACGATACAAGATGCAGTGGAGAGGACACACACGAAAACTTTAGTTTCAAGGCTTTGCCGAGATTTCTATAACAGAATATAGCAATTATTAAATCCCTTAAAATACCTCAAGTGAGAATTTGAATTTGTAAAGGAGAGCTAAATTTATGAAACATTGTGGAACACAAAAATTAGAGACAGATAGATTGGTTCTGAGAAGATATGTGAATGAAGATGCTGCGGCAATGTATGAAAATTGGGCATCAGATAACGAAGTTACCAAATTTTTAACGTGGCCCACTCATTCGTGTCAAGAGGTAAGCCAAAGCGTAATAGAAGATTGGGTAAAACAATATTCTAACGAAAGTTATTATCATTGGGCTATTGTATTGAAAGATAATGGAGATGAGCCAATTGGCGATATTGCTGTGGTAGGTATGAAAGAAAAAATTTCGATGGTACATATTGGATATTGCATTGGAAGTAAATGGTGGCATAAAGGAATTACATCAGAAGCTCTCAAGGTAGTTATGGATTTTTTATTTGATGTAGTAAATGCAAATCGAATCGAAGCAAGACATGACCCGAGAAATCCAAATTCTGGGAAAGTAATGAAAAAATGTGGAATGAAATATGAGGGAACTTTGCGTAGTGCTGATTGGAATAATCAGGGAGGTTGTGATGCCTGCTGTTATGCATTATTAAAATCAGAACGCTAACTCTCAGTTTGGCTAATTACATAGAAAAAAGCACCCGTCCCATTTTTGAGTATAGGACGGGTGTTGTTTTCCAAAACCTTAACTAAATGGCATGATGTCGGGGGCAGAAGGTATTTTGCCCCCGACTGATGCCACGGATTGCTACATTGCTACGCAATTTCCGCAATCCTGAAAACATTCACAATCCGCAGATTTACTGCGTAAATCGCTGCTTGCTCATGTTTAATGGGTCTCAAGGTTAAATACCGCATTGTGCAAGCACATTCGGTATTTATACCTTTTGACCATGGTATCATGACATTGGCTTTGTCTTCTGGCCCTTTTGCCGGCACATCTTAATTTTCTTTTTTATAGTAAGCATCTACTCTGGTCGTCAGTGTTTGCAAGCCTGCATGGATATCATAGCATATACCGGGAATAACCGTTTTTGGATATAAAAGGTTTTGATTGGGGTCTGCATATAGAAATTCTCCATGCCCGTCACAGTCTACGGCGCTTACATGACAGCCTGAGCAGTTGTTGTGCGCATCAGCCCAGTTCTCATCAGCAGAAAAGACACAGCCCACATCAACGTGGTCGCCCCGGTTAATAGAAAAACCATAATCGTAAGCTTTGCAGGAAAGGGAACTGGTAATTTTATGGATGCGGGTATGTCCCTTTTCATCCGGCAGAAGGGTGGTTTCTACCGTAATGCCGGGATAGGGGCTCCACTTGGAGTAAACGCCGTTTTCAAGTATTTTTGATTCCTCGCAGATACGTCTGACATACACATAGCCATTGATGACAAAAGCAAGCATATTGTCAGGTGCATTTTCACAAAGCTCGTAAGAGGACTTGGCAATACTGATGCTGAATTTACTATCATAAGCAAATTTACCGTACTTTGCCACAATCTGTCCGTGACCGTAGGGACTGTAAACGCCCGGTGCAAATGCAGTGGTGTGAGAGCCGTAATGCTTCACATACATATCTGCAAAGGGCATGGGACAGTCGGAAGCAAGTACAGGATAGGGTGCTGCTTCTGCCGTCCAGAAAGGATGGTCGTCCGGCAGCATAAGAAAAGCAAATACTTTCATGCTCCAATAAGGAGAACCGGGCGCATTGTACCGTTCTGCCATAATCAGGTTGGGATAACCGTATCCGATGGTAAGGATGCCGTTTTTGTCAAAAATTGGTTTGGCAAGCCAGCTTTTCAGGTGCCGCACAATCAGTCCCTTCATTACCGGAATGGGGAAAGGTGTCACCCCTGCTGCCAGGCAGACGGAAAAGAAGCTGACCTGTGAAAATCGGTAAGTCAGGGAACGTCCGAAAGGAATGGCGTCACCGTCTTCGTCAAACCAGTAGATAAACTGCTTTGCAAACATACCGGCACGTTCTTTATAAAGAGAGGCTCTTTTAGGGTCTTCCTCATTCATTACCATAGCATAAATCAGAGTATAAAAATGAATGGCAAAGGAAATGTAATAATCCTTTTGACCGGAATCACCGTCCTGATACCATCCGTCTCCGAGATAAAAGGTTTCCAGACCGTCCAGATAACGGGTAAGCATACCGGCATCATAGGGGCGGTTTCGTTTTTTGAGTGCAATGTTTACCAGCACGGCAAACAGAATCCAGTTGCAGACGGGAAGAGGATGCTCATTAATTTTATACAGATAGCGGCACAGATTGTCTTTTTCCTTTTCTGATAAAGGATCCCAGACAAGCTTTGGGGCAAACAGCATTCCGTAGGAGATAGCCGCCATTTCTACAAAGCGCTGATCGAAATCACCGCATTCGCCCCAATACTCGTTGCTCTCAGGGTTTGTGCCGGCAGAAAGCCCTTTTGCGTAAATTTTTGCAAAATCGGTATCTCTTCCGCCTCCGGCAAAAAATGGTACCAAAGCCCAAAGTGGTCTGGAAAATGCCTCCATGTAGGTGGCATTAATGTCGTAATGAGCCATGGTGACGCCTAAATCAAGCTGAGCCTTTTCTGTACTATAGTAAGGCTTAAGTGGATTTAAGAGCTTAAGCATCAGATTTTGAAAGTCTTTTTTTGTTTCCATTTTCAGGTTTTTCAAATTTTCCATTTTATTCAGTTCTCCTTTTCAGCTACGGTTCCATATACCTCTATCTGGCTGAGCGCGGGAAAGGGTGAAGGATCCTCGGCTTTTATCAACCGGTCCATGGACAGCCAGGTAATTTCTTTTGCGGGAAAATCTATGGTGTGAGCCAGACTGCTCTTTTCAAGCTGCCAGTCAAAGCTGCTCTTGTCAGAGAAATGCAGGGTTACCTGTGTCCACCAGTTATCATGGGGAAAATCAGACCTGGTATATAAAACGATGCGGTCTGTTTTTATTTTACGCCCAAAGTCGATACGGATACAGGCATCCTCCTGTCTGTTGATGCCCCAGGACTCATAGGGCCATTCTCCGTGAGAAAGATTGGCACGTACACCATCAATGGCATTTTTGGCTGCAAAGACGGACTCGCCTCTGGTTTCTACATTGGCAGAAGCATGGGGATAGCAGGGGACGTCATGATGCTGGTCATTTGGATTGAGAGCCAGATTTCGGTAAGAGGTGATTTCATAATCAGGAGCTTTTTCTGCAAACAGGTAGTGCCTGTTACCGGAAAAGACTTTAGGTGAGTAGCTGATTCTCTTTTCTCCAAAGGGAATCAGATAGCATAGATTATCTGTCAGGTAAACAAAAGAAGCCCCCAGGGCATCGTCAACCTGAAGCTTCAAATGGATATTTTTTTGTGAGGTTTCCAAAAGAATAAAATCCCCTTCCTCATATTCATGCAGACAGACCAGGTCTACAAAGTTCTTCCCTGTTCTTTCACAGATTATCCGGTGTTCTTTATTCAATACTTTCAGTGTCAGCAGCATAACAAAAATCCTTTCTTTTCGCAGAACATGCATTTTAATCCTCATTTCTGAGTGATCTGTCGCGAACTGTACTTTTAGTATAAGCCTGCATAAAAAAAGCGAACATGCAATATTTTACTAATTTATGTCTTTTTCCTACAAGGTTTGCAGTGGCAGTTTCTTTTTACGAAAAAAAGAATTATACTCAAAAAAAAGATTATTGCGTGCAGGTGGCACAGAGGGAGTTATATGGAAACATTGGTACAGGATATGTTAAAAAAGTGCAGAGAAGAGCTGAATCCGTTTCTGCCTTATCCGGCAGCAGTCAATCGGGAAGCATATGAACAGTTATCCCCCGTACTAAAAGAGCAAATAGTAAAGGCGGGAGAAGGCTGTTTGGGGTATTCCTATCCCTATATTCGTGCAACAGATTACATGAAGTTTAAAAGAACCGGAAACCGTGTAGAGTTTGAAGAACTGTATTTTGCAAAAAGGCGGGCGTTGAATGCCCTTGTTCTGGCAGAATGTGTAGAATACAGGGGCAGATTCTTAGATGACATTATAAATGGTATTTTTGCTGTTTGTGACGAGGCCGGATGGCAGCTGCCGCCTCATAACGCATATATCAGGGATTCGGCACAGTTTTTACTGCCGGATGTAACCAGACCGGTACTTGATTTGTTTGCATGTGAGACAGGCGCCCAGTTGGCATGCATCATTTATTTGCTGCAGGATGAGCTTAACGGGGTCAGTCCCTTT
Organism: uncultured Lachnospiraceae bacterium; assembly: GCA_900551115.1. GTDB lineage: Bacteria > Bacillota > Clostridia > Lachnospirales > Lachnospiraceae > Acetatifactor. Next base: position 118,858 of record URUY01000004.1, read on the forward strand.
GTATGCAAGAGGATTTTGCAGGAGCTTAAAACAAGGATTGTAAAGCCATACCTGTGCAGGCATTTCTGGTGGATGGGAAAGGGTGACGAGCCCATGTGTAACTGGACTGTCTGGTGTACCCAGAATATTCTGCTTACTTTTTTTCTGACAAAGCAGAATAAGAAAAACCGGAAGCAGGTCCTGCAGAAAGCAGCAGAGAGCTGTGACTTTTTCCTAAAAGATTATGGGGAGGATGGCTGCTGCGAAGAGGGTGCCGGGTATTACCGTCATGCAGGACTTTGCCTGTTTAATGCATTTGAAGTTTTTGCGGCTGTGCTTTGCGGAAAATTTGAGAAGCTTTACGAAGAGAAAAAGATAAAAAACATTGCAGATTATATCCGTCAGATGCATGTAAGAGACAAGTATTATTTTAATTTTGCAGACTGCTCACCGGTGGCGGGGCGGGCAGGAGTAAGGGAGTATCTGTTCGGAATCCGTACAAAGCAGCCGGCATTATCGGATTTTGCCGCAAGGGATTTTGTGGCAGGCGGCAGCAGGCTTGGTGAAGAGGAAATCAATCTTTTTTACCGGCTGCAGGAGCTTTTTACCTATGATGAGATAAAAGCAAGGGGACAGGAGCTGTGGTCTGTCCCGGAGGCAGTAAAAGAAGACATCTATTTTCCCAGTGTAGGATTGTTTCTTGCAGAGAGCCGCCGTATTTCACTGGCTGTGAAAGCGGGAGACAACAATGACAGTCATAATCACAACGATACGGGGAGCTTTATTGCTTATATGGATGGAAAACCGTTGTTTGCAGATGTCGGTGTGGAAAGCTATACAGCAAAGACTTTTTCGGACAGACGTTATGAAATCTGGACAATGCAGTCGGGATATCATAATCTCCCTACGATAGAAGGTCTGGATGAAAAAGACGGGGAAGAATACCGGGCTGAAAATGTCAGGGTTTTTTTAGAACAGCCTGAGGGAAAAAGCAAAATCAGCATGCATTTGGAAAAAGCATATCCTTTACAGAATAAAGGCATTTTCTATGCAAGGGAAGTGGAGCTGAAAAAAACGGAAGAAAAGATTCTGATACAGGATACCACCAATGCAAAAGACGTTATATTGAATTTCATTACTTATGAAAAACCGTTTTGGGAAAAAGAGAAAATATGCATAGGTTCACTGGCAGCAGCGTCCGTTTCCGGGGCGGATATGCTTGCCGTAGAGGAGCTTTCTGTGACAGACGCACGGTTAAAGACGGCATGGGACCATAGCCTGTACCGTATCCGGCTGAAAATGACAGGAGAAAAATTCTATATGGAAATAAAACCATTTTAAGGGAGCGTAAAGAGGGAAATAAAACCATTTTACGGAGGCGTAAAGAGGGAAAGTGAACCCTGAAATACGGAAACGAAATATGACAGGTAACCTAAAAAGAGTTATAATATAAAATTGAAAGAAACTAATACCATATACAATAAGAAAGGGGAGTAAAAGGGGTAATGAAGCACATTTTAATACATGGAATGGGGCAGACAGATATAAGCTGGCAGCAGGTGCGGGAAAAAATGAGTATAACGGCAGACTGCCCCAACCTATATGACTTTATGAAGGAGTCAGCAGATTATGATGCACTGTATGATGCGTTTGCAGGATGGTGCAATACATTTGATGAACCACTCTATTTATGCGGTTTGTCACTGGGCGGGGTGCTGGCACTGGATTATGCAGGACACTTTCCTGAAAAAGTAGCATCTCTTGTTCTTATAGGAACACCTTACAAAATCCCGAAGCTTATGTTCGGATTTCAAAATCTGGTTTTTCATGTTATGCCTGAAAAGGCGTTTAAAAGCATGGGGGCTTCCAAGGATAAAGTGATATCTCTTACCGGTTCTATGAAAAAGCTGGATATCCCGGCGATGACACAGAATATTGCATGTAAGACTTTGATTCTGTGCGGCGAAAAAGACGGAACCAATTATAAAAGCGGAAAGTTACTTCATGCGGCGATAGCAGACAGCCGTTTTTTGGAAGTGAAGGGTGCGGGGCATGAAGTAAACGTAGATAATCCCCATGAATTGGCTGAAATTCTGACCGGGTTCTGGGAAGCTTATAATTAAGATTTTAAAGCTGATAGGAGTGTGATATAATAAAGAAAAAGGGGAGGGATAGCTTATGCAGAAACAAAAGTGGAAACTGACAGCGATTATAGTGGTAATGGCTATGCTGTGTGGGTGTGCCGGACAGCCGCCGGTAAGTACGGGCGAAAAGGGGAATGCTCCACAAACAGACAGTACGGATTTACAGGTATCAGAGGAAACGATACCGGAAGAAACAAAGGATACCGAAGTAATTAGTTTATCCGCAATGGGTGACAGACCGATGTTAATTAACACGGCGGCTGTGAGCGGCGAAAGCAGTGTAACGGCGTGTGTGGAGCAGTATGAGGTAGAGCCGGATTTGAGTAATGTAGAAAATATGTGGCAGTTTTATCTGGACGGAGAAATAACGGATAAAATTGCGCAGAACGGTTTTGTGATAAGCGGAAATGCCGGCAGTGAATTTTTTCAAATCTACGAAGAAAACCGGTACAGCATGATTCCCAACTTTGTAACGGTTGATTCCATGATGCATACCTACCATCTGTATTTTGTCCATCTGTTGAAAAATGTCGAGAGAGAGTATTTGACAGACAGTGTGACGCAGTTAAGTAAAAGGATGCTTGCTGACAGCATTGCGCAGTATGAAGTATTAAAGGGCAGTGAGTGGGAAAGCGCAGCGGCACGCAATGTTGCTTTTTCACGGTGGGAGCGAAGCTTCTTGATGAGAATACTGCGGTAAATGAGGATGTGGCAGATGTAGTACAGTATGAGCTTGCTTGTATTGCACAGGCAGGCGGCATCGGGGAATCTCAGATAACAGGAGCTTTTGAGGATTATTCCCAATACACGCCCCGCGGCTATTATGAGGGTGATGCTGCATTGGAGGCGTATTTCCGGGCGATGATGTGGTATGGAAGGATTCATTTTACCCAGGAGACGGAGGAGCTTAACAGAAGTGCGCTTCTGATTACCAAGGCACTGGGGGAGGATGCAGAAGCGTACCGGTTATGGGAGTCAGTGTATGCGGTCACCTCGTTTTTTGCAGGTGCCAGCGATGATTTGGGAGTGTGTGAATACGCACCGGTTATCGGCAGGGCATATGGTGATGCTGTCACAACAGAGGATTTAATCGGGGATACAGAGGCTTTTTCGGAATATTGTGCCATGATCCGGGAGCTTCCGGTGCCGGCAATCAACTCTCTGCCAATTATGGACGGAGACGATAATGTTATTCGCGGCTTCCGGTTTATGGGCCAGCGTTTTACGATTGATGCAGCAATTATGCAGAAGCTGATATACAGTGATGTAAAGGCAAACAGTGAGGGCGAAAAGCGGATGCTTCCCGATGTGCTGGATGTACCGGCAGCACTTGGCAGTGACATGGCACTTCGTATTTTAGAGGAAAATGGTGCCACTGATTATGAAGGCTATTCGGAAAATATGGATATGTTAAGAAGCGCTTTGTCAGAAGCGGATGATTCGCTCTTTTCGGCAAGCCTTTATGCAGGGTGGCTTAATACCCTTCGGCCTTTGCTTGAGGAAAAGGGTGAAGGGTACCCGGCATTTATGCAGAGTGAGGAATGGTGTAAGAAAAACCTTGAGTGCTTTGCAGGCAGTTTTACAGAGCTTAAGCACGATACCGTACTTTATTCCAAACAGGTAATGGCAGAAATGGGAGGCGGCATGGAAGAAGAGCCTGACGACAGAGGCTATGTGGAGCCGGAGCCTCTTGTATATGAGAGATTTAGGAATCTCTCTTTAATGACGGCACAGGGTCTTAAGAAATACGGAATGCTTTCTGCTGCTGATGAGGAAAATCTGGCACGCTTATCAGAGCTTGCAGACCGGCTGTCTGTGATTTCTGTTAAGGAGCTTACAGAGGAACCCCTGACAGACGAGGAATATGAACTGATTAAAAGCTACGGCGGCAATATCGAACATTTCTGGTATGAGGCTATCAAGGGTGAGGACGAATCGGAGTATATATCCGCGCAGGCTTATCCGGCAGCAATTGTGGTAGATATCGCAACGAACCCCAACGGGGCGGTGCTTGAGATTGCCACAGGTAATCCCTCCACAATTTATGTGGCAGTAAAGGTAGACGGCAAAATAAAGCTTGCAAGGGGAAGCGTATATACCTTTTATCAGTTTATACAGCCGATTGATAACAGGCTGACAGATTCGGAGTGGCGTCTGATGATGGGATTACAGGCGGATGAAGACGGAAATTATCATTATGATACGAAGATTGCGCAGCCGGCATGGACAGACAGCTACCGGTTTAGGTATGACTGGGAATAAGCTTTTCAAAATAACAGCAACAATCCTGATAGCGGCGGTATGTATCGCCGCTGTCTTGTATGCGCTTTGGAGTCAGGGGTGTTTTCTGCCCCGTTGGATAATATGGGAAAATAAAAAAATCTGTGATGAATCCGGCGAATATGAAATTGTACTGCAGAACAAAACGGTTACGGTACTGTATGAAGAGGCAGAAGCTTGGACCTCGCCTGAAGGTGTCAGGGTACAGGATGTGTTATCCTGCGACATAGACGGCGACAAGGCGGATGAGCTGGTTTTGCTTTGCTGGAAGATCGGACGGTACGGCAGACATAAGCCTTTTTGGGTGGAAAAGGATGAGCAAAGCTGGTCACAGCATATTTTTGTATACGAATATGCCCAAAAACAGGTACAGCCAAAGTGGATGTCATCCTATATCGGTCAGGAGGTTTTTAAAATCAGCGTAAATCGGGAGAACCCTCCCCTTAACCGTCTGCTGTTGACCGATTCGGAGGGAAACGTAAGCAGCTGGATATGGGATTTTTGGGGCTTTACCAAAGAAGATACGGAGGTTTCCTTTGTCGTATTCGGAGATAATCTGATTCACGAGCCAATATACAGGTACGGCTTACAAAAGGAAAAGTCCTTTGATTTCTTATATGAGAATATAAAGGACGTAATATCAGAAAGCGATATTGCCGTAATCAATCAGGAAACGCCTTTTGTAGAAGACCCTGCCATGTACCATGATTTTCCCAGATTCGGTACCCCTGTTTCGGTGGGAGAAGCTATTGTGAACGCCGGGTTTGACGTGGTGACCTGTGCAACCAATCATGCATTGGACAGGGGGGCATACGGTATCGGCGTTACCAGAGATTATTTTGCATCACAGGGAGTGCTGTGCCTGGGAATACAAAAAGAAGAAGATACGGTATATAAGCCGTATGAAATTCTTGTAAAAAAAGGCATTCGGTTTGCCCTGCTGAATTATTCCTATGGTACCAACGGAATCCTGCTTCCCGAGGAAAATCCCAATATGGTTCACTTATTGGAGGACGAGGATAAAATCAGGGAGGATATCGAAAGGGCGAGGTCTGAGGCAGATTTTGTCATTGTATTTGTTCATTGGGGAACGGAGAATTCGGAGCAGCCGGATGCAGAACAACAGAAATGGGCACAGGTGTTTTTAGACAGTAAGGCAGATGTGGTAGTCGGCACGCATCCTCATGCATTGCAGCCCTGTGAGATAATGGTGGGTGAAGACGGGCATGAAATGCTTGTGTACTATTCTCTTGGAAATTATATCAGTGCCCAGTCGGAAAAGACCTGCGTAAAGGGCGGCATGGCAAGCTTTACGGTAGGGCTTACGGAAGAAGGGTATCGGATTATAGAATATGATATGCAGCCTCTTCAGATTACATGGAACGAAGAGAGTACCTATGAGGTGGATTTTTTAGAAAACTGACGGCACAGGTTACAGGCGGCAAGGAGAATGAGGAAAAGAAATGAAGTTGATTCTTAGAGCAATCCGCAGACATTTAAAAATGTTTCTGACAGCGATTTTCTTTTTGAGTATAGAGACCATGGCAGACCTTTTACAGCCTGCTTTTATGTCCTACATTGTGGATAACGGAGTAAAAGCACAGGATACGGGTAAGATTTTACAGTATGGTCTGATTATGCTGGGAATAGCGGCTTTAGGTGCATTTGGTGCTGTTATGCGTAATGTTTTTGCGAACCGTACTGCACAGACCATAGGCAAGGAAATGCGTTCAGATATTTATAAAAAGGTGCAGACCCTGTCTTTTGAAAATATTGACAGGATAAAGCCGGCGTCCATTATTACAAGGATTACCAATGACGTGACCCAGATTCAGAACTTTGTAAACGGCAGTATGCGGATTATGTTAAAGGCTCCTATCACCTGTATCGGTGCTATTATACTGATTGCATGGCAGACACCAGCACTGATTCCCATGCTGTTTGTGATTGTAGGGATAGCGGCTCTGTTAATCGGAGCCAATATGAAATTCGGATATCCGCGGTTTGGCAGACAGCAGAAGAAGCTGGATAAGTTAAATGAGGTGAGCAGGGAATTTCTTTCTTCTATCCGAGTGGTGAAGGCTTTTCATGCAGAGGGGCAGGAAGAGGAAAAGTTTAAGGATGCGGCAGCAGCTTTTGCAGATGCAGGTGTAGCGGCAACCCGTGTGGCGGCTGTTTTTTCACCTTTAATTAATCTCACAGTCAATATGGGCATTGTGGTACTTTTATGGATTTCCGGCACCGGAGATGCAGGCAGAATCGGACGGACCATGGCTTCTGTGAATTATATGACACAGGTGCTTTTTTCTTTGGGCATGGTATCGAATATTCTCAATGCGTCTGTCCGTGCGGTGGCATCAGCAGAGCGTGTGGAAGAGATTTTAGCAGAAGAACCGGCACAAAAAGATATGGCAGAAGTGTCGGGAAAAATAGGAAGACCGGAGCAGGAGCAGACAGAAGAGCAGGCAGAAAGGGCAAGATTGACAGCGCGCCGGGGAGAGGTGGCTTTTGAGAAGGTAACCTTTGCATATGCAGGCAGTGAAAGACCATCGGTAGAGGAGCTGTCCTTTTTTGTGAAGTCCGGCGAGACGATTGGTATTATCGGGCCTACCGGTTCGGGCAAGACTACGCTGGTAAATCTGATTCCGCGGTTTTATGATGCCACAGGCGGCAGAGTGCTTGTAGATGGCAGGGATGTAACAAAATGGAATATGGAAGAATTACGGAAGGGCATTGCGGTAGTGCCGCAGAAGGCGCTGCTCTTTTCCGGTACCATAGCGGATAATCTGCGGTGGGGAAAGCCTGACGCAACAGAAGAGGAGCTTGTAAGGGCTGCAGAAACAGCCTGTGCAGATGTTTTTGTACAAAGTTTTTCGGATAAATATGAAATTATGTTAGGACAGGGTGGCGTGAATCTGTCCGGTGGGCAGAAGCAGAGGCTTTCTATTGCAAGGGCACTGCTAAAGAATCCTAAGGTATTGATTTTAGATGACTGTACCAGTGCCTTGGACGCCGCCACGGAAGAGGCGGTGCTTTTGGGGCTGCGCAGGCAGGCAAAGGATATGACAGTTTTTTTAATCAGCCAGCGTATCTCCACGGTTATGCAGGCAGACAGAATTTTGTGCATGGAGGATGGCAGATTGCAGGGAATCGGCACGCATGGGGAGCTGCTTTCTGACTGTGCTGTTTACCGTGCTATTTATGAATCACAGATAGGAGGTGGCCTGCATGGATAAAAATACGGCGCCGCCTTCCACAATAGGATCAGGACGGAGAGGAATACAGCAGGTTGTAAAGCCGAAGGATTTAAGAGGAACGCTGCTTAGGCTTTGGAAGCTGACAAGCGGAAAACGGAAGGGGCTTTTGTGGATATTGCTGTTATCGGCATTTACCTCGGCATCGGCAATTCTTTCGCCGCTTTTTATCGGCAAAGTCGTGAATCTGATTGATGCGAAAAATCCGGCATTTTATTTACTGGTGATATTGGCAGCCCTCTATTTTACCGATTGGCTGGTTCGTTTCCTGCAGCAGTTTTTCATGGCGTCTATAGGACAGAGAATGATTTTACATATTCGGAACACCCTGTTTTCCAAGATGAAAACGCTACCGCTCTCCTTTTATGACACCAGGCAGCATGGGGAACTGATGAGCCGTCTGACAAATGATGTAGACAATATCAGTACAACCATATCGGATTCCCTTTCCCAGCTTATGACCTATGGCTTTACCATTGTGGGAATCTTCTTTATCATGCTGCATCTGAATGTGTATCTGACGTGTGTTGCACTTTTAGCGGTGGTGCTTATTGTGCTGCTGACGCGCACGGTAACAAAGCATACCAGAAAGCTGTATGCCCGTCAGCAGGCAGTATTAGGAAAGCTGAACGGTCAGGTGGAGGAGAGCATTTCCGGTCTTTCCATGGTAAAAGCATTTGGCAGGGAGCAGGAAATGAGCAGGCAGTTTGAGGAGAGTAATGAGGCCTTTTGTGAGATAGCGATTAAGGCGCTTACCTGGTCCGGGCTTTTAATGCCGGTTATGAACGTAATAAACAATCTGATTTACGTGCTGATAGCCATTGTCAGCGGTATTATGGCGGCGAAGGGGCAGATTTCCGTGGGACTGATATCCAGCTTTTTGCTTTATTCCCGCCAGTTTGGGCGGCCCTTTGTAGAGATTGCCAATATTTACAATACCTTTCAGACTGCGGTTGCAGGTGCAGAGCGTATTTTTGAGATTTTGGACGAGAAGCCGGAGCCGGAAGACGTACCGGGTGCCCTTCCTTTGGAGAATCCTTGCGGCGAAGTGGAATTTAGGAATATTACCTTTGGATATGAGAAAGAAAAACCGGTTTTAAAGAAGGTAAGCCTGTCCATACCGGCAGGAACCAAGGTGGCGGTAGTAGGGCCTACGGGAGCCGGCAAGACGACGCTTATTAATCTTTTGACCCGGTTCTATGATGTGGATGAGGGTGCGATTTTATTAGACGGGCATGATTTGCGTGAATACCGGATGGAGGACTTACGCCGTACCTTTGGGGTGGTATTGCAGGATACTTCCCTGTTTGGCATCAGCGTAAGGGATAATATCAGCTATGGCAGAAAAGAGGTTTCCTTTGAGAAGATACAGGAAGCAGCCGTAACCGCGGGAGCAGATTCCTTTATCAAAAGGCTGCCCCGGGGCTATGACACGGTTCTTGCTCAGGGCGGCGCCGTTTTAAGTCAGGGAGAAAGACAGCTTCTTACCATTGCAAGAGCCGTCCTTTGTGATGCGCCGATTTTGATTTTGGACGAAGCAACCAGCTCGGTAGATACCGTGACGGAGCAGCGTATACGCAAGGCGATGCTTAAGATTACAAAGGGGCGAACTTCCTTTATTATCGCCCACAGGCTTTCCACCATACGGGATTCGGATATGATTATCCTGATTAAGGACGGCTGCATTGCAGAACAGGGTACTCACGAGGAGCTGATAGCGCAGAACGGAGAATATGCGGCTATGTACAGGACGCAGATGGGGGAAGGGTAATGGAAAAGGCGGTATTTACAGAAATGCCGGAATACTAAGGAGGATGGAAGCAGTATGGTGGTTTCAAAGGGAGAAAAAAGAGTATCGAAGGTGGATACCTATCTGAATTGTGCGGAGGTATTTGCATACAGAAGCACCTGCATTAAGAGAAAATATGGTGCAGTTATTGTTAAAGATGATGTGGTGATTTCAACCGGATATAATGGTTCTCCCCGAGGGAAGGAGAATTGTTGCGATATTGGCGAGTGTCCGAGAATAAAGCTGGACCTGCACCAGGGGGAGGGCTATGGTATTTGCAAAGCAGTTCACGCAGAGGCGAATGCTTTGCTCAATTGTTCCAGAGAACAGACCATAGGAGCCGATTTGTATTTGACAGGTGTGAATCCGGCAGATGCATCTGTTCACATGGCAAGACCTTGTCCGCTGTGTGCAAGAATGATTATACAGGCAGGTATCAGGAATGTATATTTACGTCAGGGAGACGGAAGCGATAACTATGCTGTAATGCAGGCGGATGAACTGCTGTGGTGTCAGGAGTAAATGCATTGTAGTGTATTTGTGTCGGAGAAAAAATAGTGATAAAAATTAGGCAGAAAGTCTGGTTTTAGAACTTTCTGCCCTTTGTTTTTTACATAGATACCGATGTCTCTTTAGCCGGCTGTTTTTTTACAAGCAATACAGCCATAATAATCGCGCATACAAGGAAGGCACAGCCGCCGATGATGCCGGTGGGAGCAGGCCCGATAAAAGGATTGATATTGTTTCCGTCCGTGAAGAACAGGGGAGCGGAAGCAAAACCGTTTAAACTGCCATGGGCAAGCACTGCCGGCAGGCAGCTTCCCGTGCGTATGGTGATATAGGAAAAAATGGTACCCATTACAATACAGAAACCGCACATGGCAAGGATGCCGGTAACAGGGTATCCCTTGTAGCCCATACCGTAATTGTGTCCGAGCATGGTTAAAGGCGCATGCCACAGTCCCCATATAATGCCGTTTATAAGAAGCAGGGGAAGAATGCCGCATTTTTCCTGCATTTTAGGAAGCAGGTAGCCTCTCCAGCCCCATTCCTCTCCGAAACAGGTAAGGGCATTGAGAAGAGGTCCTAACAGAAGTGCCGTGATAACCTGGGATATCATGGTTATCTGAAGCATCTGCGGAGTAGCTTCTATGCCGCTTGCTGCCAGAACATCTGCCATATAGGACATGCCTGTGTCAAAGCGATTGGGAAAAATCAGAAAGTATACGGCGGCACCTGCAACGGTCAGCAGAACAGGGCCAAACCATCCAAACAAAAAGTAGGGGATGCTTCGTTTACCGGTTTTAGGCACAATATAGGAATTTTTAAACCCCTCTTTTGTAATAAGTCTTGTGAGCAGCACGCCGATTGCCGGAATGAACATCATACTGCCGATTAAGAGCTGTGCGACTGCCTGAGTGGTCAGGGATACGCTGGTAACGGCAGGCCATATTACTAGAAATTCTAAAAGATAAGTGATTGTAAAGGTAATACCTACATAAAGCAGGATTCTCTTTAAGGTCATGTTATTTTTGTCAACATTTTGTTCGGACATGATACTTCCCTCCTCAATTAGGAAATAATTTTAACAACAGTTTTGTGTGCGATAACTCAAACAATGCGGTTACACCCTATATCTTCCACAAGGGTGTTTACATTGATTTTAGTACGAAATCGGTGTATAGTCAAAATATTTATAACGAAAACAGGGAGAATACAGGAAAAAAAATGAAAGAAGCCAAACCGGAAGAACAGAACAGTTATAGGAAAGAACATTTCCATAAATAAAAGAGCTGCCTGTCAGGAGCGGCGGATGTAGGGAAAGACTTCTATCTGTGTAAAGCCCATTTCTTTCAGTTTTTTTACAGATGCATCAATATCCTTTTTAGTATTATATTCCGGTATTAAGGGGACACGGACACAAATATGCTCCCGAGAAACTTTTTCTGTAAGAAGCTTCAGGTTTTCTGTTGTCCTGTCAATGGACATGCCGGTATAAGCCTCATAAATGGCAGGATTCAAATCCTTAATATCCACTATGAAGTCATTTACACTATCCAGTACTTTTACAAGCTGCCCCTTTGGTACATTTAAGGAGGTTTCTACGGTAAGCGTCCATTCAGGACCGCAGACCTGCCGGAAGGAACGGATGAAATCCGCATGCAGAAGGGATTCTCCGCCGCCGAAGGTAATGCCCCCTCCGGTGGCAAGAAAATACAGTTCATCAATTTTTACCTGTTCGTAAAGCTTCTCGGAAGTCATACCGGTACATTTAGGAAGCGTTGCCGGGTTCCATGCATGGGCATTGATGCAGTAGCGGCACCGGAGAGGACAGCCGTAAGCGCCGACTAAGGTGGTTACGCCGATGCCGTCCGTAGTAAGCCGGTGTCTGTTTATGCTGATAACGGGTAAAATAGGGGAACAGGTATCCATAATGCAATCCTTTCTGCAATACGTTTGTGATTATTCTATCGGGGCAATATCGCCTGCAAGCTCTTCGTCCGGGGGCATGGTTTCCGGACCATCCGGTATATCCTCGCCCGGTAAAGGTTCAGGAGCCTCGGTTTCTACCTCTTGTATATCATAGTCTGTTGGGTCTACCTGCTGCACATCACCGGCTAATTCTTCATATCCGATATTTTCAATCATATTTTTTGCTGTATCTACAGGGCCGCAGGCTGAAAGTAAGGAGCAGACGCCCATGGAGACACCGACAACAGCGACGGCTTTGCCAAGTCCCTGTCTGACGGCAAGCTCTCTCTCTAAATATTTAAGCTCTGCTTCACATTTGGGACAGGTACCCTTGCAGTCTCCTTTATGTGTACACTGGGATACAACATAGGGGATATCGTTTTCTTCTGCTATCTGTCTGCGAATTTCTTTTAAAGCCTTACATTTTTCTTTTCCTCTCATAATAGATTCCTCCTATCTCAATTCTATCAGGCGGCTGTGTGATAAAGCTTTGCAGTTACCTGTCAGTTTCCTCTGATTTTACAGCTGATATAAGTGATACGGTTATGTCCATTCCTTTTTGTGGGTTTTTTGAAAATATTAAGAAATTCGCAAAGGTATCTTAATGCAGCCGGCGTATATATAAATTATGCAAGTGAAAAGCCGTGTAAATAATAGGAATACCGGCTGCAGCCTGCGTGTATATACGAACATCAAAAGGGAGGATATCATGTTAAAAAAATTAGTAGCAATTCTACTGACGGCAGGGATGCTGGCAGGACTTACAGGCTGCGGACAGAAAGGGACAGCAGGCGGCGTTGCCGCAGGAAATGAAAATGCGGAGAAAGGCAGATATGTGGAAAAGGAGATAACGCTGCCGGAGGAAATAGACAGAAAAAATATTTTTCAGATTGGCAAAAAAGGGGAAAATCTTTGTCTTTATGTTACGGAAGAAAAGGACGGTAAAGAAAAGATAGCCTGTTATCTGTATAAGGAAGGCAGTTTCTTTAAGGAAACGCCGGCCTGGCTGGAAGGTATGACTTTAACGGACGTACAGAATATAAAGGTGCTTGAGAATATAGACGGCAATTCATATCTTTACTATACTTCCGTGAAGGAAGAAAACATAATGGGGCATCTGTACTGCACAAGGGATGGTGTACAGGCGGAGGATATTACGCCGGCAGACTGGCTTGTGGAGGATGCGGAATATCATTTTTATCAATATCCCGAGGACATAGCGCTGCTGGGGGATGGCAGTATTGCAGCCAATTTTTATTATCAGGGAAAGCTTTATGACAGGGACACACAGGAAATCATAAAAGAATTTCAGTTTCCCAAAGAGTACAGTCAGGAAATCTATGCGTATAAGGACCGTTTTTATCTGATGGCACTAAACTCTCATTGGGAGCTTGAAGGAATTGATATATATAAGCAGGGAACTGACAGCCCGGAGGCTTCCGTTACCTTTGAAGAAGCAGTCGGAGGAAGCTGCTACATGGACTTTCTTTCAGACGGCACACTTGTGGTATGCGGTAAAAACGGATTTTTTAAACAGGATGCAGGCGGTAAAGGGTGGAGTCAGACAGTGGCGGGAATATACACCTCATTCGCATTGGAGAATTTGTGGTGCATGGGGATGACAGCGCTTGACGCAGGGACTTATTACGCATTGTTCAATCAGGATTCCGGTGAAAAAATCCTGACGGAATATGTGTACGATCCGGAAATCCCTCTGGCAGCAGAAACAGTGCTGAAAATATATTCTGTCTATGACAATGCAACGGTAAAGCAGGCGGCAGCCATGTACACGAGACTTCACCCGGAAGTGCTGGTAGAGGTGGAAATCGGCATTCCGTATGAAGAACTGGAAACAGCCGACTTAAATACTGTGCTGCAAAGGCTGAATACGAAGCTTTTAGCGGGTGAAGGACCGGATATCCTTGTGCTGGATGGTCTGGATACGGATTCCTTTATTGAAAAAGGTCTTCTTGCAGATATCAGTGATATAGTGACACCATTGTCAGAAGATGGGACTATCCTGAAAAATATTGCAGAGGGTTATACGGACGAGACAGGAGCTGTGTATAGGATTCCTCTTAAAATAGGATTAAAGCTGTTAATCGGCAGAACCATTGACGCAAAGGAAGCAGGCACTATAGAAGGGATGGCCAATATTTTAAAAGAACAAAAAGAGTCTGTGTTGGGTCCCATGACGGCAGGCGGACTGTCCGCCACCTTTGTTCCTTATATGGCAGCCGACATCGTAGACGGAAAAGAGCTGGATAAGGAAACCCTTGCAGAAAAGCTTGAATATTTAAAGGTCATTGCTGAAAACAGCGGATTTGTGGAAAACTATACAGATGATGTCTGGCAGTGGAACATATGGGATATTGCAGCCAGAGCAGGAGCAGCTTTTGAGGATGCAGACGGATTTTTGAGTGCCATGTATGCAGTCAGTGCGGCAAATCTGGTAAAAGGAAGCTATTACAGCTTTGAAAATGCTTATACGCCAATTGGGCAGATAGGGATTAACAGCGGCACCAAAAATTTAGATGCAGCCAGGGATTTTATCAGCTATGCGCTTTCCTTTGAGGTACAGGACGGCGATTTTTATGACGGCTTTCCTATTAATACAGAGGCTCTGGAAAATCAGGTGAAGAAAGACAGGACGGATTACTGCGCCTATACGGAGATAGATATCGGAGGAGGGCAGACCACCGGATTCGAGATTTCGCCGGTAAATGAAACGGATGGCAGGGCATTGATAGAAATCTGCAGAAGCGTAGATAAAATAGTAATAAAGGATAAGCAGATTGAAACGGTCATTGCAGAGGCGCTGCCGGCTTACATAAACGGCAGCAGTTCTTTAGAGGAAACAGTTACCAAAATAGAAAGAAATCTGAATATGTATTTGGCAGAATAACGGTTATCTGTATTTTGAGTTTGCGTTTGCCGGATTATTGTGGTACACTTGCACAGTAATCCGGTTTTTACTGCCGGAACATAAAGTGAATATAGGCGGTTACAGGTGTCGGAGAGGCTGCATGCCTGCAGTCTGCTTCGGTGAAAAGGGAAGCAGGTGAAAATCCTGCGCGATCTCGTCGCTGTAATAGGGAAGCCGGGTTCCAAAATGCCACTGAACAGAGTTGTTTGGGAAGGCGGAACAGCATACCGCCCGCGTAAGCGCGGAGAGGCGGTAAGCCGGTGCTAATCTTAAAGTCAGAAGACCTGCCTGCAAACCGGTACAGAAGGACCACGAGGAATTGGCCGTGTACGCACCTTTCAGTATCAGACTCCGGTATACAGCCGGTGTTCGTTTTGATGCTGTAATCGTGATACAATAAAAATTTCCAGTCCCTTTTGTGTGCATATGCAGAAGGGATTTTTTGGTATATTCGTCTGTACCCTGACGCTATATTTACAGAACAAAATGACTGCTTTAAGGCATAAAAAGAAAGGAAACAGTATTAAAATGGCAGAAAATCAGAAGAAAAACATGAACAAAAAAGTAATTGCCGGTGTGATTGCACTGGTAGCGGTGATTGCGGCGCTTGTAACCGTGTTCTGTGTATTCAGGGAAAAGCCTGTTCAGGGAGCAAAAGCCATTACGATTGAAGTAATCGACAATGAGCAGAAAAGCATAGTCTATGAAGTGCATACGGATGCAGAGTATCTGCGTCAGGCTATGGAAGAGGCTGACGGACTTACTGTGGAAGGCACAGAGAGTGAATATGGTCTTATGGTTGAAACTGTGAACGGTGTTACAGCAGATTATAATGTAGACGGCGCTTACTGGGCATTCTATGTAAATGATACCTACTGTAATTATGGCGTAGATGAGCAGCCGGTTGCAGACGGAGATGCTTTTCAGATTAAGTACGAAGCAGCACAGTAAACTAATTGTGTAGAAGAGGAATAAAATTGTCTCATGGAAGGGTAAATGTGATGACAGAAAAAAGCAGAAACACATTAAAAATAAGTATACAGGACATTGCGCTCATTGGCATGATGACGGCAGTTATTGAAGTCAGCAAGCTTGCGCTGTCCTTTTTGCCAAATGTGGAGCTGGTTACTTTCTGGATTATCATGTTTACCCTGTTTTTCGGACCGAAAACCATTTATGCGATTATAGTTTTTAATCTGATTGAAATAAGCATATACGGTATTCATATTTGGGTAATCATGTATTTTTACATGTGGCCGGTTTTGGCGCTCATAGCGTGGGTGCTTAGAAAAAAGGCTACTATATGGGTTTACAGTATACTTTCCGGGTTTTTCGGGCTTTTCTTCGGTGCTTTTGCGTCACTTCCCTATATTGCTATCGGTTCTGTAGACGGCAGCATCAGAAGCGGTCTGATTATGGCTTTTAACTGGTGGGTTGCCGGTATTCCATTTGATATTGTTCATGGTGTGGCCAATTTTGTGCTGATGCTGGTGCTTTACACCCCTGTAAGAACACTTTTTGGCAGGTTCAAAGAAATTACAAATCCATAGCCAGGATAAAATCGGAAATGGATTTGGCTTTTGCAGCAGCCTTAAGCCATTTTTTCAGGATGGGAATATCCTGTTCACTATCAATTTTTGTCTTTATATCTTCGGGGATTTCTCCCAGATTTTCTAAAAGCTCTAAAACAGTATCATAACATAAGAAAAACGGATTTACAACAATGAATTAATTAAAAAATAATAATAAATTGGTCATAATGTATAATCAGTAATAGCAAAAAATAAATTACTCATCCTCATCATTTACCGCAGAACAAGGCAGGGAAAAGATAAACTCCGTGCCAACGCCCTCGGTGCTGATGACATTGATATGCTCGCCATGGGAGGCAATGATTTCTTTTACGATGGAAAGGCCGAGGCCGGTTCCCTTTTTGTCCTTACCGCGGGAGGAATCAGATTTATAGAAACGCTCCCAAATAAGCTTTAAGTCGTTTTTGGGAATGCCGATACCGCTGTCCTTTACGGAGACAAAAAGCTTGTGTTTCTTTTCAGAGGTTTCAATACGGATAACGGAATTGTGGTGGCTGAATTTTATGGCGTTGTCCAGCAGGTTGTAAAGCACCTGCTGGATTTTGCCCATATCAGCGTTGACATACATGGTATCGTTTGTCAGCACCAGTTCAATGGCAAGCGTCTTTTTACGGCAGGTACCCTCAAAGGAAGCAGCCGTATTGCGGATGACCTGGTTGATATCAAAATCAGTTTTATCAAGAAGCATGCCTTTGGTATTCAGGTTGTTTAAGGTAAGCAGACTGTTAGTGAGCTTGGTAAGGCGGTCTGTTTCATTTAATACAATCTGCAGATATTTTTCATGAAGCTCGGGTGGAATAGTACCGTCAAGCATGGCGTCCAGATAGCCCCGGATAGAGGTAAGAGGAGATCTGAAGTCATGGGAAATATTGGCGACAAATTTTTTCTGGTCGTCCTCAGACCGGGCAATTTCACTTGCCATGTAGTTCAGACAGGCAGCCAGATATCCGATTTCATCTTCACTGTCTACCTGAAATTCATAATGCATATTGCCGGAAGCGTACTGCTCCGTGGCGTAGGTAATCTTGCGGAGCGGAACATAGACAATTTCCGTAAAGAAAATCAAAATAATGAGGGAAAGCAGAAACAGGATACCCAGTGTAATGTAAGAGATGTTAAGCAGCTTGTTGCTGGATGCTTCAATACCTGACATGGCAGTGTGGATTACCACATATCCCTTTACCTTGTATTCTGAGGTAATGGGCGCAATGACGTTCAGCATATCTTCTTCGTAACTGTCAAAAAAAGTCCCTACATTATAGTAGGAGCCGGCAGTTATGGTGGGGTCAAAATTTTCAATCATAACTACATCCTCTACGTTTATAGGGGAATCTGTACTTAAAACCATCCGCCCGGACGGGTTGATGATTCTGATAACGGATTCCAGATAAACGGACAGAGTATCCAACTGTGTTTTTACGGTTTCCAGAGAAGCATCGTTGGTGTAAAGCCCGGAAGCATAGGTGTCTGCAATCAGGGTGGCTTCGGAATAAAGCACATTTGCCTTTTCTCTGGTAAGCTGTTCTTTTGTCATACTGGGCACAAAGGTCGTAATGATGATAAAACCGAAAATACCGAAAATCACATAGGCCAGTACGAATTTCAGGTACAGGGTTTTTTTCATGACGGATTTCCTTTGACTTCAAATTTATATCCGATGCCCCAGATGGTAGAAATTTTCCAGGCATCGTGATCCTTTATTTTTTCACGAAGACGTTTGATATGTACGTCAACAGTACGGGTATCGCCGATATATTCATATCCCCAGATCTGGTCTAAAAGCTGTTCTCTGGTAAAAACATGGTTAGGAGAGGAAGCGAGAAAATAAAGAAGCTCCAGCTCCTTGGGCGGCATTTCCACGGTGTTGCCCATATATATGACGGAGTAGTTGGTCTGATTGACAATAAGGTCAGGATATTCTACCCTCTTGTCGGTAACCGGTTCCGGGGCGGCAACCATGGGCTTATAGCGGCGCAGCACCGCTTTTACGCGGGCCACCAGTTCCTTGGAATCAAAGGGCTTTTCCACGAAATCATCGGCGCCAAGCTCCAGTCCCAATACTTTATCAAAAACCTCCCCCTTTGCGGAAAGAATGATAATGGGCGTCTGCTGTTTTGCGCGCACTTCTCTGCAGACCTGATAGCCGTCAATGCCGGGAAGCATCAAATCTAAAAGGATTAAGTTGGGCGCAAAGGAGTCTACTGCGGTCAGGGCGGATTCTCCGTCCCCCACAATCATGGTTTCAAAGCATTCCTTGGTCAGATACAGGGAAATCAGCTCTGCAATATTTTCATCGTCATCCACAATGAGGATTTTTTGTTTGTTTACCATATGCTGCTCCTTTTTCAGGGAAGTTTGTAGCGGGAGGTTTGGACCTACTACCGATTGTTACCAGAGCGCCCTGTGTTCTATCCGGGGCAAGTTATGCCGGACATTCCAGCAAGCCTCGAAAAGCAAAATCGTGTTCAGCAAAGGCTTCCACGATTTAGAGTCTTGCCTCCATGGCATAAAAAAGCCCCGGACAGAAGACAGGCGCTCAGTTGGCAATTGGTGACTGGATGCACTGTACACGCCTCTGCAAACTTCCCTAAAATCAAATATTATTTAAAAGTTACGATTGTGACACCAGCGTCACCTTCTCCAAATTCACCGAGACGGTATTCTTTTACATACTTTAACCGTTTTAAATGGCTGTGTACGGCGTTTCTTAAGGCACCGGTACCTTTGCCGTGTACCACGCGGACGTTTGGAAGATGTGAAAGGTAAGCATCGTCTAAATATTTGTCCAAAGCCGCGGTTGCTTCATCGCAGGTCATGCCGAGAAGGTTGATTTCCGGTGAAATCGTCAGGGATTTGGACAGCTTCATTTTGCCGGTGCTGCGTATAGGTTTGACAGCAGAAGAAGCCGTATCGTTATCCGCAAGCAGGGCAAGGTCATTGATATTTACGGAGGAACGGATAATACCGCACTGGACAAAAAGGTTGCCCTTTGCGTCCGGCAGAGTGCTTACCGTGCCCTTTAAGCCCATGGAAATGACTTTTACGGAATCTCCCTTTTTTAACTTCTTAGGGTCTAAAGCCTTTCTTGCAGGCTGGGGAGGGGTCTTTAAGGCAAGCCGCTCGTTTTTGTCGTCAATCTGACTGCGGATTTTCTGCCGCTTTTTCTCAAGCTCTTTTATATCAGTGCCGGAATCAGCTTTGTTGAAGGTGCGGATGGTCTCATCTGCAATCTCCTTTGCCTCCTGGAGGATGGAGCGGGCTTTTTCGTTGGCTTCCCGTAAAATCTTATCTCTGGCGCTGTCCAGCTTCTCGTTTTTTGCCTTTAACTGGCCTTCTAAAGTCTTGATGCGCTCCTTGTATTCGGCTATTTCCTTATGCTCTTTTTCAATGGTCAGCCGGCTGTTTTCCAAATCGGCAATCACATCTTCAAAGCTTTCATCCTCCTTGCTGATTTGCTCTTTGGCGGCTTCTATAATGGCGTCCGGCAGCCCTAGCTTGGATGAAATGGCAAAGGCGTTGCTCTTGCCGGGAATGCCGATTAAAAGCCTGTAGGTGGGCTTTAAGGATTCCACATCAAATTCGCAGCATGCATTTTCCACAAAGGAGGTGGACAGGGCATAGAGCTTTAACTCACTGTAATGGGTAGTAGCCATAGTGCGGATGCCTCTGTCATGCAGATGGTTTAAAATAGCAATGGCAAGGGCGGCTCCCTCGGTAGGGTCCGTACCGGCTCCCAGCTCGTCAAAAAGACAGAGAGAGTTTTCGTCTGCATGTGACAATATTGTCACAATAGATGTCATGTGGGAGGAAAAGGTGGAGAGGCTCTGTTCAATACTCTGCTCATCTCCGATATCTGCATAAACCTCTTCAAAAATAGAAAGCTCTGACCGGTCAAGTGCCGGAATATGAAGTCCGGCCTGTCCCATCAGGGTAAAAAGCCCCACCGTTTTTAAGGAAACGGTCTTACCGCCGGTATTGGGGCCTGTGATAATGAGCAGGTCAAAATCCCTGCCTAAATGGATGTCAATAGGCACCACCTTCTTTTTGTCAAGCAGGGGATGGCGGCCCTTACGGATATGAATATAATGCTCGTTGTTGAAAACGGGCATGGTAGCATTCTGCTCCATTGCCAGTTTGGCTTTGGCAAAAATAAAGTCCAGCTGCGTCATAAGGCGCTGGTTAGTGCCGATTTCCGTGGTATGACCGGATACCTGCAGGGAAAGCTCCGCTAAAATCCGTTCGATTTCCTTCTGTTCTTCAATACCCAGTTCCCTTAGCTGATTGTTCAATTCCACAACGGCGGCGGGCTCTATAAAGAAGGTGGAGCCGGTGGAGGACTGGTCATGCACCATACCCGGTACCTGGCTTTTATATTCGGCCTTGACAGGAATACAGTAGCGCATATCGCGCATGGTAATAACCGCATCCTGTAAGTAGGTGCGGCAGGAGCCGTTGAGCA
Organism: uncultured Lachnospiraceae bacterium; assembly: GCA_900551115.1. Classification (GTDB taxonomy): domain Bacteria; phylum Bacillota; class Clostridia; order Lachnospirales; family Lachnospiraceae; genus Acetatifactor. The sequence continues at coordinate 139,753 of URUY01000004.1, forward strand.
TGGAATTTAACTGGTTATGAATCTTTTCTCCGGTCAGATTGATGCTGCGGCGGATACGTTTTAATTCCGGGCTGGCGTCATCGGCAATCTCGTCCTCGGACAAAATGCAGCGCCGTATTTCGTCTGCAATAGATGACAAAGGTGTCAGGTCTTGAAAGTAAGCGGTAAGGGAGTCTTCGGTGGATTCTTCCCGCTCGTTTCGTCCATAGGATTTGATACGGGCAACATTTTCCAGAAAACCGGCAATTTTTAACAGCTCAGAAATTGAGAGCGAGCTTCCTACCTCCAGGGATTTTAAGGAAAATAAAAGATCCTTGTTGCCGCCGAAGGAGGTGCTGCCGTATTGGAAAAGGCGTGACAAGGCGTCAGCCGTTTCTGTCTGTGCCCTGCAGATATCCGAAAGCAGTGTGTCGGGAATAAGGTCGGCACACTTTTTTTTGCCCGGCTCAGAGTCAGCCTTTTCTGTCAGCTTTAAAATGATTTTATCGTATTCAAGCGTGTGTAATACTTTTTTGTTCATGAGGATTCCTTTGTTGTATCAGCAATCAGCTTCATAATGGTCGCGATGGAGCTAAGCTGGCTGCTCTGTTTCATGGTATCAATATAGGTCTGTCTGGAGCAGTAAAGCTCCTGTACCTTTTCTACCAGCAAATCTTCCGTCAGATAGTCTTCGTCTATGACGATGGAAAAGCCCTGGGATTCAAAGGAGCGTGCGTTTAAGAGCTGGTCGCCCCTGCTTTTGGCAGAGGGCAGCGGAATCAGGATATTGGGCTTATTTAAAGCCAAAAGCTCGCAGATGGCATTGGCACCCGCGCGGGAAATCACCACATCTGCCATGGCAAAGATATCCTTAAGCTCAGATTTTAAGTACTCAAACTGTTTGTAGCCTTCTACGTTTAGCAGCAGGTTGTCAACTTTTTCCTTGCCGCACAGATGCACTACCTGAAAATCTTTAAGCAGCTTGGGCAGGGCAGCTCTTACGGCCTTATTGACGCTGGCAGCACCCTGACTGCCGCCGATTACCATGACTACGGGCTTGTTGGCAGTAAAGCCGCACATATCAAGACCGTTTATTTTATTGCCGGAGGAAAGCTCTTCGCGGATAGGTGAGCCGGTCAGTACTGCTTTGTCCTTGGGAAGCATGGCAAGCGTCTCAGGGAAGTTGCAGCAGATTTTTGCGGCAACCGGCGCACAGAGCTTGTTGGCAAGTCCGGGCGTCATGTCGGATTCATGTATAATGCAGGGGATTTTTAAAGCCGCTGCAGCACGTACAACGGGTACGCTGACAAAGCCGCCCTTGGAAAAGACCACGTCCGGCTTGATTTCTTTTAAGTATTTTTTTGCTTCGGAATATCCCTTTAAAACACGGAAAGGGTCTGTAAAGTTTTTGGGGTCTAAGTAACGTCTGAATTTGCCGGTGGCAATTCCGTAATAGGGAATATCAAAATCGGCAATCAGTCTCTTTTCTATTCCGTCATAGGAGCCCATGTAAAAAACTTCAAAGCCGGCATCCTTAAGATGAGGCAGAAGCGCAATGTTCGGGGTTACATGACCGGCGGTGCCGCCGCCCGTTAATACTATCTTTTTCAAAATAACACCTCTCATACCTGTTGAATATTACTGCATGGACTCTAAAGCTTTTGCCAGCTGATCAGGACAGGAAGTGGACTTAAAGCCGCATTTGATGCCCTTCAGTCTTGTAATGGCGTCTTCTACCTTCATGCCTGTTACTAAGCTGCTGATGCCCTGCAGATTGCCGTTGCATCCGCCTGTAAATTTTACGGACTCGATAATGCCTTCCGTTACTTCTATATCAATAGCTGTAGAGCAAGTTCCTGATGTTTTATATTTCATAAAAGCCTCCTGTGCAATACATTTTTGACAGCCTGCCTATCGTGCTGTTTCTAAGGTAGGATTATAGCAGAAATATGGGAGGGATTCCAGTACTTACCGCACATTTCATACATTTTTTGCTAATTGTGTAAAAAAAGAAAAAAAGATGTCGACGAAATTACGCTCATATTGTATTGTTCCTTTGGAACATGTCTACTATAATGATAGTTGACAAAAAAGCAGAATCACCCGTATAAAGGAGGAATCTATGTTTGCTGTTTTTTATGAAGAAAAGCTGATAACCGTTTTTATGCTTATATCCTTATTATTAAGCATGTTTACAAGAATTATGATAGGGATACTATACCAGAATATGATAAAAGAGACAGAAAATATGTCTGCCACCAAGCATAAAATTTTAAAACAGTGCAAATTGAAATTTGCAAACTGCTACCAGTTGAACAGCGGAGTTGCCAATATTCCCATTTTTGTGGACAAGTTTATGGGCAGGCTGAAAATCGGGCCGTTTACCTTTCAGACAATGTATCATCTGTCGGGACAGCTGATGCTCTTATCCGTATTTTTTGCCGGAGTCGGCGTTTGCAAAAGCATAATCGCCGGGTTCACGATAGGGGCAATTCTCCCCTTCTATATTGTAAGCTTTCTTGGCATGTACCTGTATTTTGCCATATCTGCAATTGCCGATATCAAAGGCAGGCGGCGGATTTTAAAGACTAATCTGGTGGATTATCTGGAAAATCATATGGTAAGCCGTCTTGCACAGGCGGATTATTCTGCAGACGAAGGAGAATATGCAGGCAGGCGGAGAGGCAGGGAGCAGGCAGGCGGGGAGCAAAGGTCCGACAGAGAGCAGCCGGGCAGAGAGTTAGGGTCTGACAGGGAGCAGGCAGGCAGGGAGCAGAAAGCAGGGGTTGAACTGATGCCTGTTCACGGCAGGCTCAGAGGACAGGCCGGTGATGATACGGCGGGAGAACAGGCTGTGGAAAGAAAAGGAAGAATCTTTACGCTTTCCGAAGAAAAGGAATTAGAAGAATTGCTGAAAGAATTCCTTACGTCATGATGCATTTTGACAAAGGTTTTTCTTGAATTTGCCATATAACTCTGCTAAACTGTATGTGATTAAGGGAAAGAAGCTTAAGCAATCAAGGGAGAGCAGCCTTAAGCATGAGAAAGGGAGCAGAAGAGATGAGTGCAAAAGTTACGTTTGATTATGCAAAAACAGGTTCTTTTATTTCTGCAGAAGAAGTAGAGAAAATGAAAAAGCAGACACTGGATGCAAAAGAGGTGCTGGTGTCTAAGACAGGTGCAGGTAATGATTTTTTGGGATGGATTGACCTGCCGGTAAATTATGATAAGGAAGAGTTTGCCAGAATAAAGGCAGCAGCTAAAAAGATACAGGAGGATTCCGAGGTTTTACTGGTAATCGGTATCGGCGGTTCTTATTTAGGAGCCAGAGCAGCCATTGAATTTTTAGGACACAGCTTTTATAACGTTGTGGACAAGAGTATCCGTAAGGCGCCGGAAATTTATTATGTAGGTAATTCCATCAGCTCTACCTATATTAAGCATCTGATGGATGTGGTAGGTGACAGGGATTTCTCCATCAACATGATTTCCAAGTCAGGAACCACTACGGAACCTGCTATTGCATTCCGTGTATTTAAAGAGCTTCTGGAAAAGAAATACGGCAAAGAAGGTGCAGCAAAGAGAATTTATGCAACCACTGACAAGGCAAAGGGAGCGCTTAAGCATGTTGCTGATGAAGAAGGCTATGAGACCTTTGTAGTGCCTGATGATGTAGGTGGCCGTTTCTCCGTACTGACTGCAGTAGGACTTCTTCCCATTGCAGCAAGCGGCGCGGATATTGACAAGCTGATGGAGGGTGCGGCAAGCGGCAGAAAGCGCGCTCTTGAAAATGATTATGAGGACAATGATTCTTTAAAATATGCAGCTCTCAGAAACATTCTGTTAAGAAAGGGCAAGTCTGTTGAGATTTTAGCAAACTATGAACCCAGCCTGCACTATGTTTCAGAATGGTGGAAGCAGCTTTTCGGAGAGAGCGAAGGCAAGGATCAGAAGGGTATCTTCCCTGCAAGCGTGGATTTAACCACGGACCTGCATTCCATGGGTCAGTTTATTCAGGATGGTTCCCGCATTATGTTCGAGACTGTACTGGATGTGGAGAAGTCCCGCGAGGAGCTGATTATCGGAGAAGAGCCTGTTGATTTGGACGGCCTTAACTATTTGGCCGGCAAAACAGTGGATTTTGTAAACAAGAGCGCTATGAACGGTACGATTTTGGCACATACCGATGGTCAGGTACCTAACTTTTTGGTAAAGATTCCTGAAGTAAACGAGTTTTACTTAGGAGAGCTGTTCTACTTCTTTGAGTTTGCCTGCGGCGTAAGCGGTTATTTGAACGGCGTCAATCCCTTTGACCAGCCCGGTGTGGAAAGCTACAAGAAAAATATGTTCGCCCTGCTTGGCAAGCCCGGATATGAGGCACAGAGAGAAGAACTGTTAAAGAGACTGTAAAAGCTTAGAACCATGCAGAATATGTAGAAACAGTCCGGGAAAGCTTGCTTTCGGCGGGCTGTTTTCTGCATATTCTATTTGACGGGAGCCAAACAGGAGCAAACAAAAAACGCGGAGCGGCGGTTTGTCGAATGGATTTTGAACCGGTTGTAATTTAAGTAAAAGGAGTACTTTATGGATAATATTCCCAATATTGTAATATTAGAGAGAAACAGCGTGGGTACGGATGTATCCGTTGAGGATTTTAACCGTTTGGGAAATGTGACTGTATACCCGAACACGACCACCGTTGAGGAAGTGCGCGAGCGCACGAAGGATGCGGACATTGTGATTGCCAATAAGGCGCCCATGGTGGAAGCAGCTTTGAAGGACTCTGAACGGGTAAAGCTTATTTGTGAGTTTGCCACCGGCTTTGACAACTGTGATTTGACATATTGTAAGTCCAGGGGAATCGGCGTTGCCAATGTAGTGGATTATTCTACCAGTATGGTAGCCCAGCATACCTTTACTCTGGCGCTTGCCCTGGTGCAGAAGCTGGCGCATTATGACACGTATGTCAAGTCCGGGGAATACAGCGCACAGGACAGGTTTTCTAATTTTGATGTGCCTTTTACGGAGCTTGCCGGAAGGACCTGGGGCATCGTAGGCATGGGCAATATCGGAAAGCGTGTAGCACGGATAGCAGAGGCTTTTGGCTGCCGCGTGATATTCCACTCCATTACCGGTAAAAGTACAGTGACCGCTTACGAGCAGGTGGATAAGGAAACCCTGCTTCGGGAAAGCGATTTTCTGTCCCTGCACTGTCCTTTAAGCGATTTGTCCAGAAATTTTATTGACGGTGAAGCGCTTAAGAAAATGAAAAAATCGGCGATTTTAATTAACGTAGCAAGGGGGCCGGTGGTGAATAACAGGGATTTGTACGAAGCACTGGTAAACGGTGAGATTATGGCAGCAGGACTGGACGTACTGGAAAAGGAGCCGTTGGAGCCTTCCAATCCGCTCAGCTTGTTAAAGGACAGCAATCAGATTATCATTACGCCCCACTTAGCATGGGGAAGCGTAGAATCCAGAACCCGCTGCGTGCAGGAAACCTACAGAAATGTTGAGGCATTTTTGCGCGGTGAACGCAGAAATATTGTGAATTAACTTAATATTATATAATCGTTTTAACAGAGTTGCGGTCAAAAAGAATGGGGTCAATTTTTTGATGCCTGTTTAAGCTTTTCTGCTCGCTTTTCAGACCACTGATAAGGGTTTCCGTGATTAATTTGCCTAACAGGTCAATGGAATGGCCTATGGTGGTAATGCCCAATAGATTAGCCCATGAAGAATCATCATAATGGATTAAACTGATATCTTCCGGAATCTGCATGTCAAGCTGCCGTAAAGCTTTGATTGTATTGACGCCGACAATATCGCTGATGCTGATGATGGCAGTAGGCTTTGATGACAGTATTTTTGTTACAATCCTGTCCTTCATAAATTCTAAATTGTCAAGAAGGAGAATATTTTGCGGATTAAACGGAATGCCGTAATCCTTAAAAGCCTGCTTGTATCCGGAAATTCTTTCCTGAAAGACAAGGTTATTAAAGCCGATTAGCACAATGTCTCGGTGCCCGCTGTGAATAAGGCGCTGTGTAGCAAGATAGGTGCCATGAAAATCGTTGACGATAATAGAGTCAAATTCATCATATAATTTGGCAAACAGCTGAAGTGGATATACATTTTGGTTTTGCAGCTGGGTCAGCAATTTTTGCTTTATCTCCGGATTTACGATATCAGGGCTGAAAATAAGACCGGAAATCGGAAAGGATAAAAAATCGCGGACTTTTTCATCGATGGAATCCAGTCCGGGCTTGCTGAAGCTGATTAACAGTTTATAGGCAGCCTGATTGAGTGTATTTTCTATTGAGTAAATTAAATTGCTGAAAAAAGGATTCTGTACATCATTGACAATATATCCAATGTTGTGATTTTCGGTGGATTTCAAGTTGCTTGCATAATAATTGGGGATGTATCCCAATGTATTTATGGCATTATGAATAACCTGTAACTTTTCAGAGGAGACAGATTCAGGTGAACGCAATGCTCTTGATATAGTGGATTTTGAAATGTTTGTGTAGTTTGCCAAGTCGTTAATTGTTATTTTTCCCATAGCTTTTACCATTATCTTTCTAATATTTTGATAATAACATAGTTTTATTTCCAAAGCAAGGCGCGACAGAGGATGCCTTGCTTTTTGCTTGTATACCGATATTATTTGCCTTTTAGGATAGAAATAAGTTTTCTGCCGCTGCTTCTTACATAGAGCGGGATATGCGAAAGCGGCGCGGGTGCGTTGGAGATACAAGTGCCGCCCGGAAAAGTTTTTTCGGAGAAAACGTCAATCCAGTCACACCCCTTCGGCAAATAAACCATCCGTTCGCGAATACCGTAATCGGTTACCGGACAGACCAAGATGTCAGGACCGAACATAAACTCATCTTCAATACCGACTGTATTTTCATCTGCCGTAAAATCAAAAATCAGTGGACGCATGGGAGGAATGCCATGTAATGACGCGAGCTGCATCTGTTCCATAACATAGGGACGCAGCCGTTCGCGGGCATGCATTACGGAGGCAATATGAATAAGGGAATCCCCGCCGAGATTCCATGCTTCGTTATTTTTACGGCGTCCGTGGGTGCGGAATACAGGCAGGAACATACCGTATTGATACCAGCGAACCATTAATTCGCTGAAAACCGGGCCGGAACTGTCAGGTGTAATGAAACCGCCGATATCACAAGTCCACCATACAATACCGCTCATCATAACATTCAGGCCTACCCGTATATATTCCTTAAGATGCGCAAAAGAAGAAAAGATATCGTGAGGCGCAATGCATGCGCCGTAACGCTGGCTGCCCAGCCATCCGTTGCGGCAAATAGTGACAATTTCATTTTCGCCTGCGTGGGTAAGACCGTTAAATATATTGCGTTGGTGACAGGTGACAAAGTAGGAGTGAGCTTCCTTAGCAGGCCCTATGTAGAACTGTACCTTGTCATAATCCTGAATGGCGTGGAACTCATCGCAGGGATCCAGCCAGAATGTACGAATCCCAAGATCAAAATAATTTTTTTTCCATTGATTCCATAAATATGCGGCAGCCTCGGGATTGGTAGGGTCGTATTGATACTTGGGGCCGTAAAAATCAACCGTATCATGTTTGCCATCAATTGAACTGGTGAAGAGACCGGCTTCTTTCATGGGAATGAAGTTTTCACTCTGCTCGTCTATTAGTGTCCAGGGGGAAATCATGACACGTACACCCATTTCCTGCAGTTCATGTACCATATCTTCCGGATTTGGCCAAAACTGTGGGTCCAGTTTCCAGTCTCCGATATGTTTCCAATGCAGATAGTCAATGACAATAACGGAAAGAGGCAGACCACGTTTCTTATACTCGCGTGCCGTAGCAAGCAGCTCCTGCTGTGTTTCATATCTGAGCTTGCACTGCCAAAAGCCTGAAGCCCAGTAGGGGAATGCAGGCGCATGACCGGTGGCATCGGCATATTTCTCAAGCAGATCGGCATAAGAATCTCCTGCAAACACAAGAAAATCTGCACTGCTGCAGCCGTACGATATCCAACGGGTCATATTATTGCCGAATTCTGCGCGTCCGAGGGAAGGATTGTTCCATAAAAAGCCATAGCCGCGGCTGGAAACTGTAAAAGGGACTACTGCTTTTACGTGCCGCTGGTACAGGTCGATAATACTCCCTTTCAGATTTATGTGTCCGGTGGAGTTTTCTCCCATGCCGTAGAATTGTTCATTGTCATAGGCTGCCAGATGCAGTTCAAATTCAAACAGACCATTGTCTGTGGGGTTAAAGATATGTGTTCCGGGATTGTGTGCCCAGACAACGTAATCGTGTTCTTCAAAAAGCAGTTCTTTTTTTCCGGCAGTATGCTTATAGAAGGCCATATGTCCCTGCTGGGTGTAGCTGTTGCTGAGGCTGACGGAAATATTACCGTTTTGCAGTGTGATTTTGTTTTCAGATTCTTCAAACCGGCCTTCTCTGAAAAGAGGGATATCAAGAGCCCAATCGCGAGTCTTTTTCCCTCCATATGGCGTCATGGTAATTCTAAGACCGTCCCGTCCAAAGGGACGAATTTCTGTCATGCACTCGTTGTCCCAAAATGTCAGCGTATTGTCGGAATATCTGATTTTTTCTTGTAATTCGCTCATATTTTCCCTTTCTTTGGAAATGCTCAGTACGGATTGGCGGGCATCATTTCCCATACGTGTACAATACCGTAATCTGCACCGTCACAAACAGCAGACACACCAATAGCGGCATCGGGGTTGGTGGGATAAACGCGGCGGCAGATGGCCTGCCGTTCGTTTGCAAATATTTCAATAACTGATTTGTCAACAAAAATATCCATAAAAAGCTTTTCGCCATCGGCAAGTGAAAAAGGCGCTGCTTCGCATAGCATGCGGCCTTCGCAGCCGCTGTGGGTGGTATCCATAATAAGCTGTTTTTTTACAATATCTACATATAGCATGGTATATTCTGCGGAGGAAGCATCGCTGCGGACAGTAAATCCGATATTGCGGGCATTCAGGGGGGTAATCTCTGCCTGCAGCCGGAAGGACTGTCCGTTTTTTACGGAAAGAGGGAAACAGCCATGGAATTGTCCTACAGAAAATGACTGTGCATTGTATTGAAGGTGTTCCAGCTCGGAAACGGGCGCCATCCGTAGTCCTTTGTCATACCAAAATTCGCGGGGGAGTCCGTATATACCGCTCCATGCAAAGCGTTTGAAGTCATTTTCAAGATTATCCTGAAGCCAAAACCAGCCAATCTGGCGGTTTTTATCGTCAATCAACGCCTCGGGGGCAAAAAAAGTATTGTCCTTCCAGGAAAAGCGTCCATGTTCCTCGGGAAAAAAGGTTTCATTTTGTAAGGAGCCTATATAATATTGGGCACCCTTATTATGGGAGATAAACAGCTGCAGCCATTTATCGGTTAGCTGACCGTTGCTGCGTCTGTCAGGCAGCCGCAGGAAGCTGGGACACATATCGTCTTCGGTAGCATCGGGCCAGTCTGTGCCGAGGTGCGGATTGATGTAGAAGCGGTGTACAAATTCCCAATGCAATAGATCGGTGGAACGAAAGAGATCGGTCCAGTCACCCTTATATGTTTCCTCGGAATCTGCTGCGCGCCCGTATCTGTCCAGTACAGGCTTGTTTCCTGTCTGCATATAATAATATCCGTTTTGTTTCCAAATGTTGCTTGGGTCGGCGCAGCCCACATGCATCACCCTTCCGTTTTGTTCAATATCCACGGCTCCCCAGCAATCTACAGAACCGGAAACTGCAATGGGGGTGATGCGTTCCCAGCGGTTATAGGGAGGCTTGGAAAAAGCCAGTGCAATTCCTCCGTTGTCAACAGAAGGGTTTTTTGAATCGTACTTCCAAAAAGTAAGGTAAGCTGTACCGTCATCATCCACAAATGCACCACCGCTGAAACAGCCATGGTCACCGTCTTCAATTGTCAATGCATCCGGGTGGTTGCGCCAGTGTAGCAGGTCTATGGAGGAAATGTGCCCCCAATGAAACCCTCCGGTTTCTTCGTTGGCATAAAGATACATCAGATGATAACGTCCGTCTGCATAGAAGGCTCCGTTAGGATCGCCGGGAGTGCCGTTGCCATCCGGAATGGCAAAATGATAGCCGGGACGGTGGGAATCTGAGAGCAGCCTATTACGGTAAAGCCTGGTAGCCATAACAGTGTCTGTTGTGATATTTTCCATGTTCTATTATCCTTTCTGGTTTTAATTTACTCTAATTCTGTAGTAAAAAATGGGAACGATTTCATAAGAATAAATTAGCATAAAATATTAAAAAAAGCAATAAAAACAAAAAAATATTGTTGACAATACCTATAAAAGGGATTACTATGTAGCCATAGACGAGAAAGACAGATGATAAAAATGGGAACGTTCTCAAAAAGAGGAAATAAGATGAATAGAAAAAAGAGAAAGCTGTTTTTAGTAGGAATAGCAGGGATGCTGCTACTGCAGGGATGCGCAGATACAGAAGCACGAGAACCACACAGCAGTACTGCTGTGCCGGCAATAGAGGAAAAAGCAGAACCGGAAAATATGGAAACACCGACTGCGGAAACTGACGCCGGCGTTGCATCGACAGAGGGAGAAGATATGATGATATTATCGAAAAAAGAGGCAAAAATACGTTACAGCCCAGAGGGATATCATATGTGGGATAACTGGTATGTGGAGAAAGACGGCGAGATTCATTTGATTCATTTAAAAGGACTTGCTGCCGGAACAGATTATGATGAAGCAAAAGAAAACCAGAGAGGATACGGTCATGCGGTTTCAACGGATTTGGTACATTGGACTGAACAGGAGGATATATTGTCCTTAGAACAAAGCCAAAATCCGCTGGACAGGGATTTTCGCTATACAGGCTGTACCATAGAGCATGACGGTCTGTATTATACCTTTTATACTATGAGAAAAGGACAGGGGCAGCGAATCGGAGTAGCTACTTCAAAAGATATGTATGAATGGGAGGAATACGAAGGAAATCCTGTTCTTGTGCCGGATGAAGAATGGTTCATCACCTTTGCGAATGAGAATGTGAGCAATCATGCAGCCTGGGGTGCAACGGTGGATTGCAGAGACATGCTGGTAATAAAAGACGAGGAAGGGGACGGGTACTGGGGATATTTCGTGGCTTCGGCAGATACCGGAATGACGACGCCTACATCTGTAGTCGGAGTGGCATATTCTTATGACCTTCTTAACTGGGAGCAGCAGGGGATTGCATATGCGCCGGAAAGTGTAGCTATGCCGGAGATGGTTGATGTATTTCAGATTGGAGATAAGTGGTATATGACCCTTACGACTGCCAAGAATAATGGCTGTATCAGCGGTTTTTCAGATCCGTATATTACCAGGGCCCAAATTTATGCAGTGGCAGATTCTCCGAAAGGTCCGTTTTTAGAGAATGCAGACGATAATGTTATGATGGGTGGACAGCTTAACAGCGGCTGCAGCTCCCGGAGCATTGTTTTTAATGGGACAAGAAGGGTTTTGTACACGGACAGCAATAACGGTGAAGCAGTAGTTTCCCTTCCAAAGAATGTTGCTGTTAATGAAGAGGGATGTTTACGGTTATATTATGCGGCGGATCTTTTAGAAGGGATACGCACCGATACATTACAGGACTCAATTGCAATTCAGCCAAATACCAGCTTTGCATGGAATACAAAGGGCGGCGTTTGGAAAAAGGATAATGATACATACAGCTGTACCACCGATAATAACAGCTGGCAGCCGTTTTTAATGAAGGGCATGGCAAACAATATGGAGTTAGAGTTTGTTATGGATGCAGAAAGCGACTGCTCAATGCTGGGTATCGTTTTATCCGGTCAGGGAGACGGAAAGCATTTGAATGATCTGAATCATATTCTGGCAATTGATTTGGAAAATGACAGGGTTTATCTGACTAATGCCCAGTGGGATTTGTCTAACTGCAGGGAATATCTGTTTGAAGAAAATAAAGAGTATCATTTTAGAATGCTTCTGATTGGTAAGACTATGGAATTGTACATTAACGATGAATTGGTCTTTAATTCAGGAATTCATAACACAGGTGCAAACCGAGCAGGCTTATTTGTGAATGACGGAGAGGTATTGATAAAGGATCTTGTATTATACAGCCTGGAAGAATAGTGACAGGCGAAGGAAAGGAGGGCACAAAAGATGGAAAAAGGAAAAAAGCTTTTAAAAAGTATATGGAAAAACAAGACTATATATATTGTCCTTCTTCCGGCGCTGGTATGGTATCTGGTATTTGTTTATGTGCCGATGGGCGGATTAATGCTGGCCTTTAAGGACTATAAAGCAAATTTGGGAATTTTGGGAAGTCCATGGATAGGATTGGAGCATTTTCAGAATCTGTTCAATGATATTGAATTTTGGCAGTCCGTGGGAAGAACGCTGAAGATAAATATCCTGCGTCTGTTCATTACATTTCCTATGCCGGTAATCATAGCGCTTTTATTTAATGAGCTTCGCATGAATAAGTATAAAAAGGTGCTGCAGACGGTTTTTACATTTCCTCATTTTTTATCATGGATTATTATTGCCGGCGTATTAAAGAATATTTTGGCATATGACGGCATTGTGAATGGGATTATCGGCCTGTGCGGCGGAGAAACCGTGAACTTTCTGGGAAATAAGAATCTGTTCCAGCCCATGCTGTATATAACGGATATATGGAAGGAGGCAGGCTGGGGAAGCATTATTTATCTGGCTGCAATTTCGGGAATTGACCAGGAGCAGTATGAGGCCGCGGATATTGACGGTGCTACCAGATGGCAGAAAATGATGCACATTACCCTTCCTAATATCATGCCTACGGTTGCGGTTATGTTTATTTTGGCAGCGGGGGGCATAATGAATGCGGGATTTGACCAGATATTTAACATGACGAATGCGGCAGTCCGCGAGGCCGGAGAAATATTGGATATGTATATTTACCGCATCACTTTCCAGGCAACTCCGGATTTTGGATTTTCTATGGCAGTTAGTTTATTCCGTTCTGTCATAAATATGCTGTTGTTAGTCATTGCCGACAGAGGCAGCAGATTTTTTGGCGGAAATGGTTTGTTCGGTTAGGAGGAAACATATGAGGAAAAAGAAAAAGATTGGCGGTATGGATATTGCAGTGTTTCTGATACTGACATTTATAGGAATTGTGATTCTGTTTCCGTTTTGGAATATGGTGGTTATTTCTTTTACAACCCAGAAAGAGTATATGGAAACACCGTTGTTATTTTTCCCTAAAAATCCGGTCTTTGATGCATACAGGGCACTGCTTGGGGATGGAAGAATATGGATTGGCTTCAGAACAACCTTCCTTTATTTGATATTGGGAGTACCCTTAAATCTGTTTCTTACTACATGTTTGGCATATGGTCTTAGCCGTAAGGATTATCCGGGAAGAAAGCTGATAAGAGCAGTAATTTTGTTTACCATGCTGTTTGGGGGAGGTATTATTCCGCTATATCTGGTTATGAAAAGGCTGAATCTTACAAATACCATATGGGCGGTTATTTTTGCTTATGGAGTGAATACGTTCAATGCAATTTTAATGAGCAATTTTTTCTCCTCGCTTCCGGAATCTTTGCTGGATTCGGCAAAACTGGACGGCGCAGGAGACTGGAAAATGATTCAGCGTATTATCATACCGCTTTCCAAACCGATTTTTGCAACCATATCATTGTTTTATATGGTAGACAGATGGAACGAATGGTACAATTCCATGATATTCGTCCGGAAAAGCAGCCTGCAGCCTTTACAGTTAGTGCTTCGCAGCATTGTAATTGATTCTCAGGTAAAGGCAAAGATTTCCAGTATGGGTGTTGTGGCAGTAGAAGAATACGCATTTGATACCGCGGTAAAAATGGCGGCAGTTGTTGTTACAATTATACCTATAATGTGTGTATTTCCGTTTCTGCAAAAACATTTTGTGAAAGGAGTGATGATTGGGGCAGTAAAAGCATGATGTATAAAAACAGAATTTAACAGTATAAAAAAATCAGGAGGTAAGGTTTATGAAGAAAAAGTTAATAGCAATAGTTTTGACGGTGGTAACACTGGCACTTAGCGCTTGCGGATCACAGGGAACAGATACACCGGATACAACAGATACTGTTTCATCAGAGCAGAGCAGTGACGCCGCTGCCGGTGAAGAAGAAAAAGATTATTCAGAGCATCTGGTAATCAGTTTGGCGTCCATTCAGGTCAATGAGTCTACAGATTATAATAACGGCGATGAATTTACAAAATGGTGGACTGAAAAGTATAATTTTGAATGGGACATTATCGGGTTAGGCTGGGACGTATGGGCAGAACGACTTCGTGTATGGATTAACTCGGGAGATATGCCGGATGTTGCAACATGGGACTATAATCATGGTGAAGCGATGAATTATATTGATCAGGGATTAATATACAGGCTTCCTGACGATTGGAAGGAAAGATGGCCTAACGTGGCAAAAGCATATGAAGATTCTCAGTTAGGACCTGCACTGGAAGAAATGGTTGGCGGAACCTATATTTTACCGAAACCGATTTTTTCAACTGTAAAACCCACGGAGAAGGTAGTGCCTCATACGACTGTGTATCTCAGAAAAGACTGGGCAGAGGCGGTAGGATTTGAGTTAAAGGACTATTACACGGTATCAGAGCTTCTTGAATATGCAAGATTGATTAAAGAACAGGATCCCGGCAATGTGGGCGATGCACTTGTACCTATTGCGGTAAGACCTGAAATGGCGCTTAATTTCTTTGTAAAGTCAAATTCAACTTATGCAGAAGGCGGATTTTATAAAGATGAAAACGGCAGTTATCAGTGGGGACCGGCTCATGAGGATACGCTTACCGGTTTACAGCTGTACCGGCAGGCATTTGAGGAAGGTTTAATCAGCCCGGAGTTTTATGCATATACAGGTTCTGACGATAATGCCCAGTTTTATGTAACCGGTGTTGCCGGCGCTACTATGATGCAGGGTATGGCAGGCGCAATGACCCAGTGCGAAACCAGTATGAAGGATAATCTGGGCCTTGCATATGATGATGTGGTACACACATGCTTTATTGTTGGTGAAGACGGAAAATATCACAGCCCTGAACAGATTAATTATTGGACTACCGTTATTTTCTCTCCCGATATTTCTCAGGAAAAGTTTGAAAGATACATGGATATGATGGATTTTGCTTCCAGTGAAGAAGCGAATATCTTTCTCCGTATGGGATTTGAAGGCGTTGACTGGGAATATGACGAGAACGGTGAAGTTGTTTCCCTGCTCGGAGATACCGTGGCAAGTGAAAAGTACCCTTCCGTATATCCCTGTTATGATGCAATGTATATTTTGGCAGATGAATTTCAGTTGATTAATCCTTCTTACAGAAAGGAATTCAGAGACAGGGTAGTACAGCTGTATGAAGAAAAATATGCAATGGGTGATGAAGAAACGATTCCTTCCATTGACTGGGATGTGCAGCTATACAGCTCAGATGCAAAAAATAAGCTTAGCTATAACTGGGTTACCGAGTATGCAGAATTAATTCTGGAAGAAGGCGATTTGGAAGCTAACTGGAAGAAGTGGATAGAAGAGCAGAACTACTTAAATCAGCCGGTAATTGATGAATTAAATACGGAATTTGGTGGTAAATAATGGGCTGGGGGCTGTTAAGCAGCCCCCAATTTCTTTACACCAAAGACATAATAAGTCAGGTATTTGAGCCTGCTTCGGTCCGGAAAAGGCTCAAGCGGAAAAGGATGGTATAAAGATGGGAAAATGGCAACGGATATTATATCAGCCTGCACTGCCTTTAAAGGCAGGCGCAGCAAGAGTTACAGGAAGCAGCGAGCATATTGCACTGTCCAGAAAGGCAGCAGGAGAAGGAATGGTGCTGTTGAAAAATGAAGAGGATATGCTTCCGTTAAGTGCAGGTACACGGGTGGCGCTGTTCGGAAAAGGTTCTGTTGATTATGTAAAGGGAGGAGGAGGCAGCGGAGAAGTTACAGTTGCTTATGTACGCAATCTATATGAAGGGCTGAAGCTGAAGGAGGAGGAAGAAAAGATACACATTTTCCATGAGCTTTCCCGGTTTTATGAACAGGAAATGCAGAAACAGTATGCGGAAGGGGCAATGCCGGGGATGAGCAGGGAGCCGGAGGTGCCTGCCGCACTTGTGAACGCTGCCAAAGAATATACAGATACTGCCATTATTACATTTTCCCGTTTTTCGGGAGAAGGCTGGGACAGAAAGTCTCAGGTCAATGAAGACGGCTATGAGCTTTATGAAGATGAAGTCAGGCAAATGGAACTGAGTGCAGGCATCTTTGAAGACGGGGACTATTACCTGACAAAAAATGAACGGAAGCTTGTAGAAACCGTGCAGGAAAATTTTAAGAATATTATTGTTGTTCTGAATGTGGGCGGGGTGATGGATACCGCATGGTTTAAGGATTGTAAGGAAATTGCGGCGGTGCTTTTGGCATGGCAGGCAGGAATGGAAGGCGGTCTTGCCATGGCGGATATACTGTGCGGCGATATCAATCCGTCAGGAAAGCTGGCGGATACCTTTGCAGCTTCTCTGGAAGATTATCCGTTTGTAAATGATTTTCATAAATCGGTTCAATACGTGGATTATACGGAAGATATTTATGTAGGATACCGTTACTTTGAAACCATACAGGGTGCATATGAGAAAGTAAATTATCCCTTTGGCTTTGGATTGTCTTATACGGATTTTACAATATCGCCTTGCAAAATCATGGAAAAACAAGGAAAAATAGAACTGCAAGTCCTTGTAAGCAATATAGGGAAATGTGCCGGCAAAGAGGTAGTTCAGGTTTACTATCAAGCTCCGCAGGGAAAGCTTGGCAAGCCTGTAAGAGAGCTTGCAGCTTTTTCCAAAACAACGGAACTGCAGCCGGGAGAAAGTGAGACATTAAGAATATCCTTCGCCGTAAGTGAGATGGCAGCTTATGATGATTTGGGAAAAATATGTGAATCGGCTTATGTATTGGAAGAAGGGGATTATTGCTTTTATGTGGGAAACAGCGTCAGGAATACAGAAAAGCTTTCCTATATATATTTTGTGGAAAAAACGGTTATTGTGGAAAAACTGAGCAGGCGTGTTGAGCCTTGCCTGCTTTCAAAGCGTATGCTGTCGGACGGAAGCTTTGAAAATCTTCCTCAAAGGGTTATTTGTGAAGAGGAAGGACTGCCGCGTCAGGATAAGAAAACACTGGAGGGATATGCACCGGCCATCAGGGGACGGGACAGAATATCCTTTGCCGAACTGGGAAATCCGGAGATTCCGAAGCTGCTGGATGTGGCAAACGGAAAAATCAGTCTGGATGAGTTTTTAGATGCCATATCAGATGATGATTTGATTCATTTGTTGGGCGGACAGCCCAATACAGGAGTTGCCAATGCCTTTGGCATCGGAAATTTACCGGAGTACGGCATACCTGCCGCCATGACGGCAGACGGTCCTGCCGGGCTTAGGATTGCTCCCGCCTGTGGGATTTGTACTACTGCATTTCCCTGCGCTACGCTGCTTGCCTGTACATGGAATACAGAACTGGCTGAACAGATTGGAATTGCAGCGGCAGAGGAGGTAAAGGAGAATAATATTGCAGTATGGCTCGCACCGGCAGTCAATATTCACAGAAATCCTATTTGCGGAAGAAACTTTGAATATTATTCTGAGGATCCTTTTGTGGCGGGTAAGATGGGGGCGGCAATGGTCAGAGGAATACAATCTCTTAATATAGCAGCCTGCGTAAAACATTTTGCATGTAATAACAAGGAAACCAACAGAAAGGACAGCGATTCCCGTGTTTCGGAAAGAGCCTTAAGAGAAATTTACCTCAAGGCCTTTGAAATTATTGTGAAAGAAGCAGATCCTTACGTTATTATGACCTCCTATAACCTGATAAACGGTGTGCAGGCTTCGGAAAACAAAGCGCTGATAACAGGTATTTTGAGAGAGGAGTGGGGCTATAAGGGAATGGTTACTACGGATTGGTGGTCTCACGGAGAACATTATCGTGAAATCAAGGCCGGAAATGACTTAAAAATGGCGACAGGCTATCCGGAAAGAGTAAAAGAAGCTTTGGATAAAGGTTTCATTAGCAGAAAAGAGCTTGCGGCATGTGCAAAGAGAGTATTGGAACTGATATTAAAACTGGACTAAGCAAAAGGGTATGCCGGACTGTCTGAGCATACCCTTTCGTTATCGGCACTGATTTTCTTCTTTATTGTAATGCGGGCGGTAAACTTGACATTTAAAGGGAATGATAGTAAAGTGAAAAAGCACCGGGGACAAGCCGAAAGGTGCTGATTCTATGAAAGGGCGCCTTGGCGCGGCAGGAAGTAAAATGATTGCAAAATGTAAAGAATTGTTGGAAAAATACAGAGAAATTATTATATATCTGATTGTAGGTGTGTTGACGACTATCGTGTCCTGGGGTGCCTGCTTTATCTGTGAATGGCTGTTTTTAAACCCTGATATTTCCTGGCAGAATGATATTATCAACACAATTGGCTGGGTGGCAGGCGTTTGCTTCGCTTATCCCTTAAACCGAAAATGGGTGTTTGAAAGTACCAATCCACGTATCCTGAAGGAGTTTTCAGGTTTTGCGGCATCAAGACTTTCTACGTGGATACTGGATATTGTGATTATGAGAGTGACAGTCAATGTACTGCATATGGATTACTGGATTGCCAAGATTTTTATTTCTGCAGTTTTGGTTATGATTTTAAACTATGTATTCAGCAAGCTTTTTATTTTCAGGAAGAAAAAGCCGGAAGAAAAAGAAGATTAAATATTTGCTGAATGAATGGATATTTTTAATGAATGGGATATTTTAAGGTGAAATAAAAGAGGCGGTTTCCTTAGATGAGCACCGATAAGGAAGTATTACAAGTAAACGAACTTAACGGCTGACAAACAGGATTGCAAACAGAAGCAGAGAGTTAATCACTTTCAAAAGTGGTCGGCTCTCTGTTTTTCTATCTCCGCATTGTTACGCAGTAGAACGCCATTTTTGAGGGAAAAGGTATAAATCCCTTACCCTTGATGTTTTCGTGTCTGTAAGCCGCTTAAATCAAGGCTATTTTGTCCTCTATTGCGTAACATTACGGTGGCAAGTCATATAGCTGTTTGGATGAAATAAATCTATGTGTGCTTCCGCTGTTGGATTATCCGATATTGGATTTTCCGACAACGGGTAATCCGACGTCGGATAATCCAACGCAATTAAATAAAGATATATAAAGTAAAGATTAAAGAATTACGGATTTAATCAATTACCTATTCCATTCCTTTCCGTCCCCTCAATTCTTTCTCCACCAATAAGCTATCGGAATGGAAGCGAAAGGAAGCGGAAATGCAGAACTAATTATCCGTTCAGAAAATCCATAATTCATAGAGAGCGCAAGCGGTCTATCCGATTGCGCTCTTGGCTGCCACATAGCAAGGACAGAGAAAACCGTCAAGGACGGGTCGCGCGAAGTTTATCCTTGACGGCTTTCTCTGGCTTTGCTACCTGTTACTTATCAAAACGAAACTGAATTATCGCTTTCATAAGCTGTGCTTGCAATCGGTCTTGAATATCGCTGTTGAAATGTCCTTGATACTTGGACAGGTATTTAATGCGTGGACTGTAATACTGTAAAACAGTATTTACGGCTTCCGGCTCTCCGGCGACTGCCTTTTCAATGACTTCAAAAGGTATCAGCTTCTTGTTCCTCATGTTCTAATCTCTCCATTTCTTTTCGTAGCTGTTTTAGTGCCGCTAATTTCCAGTAATTCGCTGTGCTTCTGTTTCGTCCATACTCTTCTCCGATTTGAGCGTCGGAATAACCAAAGAAAAAGTACAGAAACAAAACATTACGCCTTTGCTCGCTCAATCTTAATAGTGCGTCGGCTAACCGCTTACTTGCGACAACAATCTCTTGCCCTTTTACAACAAAGACGGTCGGTTGGTCGTACTGCTCAAAATAAGTATCTGTTGTAAACGGTTCAAGCGGCGTTTCGGATATTAAGTATTCAAGTGACACTTCCCGTTTCTGCTTCCGTCCAAAATCACGATAGGCGGTCATTGCTGCATTGTGGAGAACAACCCTACAAAAAGCCGCAAAAGTGTATTCAATATGCTCCTTGTATTCTTCTGAATAAATCATTTAACTCACCCCCCTTTCTTCCCAGTAGGGGGCTATTACAGCAAACGCCCATGCAGTCGCAAAACCACATAGGCGTTTGGTAATATGAGTTATTTAAGCGTACATAGTGAAATGTGTATTCATACTGATAGCCGAAATATCCCGTTGCATGGAATAGACTTTTTTTGATGATTGAAGAATGTCAATGATACAGAAAAAGGACATAGCGATACCTCCTTGCTTACAAGCATTTGATACCGCTATATCCTTAAAATGGGCAACTTTAAGACACCCTCTGTATTCCGATTTTTCAAAAAGGAAAACGGAGGTAGAAATTAGTTATTTCAACCGTCGTTTTCTTTTCTGATTGAGGTTTCGATTTAGAATGACAGCGGCTTAAACTTTTTAGTATTCTTTTTTTAGAAAATGCTCAAAGTTCCTTTGGAGTAACTGCCGCAGCATTTGTTTGCGAAAATGACTTACGAACAACAAAGGCAAATATAGCAGCCGCTATCACAACACAAATCACATCGCTAACAGGGAAAGCCCATACAATGCCATACATTCCTCCGATTTTTGACATTAGTAAAAGGACAGGAATAAAGATATAGCAATTTCTACTCATAGCAACGACGAGCGATGTAGTAGACTGTCCCATTGCTTGAAGCGACATAGCAATAACATTAAATAGTGCATAGAGCCAAGTTGTGCTCAAAATTATCTTTGCAAAGGAAACACCAATAGAAATGGCTTCGCCGCTTGCCACAAATGCACCGATAATTCCCTCGGTAAAAATAAAACATAAAAGTGTCAGAACTAAACAGATACCAAGTGCAAGGAACATAGAAAACTTAAATATGTTCAAAAACTTCTTTTTATTTTTTCTTCCAAGTTGATAGCCCAAAAGGGGTTGTATTCCTGTACCAATACCAATGGCAAATATACCTACAATCGTAACAATGTTCTGTGCGGCTCCCATACCCGCAACTGCAATGTCTCCGTAACACGCAATTTGATTGTTCGTTACAATGTTGCATACACTCTGGAAAATTGACAACAAGGCGGCAGGTGTGCCAATAGCAAAAACACTTGTTGCAATTTTATCCTTGATGGTAAAATCGCGTGGCTTAATGCTGATATTGCACTTACCCGACAAAATACAGAACATATAGTAACCGAAAGAACATAGTTGTCCGATAAGGGTAGCAATGGCAGCACCCTTTGTTCCCATATCAAAAGCAAGTATAAATACGGGGTCAAGGACAATATTTACTACATTTCCAAGTATCATGCCGATCATAGACTGCATAGGCTTTCCGTCTGCACGTACCAGAGAAGATATTGTTTGAGAAAGAATTGCAAAAGGACAACAGATAGCAATGTATGTCAGATAGTCGGAGGTAAAGGAAATGGTTTCTTTTCCTGTAGCCCCTAAAATGCTGATAATCCCGCTTTTGAAAATTAAAAGGATAATCAGCAAAACGGTTCCAATAATTGCTGCACCCCAAAAGCAAAAGGAAGCGGTTTGTCGGCTTTTCTTCTCGTTCCCCTCTCCGGTGAACCTTGAAATAAGTGCAACACCTCCCGTTCCAAAAATATTTCCAAAGGAAGTGAACAATACAAAAACAGGCATTGCAAGTGTTACGGCGGCAACCATGTAATCATTGTTTGCCATTCCAATAAAAATTTTGTCCGCCATATTGTAAACGAGCGACATTAGCATAATAAGTGCTGCTGGAAGTACATTTTTTAGAACTGCTTTTGAAACAGGCAGTTTATCCATTTCGGCTAAAGCATTTGTATTCCCATTCATGTAAACCGACCTCCTTTCTTAATTCCAACCGCCAACCAACTCTAAACAGCAGTAACCAGTTACTTCTTTGCCTTTATAGATACCTGTAATTCTACACGCGCCTTCATACTTTCTGCCTGCTACATCGGGCGATACAATTTCCTGTTCTTTCATTATGGATTTGACCATCAAATCACAATGCCATTCGGGAATGACAACTTTCCAAGCAGTAGGGTATTTCATTCCTGTTTCGGGACTTTCATATATATCAAAGGCAGTCGTTACCATAGGGTTTACGCCGGCGCTTGCTTGGGTGCCATCATTGTGCAATACGGTTGCCCAACAATTTTCTTTTCCCGTGTCAAGCGCTGTAACTCCAAACAGGCTTATAAAATCATCATCATTATCAAAATGAATGTCCATCCATACCCATTTACAGTTGTATCCTCCTTTTAATGTTTTTCCCTTTGGTATTCCGGCAAACTGTCTGTCAAACCAAACCATTCCCTGTACAGGATATTTTTTTCCCTCCAGTGTTAGCGTTCCCGTACTCTCCATTGTGGGAAAAGAGTATTGATAATTTGGAACACCAGCAATTTGAAAATATCCTGTACAAAGGCAATACAAAGGATAGCCTTTACCATGCATAGTAATGTCAATCGCACCATTTTTCATAGAGGACGCAATATGCATTGTGTCAAGGTTGCCCTCGACAGTATCTCTTTCAGTGTGAATTTGTAATCCCTTGTTTGCTACTTGTCCGCTTTTCACTTTGTAAAATCTATCCTCGTGATGATAACACTTCCCTGTTTCATCGGTAATGGACAATACGCTGTTAATCATTTTAATGGGTACATGCTTAATACCAAGAACACTTATATGGTACATAAAGTTGAGAGTATGACCCTCTGATGTAAAATGTCCAACCCAAAACCATGAGTTACCCGCCATATCCTGCTTGATATTCACATCTGCGATTGGATCTACAAATGGTTCCGTTCCATGCGAGAAAGAACGAATATTTTCTGTTAATGATTTCATTACAAAGAACCTCCTACTTATTTTGATAGCCAAGTGGGTTTAAGTGCAAATCTGTACTTGACTATCTGTTTTATTTGCACTATTATAATAATGCAACTATGGTTGCTTAATTTCAATCATCAAATTATCCCAATGGTAGTTAAAGCAACTATTGTCTAAAACAGTTGACATATTAGAGGTGTTCAAATGGATTTGAGAGTTATTAAAACTAAAAAAATAATAAAAGAAGCATTTTTTGAATTACGCAAAAAATATCCGCTTGAAAAAGTAAAGGTAAAAGACATCTGTGAAATAGCATTGATTAACAAAACTACATTTTACAAGTACTATATGGATGTATTTGATTTATCGACTGAACTCGAAAATGAAGCTATAGAACAGTTTTTTTTGGCAAGTGAAAATCTTGACTGCTTATTTTCCGCACCCGAAAAATTCATAGCGGGTATCCCCAAAAGTTCAGATGAAAAGATACAGCCTGTAACATCCCTTTTTGCTGGACGAGAAGATGTGTTTATGAATAAAATGGAACATTGGCTACTTGATTTCTATAAAAAGAATGGTAATATGAGCATAGAGGATGAAGTTATGCTTCATTTTGTTATTTGCGGTGCGATACATACCATGCAAGAAATGACGAAAAACCACATAAACGATGAATCCACTATTGCAGAAAGTCTTGCTAATCTTGTCCGTAAAATTACTATGAGCAAATAAATTGAAACAAAAATAATTTTTGATATTCGCAAGGTGGCGCGGGGATATGTTCATATCGTCGCTTATATTTTTGCGGGACTCGCCGCGTACTATTCGTCTTTTACGGCTTGCCCGAAAGCCTTGAAGTCATAGATTTCCGCTTCTCGTTTAGCCATATTTATTGCCTGCCGCCAAGTCTACAAATCTTTTATGAACTTGTTACCCGTTATTACAGTAGAGAATGACTACAATTGAATAGTCTCTAAGAACGCTATGGAAAGATTTTGTCTCTATGGCGTTTTTCTTTTATTTCTATTTGGCATTTTGAAGCCTTGTCCGTAGTAGGGAGTGAAACGGAAAATCTCAAACTTTTTTGAAAATCTATCTCAAAACTTCGGCAAAACCGCCCTGTGCGGTGTTGTAGATAGTGAGCGGAAAATCAAGAGGGTGGCGTCAACGAAGTTGACGCTGGATACATTCCCAACAAGCAAAAATCGCCCGCTGTCGGCAGACAGAAAACGGACGATTTTGCGGAAAGGGTACCCCTTTCCTATGCTTGCTATTCAGTTTTCACTTCAACAAACTACGAAAGGACGGGAAAGGAATGGAAAAGAAACGAGATATTGAAAACAACGGATTTATGCCAGGAAAGGGCAATCCTCTGCATGAAACAGTTGTCTACAAAATCGGCGGCACGATTTTTGAAGTGTCAACGATTTGCGGCGGCTCCGAACCGATTTATAGCAAAATGGAACGGCTCATAAAAGCGGAATCCGGTAAAACGCCTGCTGACAAAGAAAGAGAAGCCCGCTATAATGAAAGTAGCAATCTGTTTGGCGGGCGTTCATTAGAGGAGGAATGAACACATGACAACAAAAAATTATCCCGATAACATCACCGCTTTATATGCCCGTTTAAGTCAAGATGACGTTCTTGATGGCGAGAGTAACAGTATAGCAAATAAAAGAAAATTCTGCTTAAGTATGCACAGGACAACGGTTTTCCAAATCCTACATTTTTCATTGATGACGGCGTTTCTGGTGTAACTTTCGATAGACCTGGCTGGAATGAGATGATACGCCTTGCGGAAGCTGGAACAGTCAGGACGGTTATTATCAAGAATATGTCCCGCATCGGGCGTGATTATCTAAAAGTCGGCTATTATACAGAAAATTTTTTGCAGAGCGTGACATTCGTTATATCGCTATCAATGACGGTGTGGACAGCGACAAGGGCGATAACGATTTTACCCCTTTTCGTAACTTATTTAACGATTTCTATGCGCGGGATACTAACAAGAAAATCCGCGCAGTCATGCGGTCAAAGAGCAATGCAGGGGAACACCTTTGCAGCAACCCACCCTATGGGTATATGAAAGAACCTGCCGATAAAAAGAAGTGGATTATAGATGAGGGAGCCGCTGAAGTAGTTGAAAGAATTTTTGATTTGTGTATTGCTGGAAAAGGACCTATGTAGATAGCAAAGATACTGACAGCAGACAAGGTTTTGACAGTCAAAGCCTACTATGCAAAGCGTGACGGAAAGGCTATGCCCGATAATCTCTATCGTTGGGATTTTAAAACCATAGCAGGGATTTGGGAATGCCAAGAATATACAGGGTATACGGTTAATTTCAAAACCTATTCCAAATCCCACAAGCTGAAAACGTCTGCAAAATGCCCCGGAAAATTACCGTATCTTCTTCAACACGCAACCTGCGATTGTTGAAGAAAAAGTATTTGAGAGGGTGCAGGAATTGAGGGCAAACAAACGCCGTCCTACAAAGACAGGACGGCAAGGCTTATTCTCCGGCTTGCTTTATTGCGCTGACTGCGGCGAAAAGCTGTACTTTTGCACAACAAACAGTTTTACGCCCAAACAAGAGCATTATGTCTGCTCCAACTACAAGAGCAATACAGGTACTTGTTCCGCGCATTTTATCAGAGAAGAAACCTTAAAGCTGTTCGTCTTACAAAGGATATTTGATGTAACGGCTATGTTCTTTGACGATATACAGAGCTTTCAAAACATGGTCTATCAGCAGAGGTTTGAGGAAGCAGAAAAGGCAGTAAAGCGGCAGAAAAAAGAACTTGAACAGGCAAGGAAACGGATAGCCGAACTTGACCGTATTTTCAAGCGGATTTACGAAGACGACATAAGCGGCACAATCAGCCATGAGCGATTTTTGAAGCTGTCCGTCGAGTATGAAGCGGAGCAAAAGGAACTGACAGAGTTTGTTAAGGCAGAGCAAGCCGCCGTTGATACTTACGAACAGGACAGGACGGATTTTGGCAGCTTCGCCGCCGTTATCCGAAAGTATGTAGGAATACGGGAATTAACACCTGCTATCGTCAATGAGTTTGTAAAGAAAATCGTTATTCACGCGCCGGACAAGTCCAGCGGACACCGCAGACAGAAAATTGAAATTGTCTGGAACTTTATCGGGGAACTGGAACAGGACGAGGATAAGCAGACTATTGAACGGCAGAGAAAAAGCAGAACGGCATAGCCTTTTGACTATGCCGCCCTGCAACAAAATTAAATTACTTCCTTATGGGTGTGCCGCTTTACGGAAGCCGCCTTCTTAGCACAAACAATCAGCACAAACGAAAAAGAGAATCCTGCAGTAAATGGATAAAGTGTATTTGCTGCAGTTGTATACAGACCCTTTGCTGTCTTAGAAGAGTTCCTCAAAGCGCTTCATGGCTTCAATCGTATTTTCTCTGCTGCCAAAGGCTGTAAGGCGGAAGAAGTTTTTGCCGTTTGAGCCAAAGCCGGCGCCGGGTGTACCTACCACCTGAATCTTATTTAACATATAATCAAAGAATTCCCAGGATTCCATACCCTGCGGGCACTCAAACCAGATATAAGGAGAGTTGACGCCGCCAAAGTAGCGGATGTTTTTCCTGTCCATGCATTCTGCGATGATACGGGCATTTTCCTGATAGTATTTAACATTTTCCATGCACTCTGCCATACCTTCTTCGGTAAATACTTCGGCAGCACCTTTCTGCACAATATAGGAAACACCGTTGAATTTGGTAGTCTGTCTGCGGTTCCACATAGCATTTATGGACATTTCCTTACCATTGGATGCATTGAATTTCAAATCAAGAGGCACGATGGTATAGCCGCAGCGGGTACCGGTAAAGCTTGCCATTTTACTTAAGGAGCAGAACTCGATAGCACATTTTTTTGCACCTTCGACAGCAAAAATACTGCGGGGCAGAGACTTGTCGGTAATGAAGCACTCGTATGCGGAATCATAGAGAATAATTGCATCGTTAGCCAGTGCGTAGTCCACCCATTCCTTTAACTGGTCGTAGTTGTAGGTAGCGCCGGTAGGATTGTTGGGGGAGCAGATATAAATGATATCGGCATGCACGTTTTTATCCGGCATGGGCAGGAAGTTGTTTTCGGCATTGGCATTGATATAGGTGATATTTCTGCCGTTCATGACATTGGTATCTACATAAACAGGGTAAACCGGGTCAGGAATCAGGATTACATTATCCTGTGCAAAAAGGTCGGTGATATTGCCGGTATCGCTCTTTGCGCCGTCAGAAATAAAGATTTCCCTTGCATCAACGGAAACCCCGTTTCTTGCGTAATAGTCTACGATGGAGTTTCTTACGAAGTCGTAGCCCTGCTCAGGACCGTAGCCTTTAAAGGTCTCGGAAGAAGCCTGTGCATCCACGCCCTCATGCAGCGCTTTGATGACTTTGTTTCCGATGGGCAGGGTAACGTCACCTATTCCCAGGCGGATTATCTTTTTGTCAGGATGTGCAGCGGTATAAGCTACTACACGGTGAGCAATTTCAGTAAAAAGATAGCTTTCTTTCAGATTTAAATAGTTTTCATTTAACTTTGGCATGGTATGTCCTCCTCGTTGTATTACATATTCTTTATATATTGGTAATCATGTGTTCCACTAAGCGAGCGGAATGTCTGGCGGCTGCCCTTTCAAAGGAAGGGTAATCCATTTCCGCAGAATCGTCAGCCTTGTCAGAGATGGCACGAATGATGACAAAGGGAAGCTTGTTCAGATAGGCGCCGTGTGCAATGGAAGCCCCTTCCATTTCGGCACAGTCACCGTGAAAAGTATCTATAAGCTTTTGCTTGATTTCTTTGCTGGAAATAAACTGGTCTCCGCTTACAACCCTGCCGGTTCTGACACTAATGTCAGGATTTACCTCCCTGCAGGAAGCAACGGCAGCGCTTATCATTGCATCATCTGCCTTAAATTCCCTAAAGCCCATCTGCGGAACCTCACCGGGCTGATAACCAAAAATTGTGACATCCATGTCATGATGGAGCGCATCGTTGGAAACAAGAATATCACCGATATCCAGTGCGGAATTTAAAGAGCCGGCCACTCCGGTATTGATAATATGCGTTACCTGAAATACATCTGCTAAAATCTGGACGCAGAGAGCGGCGTTTACCTTGCCGATGCCGGAACGGACAACAACAACATCGATGCCCGCAAGGGTTCCTACAAAAAACTCCATGGAAGCCTTTGTTACGATACGTTCAATAGTCATTGCATGCTTGAGCTGCTCTACCTCCAGCTCCATAGCGCCGATAATGCCGATTCTTTTCATTTGAAGTATTTCCCTTCTGTATTTATTATAGTGTGCCCACAAAACAGGAGCATGGTCTTTTCTGCAAAAAACTGCTTAAAAACTGCCTGTTTTTATTCAGGATAAATAAGGCGGCTGTCATCAATCTGATACAGTACGTTGTCCAGATATTTTGCAGCCAGATAATTAGCCATGGACAGATTCATATCCAGGTAATTGCCGCAGTCTTTGGGAGAAGCTCCCGGAACTTCGTCTTTATAGTCGCGTATGAACTCATACATTTCAATCATAAGCGGGATAATGTTTTTGGACTCATAATCACCGGTTAAGAGCAGATAAAAGCCGGTGCGGCAGCCCATGGGACCGAAATAAAGTACCTTTTCCTTATAAACAGGGTGGTTTCTTAAAAAAGTTGCCCCTAAATGTTCTATAGTGTGTACTTCTGCCGTGTTCATAACAGGCTCCTCGTTGGGACTTGTCATGCGCAGGTCAAAGGTGGTGATAACAGCGTCACCGGCTTTGTCCTTGCGGGAAACATAAACGCCGGGCTGAAGCTTAATGTGGTCTATTGTAAAGCTTGTAATTTTTTCCATATACATCTATACCTTTCTGTTTGGTATCGAAAGCACAGCATCTGAAAAGGGCTTGTGTCTCCCAATTAGAGTAGCGGATTTATATAAAAAAGTCAAGAAAATTGCGGCAGATACTCTATTTGAAAATATACCTTGACAGGCGAGGTATATTGCGATATATTGTATGCAGGAAGGGAGGAGAGCTTATGTCAATTACATCCGACATTCTAAGAGGACATACCGAGGCTATCATTTTATCCCATCTTTTGGAGCAGGACAGCTATGGCTACCAGATTAATAAGGATATTATGAAAAAGACGGACAATAAATATGAACTGAAGGAAGCAACGCTGTATTCTGCATTCCGAAGGCTAGAGCAGGCCGGATACATCCATACCTATTGGGGAGATGAGACGGTGGGAGCCAGACGACGCTATTATGCTATCACAGAGGATGGCAGGCACGCATATCAATCTTATAAGAGGGACTGGGAGGAAGCAAAAAAAATAATTGACGGACTTTTAAAGTAGTGAACAGTAAAAAGAATTAAAAGCTAGTGTCAGATGAGCTATGAAAAGTGGGAGGACATCATTATGAATGAGAAAATAAGAAAACATATCGACTATCTGTTTGAAGCTGCACCAAAGACCAGAAAAGCCATGGATTTAAAGGAAGAAATGCTGCAAAACACCATAGAAAAATATCAGGATTTGGTGAGTGAAGGGTATTCTGCGGAGGATGCATTTCAGAATGTCATCAGTTCCATCGGAGATGTGACGGAGCTGTTTGAAAGCCTGGAAGAGAAGGATAACTTTTGTCTGTCAGAAAAAGACAGAAGGAAAAAAGCCATGCTGACTGCTGTGGCGGTAGGTCTTTATATTTTTGCAGGCGCTGTTTTTTTCACAGGTGTGCTTGTGGATGACATGAACTATGGAAACGGATTTGACTTGTCGCTGTTGGGACTGATTATAGCGGCAGTTATCTGTATTGTGCCTACCTGCATGCTGGTGTATGCGGCAAATATGTATCCGGATTATCATAAAAAGAAAGAAAACAGCATGGTAGAAGAATATAAGGAAGCAGTTTATGAGAAAAACCGGGATAAGGCGATTAGGGAGTCCTTAGGCGTAATTATCTGGATGATTACCATTGCATTCTATTTTGTTATTAGCTTCAGTACCGGCGCATGGCATATTTCGTGGGTAATTTTCCTGATAGGCGTCTGTGTGCAGTCGGTTGCGGAGCTTGTGCTGAACCTGCGGAAGAAGCAGTAAAAAAGAGTGATTGGGAAATTGCGGAAGAATCAGTAAAAGGGAGCATTCATGTGAAAAGCTGGGGAATCCGTCAGAGCCCGGATTTAATTTAGAGTTTGACTCTGAGAGCGGAGTGTGCAATACTTTCTTTGATGAACAGCTTTCCTTAAGCAAAAAAGGAACACATGCAGAGGGAAGCTGCGGAAACGGCGGGGATGCCAAAGTAAAGGTATCCACCACCAGCGGGGATCTGCGTATTTGGGAGTATTAGGCAGATTTCCTGCATGAAAGGAAATGCCTGAATCCATGAAGCAAGACAATGTAACACAAAACAATGTGATGCAAAATGCAACGCGAGACAATGTAACGCAAGACAATATAACACAGGATAGTGTAAAACACGATAACATAAAGCGATATAAAATAACGGCAATAAAACTCGTAAAATTTTTTGCCGGACTGGCGATTATCCAGTTGGCGGTTGCTGCCTTTTTACAGATTGGCATCGGTTCGGATTCTTTTACCGTATTTATGCAGGGGCTGTCCAAGGTACTGCATATCAGTGTGGGAGCAGCAAATTTGTTATTGACTTTTGTGCTGTTAGGCATCGTATTCTGGTTAGACCGGTCCCAGTTTAAAATCGGCATGGTACTGGCGGTAGTGTTCGCCGGGATAATATTGGATGGCATGACAAAGCTTGTGGGATTATTTTTGCCTGTAAACCCGCCCATGCCGGTTGCTGTTTTGGAATTTGTGGCAGCCTGCATGGTGGTGTCTGTGGGCTTTCCCCTGCTTAAATCTGCAGGAATAGGCGTGGCGCCCAACGATGCACTGTATCTTGCCATTTCCAAAAAAACAGGTAAGTCCTATGGTCTGATAAGGGTATGTGTAGATGCCGTTTATCTGCTGTTGGGCTTTTTCTGCGGTGGTGTAATCGGTATCGGTACGGTCATCTGCGTTGTGGCAATCGGCCCTATGATGCAGTTTGTTATGAGCCATCTGATAAAGCAGGAAGAAAATTAATTTTTTCAAATACACAGGGAAAGGGAAGGATAAGGAAACGTTGAAGCAGGATAATGAAGATGTGCTGCAGCAGGCAAAAAATGCACTGATGGACGCTAAAACAATTGCCTGGCTGCAGGAAAAAACAAAGGATTTCGGTAAACTGATGACTTATTACCGTTGTGCCATGATGGAAATTGAAACAAAGTTCAATGTACTCAATGAGGAATTTTCTCTTGAGCATGACAGAAATCCCATTAACAGCATTAAGACCAGACTGAAATCTGTTCCAAGCATCAGAGAAAAACTCGAGCGCCGGAATATTGCGCTATCCCTTGCCGCAGTTGAAGAAAACTTAAGTGATATTGCAGGTGTACGGGTTATTTGTTCCTTTGTGGATGACGTTTATGTTTTGGCACATGCCCTTCTGCAGCAGGATGATGTGGAGCTGATTGAGAAAAAAGATTATATTGCAAGCCCTAAGCCGAATGGCTACCGCAGTCTGCATCTGATTGTAGGTATTCCTATTTTTTTAAAGCATGAAAAACGTATTATGAAGGTTGAAATACAGCTGCGTACAATTGCTATGGATTTTTGGGCGAGTTTGGAACACCAGCTCCGCTATAAGAAGGATTTTCTTTTTAGTAACGAGATGGCGAAAGAATTACAGGAGTGTGCGGAACTCAGCGCTGTTTTAGATTCTCGTATGGATAATTTGAGAAAAAGTGTGAGCGGCTCTGATGATAAGCAGCAAAAGAATAAAAAGTCTGTGTAAAAACAGGGTGTGCAGGAATTTCCCCGCACACCCTGAAATCTTTAAATGCTATATTTGAGGCATTTTTACATTAATCCAAGCCATTTGCTCTTAGATGGTATAATGGCCGCATTTTTTCTTATCACATTCCACAAATACGTTGATTTCGATGCAGTTTTCATTTTCCTTTTTTTCAGGATTGGATTTGCCGCATATAGTATCCAGATTCTGTGATTCGTAGTCTTTGGATTTGTTGCAATTTACATAAATATTTAAATTTACACAGCTATCTTTTTTGTTTTCCATTTATTTATCACCTCCTAAGATAAGGTATGATAAAAAGCAAAATTTGTTACTATATGTCTTTTTATGTTGAAAATTTAAGAAAA
This sequence comes from uncultured Lachnospiraceae bacterium, assembly GCA_900551115.1. GTDB lineage: Bacteria > Bacillota > Clostridia > Lachnospirales > Lachnospiraceae > Acetatifactor. Next base: position 171,990 of record URUY01000004.1, read on the forward strand.
GATTATTCATAAAAATCTGTATAATAAACAAAGGGAAAATGATATAATGAATTTAATAAATTGGAATTTTATGAGGAAGTTTTTATGATGACAGACGAACAAAAAATAGATTTGACTCAACAAATTGTAGCAATAGCAAAAAAGGCAGGCTCCTTTATAGTAAACACTGAAATATGTGAAATTACAGAAAAAGGAGATGCTTCTAATGTTGTGACGGATATAGATGTAAAGTGTCAACAATTTATTATCGATGAGTGCTTAAAGTGCCTTCCTCAAAGTAGCTTTTTAGCGGAAGAAGAAAATCAACAACAGGTAAGTGAGAAGTTTACATGGGTAATTGACCCGATTGATGGTACAACAAACTATATGTACGGATACAAACATTCCTGTATTTCTATTGCCTTATATTATCATAAGGAGGGGATACTGGGGGTTGTATATAATCCTTATCTTGACGAATGCTTTGTAGGAATTGAAGGTGTTGGAAGTTACTGCAACGGAAAAGAAATTCATACCAATAACTACGACTTGAAAGAAGCATTGGTAATGGTTGGAACATCTCCATATGATAAAACATTAGCAGACAAAACTTTTGAAATAATGAAAAAATTATTTTTAGAAGCTCGTGATATAAGGAGAAGCGGAAGTGCTGCTTTAGATTTATGTTACTTAGCTTGTGGAAGAATAGATGCTTTTTATGAACATATATTACAGCCATGGGACTATGGAGCAGGAAGTATTATTGTTCGTAATGCAGGGGGAGTTATTGAGGCATTATTAGAAGGCGCTTTAAATGAATTAAAACCAACAGGTCTTATTTGCTCAAATGGAAAATGTCACAACTCATTTCGAGATATCATCTATAAAAATAAGTAATATGCAAATTCCGGCTTGTAGAAGGACTTAATATAAGGGCAATTAAGAGGTGGTTAAACAAAGACGGTTTAGCAACCTCTTTTTCCACAACCACTTAAACAAAAAAATAAGGTGTGTGGAAAAATCCACACACCCTAAAATGCTTGAAATTATTGATTTAATAAGGTCTTTGATTAACCGAAGTATCTATTAAGAAGTCCCTCGAAAGCCTTGCCGTGTCTGGCCTCATCACGAGCCATCTCATGCACAGTATCATGGATAGCGTCAAGGTTTAAAGCTTTTGCACGCTTTGCCAGGTCGAACTTGCCTGCGGTAGCACCGTTTTCAGCGTCTACCCTCATTTCCAGATTCTTTTTGGTGGAATCGGTTACTACTTCTCCAAGAAGCTCTGCAAATTTTGCTGCATGCTCTGCCTCTTCGTAAGCGGCTTTTTCCCAGTAAAGACCGATTTCAGGATAGCCCTCTCTGTGAGCAACTCTTGCCATTGCAAGATACATACCGACTTCAGAACATTCTCCTTCAAAGTTAGCGCGAAGATCCATAATGATATCTTCGGGAACACCCTGTGCAACACCTACAACATGCTCAGCAGCCCAGGTTTTTTCACCGGACTGAACGGTAAATTTTTCGGCGGGAGCGTGACAAATAGGGCACTCAGCGGGTGCTTCATTTCCTTCGTGAACATAACCACATACCTGACATACAAATTTCATAATTTTTTCTCCTTTTTTTAAATTTATTGTGTCTTTAATTTTTAATAAAAAGCTTAATTTTTCTTGCAGCAACTGCCGCAGGAGCCATAAAAATAAGTTACATGACCGTCTATGCAGCCGTCAAAGCCGGCACCGGCAATGTCTATAATGGAATCAATATTTTTCATATTGAGATCGGATACACCGCCGCATTCCTTACATACAAAATGATAATGCGGAGAAGTATCAAAATCAAAGTGGTCTACGCCGTCTCCTACCCGAAGCCGCAGAATTTCCCCTGTATCGGCCAATAAGGTCAGATTACGGTAAACCGTACCAAGACTGATATTAGGAATCTGCTTGCGGATAGCCATATAAACATTGTCTGCAGTAGGATGGTCTTTGCGTGTGGAGAGATAATGCTTAATTTCTTCCCTCTGTCTGCTGTATTTAGTAGCCATGGTTCCTCCTCAAAACAATAATCATTACTGTTTTTATTATACTTATTTTTTTCCTTCTGTCAATAGATTTTAATAAAAAATATTGGAGGGCGCAGAAAAAATATCGCATTTGTTTATACTTTTTTTAGGATAATCTTCTTTTCAGTTAATTCCTTTTTCTAACAAACAATGGTATAATCAGCTATGTAATTAAGCAAAGTATGCCTGATAGGAGATATCCGGCACGCTGTATTTTTCAGAAAGGTAGATTGCCGATATGAAATTCAGGACAAGATTATGGGTCACCTTTGCTACCATTGTTCTGCTCCCATTAGTTTTGATGGCGGCTGCATTTATCGTGATAGGGGTTTCCGTGATGCAGGCTCAGCAGGTAAACGGTTTGGGGGAAGTGGATTATACTGCTATATCCGACAGTGTACAGACGGTAGGAAAGCAGACGCAGGCGCTTTATGAAGAATTGCTCAGGCAGCTTAATGAAAGGCCTGCCGCTTTTGAGGATATAGAATATCTGCAAAGTATCAGTGACAGTATTAACAGAAAGAATTGTTATATTTTGGTTCGGAAGGGCGATGAGATTTTTTATACCGGAAATGAAAGCGCGGCAAATCTCATTATAAATAAACTGCCCGGTTATGGCTATGATAATGAGGAAAGCTCCACCGGTTACTACTTTAATGATTCCCAAAAGTATGTAAAGCAGCTTGACTTTACTTTTTCGGACGGTACGCCGGGCAGCTTCTTTATTATTGCCAGAGTAACAAGTCTGATTTCCAAACCCTTGCTGGTAGATATGGTGATTGCAATTCTTATCATACTGATTTTTACAAGTATGATGCTGACCAGATGGATACACAAGGGGGTATTTGAACCGGTAAACCAATTGAATGTGGCTATGAAAAAAATCAAGGACGGCAATTTTGATTATATGCTGTCTACAGACACCAAAGGGGAAATCGGAGACTTGTACCGTAATTACGAGGATATGAGACTCAGACTTAAGGAATCCACTGAGGAAAAGATGGTACAGGAAAAGCAGAACCGGGAGTTAATCAGCAATATTTCCCATGATTTGAAGACTCCGATTACCGCCATTAAGGGTTATATGGAGGGTATTTTGGACGGTGTGGCAGATACGCCGGAAAAAATGGATAAGTATATTAAGACGGTTTATAATAAGGCTAATGATATGGACAGACTTATCAATGAACTGACGCTGTATTCCGGTATTGACAATAACCGTATTCCGTACAATTTCCATCGCATCAATGTGGCGGATTATTTTGGGGATTGCGTAGAGGAAGTCGGACTGGATTTGGAATCCAAAAATATAGAGCTTAACTATTCTAATCTGGTGGCACCGGATACCAAGATTATTGCGGACCCGGAGCAGATGAAACGGGTAATCAGTAATATTATCGGAAACAGTATCAAATATATAGACAAAGAAAAAGGTGTTATTGATATCCGTATTCTGGATGAGGTGGATTCTATCAGGATTGAAATTGAGGATAACGGCAAGGGTATAGAATCCAAGGATTTACCCAAGATTTTTGAACGGTTTTACCGTACTGATGCATCCCGCAATTCTTCAAAGGGCGGCAGCGGCATTGGGTTATCCATTGTGAAAAAGATCATAGAGGATCACGGCGGTTATATTTGGGCGACCAGTAAGGAAGGGGAAGGCACCTGCATGCATTTTGTAATCAGAAAGTACAAGGAACTGCAGAAGGAATCAAATTAAAACAGAAACAGCAGGAGGGATATCCATGAGTAAGATATTGATTATTGAAGATGAAGAAGCGATTGCAGATTTAGAAAAAGATTATCTGGAGCTTAGTGATTTTGAGGTGGAAATTAAAAATACAGGTGATGCAGGACTGGAAGCGGCACTGAAAGGTGATTTTGACTTAATCGTTTTAGATTTGATGCTGCCGGGCATGGACGGATTTGAGGTGTGCAAGAAGGTTCGCGAAGAAAAGAATATTCCGATTCTGATGGTATCTGCCAAGAAGGATGATATTGATAAAATCCGTGGACTGGGACTGGGCGCGGACGACTATATGACAAAGCCCTTCAGCCCCAGCGAGCTTGTTGCCAGAGTAAAGGCGCATATGGCAAGGTATGACAGGCTGGTAGGAACTGCTGCAAAGCCCCAAAATGATATTGTGGAAATCAGGGGTATCCGTATTGACAAGACGGCCAGAAGAGTCTACGTGGACGGAGAGGAAAAGGCTTTTACCACCAAGGAATTTGACTTATTAACTTTCCTTGCGGAGAACCCCAACCATGTTTTCACCAAGGAAGAGCTTTTCAGGGAAATCTGGGATATGGATTCTATCGGAGATATTGCCACAGTCACCGTACACATAAAGAAAATCCGTGAAAAGATTGAGTACGATACGGCAAAACCCCAGTACATTGAGACGATTTGGGGTGTGGGATACAGATTTAAGGTGTAAGATATTTTGATACATTTTGGAGCCTGTATGGCAGAAGTGAAAGAAGAGGTTAGCGGAGGATTTCTGCTAACTTCTTTTTGTAGGTCAGAATCTTGTATTTCTTATAAGAAAATCTATGAGAAAGCATACGGAAACGGGAAAAAGACAATATAGCGAATATTGAAAACGGGAGAGGCATATGTCATAATAAAATATGTAGTGTCAGGGTAAACAGGACAGCATATAGGAGGAGGGGTATGATGAGTGTTATACAGGGGGAAATCGAAGCTCTGCCTGCGGAGACAGGTTATGACGCAAGCAGAATAGAACAGCTTAACTGCAGATTTCAGGATATGGTTGACAGGAAAATTATTCATGGGGCAAGCTATTGTATTTCCCATAAGGGAAAGGTGATTGCCAGCGGAGGTATCGGCAGAAATAATGCACTGGGCATTTCTTCATCAATGCGGCCTGATACGATTTTCGGAATTGCGTCTTTAACAAAGACCTTTACTGCAACGGCGATTATGCAGCTTATAGAGGACGGTCTCATTCGTCTGGATACATATGTGGGCGATATACTGCCGCAGTTTGCAAAAAAGCCTTTTAATGATATTACTCTTCGGCATCTTCTTACTCATACATCGGGTATTTATCCCGACGAGGGCTGCTTTGAAGAGCCTGCGCCGAAAAACCAGTGGGATCTTATTGCGGAAGCGGCAGAGAAATGGAACGGTCAGGGTGAATTTGACTGGATTACGCCCGCCATTTCCGGCGGTCTGCGCCGTCCCACAGGTACTGAGTGGCAATATTCCTCCTTTGGATTTGTAATTCTCGGTGAGGTTATCAGCAGAGTAAGCGGACAGAACGTTCATGATTATATAGAAGAAAAAATTATTCATCCCCTCAAAATGACTGACAGCGGATTTTTCCATACTCCCGCAACGGCGAAGCGTAGTTTTGTCAAGAATGAAAGTCAAAAGGTGTATTTTGACAAAATAGTATCGGGAGAAATTGACAGCCGCAACGGCGACGGAAGCGTATGGGATAAGATTCCGAGTACAGGCGGCGGTATTCATTCTACAGCTTATGACCTTGTAAAATTCGGAAATGCGTTTGTAAATAGCGGGAGATTTGACGGGGCGAGAATTCTCGGAAGAAAATCGGTTGAAAAGATGAGCAGCGTTCAGCTTTACGGCATTCCTGATTACTGCTGGAATGCAAAAGAACCGAATCGTCTTTACGGAATCGGTTTCGATATCCGCAGGGGACCGGCATATTCTTATTCCGACCGTACCATTATGCACGAGGGCGCAGGTGCTTCTTCTCTTGATATAGACCTTGAGGAGCAGCTTGTGGCAGCGTGGTTTGTTCCTTTTGATGAGGGCGCAAACGGTTGGTCTGCCGAGCCTCTTTATAATGTGCAGAATATTATATGGTCGGGGCTTATGTAAAAGGAGTGGGAAACGAATATGGCGTTCCTTACTCCTTCTGCTGGGCAGAAAGCTGGGCAAACCGGTTGGGAGAAAAGGTAACGGGATTACCTTCTATAGGCAGAGTAGACTAACAGCGGAATCTGCAAGCTATTCCTTTACCAATCAATAGCAATTTCCTCTCCGCTGTGTATCTGCTTTACCTTTTCGCCCATAATCCGGTGCATGATGTCAAAGGCCTTCTGACCGGTACAATGTCCGGTATAAAATACAGTTTCCAGTTGATTAAGTTCTTTGGCGGTATCCTCAATGATTGCAATTTCTTCGCGGTTGTATTCGGTTTTCTTCATCATATGAAATCCGCTTATGACAATGTCCGGCATTTTAATATAGATGCTTTTGTATTTGTCCAGGATATTCAATATGCCGTTGTGCGCGCAGCCTGAAAGCAGGATGCTTTTTTCTCCCTGCGACACAACAAGACACTGCTCATGGGAAAAATCATCCTGCACTATTTTCCCGTTCTGCATTTTACGCAGTACCAGATTGCTCTGGGGCCAGAACCGTCTGCCTGCTATGCCGGAATACACGTAAAGCTCATCATCAATCCGATAATCGCCGGTTTTCATACGCACTGTCGGCAGCACTGTAATTTCCTTATCAATTCCTATGTATCTTTTTCCATGGTAGTAATCTCCGGCTGCCTTTTCCTGCATAAAAATGTCTGCATGCGGATTTAGCTCTGCAAATTTCAAGATGCCGCCGGCATGGTCGTAATGCCCGTGGCTTAAAATAACGGTATCAATTTGTTTTAGGTCTATTCCCAATTTTTCTGCATTATCTGCAAACGCATTAGTTGCACCGGTATCCAATAATAGCTTATGGTTTCTGGTTTCTACATAGATGCACAGCCCATGTTCATAAGAACATTTCGGATTTCCACATGTATCTTCTATAATTGTAATAATTTTCATGGAGGCCCTCTTTTGTTATTTTTAGATTTTTACTAAATTTCTTGCGTTGTACTACATTATATGGTGTATGTTGCCTTTTAGCAAGTTGCGGTATGATTTGTAAGAAAAGTATTTAAAATTTTCGTCAAACGATATGGTGCTTGTTAAATTGATATGTGATAATAAGATAGAAAATACAGCTATTTTGTAGTCGAAAGCAACCATAATTACAAAAAACAGGAGAAAACAGGAATAGATGAAAGCAGAAATGAAGGAAGCCTTGTGGGAGGCATATTTAAAACAAACAGATATTCTTGAACAGCAGAAAGAGAAATTGAAAGAGTTGGGCACATTCTTTTTTGAGGATGTATCATTTTTGTACAAAATATATCCTTCGGTTGGAGAAAAGCAAGTGAATCTTTGTGATGAGAAAACCGGAATTATGTTTGAAAATGAGGAAGAACTTTATATTTTAAGAAAAGAAAATAAAGGGATTTTTTTGAAGGCGAAGGAAATGAAAAGACTGTTGAGCGACATGATTACTTTGTTTGAAGAAATTTTGCCGCTTGGTTCAGTGGTTGATTTAAAAAAGGACAAATTGTCTGAGGATTTGGATGTATCTAAAGTGGAAAATTTTCGTATAGTGATTACGAAAAGATTTGTAGGAGCAGGAGAAGGCTGCTTTTATCCATATGGAGCAGTTTTATATCCGATTGGTTTTGGGGGAACCGGAAAAGTGATTTCCTTTACGCCGGCCCTTATAGAAAAAGTAATATATACCGGATACAGCGATGAAATGGAAGATGCGTTTGTTTTCCAAATGAAATATAAGCTGGTTGTAGAGCAGAGGAGAAAATCTGCCGGATTTGCGACAAGGCAGGAATTATCAGAAACAGAAGAGATAGTGCGTAAATGGGGGAAATAAGATGGATGGAAAAGTAAGTGTAGATTATGAATCTTTGGAAGATGCGGTTAAGAAGATGAAGGAAGCGCATGAGGAGTTTGAAACTATCACGCAGAATGGATTTAAATGTGAGATAGAAGCTTTGGATGCAATGAATTCAGATTTTATAGACAAGTTTACCAGAGTATTGGAGATTGCAAAGGATTGGAATCTCAACAGCATTAATGAGAATATAGGTGTCTACATAGAAGAAGCGCAGAGAATATATGAAGAGATACGGAATGCAGATGAAGCACTTGCGCAGACAGAATAATTATGGGAGAATGACATGGGAGAGTTAAGCAGAAGCGATGCAGAAAAAAGGCGTGATAATTATGTGTCGGATTTAGAAAAGCTGAAAAAATATGTGCGCGAAGATTTTGAGGAAATGGACTTTGAAAATGCTGACCAAAGAGACGTAATGGAGGGATATATAGAGAGTATAGAGGCAGAATTTGCTTCCTTGATCAGCACCTTGAACAATATGACGTTTGAATAGGGGGAGTCATATGAAGCGGGACATCAAATTAAACATGCAGGCGCTTCATGACATCTGCAGGAAAATAAACACCTACATAAACGCCCTGGTACAGATAGAAAC
>URUY01000005.1 GCA_900551115.1 uncultured Lachnospiraceae bacterium
AGACGGAAAACTCATGGGGCATACAACACCTTATCAGTATTTCACAAAGCATTTATACCGTTATAATGAGTGGGTGCAAAATAATCCAGACAAAGCAAAGACCGAGGGATTAGAGGAATTGCCGATTATTCCACTTCATGGATTGAGACATTCCTGTGCTACTCTGCTGAATTATCTGGAAATCAACATCATTGAAATATCAAAGACATTAGGACATTCAACCTGTTCAACCACAATGAATATCTACGCTCACAGCTTTGAGGAACAGCAAGAGGAAGTTGCAACAAAGGTAAATGAGTTCTTGCGATTGAACGCATAAATAATTGAGAGCCAGAGGACAAAATCCAAAGGCTCTCATTTAGTCATCATTCATCTTTCAATTCCATGTGGTCTAAAGCATATTGTAAAGCCATGCTGATAAGTTCATTACGGGAACGATTTGTTTTCGCTGCTAAATCGTTATATTCCTCTTGCAAGGCTCTATCTATGCGTATCGTCATTGTGACAGATTTATCTTCTTTAGGTGTCACGATAAATTTCTCCATAATGCAAATCCTCCATTGGTTTTGATTACATTATAGTATTGACAAGTGCCTCGAAACTATGACACAATAGTGAGTTGATTTTATACTGTACTTTTGTGTTACACTCTGCTATAATGCTAATATCAATCAAACTTGGAGGTATGGCATTATGAAAGATAAAGCAACCAAAAGCAATGGCAAGAAACCTATTTTCAAGAAGTGGTGGTTTTGGGTAATAATTGTTGTTATTCTGGCCGCTATCTTTGGAAACACAGGAGCAAAGGACGGCGTTGAGGACGGAGCAAAAGACGCAATCAATTCAACTGAACAACAGTCAGATAAAACACAGGACGAAAGCACAGCCAAAGACGATATTTCCTTTGTAGTTACCAATGTTCCTAATGATGTTACTGGGAATTGGAGAATTGCTACAATCGCAGAAAATATCGAAATGCAAGACTACGCATTGGATTACTACAAAGAATATTTCAAGAGTGATGATGAAATCCATGCAATAGTCAACTTCAATTACAAGACAACGACAAAAATCTCTGTTATGGGAAATCTATTAGATGTATCTGTGTATGAATATGTTGACAAAGAAGAACATGATGCAAAATTGCTTTTCAGCGGTATGCTTCTTAAAGAATACCATGTAAACAAAGATACTGGTGAAATAGAAGAAATACAGTAAAAACGAAAGCCTTGACCACGAATGAATGGTTAAGGCTTTTCTTTATACTATCGTAATACTAAACTTACGGAGTGCTGTGGAGTGATAGGCCGAGTTAGGGAAAGTAGAAATCCCAAAAAGGTAATACGGGTATCACTTAGGGAGAGTTATGGAGAGATACGGCGAGTGCCTGTTAATCTTTTAAGAATTAAATTTGACTTCAATAATTCATACAAATATTTACCTGAACGCCAATCTGTTTTAGCAATTTGTTCTAACCAATAATCTTGGTTGTCACTTTCAAAAAAGTCTACGATTTTCATTTTATCAGGTATTCCTCTGTAATATATTTATCTGTCCAAAGCTGAGCTTCTATATAATGCATACCTGTTGATTTCATAAAAGCATCAAAATTGTTATCATACTTCAGTAGTTGCTCTTTTATATCTTCCATTGTCAATAATTTTACACTTCCGCATTTCTTATATTCAGCCCCACTATCCCCTATTGTAAAACTAATATGACAAGGCAGAATATCATATAAATGCAACTTTGATTCTATTCCTTTCCCAAACCAATTAAAAAGATAATTGCTTCCTTCTACTACAAAAGAAAGTGGATGTTTTTCTTCCGGCATACCGCCTAATTCAATAAATTTTGAATACAAATATTCATCCTGTTTTTTACGCAATGAATAATAATTTTCAAAATCTGCAAATCGATAAAAGGCTGTAGTTTCAGGATGTGATTCCGCAAACACGGTAGCCAATGCAAATGCTTGTTTTTGAGGAAGCCTCATTATATTCATTAATGGAATACAATCCGGATAACAATAATTCACAAGAATCAGTTTATCAAATGTCTGCATTCATACCCTCCGCCAACTTCATATTTGTACATCTTGCATGATAAGTTGCTTTTGTTCTCCGGTTTTTAATCGTTAAAACCTTTAATTTCGACATAACTATCCCTCTTTTTCAACTCGGTCAATTAAGGTTACTAAATTGCTTAGCATCAATATTTTATCATAATACGGTCATTCTGCATATATTGTTTGCATCTTTTACTTGTCCCTTTTATAATGCTTGTAAAGAAAGATAATGCAAAAATATCGGTTGACAACAAATCAGAATTAGGAGAATCATAATAATGAATTTTTCAATCAAAGAGTATAACTGCTATCACGAATCAGAAATCCTTAAATTATATGAAAGCGTAGGTTGGACAAACTATACAACCAATCCTGCAATGCTCAAAAATGCTTATCACAATTCATTAAAGATATTCGGCGCTTACGATAATGAAAAATTACTCGGTATTATCCGGGTTGTAGGCGATGGTTATTCTATCGTCTACATTCAAGATATACTTGTATTGCCTGAATATCAACGAATGGGCATTGGCAAAGCACTATTAGAAAAAATATTAGATGAATTTAAAAATGTTTATCAAAAAGCTTTAATGACTGATAACACAGAAAAGACCCTTGGATTTTACAAGTCTTTGGGGTTCCATATGGATACAGAGGTTGCGTGCAGAGCTTTTATAAAATGGACAATACCTGAAGTGTAAAGGATGAATCTAAAAAATTTACAACACAAAAGAAAAAAGGAAAGACATATGATTAAAAAGATAAAAGAAACTATAATCTACATATTGCTTTGCTCCTTTTTACCTATGGCTTTTGCACTTATTATTACAAAAATAACAAAAGAAGGATGGAACAATTTAGGTATCGCTTTTCATCTTAAGAGTTCCTGGAATATGTATTTATTATCAATACTAAGTACCGTTATATTGGTTTACTTATCATACCCTCTTATGATACTTTGCTTTCCGAATCAGGTAACTACCTCATTTTCTCTTGAAAATATTTCACAAATATGTCTTATGGCCTTGCTCGGAACAGCATGCCTGATAGAATGTCTGGGCGAGAAATTAGGTTGGATTGGCTATTTATTTACAAGCTTAGAAGGGATAATGGGAACAGTAGCTTCGTGTGTTGCGCCTGGAATTATCAGAGGTGTTTATCACATCGGAGTACCGGTCCTTATGGAGTATCCGACACCAATAATTCTATGATTCCGGCTGCTCTGTTTGGCGGATTGGGATTGCGGCGGATGGTTAAGCTGAAAATGGTTGTTAAATTTTCCTTAATCGGGCGAACAGAATAAATGCAGTCACAATAAACCCTATTCCACCGATAATTCCAATTAAATCAGGTCCGATAAACAAGTTCGGTTCTTTACTCATAAAGAGATTTGATGGTTTATACAAATCAATTCCATTTACCGCAGCATGAAAGAATACAGAACACCATATGGAATTTGTCTTATAGAATAAAAATGATTCTATAATACCCAAAACTACACATAAAAGAATCATTGCAATAACTCCTAAAAAAGGATTCCATGTGCCATAATTAAAACCCATTACAATAATTGGGCTATGCCAAATCCCCCATATAATCCCATTTATAATCACTGCTTTTTGTTTGGAAAATTTTTCACTTAATTTAGGCAAAAGATATCCTCGCCACACAAATTCCTCTCCAAAACATTGCACAATCCCCATAATCGGATTTACCACAATTGCTAACGGTATGGTTACAAGAAGGCTTTTTATATATGCATCCATAGCTTCAGCACCTGACTCAATTGCAAACGCAGAGCCTTGCAAATCGTAATCATTTCTAAATATTAGAAAATATAATATTGCACCTGCATATGCAACAACCGGGGTTAAAAAATAAGCCGAAAGATAATATTTTTCATTTCCTTTAAAATTGGGTTTTATATATAAATTTTTAAAGCCTTCTTTCGTAATCAGTCTGGTTAAAATAACACTAACAGTTGGAGTACACATAAGTAATGTTAAAAAGTGTGAATTTCTATTAAAATAGTACAAGACCGTAAAGACTATCAGGAATACTAATGTAAATATTCCAAATATCATTACTCTTTTATTTTCCTTCCACTTCATTTTTCCTCTTTTACTCCTGCGTTTTTTTCACGAATCCTATAATGGCAAATACCACTGAAAGTGCCACGCCCATTATAATAAGACACCATCCCACATTCCCGTTATTGGAGTATGCATTCCAGTTTGCAAAATCAGCCGTTGCTAAACTGATTCTTTCAAACTCTCCCAAGGAGAGTGCTACCACATCATTCACAAATCCAAGTAATAAGCCACTTATCAGACTTGCAAAAGATGCACGAAATATTTTGGAAATCGGGACATATCTCATGATTAATAAAATCGCCCAAGGCAGTACCAGGCAATACGTTGTAATCGGAACAGCCACGCTAAAAAAGCCGGAAACCTTTGAATATATGCCGGCAGCTGCTATGATACCATAAACCGCTATACTATCCACAGCTATCGTAATCAACGCCTTATGATTTCTTATGCTCTCCGGCAATGAAATATGGCGGATAACATATGGCATAAAACAAATAAGCAATCCTGCGACTGTAGGAACAACGGCTATATAAAACCAATTTCCACCACTATAAATACAGATAGTTCCCAATAAAGCAACTAAGGATATGGTAAATGCGCCAAGCGTCCAAGGTAATTTATTATTATTTACCAGCAAGGGAACAACTGTTACTGACGCAAAAACCATAAGTGATGTCAGCACGATAAAAAACCAATCTAAAGCATGCCCAACTGCAATATTACAAATCAGGCACACAATAGTCGGAATCATCAAAAAAGCTGCCGTAAACAATCCAACTACTGTACTTCTTTTCTTTTCTTTCTTCCTATGTGTCGCAATCACCCGATTACTCTCTCCGGATAATTCTTGTATTACAGATTGATTGCCAAGCGCATCGAGCTGCGCTTTACAGCTTTGGCATTCCGCCACATGCACATCGACAGCTTCTTTGCTCTTTGCACTGCAAACATTATCTATATACAACGGCAAAAGGTCTTGAATAACTTCACAATCAAATTTCATAATTTCTCCCTCCTATTGCATTTTTTCCTGCAATTTCAAACGTGCCCTATGATAGGTCACACGCGCCCACGACTCAGTTTTTTTGAAAATCTTTCCTATATCTGCAAAAGATAATTCACCAAAAACCCGGAGTTGAAATACTTCTTTATATGGTTCATCCATACTATGTAAATGCTCATGGATTCTAAAAATGGTTTCCTTATTTTCAATGTCTTGCAAAAAATTTATTTCAGAAGGTATATCTTCAGCCAGAGTGTCCCGTTTATTATGTCTTTTAAGAACATCATACGCCGTATTTTTCGCAATAGCGCAAAGCCATGTATACTCACTTGCTTTACCTTCAAACTGCTTATTTGTTTTTAACGCCTTGAAAAATGTTTCCTGCGTAATTTCTTCTGCCAAATCCGGATTTTTGACAATCATAAAAACAAAAGAATATATTTTCATAAAATAAGCATTGTACAACTTTTCAAAATCCACAAATATTTCACCTCCTTTTGCGATTTCTGTTATTTAGACTTGCGAATTTTCATTTCGTTACAAAATTTTTATATTTTTATCGTACCAATATATTTTATCATCTGCCGAAAATTCATTCTCGCTAAATACAAAGCCCGTAGAAAGAGGCTTTTGCACCTTTGTATCTAAAAGTGTAACTGAAATGTAACCAACTTACAAGGAGTATTGAATGTTCAATACTCCTTGTGCTATTATGTTCATGGTAACGAATTAAAAGTTATAGAGGAGTTTTATAGGAAATTATGAAAAAGAAAATATTAGTGCTTGTATGTGCGGCTTGTGGAATTGGAAAATCTACATTAATAGACTATTTACGTGATAATAATCTAATTAATGGTTTTTGTGCTGTTGATACGGATGAAGTCGGATTGAATTGGTGGGATTATGCAGATACTGATAATCCTGACCTATATACAACGGACTCAATTAAGGAAGCCATTAAAATGTCAAAAGAGAATCATTTGCTATTTGGAAGTTGTTTAAATCCGTTGACATTATTTGAAAAGATTGATATTCCAAGCGAAGTGAAGAATATATATATGATTGCTTTGACGTGTTCACCGGATGAAATTACTAATCGTTTAAAAGTAAGAGACCCAGAGAGAATGTGTAGTGATGATGCGTTTATTCAGGCACAGATAAATTATAACGATTGGTTTTTGCGTAATGCAAATAAATTCCAATTACATATAGATAACAGCAATAAGACGGTGCAAGAAGCAGCAAGTGAAGTAAAAACGTTTTTGGATATGATTTTGTAAGAGGACAATAATTATGTATACACTATTACTCATTCTAATTTATATTGCTTTTACAAGCTTAGGCTTGCCGGACTCCTTATTAGGTGCAGGATGGCCTGTGATGCACGAAGCATTCAATGTACCTGTTTCCTATATGGGAATTGTTACAATGGTCATTTCGGGATGTACGATTGTTTCAAGCCTGATGTCGGATAAATTAACAAAAAAGCTGACCGCCCCCATCGTAACTGTCATCAGTGTTTTCCTGACAGCAATAGCTCTGTTTGGCTTTTCGTTTGCAACGGAATTTTGGATGCTGATTGTGCTTGCCATTCCTTACGGACTCGGTGCAGGTGCAATTGATGCCGCACTGAATAATTATGTGGCACTCCATTATACCTCCAGGCATATGAGCTGGCTTCATTGCTTTTGGGGCGTTGGCGCAATCATCAGCCCATTTGTGATGAGCTATGCTTTGACAACATCGGTATGGAATGACGGATACCGCGTTGTATCCTTTATCCAGTTCGGAATCGGTGTTCTTCTTCTGTTAACAATTCCCGTGTGGAAACAAAATAAGGTGCAGACAATAGAGAAAAATGCGAAAGCACAAAATAGCATTGGTATTGTAGGTGCGTTAAAAATCAAGGGAGTTCCGTTCCTTTTGCTTGGCTTCCTCGCATATTGTGCAGCCGAAGCCACTGCAATGGGTTGGGCAAGTACCTATCTTGTGCAGGTCAGAGGTGTTACCGAGGAACGGGCTGCCGCCTTTGCTTCTCTTGTGTTTATCGGTCTTACGGTTGGTAGATTTATCGGCGGTTTTATAATGGACAAGCTGGGCGACAGAAAAATGATAATTCTCGGAACTGTTATTGCCGTATGCGGAATTGCAATCCTGTTCCTGCCGTTTGAAAATGAAATCTTTGCAATCAGCGGCTTTATTATTACAGGTCTTGGATATGCCCCCATTTATCCTTGTATCATCCACGCAACTCCGGAAAATTTCGGTGCAGAAAATTCAGGCGCAATTATTGGTATCCAAATGGCGAGTGCATATGTAGGTTCAACCTTTATGCCGCCTTTATATGGTCTGCTCGGTAGATTGATTGGCTTTGAAATTATGCCTGTCTACCTGACGCTATTCGTTGTTTTTATGATAATTATGATAGAAAAAACCTTCCGAATCACAAAAAAATAATTTATGGGGGGAAAGATATTATTCACAATTAACGAAGAGAATATCGCCTCTATTCATGTATGCGAAAAATTGGGTGGAAAATTAGAAGATACAATAGTAGCATATAATGAAGCAGAAGGTCATCACTTATTAAGGCGTTATTGGATTGCATTGTGATGAACAAATCCCAAACCCTCGTGCAAATATGAATTTGTGTGTGGCTTATATATGAACAATATTTACCGTATTTCCGTGTTTTTGAATAAGTTTCACTAAGTCTTTTGCTTTAAGCCAAACTGTTGCAGTGTTATCATTTGGGTGAACACCTATCAAATCCGAATCATCCATAAAGTCATTATCTAAAAATAGTGTCACCTTACATTCTGAATCATTCAATAACCCAAGAGGTGTTACTGCTCCAGGTATCAATTCCATAATATCCATTAAATCATCTGCCGATGCAAAAGATAATGCTCTTGTGTTGTTGCTTTTACGAAATTCTTTCAAATCTACTCGTTTATCTCCTTTAACGGTAATAAGATAATAATTTCTTTTCTTATCATCACGAACAAAGAGATTTTTCGCATCATATTCGGGATAAGGTATTTCAATATTTGAAAGTTCAGCCATATTATAAACTGCTTCGTGTTCTGTTATCTCATACCAAATATTTTCTTGTCTTAAATAATCGTATATTTGTTGCTTATTCATCAATCCATCCCGCCTACCAATCAAAATTTATATGCTTGCATTATATCATCCGTATATGAATTTTTCTATCATTTTTGCGTGTTCGTATTAATTAGCAGAGCCAACCGCCCTCGCATAGTATAACATTTCCTCTGTTGGTGCTTTTTGATTACATAGCTTCATAATGCGACCACATGCTAATAATTTTCACTGTGCCCTCATAGGTTACTCCATCAACAATAACCTCTTCTTCGTATACTTGATAAACGAATCGATGTTGGATGTTAATTCTACGCAACAAGATTCCCGAAAGGTTTCCAACCAATTTCTCATATGATGGTGGATTTTGATATAGATTAATTCTTACTATTTCTATCAAATCTTTTGCCTTCTTATCAAGTTTAGCTGATTTCAGATTCTTTATGTCCTTCACCGCTTGTTTTTCATAAACAATTCTAAACATTACCACTCAACCTCTTCTTCAGACAAACACTCTTCCAAAGGAGTCTGACTACCTGTTAAAATTCTGTTTGCCATACCTGGAACAGAATTTAAAAATATTGTCTCCTGTATTGCATTCCAATCACTTTCTGACAAAAGAACTGCATTACCCTTTTTCCCAACTATCAACGCGGGCTCATTATAATTGACAACATTCTCAACCAGATTATAAAGATCCTTTCTTGCATTCGTTATATTAATTGTTGACATAATAAAATCTCCTTTTCCATTATCCTTCGTTTGTCTTTTGTTTTTTATTTTCTCGTTCATTTAATACGGACTCTTTTGTAATTTTTTCTTTATATGTTATTTTGTTAAAGATGAGCTTCCGTTTGTATATAGGTTGTGTATAAGTTCAAATAATACATCAGCGGGAATATCTTTTCCGTTTTTCAACCAAACGCGAAATAGAGATAACGAGGTTGCTATGTGAAATTCAAGCAAATATGGGAGCAACCTTTCCTCTTGCGGAAACGATTTTTTAATTTCATCTAATGGTAACTCCCGTTTTAATCGTTCCAAGAAATGTATACTTCCATAGTCGCCAAACACCGCCTTTAAATAATGCTCTTTATCCTCAAACAGTAATAGTAATTGCCCTAAATCCGGGCTTAGTAATGCACCACTATCTGTTTTCCATGACTGTTTCATTGCGGTCAATAAATCATCTTCAATATAATTCAACAAATCATAAACATCAGTAAAATATTGATAGAATGTGCTTCTGTTGTAACCTGCATGGACAGTTATTTCTTTTATAGTGATTTTATCAATGGACTTTTGTGTATATAAATCACAAAAAGCTGTTGCCAGTGTTTGTTTTGTCCGTTCTGTTATTTCAGGTTGTTTATTCATAGTCAGCTCCTTTGAATATCCGACAATTTGCTTTAAGATTGTTGGTTGATTCGCTCCTGCAAGGCATTTATAATTATTATACAACAAGTTGTCGGATAATCAAATCATATTTTCTTGTTCGGCTTGAAAACAGAAAGAGGGTATATACATGAAAGCAATTATTATTTATTATTCACGCTCTGGTAATACAGAGAAAATTGCATTACAGGCACAAAAGGATTTGAAGTGTGAAATAATAAAAATCGTACCGGAAGAAGCCTACGGAAACTATATTTCTTCATGCCTGCGGGTTACAAAGGAAAAGAAATCGGCAGTTGCGCCTGCCTTTACAAATCCTATCCCCGATTTGAAAGACTATAATATGATTTTGCTCGGCTACCCCATTTGGGCACAGGACTTACCCAGATTTGTTTCTGATTTTATTAGCCAATGCGATTTGGCAAATAAAATTGTCGTACCGTTTGCTACTTATGGAATGTCAGGAATTAACTGGACACTGAAACACTTGCAGAAGCTTTGCGTGAACGCAGAAATTAAGTACCCCTTTGATAGCGGTGTTTTCAAAAAGGGGGATTATGATATATGGATAAAACAAGTTCTAAATTCAATAATTTGTTTATGAAAAGACAAATATTGATGTATATGCAAGCAAAAGAAATGGTTAGTGATGAAAATATGGAAAGTCTACCCTCCGCTTCGGTCTGCGACCTATCCACTGTTCCGCAGTGTCTCCATACACATGACTTTCATATGAAAAAAGAGAGCTTCTTACGAAACTCTCTTTTCTATTTCGTAGCGAGAGGGGGATTTGAACCCTCGACACTGCGGGTATGAACCGCATGCTCTAGCCAACTGAGCTATCTCGCCATATGGAATTCGGTATATATATGGGGCCTATAGGGCTCGAACCTATGACCCTCTGCTTGTAAGGCAGATGCTCTCCCAGCTGAGCTAAGACCCCATGTCACAACCGACTTTGCTATTGTATCCTAAAAGGGCACAATTTGTCAATAGCTTTTTTAACTTTTTTGCGCCCTTTTTTATATTATCAGTTTTACATTCTTTCCGGTGCCGAAAAACCGAGAACATCAATACAGGTTTCCAGGATATCTCTGGTAAGCACAAGCAATGCGATAAAGCCTGCCTTTTTCTCTGTATTCTCCTCTGCTAAAATCTTTGTCTCATGGTAAAATCTGTTAAAGGCATTCGCCAAATCATAAATATAGGCACATACTCTGTGGGGTGCAATTTCCGCACCGGCACCTTCCATTGCCGCATTAAAAGCAGTAAGCAGCATCACTAACGCCTTTTCTGATTCACTTCCGGCATCCTTAAGCGCAGTATCCTGCAGCATGCCGCCCTGTTCCTTATATTTTGCCAGAATAGACTTGATACGCACAATCGTATAAAGGATGTACGGACCGGTATCTCCTTCAAAAGAAGTGAAACGGTCAAGGTCAAACACATAGTCCTTGGACGCCTGATTGGATAAATCTCCGTATTTTAATGCAGAAATAGCAATCAGTCCCGCTGTCTTTTCTGCTTCTTCCGCAGGCATCTCCCGGTTCTCCGTAATCTTCCTGTACATTTCTTCCGTGGTTTCTTTTATCAGAAGCTCCAGACGCATTACGCCGCCGTCACGGGTCTTAAAGGGCTTTCCGTCCTTACCGTTCATGGTACCAAAGCCCAAAAATTTCAGTTCTGTTTCAGGACGAACCAGTTTCGTTTTCCGTGCGCAGCGGAATACCTGTTCAAAATAAAGCTCCTGACGTTTGTCTACCACATAGATAAGCTCATCAGGGTGATATTTATTCATACGCTCTAAAATAGTAGCCAAATCCGTTGTGTTATATAATGACGCGCCATCGGACTTTAAAATCATGCAGGGAGGAATCTCCTTAGTATCGGTCTCTTCCTTTACATCTACTACCAGCGCGCCCTCGCTCTCATGGGCATAGCCCTCTTCCTTCATGTAATCCACCATATCGGGAATCAGGTCATGGACATCGGATTCTCCCTTCCAAAGGTCAAAATCCACGTTCAGGCTCTTATAGTTTCTCTTCAAATCGGCAACGGAAACATTGAGAATATGCTTCCAAAGGGCGCGGTATCCCCTTACGCCGCTCTGAATCTTAAAGGTTGCTTCCATTGCCCTTGCCTTGTATTCTGCATCCTCTTTGCTCTTTTTGCTGGCTGTGGGATAAAGCTCTTCCAGCTCGGCAATCGTAAAGGGAGCTTCTGCAGGGTATTCCCCTGTATATGTCTCATCAAAATAAATAAGATCCGGCTTATGCTCCTGTAATTCTGTAATAACCAGCCCCATCTGTAAGCCCCAGTCTCCCAAATGGACGTCACCGATTACCTCATGACCACAGTAACGCAGGATACGCTTCACGCTCTCGCCGATAACAGCAGAACGGAGATGCCCCACATGGAGCGGCTTTGCAATATTAGGTCCGCCGTAATCAATCATGACCTTTTTAGGATTCCTGGGCATATCCAGACCAAACTTGGCATCGCTTTCCATCTTCACAAGATACTCTGTTAAAAAGCTTTCCCGCACCTTCAGATTAAGGAAACCCGGTGCCACCGCATTTACCTCAGAAAACACGTCACTTTCCTGCAACGCTGCCGCAACATCATTTGCAATCATAATAGGCGCTTTTTTATACTGTTTTGCACCGGCCATTGCACCGTTACACTGATATTCACACAAATCGGGTCTGTTGGACAGGGTTACCCTTCCAAGCTCCGGCGCATATCCGGCCTTTTCAAACCCGCTTTGCATTTCCTTTGAAATTAAATCTAATATTTTTTCCATGGTATCCTCCGTGTGCGGCCCACGGGCGCAGCACAATTTTTCTTCTCACCTTATAATATATGCATTTTAAAAATCTGACAAGCCTTTCCGGGCAAATTATTTGATACCCGGCATTTACACCCATGATACCACCGGCATTGTCATCGGCATTGTTACCGGCAGTATCACAGACATTGTCATCGTCATGCCAGCCGGATATGATAATGTGATAGCCAGTGATTAACCTGTAATATATAAGCCAAAAGCTGCGGGCCTGCCATAAGCTGCCCATAAAAGGGTCTGCCGTAATCAGACGGTGACTGCAAAAAGGCTTCTATTTTCTTTTTATCCAACAGGGTCATAACCGGCGCGTTGGGATTACAAAGCAGCTCTCTTACCGCATCCTTTAAGATTGCTTCATAAGCCGGATCGTAGGTCTTTGGATAAGGACTCTTTTTCCTGTTTAATACCTCTCCCGGCAGATACTTACTGCCTGCGGCACGGAGAAGGCCTTTCACCGCACCCTCGGGACATTTCATCTCCCAGGGCACATTAAAAACGTATTCTATGATTCTGTGGTCCGCAAACGGCACCCGTGCCTCTAACCCGGTATGCATACTTGTTCTGTCCATCCGGTCTAACAACGTCTGCATGAACCATTTCAGATTAAGATAGGAAATTTCCCGCCGTCTGGCCTCCTCGCTGCTCTCTCCGTAAAGAACCGGCGTTTCCGATACTGTTTTTTCATAGGCGGCGCGGGCATATTCCTCTATGGGCAGTTCCCTTAAAACCTCATCCTTTAAGAGCATTTTCCGCGGTGAAAAATCCATGGACCAGGGAAAGCATTCTGCCAAAAAGCATTCCGTTTTGTGAAACCAGGGATAACCGCCAAATATTTCATCGGCACACTCCCCTGTCAGGGCAACCTTATTGTTTCCCGCTACTCTACCGCAAAAATATAAAAGAGAAGCCTCTACATCTGCCATGCAGGGCAGGTCCCTTGCCTCTACGGCAGGAAAAAGATAGTCAAAAAGGGATACGTTGGCACATTCCAAAAAGTGATGCTTTGTCTGTAAATAAGCCGCCATTTTTTCTGCATAGGGTCTATCCTGAGACGGCTGAAATGCATTGGGCTTAAAGTTTTTTTCATTATCTGCAAAGTCAAAGGAATAGGTATCCAGCACCTCACCTTTTTTTTTAAGCTCGCTGCTGCATATAGCGGTCACCAGACTGCTGTCCAGTCCCCCTGACAGAAAAGTGCAAATCGGCACATCTGACAGCATCTGCTTTTTCACCGCATCCGTAATCAGATATTCCGTTTTTTCCACCGTTTCGGCAAAAGAAGCTTCATGGGGGAAGCTTTCCAGTTTCCAGTAGGGGTATACGTTCCTTTTATTTTTTGTAAGCTCCATGCAATGGCCGGGCAGCAGCTCTTCTACGTCCTTCCATACCCCTTTTCCCGGCGTTTTTGCCGGACCTAAACCAAACACTTCACAGAGCCCTTCCTTGCAGACTACAGCTTCCATAGAGGGAAACTGTAAAATCCCCTTTATTTCAGAAGAGAAAACAAGCGTATCGTGAAGCCTTGCAAAAAAGAGCGGCTTTATACCTGCCCTGTCACGGAACAGCAGCAGCTTTTCCTGTCTTTCATCCCAAATGGCACAGGCAAACACACCGTTTAACTGCTCTACATAGCTGTTGCCGTACAGCATATAACCTGCCAGTATCACTTCCGTATCACTGGTCGTGTAAAAATACGTCCCTTCCGCCATCAGCTCTTCCTTAAGCTCCGGCATATTATAGATTTCTCCGTTGAAAACAATGGTACAGGCGCCCTCCGCTCCCTGCCTTGTCATAGGCTGGCAGCCCGTGGCAAGGTCCAGGATAGACAGCCGTACATGTGAAAGACCACAGTGGGCGTATAAACAGACGCCCTCTTCATCCGGTCCCCTGTGCTTCTGCACCCGGTTCATTTTTTGAAGGACAGAAAACCACTCCGGTTCTGCCGCCCTGTAATCCCTTGTAAAATCACAAAATCCTGCTATTCCGCACATATTAATACGCCTCCAGTACCGGCTGCAGCTGTTTTCCGCATAATGCCGTTTCCAGTGTAGGCACAAGCAGTCTGGTGTGTGCAACCAAAGAATTTGGCTTCTTTTCAGAATTATCCTGTCCAAAGGGCACAAAATAAATATTTTTTGCATTTAACAGAAGACCGATATTTTTCATGTTCATGCCAAGTCCGTCATTGGTAGAAATGGATATTACAAGCGGCTTATTATTTCGCAAATGAGCCTTTGCCCCCATTAACACCGGCGTATCCGTAATGCCGCATGCCAGCTTAGCCGCCGTATTGCCCGTACAGGGCAAAATAACCAGAATATCCAAAAATCCGGTTGGTCCAATCGGTTCCGCATCCTCTATACTCAGTATTGGCACTCTGCCGGTAATTTCCTCTGCCTGCTGTAAAAAATCCTCAGGGCAGCCAAATCTGCTTTCTATGCCCTGCGCCGCATCTGAAAATATGGTATAGACCTCTGCTCCTGCCTCCACCAGATTCCGCAATTCCTTAAAAATCTTTTCAAAAGTACAAAAAGAGCCCGTAATGGCAACTCCTACCTTTTTTCCCTCTAAACTCATATCATAGCCCATACCTTTCTCATAATTCTCCCTTTTTGTCATCCTTGCCCTCGCGGCAGGGACTGCTTATAACTTTTCCATGATATATGCTGCAAGGCACTGTGCCGAAGCCCTTGGCGCGACCTTTCCCGGTATCCCTAAAAGATGCAGCGCTTTTCTTTCAAGCCTTTTTGCTTCCTCATAGTTTATGCCGCCCTCCCCGGAGGCAATGTCTATGATTAACACGTCTTTCCCTGTTTTCTCTAAAAGCTCCCTCTGTAATATCACCTCTGGTATGGTATTGAAAATATAGTCGTATTCCTGTATTTTACCGGAAAGTGCAGAAAGTGTAAGGATATCCATGCCCAACGCCTCTGCCCATGCCAGCTCCTTTTCATCGCGGCTTGCCGCAGTCACCTGCGCCGACAGCCCCTTTAGCTTGCTGCAAAGCACCTTGCCGCACCTGCCGTATCCGCACACCAGGCACTTACTCCCGTGCAGATTTGTTTCCTTTTCCCGTATGGCCTCTGCAGCTGCTCCCTCTGCCGTAGCAATGGCGTTAAAAACTGCAATACGCTCTTCCCTCATAAAGTCAAAGCACTTTACGCCTTTTTCCCTGCATTTCTTTACAAAAGCTTCCGACAACATGCCGCCGAAAAAAAGCTGTCCGGGCTGTAAATACGGAAATATTTCTTCCTCTTCTAAAAAAGGAACTCCTCCGGCTACTGCCCTCGCCTCCCCCAGTGCTTTCCGCTTCTTTTCTGCTATGTCACTGCAGTCTGTATGGCTCTCCTGCCTGTCACAGTAATATACGCTGTATCCCTTCTTTACAAGCTCTTCAGCCATATAAAGAGTTCTTTTATCTCCCGCAAGTACTGCAATGTCCGTTTTTTCCATAAGACCATACCTCCGGCTTTAACGTTTCTTCCCCTTTTAGACTATGAAAAAAAGGCACTCACCGTGCCTGTCAACAGTTTTCAGTCTTAGCTGTTTTCAGTCAGTTTGTGCCTCTCTCTTTCTGTTTTGGAATACACGCAGCCGCAGTAATCCTGCCTGTATAATCCGTATTTTGCCGACAACTCTACGGACTGCTTATACCCTTCTTTTTTCTTAAAATCAGAGGGCAGCCATTTGACGCCCACTTCCTTTTCAAGCATATAGCCGATTTCATTTAGCTTAGCCGCATTCTTTAGGGGACTGATGGTGAGCGTTGTGCCAAAATAATCAAAACCGCCTGCCTTTGCCTCCCTTGCCGTGGGCAAAAGCCGTAGCTTGTAACACAGAAAGCAGCGCTCACCGCCCTCCGGGCAGTCCTTATAGTCCCTTGCCATATCAAAGAAAACCTCCGGCTCATAAGCGCCTTCCACCATCTGAATGGGATACCCTTTTTTTCCTTCCTTGCCATTGCTCCCTGCCTGTACCTTTTCATTATATATGGCAATCAGCTTTTTCTGCTCTTCCACACGCTTCCAATACTCTTCTTTTTCGGAAATATTGGGATTATAGTAAAATACGGTAATACGGAAGTATTCCATAAGATATTTAAGTACATAGCTTGAGCAGGGCGCACAGCAGCTATGGAGAAAAAGCGTTGGTGCTTCCTGCCCGCTTACAGTTTCTGCTTCTATCCGTGAAAGAAGCTTTTCCAGTTCTTTTTGATAATTGATTTTATTCATCCTGTTTTTCCTTACTATTCATCCTCTGCAGACAAAGTTTCATAAAAAGCCTCTCCGTCTTTTACCTTTATTATAGAGAAAATTATTTTTTTATCTCCACATAGAATTATACACTTCTTTGACTTTCCTATGCAACTCCAACCTCTCTTAAAATATCGTCTCTCTACCTCCTTTGCGACACCTTGCTGCTCCTTTGATTCCAAATCCAAAATTATGTACTTTTAATAAAATAAGCCACTACAGAGAATTTTCCTCCATAATGGCTTGAATGAAACTTAATGAAACTTAAATATATTAACTTTTTTTGTAAATTGCACTTTTTCAGGCATCTAAACATGATTTCTGCTTTTGTATGAAACTTAGTGAAACTTAAATCATGCCCAATATGGTACATACTTCATATAACGAGGTGCTGTGTTTGGGTCTAAAGGTTTTATAAGTCCGGCTTCCAAAGTATCTTTAATAATCCGGGAAACCTTTACTTTATCCTTATCTTCCAAACCAAAAACACTACGAATATCAGCATTGGAAATAGTGCCAAACTTAACATATGCCAAGCATGCCTGCATATAGCATGTTCTGATTCTGTCCTCTTTAGCAGTAATCTCAAAAGGAACCTTTGCAAAAATTACAGCTTTAGTAAACTGATTGTTTTGATTTTCTACACGAGGCGCAAGCATTTCATGACTGCTTGTTGCATCCACAATTTTATCATAACCACTTCCTCGTTCCTCACAAATTCCACACTTGTGCATGAAGCCTGCCATGTTTTCGTTTCTCGAAAGTGGTACTGTGTCAACAATTCGTTCTATTGCTACCAATGGTGCCCCTGCATTTGAAAACTCAATCCTGTCTGAAAATACTTCAATCATCGGATTGGTTCCTTTTTGCTCCAATGCCTGGTGAATCATAATATTGGCAAGCAACTCGCGAATTGCTATTTCTGGGAATGCATAAACTGACTTTCTTGTAGCCCCTTCCAGCACTTCCTCTTGTGGAATGATTGTCATGATATACTGCACAATATCTTCGTATGAAATCGCATATCCTGCGTTAAATTCCTTTTCTCTGACACCCTCCAAGCGAGAATTGTTTTTATACCATACTACCCGTACACTTCTTCGATGCAGATTCTCAAACTTCTTCAAATCCTTAGCAATCATAAGGGCACCAAAGTTCATAATATCCCAATTACCAACATCATTTTTCTTGATAAACTTCTCAGTTTCTAAATCGTCCATTACCTTTTCCCTGTTTCTGGGTATCGGCAGTTCCAATTTATCATAATACTTGGCATGGTCCAATAATCGGATCACTTCATCTTCTGCCACATTACTCATGGCTGTTCGCAATTCATACGGGGTATCATCAAATGTTCTCCACAGTTCTGCTTCTTTATCTTTATATTCTACCAAAGGCTTAAGATTTGAACCAACTCTGATATACGACACTGCACCATATTTCGTAGGCTCTATTTCAGCACTTGGAATTTCCATAAGCACAACCGTTATTGATTCAGATATTTTAACTTCATAAAATTTGAAATTAATCTTGGGATTTATCATTCTGGCAATCCATGCCTCTAATTCTTCATTGCCCTTTTTCATCTTTCGATAGCGAAATTCAGTCCCTACAATTTCATGCGTAAAATCATCAACACCCCAGACTATATATCCTTTGGGTTTTCCTAACAATGCCGCCGAATTACTGATAGCTGATACATACTTAACTATTCTCTCAGGATCTTTATTGTTACATTTAAATTCTACCCACTCAGTTTCATCAGTCAACTTAGCCAGTTCCCTCACAAGACTTTGCAGATATTCAATGGAACGTGATGACATTAACATTCCTCCAGTCAATCTATATTATAAGACTAATCTACCTTTGATTATATCAAGGATAGAGTAATCTCTCAATTACTTTCTGCAAGAACTCTCTATTGCTGATTGTCAAACGAGATTACCTCCGAACCACATTTGATGATTCTCATACCTGAAGACGTTATATCAGAAGCCTCTCTCCGGTATGCAATTTCCCTGCTTTGTCAAAAAACAATTATTAAATTTTACAACTCCGCCACTTCTAAAAAAGGTTTAAAGTCCTCGGTATCCGATGCAAGAAGACCGCCGAACTGTTCTGTCAGGCCCTGCAGTATCCGTTTCACCTCGTCCCTGTCTGCCGCTTCGTAGTCGCAGGCATAGACCTGTTTTATTTTAAGCTCCGTAAGCAGCGCAGCATCCTCAGCTCCATTCATTTCTTCCATCATATCCTCAAAAGTCAACGTACCGTTTGTCAATGTGATTTCCAGTATATTGGCTTCCATCCAAAGCTCCATAGCCTTTTTGTCTAAAGACAGCGTTTCTGCAAGCTGCCCTGCATTTACCATAGCAGGAAGCATATAAAGAAACGAACAGTACTCCTTCTCCTTTACCTGCTTTTGTGATGATTTTTTCTTTGTTTTATCTGACATGTAATTTTCTCCTTTTTACTCTTACAAAATCTCTCTCCGCTTTGCTTCTTCTATTAATTTAGGCTGAATCAAAGGATAGGTCCAATTATCAGGCAAATCCTCTGTAATATAGATTTTCTCAATCTCACTATGTAACCCTTCAAATGATGTGATATCAGCAATATACAGCATTCCAAAAGAAGCTTCTGCTCCCAGTTCTTCGTTTATTCGTGTTTTGCCCTTCACCGAATACGCACAAACCGGCTTTATGCTAAACTCAATGGCTCCTGTTTCTTCTCTCAGCTCCCGTTTCGCTGTTTCCAAAACAGCTTCGCCCTCTTCCCTGTGACCGCCGGGAATTTCCATGGTTTTTCTGTCTTTATGCTTACAGAATACCCACTTGCCGCCAGTCCTTGCAATAATAACAGCAAACTTTAGCAGCTCATCGCTTATTCGGTCATAGAAATCCACTTTCACCATGTAAATTCTCCCTTCTAACGCATCAGTTCTATTTCATGTTCTCTCATATCAGGCATATAAATCCGGCGCTGCTCCACGGAAAGCTTTGGCGTTCCTTCTATCCGGTAAATTACCTGATAATCGGACTCTTTCACCAGATAACCGGTCACAGAAAAGCCGTATAAGTCCTCTCTTACCATTACATTCATGATATTTCCTACAGGAGAAGTGTTGACCCACATAGCCTGCACATCCCTTCCTCCTGCTTCATTAAAAGCAGCTCTAGCACTTCCAATATCCTCGTTATCTAACAGCATTAACGTATCTGTCGTACTCATATTACTGGCTGTCCAAATATACTTACTGTAACTCTCTGCTACGCCATCGTTATCAATATCACACAAAACGCCTTCCTCTTGTACAGGCGTCTCCGCACTGCCGTAAAATACCTCGTAATCATCTGCCTGATTATAAACAGAAATACACTCTTCTGCCGCCCATTCTGCATACTCTCTGTATGCCCCGCACTCTGTTACGGCTACATCTACCTCTTCCGGTACAAAAAAAGATGTACTTCCTCTCTCCTTACACCGTCCTCATAGCAGAATAACGCAACACCTTGATACTTCTTTTTTCCATAGTCATAAACGGTGCGGCAAAGGTAATTTTTCCCTTCAAAGGAAATAACCGACAGTCCCTCCATAATATGAGCATAGCTGCTTGTACGCACAAATTCACCGTCTGCCGTACCCTTATAAAAAATAAAATTCGTAAAACCGCCGCTTCCGCCGGAATATACTTCTGCCATAATATCAGAAATACCGTCATTATCACCGTCTGCCGAAATAAAAAAACAGTCCCCGCCACCATCGGCATATGTAATATCAGAACGGACCTCCTGATTTTCGGCAATCAATTCATTTTCCTCTTCCTCCGTAAGCTCTCTTTCATTTTCCATTTTCTGCAGGGTTGCACGCTCTGTACCGCTTAGCATGGCAGCTGAAATCTTATCTAAAAATACCTGTGGTATATACTCTGTATCCCCCACTGTTTCCCGGCACAGATAAAAAATTTCCTCAGGCGCAAAACCCTCATAAAACTCTTTGTAAAGCACCCTCTCCTTCCGAGGATCCTTTTCCCATTCTCCCCTGTCAAAATCAGCTTCAGCTAACAATATCCCTGCTGCCTCACCGCCTTCGCCGTAAACAGATGCATGAACCGTTTCCTCTTCCAGCATAAGGATATACTCCCTGCGCATAATAAGGCTTTCGTCCTCCCACTGCCACAGACTCTCTTTAAAACCGCAGGTCTTAAAAGTACTGTCTTCATACAGCGTGTCACTCATCCATATTGTTTTCGTATCTGCAAAGCCATAGCAGTCCCAGCCGTACTCCCATGAATAAGCATAATCCCCTACCTCCACTTCGCCCGGCATAAACTGCTTCGCATCATCATCCCAGTAAAAAAAACTTCCGTCTTCTGCAAACAACTCCGGCACACCGTCAAAGTTCATATCTCTTGAATCTGAAAAGCTTACGCTTCCTGTATCTTCTATCACCTGCCATGCCGTTTTAAAATCATCTGTCCCATAGAGGAAAATTGCCTCTTCCAAGGCCATAAACAGCCATTCCCTGCCGGCAAAAGCCGCCTTTTTATAAAATGCCGAACGCTCTTCAGGATAGGCATCCTTTTTATCGTCCGCGCTGTAATAAATACTCATATCATCCCATATCTTCACCTTCATGCCCTGCAGATAACGGACAGAATACTCTCCCTCTTCCTCATAAGGCTCTGATGCAATATAAAGGTCCTCATCCGCTACAAGCACCCTGTAAAGACCATTTTGGGCACCCACGGTATAGTAATACATTTTGTTTTCCGTCCGTTGGTATTTTTCTGCTGCCCAGTCTGCCTCCAGCAGGGAAAGCAACGCATAAACAAGAGACTTTTTATCCTGCCACTTTGCCCTGTAATGTAACAGACAGCCCTCCGGCTTCCAAATATCACTTTCATTGCCGGACAGAATATAAACTTCTTTTTTGCCATCCTCCCGTTCTCTAAGCTCCATCGTTGCATTTTGGGGGATTGTAACCTTCAATGCCCCAAAGGTAAAGGAATTATCCTCCACCACGGGATTTTCCTCTACAAAGGTAAACTCCACCTGCTCCGGCGGCTGTTTTTGCGTAGCATCAGTCTGTGTGATTTCCTGCTGTCCGGCATCAGTCTGTGTGATTTCCTGCTCCGCCCCTGCCTGTACAGTCTCTGTCTGCATTATTTCCGATGCTGCCCCGCTGCCGGCTCCTTCTGCCCTGCCGCAGCCTGCAGGTAATGCACTTAACAGCAGTATGCCGCAAAGTATCCCGGCTTTTACATTTTTATGTCCTTTACCTGTTTTACTTTCTTCCTTATCCGCCTTCGCTGTTCTTTCTTTGCTTTTATCCCCGTTTCCCATTTCCCTTCTCTTTTACCTCCTTCTTTCCCAATCCAAAACCTGATATAGTCCGGCTTAAGCAAAGAACTCCTTTCCGCAACCCGGGTGTCTGCAAAAAGGAGTCCTAAACACTGTGACCATACGCCACAGCACAATATCAGTTACATACTTACGATAATACTGCCCACCTGCAGGAGTATGCCTGCCTGCAAAACCTTACCTGCTTACAGGGATGCCACATCCACAAGCGTCAGCTCGCCTGCCGCATTTTCCATACTGGTAACAAGCGCCCTTGCCGTATCCATTGCCGTGATACAGTATACACCGGTCTCAATGGAGGTACGGCGGATTAAGAAGCCGTCTCTGCTCTTGTCACGTCCCTGTGTGGGGGTATCGATGACAAGGTCAATCTTATGACCTAAAATCAAGTCCATAACGGTAGGGGATTCCTGGGATATCTTGTTGACCTTGTTGGCTTTCACACCGGCTTCATTTAAAGCAGCAGCCGTGCTTCTGGTCGCGTAAATAGTATAACCCAGCTTTTCAAAACGGCGGCCTATTTCAATAGCCTCGCCCTTATCAGCATCCTTCACCGTCATAATCATTCTCTTATGCTTGGGAAGCTGTACGCCCGCACCAAGGAATGCCTTGTATAACGCTTCATTAAAGTCTTTTGCAATACCCAGACATTCGCCGGTGGATTTCATTTCCGGTCCTAAGCTGATTTCCGCACCGCGGATTTTCTCAAAGGAGAATACCGGCATCTTGATGGCATAATAATCTGCCTCCGGCTGTAAGCCCGGCTCATAACCAAGCTCTTTTATGGTCTTTCCGAGAATAACCTCCGTAGCCAGATCCACGATGGGGATTCCGGTTACCTTACTGATATAAGGCACGGTACGGGAGGAACGGGGATTTACCTCAATAACATATACATCCTCTCCGATTGCGATGAACTGGATGTTGATAAGTCCCTTTACATGCAGCGCCTTAGCCAGTCTGCGCGTATATTCTGCAATCTTTTCCTTTACTGTCACAGCAATCGTAGATGCCGGATACACGGAAATGGAATCGCCGGAATGGATGCCTGTACGCTCGATATGTTCCATAATACCGGGAATCAGGATATCTGTACCATCGCATACGGCGTCAACTTCTATTTCCTTTCCCTGCAGATACTTATCTACCAAAATCGGATGATCCTGGGCAATCCTGTTGATGATTTCCATAAATACTTCAATTTCCTCATCAGAGGTTGCAATCTGCATACCCTGTCCGCCAAGTACATAGGAAGGTCTTACCAGTACGGGATAACCCAAACGGTTTGCTACCGCCTTTGCTTCCTCTGCGGTATATACCGTACCGCCTGCTGCACGGGGAATTTCTGTCTCCTGTAAAATCTTATCAAACAGCTCTCTGTCTTCGGCTGCATCTACGTCCTCTGCCTGGGTACCTAAAATGGGAACGCCCATCTTCATCAGGCTTTCGGTCAGCTTGATTGCTGTCTGTCCGCCGAACTGTACCACCGCACCGTCCGGCTTTTCAATATTTACAACATTTTCCACATCCTCCGGTGTCAGCGGTTCAAAATACAGCTTGTCCGCAATATCAAAGTCTGTGCTGACTGTTTCCGGGTTGTTGTTGATAATGATGGTTTCATAGCCTGCCCTTGCAAATGCCCAGGTAGCATGTACGGAGCAGTAGTCAAATTCGATACCCTGACCGATACGGATAGGACCGGAACCAAGTACCAGCACCTTCTTTTTCCCTTCGGTAGCCTTTGCCTCACACTCTCCGCCAAAGCAGGAATAATAGTAAGGTGTGCTTGCCGCAAACTCAGCCGCACAGGTATCTACGATTTTGAAGGAAGCGGTAATGCCGTTGTCATAACGCATTTTCTTTACATCAGCCTCGGACCTGCCGGTCAGTCTGCCGATAACATTGTCCGGGAACTCCATTCTCTTTGCTTCCTTTAAAAGCTCTACGGTAAGAGGACCTTTCTTCAAAGCATCTTCCATTTCCACAATCACTGCCAGCTTATCGATAAACCACACGTCAATCATGGTAAAGGCATGGATTTCTTCATAGCTTACCCCTTTTCTGATTGCTTCTGCAATGACCCAGATACGCTGGTCATCCACAATCTTAAGGCGTTCCTTGATTTCATCCTTTGACAGTGCAGAGAAATCATAGCTTAAAAGACAGTCTACATGCTGCTCTAAGGAGCGGATAGCCTTCATCATGGCGCCTTCAAAATTGGTACAGATGCTCATAACCTCGCCGGTAGCCTTCATCTGGGTTGTAAGCGTTCTCTTTGCCGTAATGAATTTATCAAAGGGCAGACGGGGCATCTTAAGTACGCAATAGTCTACTGTAGGCTCAAAGCTTGCGTAGGTCTTGCCCGTTACCGTATTAGGAATCTCATCCAGTGTATAGCCTACGGCAATCTTTGCCGTTACCTTGGCAATGGGATATCCGGTAGCCTTACTTGCCAGTGCGGAAGAACGGCTGACACGAGGGTTTACCTCGATAACACAATATTCAAAGCTGGTAGGATGCAGGGCAAACTGTACATTACAGCCGCCTGTGATCCCCAGTGCGTTAATAATGTTCATTGCAGAATTTTTTAACATCTGGCATTCTTTGTCACTGAGGGTCTGTGCCGGCGCCACTACGATACTGTCACCGGTATGTACGCCTACAGGGTCTATATTTTCCATGCTGCATATGGCAATGCTGTTACCTGCACTGTCGCGCATTACTTCAAATTCGATTTCCTTCCAGCCCGCAATACAGCGCTCTACTAAAACCTGTCCCACACGGGAAAGGCGCAGACCGTTTTCCAGTATTTCTTCCAGCTCTTCCTGATTGTGTGCAATACCGCCGCCGGAACCGCCCAGTGTGTATGCAGGACGCAATACCACCGGATAACCGATGGAGTTGGTAAATTCCACACCGTCCTCAACATTTTCCACTACCTTGGAAGCTGCGCAGGGCTCACCGATGCGTTCCATCAGATCCTTAAACTCCTGACGTCCTTCCGCGTTACGAATCGTTGCCGCAGTAGTACCCAAAAGCTTTACGTTATGGCTTTTTAAGAAACCGGATTCCTCCAGCTCCATGCCAAGATTAAGCCCTGCCTGACCGCCCAGGGTCGGCAGAATACTGTCCGGTTTTTCTTTTTCTATAATCTGTTCCAGTACTTTGATAGTCAGAGGCTCAATATAAACCTTATCCGCAATATCTTTATCCGTCATGATGGTAGCCGGGTTGGAGTTTACCAAAATAACCTCCATACCGTCTTCCTTCAGGGAGCGGCACGCCTGCGTTCCCGCATAGTCAAATTCTGCTGCCTGGCCGATAATAATCGGGCCGGAGCCAATCACCATTACTCTTTTTACGTCAGGATTCTTAGGCATCTTATTTTTCCTCCTTCATATCAGTATGATTCTCTGCTTTCTCCAAGCCCCGCATCATCTGAATAAATCTGTTATACAGGCTGTCTTTTTCCGTACAAATCAAGCTTTCTGACGGATAATACTGT
Source organism: uncultured Lachnospiraceae bacterium (assembly GCA_900551115.1). GTDB lineage: Bacteria > Bacillota > Clostridia > Lachnospirales > Lachnospiraceae > Acetatifactor. Next base: position 25,628 of record URUY01000005.1, read on the forward strand.
ATCGAGAAAATATTTTTGCCCGTATAGGCAAGTCCTTCGTTTGTACCATCATTAACGTTCACAAAGGCCGGAACCGCAACCGTTTTTTCCAGCCTGTCGGTATCTACCGCATAGCTGTGGTTTTGGGAAGAAATAGCAACCCTTCCTGTAGCAAGCTCTTTTACCGGATAATTGCTGCCTCCGTGACAGCTCTTTAATTTATAGATATCAGCGCCTGCTGCCAGCGCCATAAGCTGATGTCCGAGCCCTATTGCCCAAATCGCAATATCAGTGTTATACAGCTTTTTCACTTCCTCGATGATATCGCCGTATTCCTTCGGATTGCCCGGGCCGTTGCTTAACAGGATACCGTCCGGTCTGTCTGCTATAATCTCCTCCGCCTTTGTCTGCGCGGGATAAACGGTTACCGTGCAGCCTCTCCTTGCCAGGGAATTGATAAGGCTCTTCTTTACTCCCAAGTCCAAAACCGCCACATGAAGGCCTGCGCCGTTTAACTCCTGCACCATGGAAGGCGGTATCTCTCTTTTTCCTGCCTCGTAATCCGCTTTGTTAAATACCGAATACCCTACTAACGGGCCGTTATCCTCCAGCGTTTTGCTGGGGGCAACTGTGTATTTTGCCTTACAGGTTACCTGCTCTGTTTTTCTGCCTGCGCTGTAAGCCTGTAATTTCGGCATAATCTCGTCTAAATTATAATCTGCATTGGTAGTTATCATACCGTTCATAGTGCCCTTTTCCCTGAGAATCCTGGTCAGGGCTCTGGTATCGATGCCTGCGATGCCCGGTACGCCGTTTTCCGAAAGGAACTGCTGAATGCTGCATTCACTTCTGAAATTACTCGGTATTCTGGAAAGCTCTCTTACAATCAATCCATCCGGCCATGGCTGTCCTGATTCCATGTCCTCCCTGCACACCCCGTAGTTACCGACGAGGGGGTAGGTCATACAAACTGCCTGTCCTGCATAGGACGGATCTGTCAACACTTCCAAATAACCGGTCATAGAGGTGTTGAAAACAATTTCACTAATTACTTCTTTGTCTGCTCCGATGTGTGTTCCCTCAAACACAGTGCCATCTTCCAATAATAAAAATGCTTTCATCCTTACTCCTATCTGCATGTCTTACACATGCTTTCTGCCGCTTTACTGCTTAGACGAGCGTCTTCTTTTCTTATTTCTGCGTAATCGGTTTATTATAGCACAAAAAAATATGCCCTTCAACAGGCTTTTTCCAAATTCCCGTATGTAAAAATCACAAATTTTATTTTCCCATTTACATGTTCATTGGACAAAGTGTATGTAACCATATATAATAGCGTTAGCGCTTTCCTGATATCATATCACATTTTTTAAAGTAAGCGCTCTTTACCGCTCATGATATCATAACAAATTTAAGGAGATTATACGCAAATGACCGAAAAAATATATGATGAAAATCCGCGCACTCTGGACTTTACAGCCACTGTCCTATCCTGTAAAAAAGAAGAAAAAAGCGGACAGTATGCCGTTATCTTAGACAAAACCGCCTTTTTCCCCGAAGAGGGCGGACAAGGTCCTGACAAAGGCTTTTTAAACAGCCAGCCTGTCCTTTACGTTTCCATTGACAGGGAAAATACCATTACCCACCTGCTTCCCTGCCCTTTTCCTGAGGGCAGCACCGTTACAGGACATGTGGACTGGGCACAGCGTTTTGACTATATGCAGCAGCACACCGGCGAGCATATTCTTTCCGGGCTTATCCACAAACATTTCTGTTACAATAACGTAGGCTTTCATTTAGGGGCAAAAGAAACTACCCTGGACTTTGACGGCCCTCTTACCTTAGAGGAGGTCCGCCGCATGGAGAAGCTTGCAAACGAAGCCGTTACTGCCAATCTTCCCGTAAATGTAAGCTTTCCGTCAGAAAAAGAGCTTGCGGCACTTACCTACCGCAGCAAGATTGCGCTTACAGGAAGCGTCCGTATCGTAGAAATTCCGGGCATCGATATCTGTGCCTGCTGCGCACCTCATGTGGAAAGAACCGGAGAAATCGGTATGCTTAAAATCACAGACCTGCAAAGTCACCGGGGCGGCGTGCGGCTAACCATTCTCTGCGGCAGCAGGGCACTTTTTCACTATACCCAAAAACAGGACGCCGTTTCCGCCGTTTCCGTTCTCCTCTCCGCAAAGCCCGACCTGATTGCCGATGCGGTTGCACGCTTAAAGGAGGAAAACCAAAACCAGAAGGAGCGCATTAACGAATTACAGAAAAAGCTTTTGGAATACAGGCTTTCCGCTCTCCCCGCACCGGAGGTTTCGCCCCATGCCGTTTTGTTTGAAGATACCTTGGACACAAAAGCCATGCGGAATGCCGTAAACGGCCTTTCTGCCTCCTATGCCGGATACAGCGCTGTATTTGCAGGCAATGACACAGACGGCTATCAGTTTATCATTGGCAGTGAGAAAACCGACTGCACACAGGCTGCTGCCCTGCTTAGGGAAAAGCTTCATGCCAAATGCGGCGGTTCTCCCGTTATGATACAGGGCAGCGTAAAAGCCTGCAGAGAGCAGATTGCAGGGCTGCTTTTATCTCTTCCTGCAATCCTCTAAGAAAACGGGTCTGCTTTAAAATATTCCCTTATCCTGACCGGCCCCTCCAAAACCTCCCTGCCCACATACATGCTGCCGTCCTTTCTTACCAAAACGCACCATTTTACCAGCGTAATGCATCCCCCCTCTATTTCCAATGCCGTAATACAGCGGGGATGCACGCAGCTTCCGTCGTTCAGATACAAAGACTCGCCGGGTTTGGGCAGGGTGGGCCTGTGGGTGTGTCCTGTTACCAGCAGCACCTTATTTTCCTTCGCCCACTTTGAAAGCCGCTTTTCCACCTTCTGTTTTTTTCTATAGTTTTTTGCCGCGCTGGTAGGGTCAGGTATCCCCAAAAGCTCCAGCCGTCTCCAGACATGTCTTACCAGAAACCGGGCAAGCCGCCACCATGCATCGTTTATCAAGTCCCCCTGATGTCCATGCACCAAAAAAATTCTGCCGCCTCCCGCTTCCTCCAGTATGATTCCTTCCCTTGCCTCCATTCCGGGAAACAGCTCTCTTTTACAGTCCGTACTGTCACAGTAATAGCTTTCACAGAACCGCTTCATGAAATGCGGTTTTTCCTTCTGCCTGTCATGATTGCCGTACAGCATCATAAAACGTCCGTGACAGTAAAACTGCGACAGCAGCCAGAAAACATTGCTGTGTACCTGTATAATTGCCTCATAGCTTCTGTTTTCCCACAATTCATCCCCATCCCCCAATTCTATATAGGTAAAGCACCTTTTATTGTAGTAGGATAATGCTGCAAAAAACAGATGCTGATTGTTCAGAAAGTTGTCACCGTGGTTTCCTGCTCCACGGTGACAGTCACTCATCAGTACTATCCTTGTATTCTCCTCCAGGCAGATTCTGTCTGCTTTCCGATACAGACAGTCAAGACGGCTTTTGGTACTCATTCCTGTGTTTCTTTTTTTCTTCCCCCGCTTTTAAAGGGAGGACGTTTTTTCCTGCAGCATTTTTGAGGCACTCTGCTGAACGCTCCAAGCATGCGGTAAAGCCCCGGAAAGCACATGCCAAGATAATCCAGTCTGTCTATGGTTCGTACAAAGCATCCTGTTATCTTAAGGTATCTGCGGCAGTTTCTCTTGTTCATAAACTGTATAAGCCGTATCCGTATTTTTAAATGCTTTGGCTGCTTTGTATGTGGTCTTGTAAAGCTGAATCTCACCTGCATTCCGCTTGTAAAAATATTGTCTTTATGGTAACCGGCCCGTAAAAGAGAATCATAAAAGGCATTCCGCATCCGGTAATTTTTGAATGTAACAGCCACATCCATTCCCAATTCCTCCGGCTTTGAAAATTCCCCTAAAACAAAGCCCGTCAGCCACCAGTGTATTTCATCCCGTATCATTAAAATACGGCCTTTCTTCCGTAAAATAAACCGCATGGAAAGCATTTCCTCATCTGCTACGCTGTGATAAAACAGCTTTTGGGGATGCTCTGTATCCACCTCATCCGAAACATAAATCCCTGCTTCCGCGCCTGTGGCAATCCCGTATTGGCCCTTCCACAGCTCAAACATATAGCTCCGTCCGTCATATACAAAATACAGAGGTTCACAGTCAATCACCATGTTCATACCCGGTGCATTTTCGTCATAAATTCTTCCGTAGCCCATTTTTCTCTGCCATGCATCCTGCATTGAAAAAAATATATCCTGACAAATATCATATCTAAAGCCAAAAGGCATTACCGCCTTATTCAGCTCCTTTAGTTTTTCTTCATCCGTCCGGGTCCTTACCAGACATCTTGCCCTCCATCTTCGGATAAGCATGCATATAATCCACAATATCAGCAAAGCCGCCAGAATCCCTGCTGCAATATAAATATATTTCATTGTACTTTCTCCATTTTATCTTTACTGTAATATATTCCGAATTTCTGCGGCTGCTTTAGTTTTCGACAAAATAGCACGGAAAAACCTATGGGAATTTTTGCCCATATATGGTATACTATATTATGTATGGGATTATCACGCTCCAACAAATACTACTATATAATTTAAGTAAAAAGGAAGGTATACGCATGAAACGATTTGAGGGAAAAGCAGTTCTAATTACCGGCGGCGGACAGGGTATCGGCAGAGGTGTTTCCAATGCTTTTGCTGCGGAAGGCGCCAATCTGATTATTACAGGACGTACCTGGTCAAAGCTTGAAAAAGCAAAAGAAGAGATTGAAAAAGAATACGGCGTTAAGGTTTTTCCTGTTACCGCAGACGGCGGTGATGAGGAACAGGTAAAAAATGCCATTGAATCCGGTATTAAAGAATTTGGCAGGCTGGATGCCGTTGTCAATAATGCGCAAAATTCTGCTTCCGGTGTTTCTCTTGTGGATCACACCAGGGAAGATTTTGATAAAGCCATCTATTCCGGTCTGTATGCAACCTTTTTCTATATGAAGTATGCATTCCCTCATTTAAAAGAAACAAAGGGCAGCGTAATCAACTTTGCCTCCGGTGCCGGTCTTTTCGGAAAGTTAGGGCAGTCCAGCTATGCTGCTGCCAAGGAAGGTATCCGCGGTATGTCCAGAGTAGCTGCAAGCGAATGGGGTCCTGAAGGCGTCCGTGTAAACGTAATATGTCCCTTAGCCATGTCAGAGGGTCTTGCCCAGTGGAAGGAAGCCTATCCTGACCTGTATGAAAAAACCATCCAGAGTATCCCTCTTGGTCACTTTGCCGATGCGCAGAAGGATATTGGCCGCGTATGCGTATTCCTTGCAAGTGAAGAAGCCGGCTTCGTAACCGGTGAAACCATCACCTTACAGGGCGGAAGCGGTCTGCGCCCGTAAACAGCAGGACAAGCTTACAGGCAGTATACACCCCCTGCCCCTTTCTTGCCATGTACCTTCTTTACCGGACAACCGGCAGAAAAGTACGCGGCTGCTTAAAAGGGGCGGGGCTTTTTTCTATGACGCTGCCATATGGACAAGGAGTACAGTACATGCGATTTTTTACCCTGAAAACAGATACGCCGGTACAACTGCATGCCTGCGGCAATTTAATCAGCAAAGATGGATTTCTGCATCACAGAAGGTCTTTTAATCAGGATGTTTTTATTCTGGTTTTAGAAGGCACGCTGCATATTACCCAGTCCGGCATACCGTTTTCCGTCAGCTCCCGCCACTATATCTTTTTAAAAGCCGGCGAAGAGCATTTCGGTCACTGCCCTTCTAATGGCAGGCTTTCTTACCTCTGGGTACACTTTACACCGTCCAGGCCTTTAGAAATTACAGATAAAACACCCTCTTCCCCCATCCTGTCCGGCGCATACTGTCTTTTCCCCGAGTGCGGCTCTATTACATCTTCCGGCAAAGCAGCTTTGCTTTTTAGCCAGCTCCTTGATTTGTCCCTTTCCGAAAAATGCCATGCAGAAAGGATGGCAAACCTTGCGCTGCGCTTACTGCTGTTAGAAATATCACAGGAAACCATCGCCCTTGCTGATAACGAGGCAGGGTGCATTTCCCCCTTGGTCCGGACAGTTTCCGAGTGGATTAGGGTCAACTGCTACAAAAAGCTTTCCCTTTCACAGATTGCGGATACATTCGGGTACAATGCCGATTATCTTTCTTCCCTTTTCAAAGAAGAAACCGGCACGGCGCTTCTTGGCTTTCTGAACAGGGCACGAATTAATGCTGCAAAAAACCTTCTTGCCAACAATGCGGTCTCCATCAAAGAAGCCGCATATTCCTGCGGCTTTTCTGATGAAAAATACTTTATGAAGCTGTTTAAAAAGCTGGAGGGGATTACCCCTTCCCAATACCGGGATTCCTTTTCCCAAAAGAAAATCAATTAAGCCTTTTCTGTAAAATATACGGTATAGGCTTCATCCTTCACTTCATAGAGCGGGATAAATTCTGTTTCCTGCTTTTGTCCAATCGTTTTGTAAGTACTCTGCTTCCAGGGGAATACCTCATAGGTATGCTCCGTCTGCCAGGTAAAAATGCTTTCTGCATTTGCTGCATTTCCTGTAATCCCACGGTTTGTCCCGCACAGTCCCGCAAGAACCACCGGTCCCTCTAAAAAGGCCATAAGATCAGGCCTGTCAGGAAGCTTTTCTGCCGTAAGCCCGCAGGGGAAATAGATAAGTACTTCGTCCGTCTGCCACGCTCTCGTTAAGTTCAGGTAACCGTCCTTTATTTCTGCCGGGGACACCTCTTCTCCGTTTACTGTCACCACAGGCTGCTTCTTTACCCAGCCCGGAATTCGGAAAGACATTGTAAATTCTGTTTCTTTTTCTGCACTGACCCTGAATTTGAAAAACCACCGGGACATCTGGCTTTCGTCCTTCTCATCAAAGAATGCCTGCTCATTGTAATATTTCATGTTCACGCACTGCTCTATGCTCACCAGGCTTTCCTTCTGCACACACTGCATTTTAGACGGAATATACTGGCTTACTACAACCGTTTCCGGTTTTAAATAGTACACAAGAGACGGATACAGGGTCTGTGCCTGTACCATTGTGCCGTGGCAGCACCAGAAATCCCTTGTAAGAGAGCCCCACTTTTTTCTGCTTCCTGTTTTTAAAGGCAGGAAATAGGTAGGCATTCCCGTTTCCGCATTCTGCTGTGCCAAAAAGCCGTTGTACAGGTTTTTTTCGATATAATCGGCATACTTTATATCGCCTGTCCATTTATAGAGATAGGAAGCTGTGCGCACCATATTGTAAACCGTACAGAACTCCTGATTTCTGTCGCCCAAAAACTGCCCCATCTTCTGAGGCGGCGTCCAGTACTCGCCCGCTCCCTGCGCGCCTGTGCAATAACAGCCTCTGTCCGTCACTGCATTTTTCCAAAACAGCTCTACTACTGTCCTCCACTTTTCGTCCCCGGTAATCTCGTACATTTTAGCCGCACCGTGGGACCAGGGAATGGAAGCATTTTCGTGACAGTTTGTGAGCGCGTCTTTTCCCAAAAAAAGATTCTCAAACAGATAGGAATGACTGTAACGCTCTGCAAGCACACGGTATTTTTCTTCTCCGGTCAGTTCAAAAAGGGTTGCCCAGACCTCCAGCATTCCAGCCTCTTCTCCGCTGTATACGGCATGGGGATTTTTTGTTTCCATGTCCTTTGTCCACTTCATATACCAGTCGCTTAGGCGGTTTATAATAGAAAGCGCCTCTTCGTTCTGCAAATCCCGGTACACATCACACAGCCCCATAAGCAGCTTATGCATCACATACTGGGGCGACCAGACATACTGATTGTTTTCCAGCTTTTTAAAATACTTTTCCGGTATGGGCCCCACCCATTCACCGCCGTTTAATTCCTGGCATTTCTTTAGCTCTGCTACAATAGCTTCAATTTTTGCTTTCAGTTCCCCATCCTGCTCCGTTACGGCAAGGGAAGCCGCTGCCGACAGAAAATGACCTAAGAAGTGACCGCGAAGCTGGCAGGTGGGGGCTTCCCAGCCCCAGTGCAGTTCTGCCGCATCCGGGTCATGCATCACCTGCAGTCCCGGCATGACGATTCCTGCCTCCAGATAATAGCTCTGCAAAAGCCCCTGTTTTGAAAGCCCGTGCAGATATTTCCTGTTTACCTCCGAGCGTTCTTTAAACAATCCCGGCAAAAGCGTAACGTTTTTCTTCTTTACTTCCTGCATACTAAAAACCTCCTGTATCCTGAACACATCTCAAAGCTTTATGCTTTTCATATGTCCATTATACAGGAGGTTATTTTTCTTTGTCGGTAGATAAAACAGGAGAATCGGTGTCCGTTTCCTACCATCTTATTACCTTTTAACTACACAAGCACCTTTGATAAAAATTCCTTCAGCCTGGGATTCTTCGGATTGCCGAAAAACTCCCTGGGAGGCGCGCTTTCCAGAATCAGCCCGTCATCGATAAACAAGACCTTATTAGCAACTTCCTTTGCAAAGCCCATCTCATGTGTCACGATAATCATGGTCATTCCTTCTTTTGCAAGGGCCTTCATCAAATCCAGTACCTCGCCTACCATCTCAGGGTCCAGCGCACTGGTGGGCTCGTCAAATAAAATCACGTCAGGGTTCATGGCAAGGGAGCGCACGATTGCCACCCTCTGCTTCTGACCGCCTGACAGGGTAGACGGATAAACATTCGCCTTATCCTGAAGACCTATCCTTTTTAAAAGGGACATGGCATTGTTCCGTGCCGCTTCCTTTATTCCCGCCTTAGTGGCTGTTATGGGAATCAGCTCTTTTTTCTTTCCCTTTGTCCTGAAAAGATTGCTTATCCTGATAAATACATTCTTCCGTTTTGCCAGACGCAAATCCCGGCACTGCAGATACACCGGCGCTAACATAATATTCTGTACCACCGTTTTATTGTTAAACAGGTTGAAATGCTGAAACACCATGCCCATATGCCTTCTATGCACATTGATGTCTACCTTCATATCGGCAATATCCACACCGTTGAAGATAATCTGACCGCCGGTAGGGTCTTCCATACAGTTCAAACAGCGCAGGAATGTACTCTTACCGGAACCGGAGGGGCCTATTACTACCACAATATCGCCCTTATCGATAGTAACGTTGATACCTTTTAAGACTTTGCTTTCCCCAAAATGCTTTTCCAGATTAATGACGTCTATCACTTTTTCTCAGGCTCCTTTCCATAAGTTTAATTCCTATGCTGATAAGCAGTACCAGCAGAATATAAATCACAGCCATCACCAGATACGGAACCATAAATTCATAGCTGTTGCTTCCGATATAGCTGAAAGCCACATATAAATCCGCCGCTCCTACAAAGCTCACTACGGAGGTTTCCTTAATCAGTGCAATAAACTCATTGCCCAGTGTGGGAAGGATATTTTTTACTGCCTGCGGAATCACTATCTTTATCATAGTTGTACCAAAGCTGAGTCCTACCGCACGGCCTGCTTCCATCTGCCCCTGGTCAACTGACATGATACCGCTTCGCATGATTTCGGATATGTAAGCGGCGCTGTTTAAGCCGAATACCAGAATGGACACCTGTACACCGGTCATATGGACTCCCATAAGCGGCAGCATAACATAATAGAATACCAAGAGCTGCACCACTATAGGCGTACCGCGGAACAGTCCCACGTAAAAGCTGCAGATGCCGTTCAGAATCCGCGGCATGACTTTATATTTGGGAATCACACGGACAGTAGCAATTACCGTACCAATGAGGATACCGATAATAAGTCCCACAATTGCAATTAAAAGTGTATTTTTTAATCCCTCTGCCACCTTCACATAGCCGTTCTGTGCAATGAAGATGTCTATGAATTTATCTACTTTCTGACCAAAATTACCCATGGAAACCTCTCTGCGAATGCTCACATCTACAATCGTAAATAATAAACCTCTGTTTTTTACTGCATCTTGTTAATGGCTTCAGTAATGCATGCTGCCGGAGCAGAATCAATGATTACATACTGAATATTGCCGTTCAATAAATCCTGTACTGCCAGAGAACCGTTCTTGTAGCCGACTGTCTCTACTGCAAAACCGGTAAAGCCCCATTCTGCATCACCTTCTACATAAAACTGACCTGTAGTACCTGTCTGTACACCAATCTTTACGCTGCTGTCCTTGCCATTCAAAATGTCCTCTACGGAAGCTGCATCCTTGCATGCATCAAATTCCGTATTGTCGGAAGGCACAATCAGCTTCTGGGATGCACTGTAATAAGGGTCAGAAAAGTTTACATATTCCTTTCTGTCCTCTTTGATAGTCAGACCTGCCATTGCAATATCGCATTTCTGCTGTCCCACAGACAGACATACCGCATCAAAATCCATGTTCTGGATAACCAGCTCCATACCTAAATATTCGGCCAGCTTTGCTGCGATTTCCATATCGATACCATAATAGCTGTCACCCTGTGTATATTCAAAAGGCTCAAATGCTGCGTTGGTAGCAACCACAAGCTGCTCCTTGCTTTCGTCATATGCTGCAGAAGTAACTGCCACAGGTGTGCCATCACCAAAATAATTGTTGCAGATGGTATCAAAAGTACCGTCTTCCTTGATTTCCTTGATAAATGCATTTACAGATTCCAGAAGCTCAGGCTGATTCTTATCCACACCGAAAGCATACTCTTCATTTGTAAGCTCCACTTCGATAACCTTTGCCGCCTTCTTTTCACCGTCACTGCCGCATCCTGCCAGTGTTGCTGCTGCCATCACTGCAGCCAGTCCGATTGCCAATAACTTTTTCATTGTTTTATCCTCCTCTTTCCTAAAAATCATTGTTTTTTCATACAATATACTTGCATAATATACCACTTTATGCGTCAAAATGCAACCGCATAATTTACAGCTTTTTACATATACTATCTTCAGTTTCTAAATTTACGGGGCTTTTTCCTACCTGTTTACTTTACTCCATAGCGCAGAAAGGATAACCATGAATCTTGATGAAATTGTCTGTAACTGTATGGGCGTCACCAACGGCATGATTAAAGACGCCGTAGCCGGTGGCGCCACCACCTTAGAAGAAATACAGCAGCAAACCGGCGCAAGTACTGTCTGCGGCGCCTGTCTGGAAGATGTACAGCATCTGATTGATGAATTTACAGCAAAAAAAGAGTAAGCCTTGCAATAAGGTTTACTCTTTTTGCCGGTTTACTCTCTTTGCCGTACCGACATATAGCCCTCTCTTCCATCCGCGCCGCAAAAAATCACACAAAAAAAGTCTATTTTCCCGGAACACTGAAAATTCCGATTTGCAGCGGATGATAGGTAAACACAAAAAAACATACCGCAGTAATCAGCAAAAACAGCTTTAACGTTTGCGTGCAGGGTTCCAGCTTGCAGGACAACGCAAGCCGATAAACGGCAGCAAAGCCAATCAGCACACTGATAATAAATATGCCGATATCAAGCGCCGCATAATTTCTGCCCAAAATCCCTGAATATGTGTAAAAAAATACCGGTATCAGAAAGGCACTGAGCAGGGTACCGAAAATTAAGCCTGAAGTAACACAGGGATAATCCCTGCTGATTTTCCTGTTCATGTAAAAAGAATACAGCAGCATGGGGAAAAAACTTAATTTCATATGCTCCCAGACAGACTCGTTCACCGGAAAGAAAAATCCCAAAACAAAATTATTTCCTGACCATTCATAAACAAAGTGCGCAAGAGTGCCTGTTATTAAAACAAAAATAATGCCTTTGACTGTATAGCTTTTTAATGTATTCATATTCATTATTGTATGTAAACAAAATACAAATTATCCAAAAGAATACAAAAGAATTTCTTTCTCGCCCACCATCCGTCTCCCATTTGCTTAAATTCAAATTGCTAAATTGCCTGCTTCGATTATAGCGCTCATATATGCAGAAAATGTTTATGTTATACTTTTTGAAAATTTGATAAATTCATATGGCAACCCTATATCTTCAGAATATTTACGGATTTCTGCTTTTTCATTATCATTCATTTCGTCATAAAAAGGGCGGTCTGATACTTTCCAATATTTTTTGACTTCATCTATTTTCAACAAATCCCCCCATGGCGCAATATATTTTTCTCCAACCTTATATTTACCGACTTCTTTGTATACTCTCGTAGTATAACAAAAACCGAGTTCACTGAGATATTTTTGAACCGTTTCATATTCATGATTGGGGAATGAGATTTCGTTAAACATTCTTCTGATCTCCTAACGATGATAATATAAATAATCTTCTACAACTTCATTTTCCATTTCCAAAGTGACGTTACTCTTGAATGTTATGTTCCATTTCAAAATGCTGCTCTAATTCAAAAAGAACATTTTTATAATCCTTTATGTAGTATTTGATATTTGTTCTGCCCTTTTTAATAATAATGTGACCTTCAGCCTCTAATAATTTTCTTTGTGCCTCAACACCACCGGGGTACTTGGAATTTAATTCTCCATTTGCCTTTAAAGTTCTCCAATAGGGTGTTTTGTTATCCGAACGCTGATAACTTGCCCATGCTGCAATAGAAACAAAAATTCCCGCTGTGATTGGTTCTGTAAAATCAGCTTGATTTAATTTAGCAAAGTATGCTCTAATCTTACCTATGGTAATAACCTTACCGTATGGAATTTTCTTCATTATTCTATCGTAATCAATCGGTGGTGCAAAGTACATTTTATTCCCACCATATTTCTCGATGCTTTTCTCATCTGTAATGATTTGAAGCTTTGGCATATCCTTGTTATCGTGCAGCATCGCATTGAAATCTTTCTTTTCTTCATTCGCCATAATTAGCTACCTCCCAACCAAACTATAATGCCATTTACTTCTTTATGCAATGAGACTGTTTTTCTTTTTTATAAAAAACCGGCTTCGCATACAGAGAGACAAACTGGATTTTTTCACTAAAATACAAACATTATAAATAATAAAATATAAGTTTTTCTAACATCTCGATTAACCAGTAAATATGTTACTCCAAATATAAAACCACTAATTGCACAAATAACTCCCGCTATAAGTGACCCTTTTGTAAAACCATGTGCAAGCCCCCAAGTTAATGCTGCGACAATCCCGCCATATGGAACTTTATTATTCCTGAACCATTTTTCAAATGCAATCTGACCAAAAACAATAATAAGCATGACTAACGCGGTCTCAAACAAATAGTAAATATATTGAAAAATAAATTTAAGTAAACCATTTGCATGAAATTCTTTTATAACCTTAAAGCCGTTCCAATCAATATAAGATGCTACAAGCATGAAAATCAAGCATAAAACAACAAGTACATATTGTAACAACTTCATTTTTTCCCCTTTAACAAAAATATCAAAACCATATTTTTGTTTGGCTGTTCGGATGATCATAAAAACAACAATTCCCCATAAAGTACACGTTATCACCCAATGACATATATTTTGGATTGTTGACCACTCATTTATAGAAGCACCATATATGAGCGGTTCTATGAGAAATGCAAGAATAACCTCTAACCCTAAGCCAGCAAATGCATATAATGCAAAACACAAACAATTCAACCCTTTAATAGCTTTCATATTTCTTTCTCCTCAACACACAAATCTCATCAAATTGAATATTTGATAAACCTATTATATCATTAACACCAACAATCACAAGGACTTTTCCCATGTGAAGTACGTCCCTTCCATGCCCGTTTCTTCATTCCGGATAGTCTGTGGCTTGGTTAGGTTCTTACTGCATAGATAGCGGGGTCTGCCTTTTGACATCCGGACTGATTCCTTTGTGATGTACTTGGTGATGTAGTTGCTGACTTTTTCAGTGTCCGCTATCTTGGTCACAGTCGTGAGCCCATACTTGAAACTTCTGCTGTCAATGTTATAGATTTCTTTTCCATTCTTTACGATACCAGTATCGACAATCTTCAACTTATTACAATTCATGGAATTTGCAGGTCATGTGGATTACAATACCACACGAGAATATTATGTGTTCAGCAGGAAAATGCCAAAAGACCGCAAAACAACCCTTGAAAAGATACTTTGCGGCTAACAAATTAGGTGCAGACACCTAATTCAAAAAGTGTAACAAAAAAGCGAACCGCCCCGCCGGAGGCGAGACCTTGAACCCTGGGTTTAAGGGACGCTTTCTGATTGGTCAAAATAAAAGCTCCAGGCTGTAAGCCTGAAGCTTTTATTTTCTACTGCGGAAGATGGGACTTGAAGCAGTAATCCTCCGCAAAAATGCGATAGAAAGGGGCTTTCCAGCACATCATCTGAAAGTGTAACAAAAGTGTAACAAAAACTTTTCCTTGCTTCACATACAGAGAGACAAACTGGAATTTATTTAAACCTCCAAAAGCATTCCAAAACCATATTTATTATTTGGTAATTCTTCAAATCCAAACTGTTTATAAAATTTTTCTTTTCCTTTATTTGCATATATAGAACAAGCGATTTTGGTATCCTTAGAAACATTCGCTTTTATAAAATTTATAATATCATTTACCAACATTGTTCCTACCCCGTAACCTTGGTAGTCAGGTGATACAATCACATCCGTGATATATGCGTCCGTACAAAAGTCAAACAGTAATCTGGTAACTCCAATTATTTCTCCACCATATTGTACTGCCGATATATATGATGTGTTTTTCAAAACAAGCTCTGCCTGTTCAATCGATAATGGTTGAAATCCTACCTGCTTTCTTAAATGCAGAAACTCTTCTATTGATATTGTATGTTTTATACTTAATTTTTTCTTATCAATCACCATTAGTCTCCCCCATATTTACTTTGAACAGTATTTCAGAATATGCGCATTTATTTTAAAACCGAATTTTTCATAAAGATGTATTGCATCGTTCCCATCAATTACTTTTACTTCTATGCATGAAATATGATTTGCTTCAAAAGTTTTCATTGCCCAAGTCATTAACTGATTTCCAAGACCTCGATTACGATATTCTTGTAAAACTACTAAATAGTCTAATTTTCCGTTTTGTTCAGTAATATCAACTTTGCAAAAGCCCACAATTTTTTCATTATTTTCAATAACAGCAATATGAGAAGTTCCATTCAATAAACAATTTTCAAAAACAGAAAGCGTAAGCTCATAAGGTCTGTTTGGAAAGCTCCCCTTAAAATTTGTCGATATTTGATTGTGATACTCCGACAACTGCACAATACATTCCATAAGCCTATTTACATCTCTTGCATCTATTTCTCTTATCATCATCTAAACTCCAAATTCAAATTTGTTGAAGTTTATTATACCACCACAACCAACAATTACAAAGTCTTTTTTAATGTGAAATACGTCACTTCCATGCCAGTTTCTTCATTTTGAATAGTCTTAGTGCTGACAAGGTTCGGATTGTCCTGCAAGAGCAACTTTAACAAGTCCATATCTTCTTCAAGGTGTGTTTCGGTCTGTGGTTTGCTTAGGTTCTTACTGCATAGATAGCGGTGTCTACCTTTTGACATCTGGACTAATTCCTTTGTGATGTACTTGGTTATGTAGTTGCTAACCTTTGCGGTGTCCTCTATCTTGGTCGCAGTAGTGAAACCATACTTGAAACTTCTGCTGTCAATGTTATAGATTTCTTTCCCATGCTTCACGATACCAGTATCGACAAACTTCAACTTGTCACAATTCACACCGATACCATGAAAGTGCCAGCGTCCGCTCTTGTGCAATTCTGGCACAAATAAATATTTGAAATCTGGATTGTAGTCTTTGACATTCTTCAAGAACTGATGTATTCGGTTATAACATTCGTCATAGTCAAAACTGTCTATTTTCTCGGGATCAAATGTGATAGTGAAGAACCAACCATTTTTCCAGTTGTTTGCAAAAGCATACTCGTATATTTTCTTCTTGGTGCGTTTCAAACTGGCAACGATACTCGTTTCAATACTTTCCGCAGAACGAACCGCACCAGTTTCCAAATTGTACTCTTGTCCGTCTGTACCAGTATAATATTCGACGTGCTTCGTCCTGCTGGCGAAATTGGTCGCTATGGGCGAACCATACAAGACATATTCTTCCTTGTCGAAATAGGTCGTGTGTCGTACATTATAGTTAATAATGCGTTTTAGGTTCTTTTCTTCTAGTTGCTTGTCAATGATAGCATTGATAAACTTCTCTTTCTTCTCATGTTCGTCATTGATAATATCCATTACTGTCGGCATATGTCCAACCTCCTTTGAAAACCGCCAGAAGTGTTTTCTATGTCAAGTAAGAAAACACTCGCAGGCACATTGTTTTTGGTGTCAAGGATAGAATGACAGCCGAACGGAACGAATATTTTGCCCGTATAGCCTTTTTTTGAAATTGTGACCGCACACCATACCGCATATTTGTCATGGGAGGTGATAAGGTTGAATATGGAAACATTAGACGAATTATTAGACAGAATGAAGCAGGACTGCCAAAACGAAATCAGAAGCAAAAAGACTTCCGCCGATGACGGAATGGAACAGTTTGAGGAAATGACCGAAAAATATACAAAGCCATCATTTGATGATGATGACGAGCGTTAGATTTTACCCGCACTTTGCCTAGGCAAAGTCTAGCGGGTTAGACCTTTGCAAGATTTAGAAGCATAAGCGGTCTTGCAAATGGTCGCAGGAAAGGGGGAAGGAATTATGGCAGTATTATCATTTCATTGCCAGAATTACAAAGCAGGAGCATTGCGTGGACTTGACGGACATAACAGACGATTGCACAAGAACCATGTTAGCAATCCAGACATTGACAATACACGCACCTGCAACAATCGAATATATAAGGCACCAGAGGTGTCTTTGTATTCCGATTGTAAGAACTTGATACAGAAGAAAGTGCTTGCGAATGGGAACAAGGTCAGAAAAGACAGTAATTGGATATGCGAATGTATTTTCAGTTACCCAGAAGAATTGCCGTTGGAACGATTAGACGAATATAACGCACTTATACTCAAATACATGAGTGCCAGATTAGGAGAAGATAATTTAGTTGAAGCCGTACTTCATCTTGATGAAGCAGGACTTCCCCATATGCACGCTTCGTTTTTACTCATCACACCAGATAACAGACTTTCTTCAAAAACCTTGATAACCAGAGATTTCATTAGGTCGGTACACGACAAACTTCCATTGGTATTGCAACATCATGGTTTTGATGTGGAACGTGGTGAGTCTGTACCAGATAGGAAGTCTGGCAGGAGTGTTTCCCAGTATAAAAAGGATATGGAAAAGGAAGCAAAGGAACTAGACCAGAAACTAGACAACATGGCTACGGAATACAACAGACTTGTAGACCAGTATAACCATTTGTTATATGATGCCGAAGCACTAAAAGCGAAGAATATGGAGAAAGCAAGGGAAATCCTTGAAGATAGGGAAATATCCCGATAAACATCGAAATATTTCGAGAAAATTTCATCAAACACTTGACAAAGTAGGAGCAATTCGTTCCTACTTTTCTTTTGTGCAATTTGCTATTTTGCTTTCATTTTTTCCCTTGTATAGCCAAAAACAATCCATTTTGAAAATGTTTCACAAAGATGAAAAATCGCCGTTCAGCCATTTGAAATTCTAACACCTGATTTGAGATAATCATAGTGTGATAAAGAACTTCTAAGGAAAGGTGGTGAGAAAAATCGCTGATTGTAAAGATGAACTATTGCAACATCTATTAAAGAGAGCTAATCTTAAAATAGATGATGTGCTGGAAGAAATAGAAGATATGAAACGTGATACAATCCTAAAACAGCACAAAGAAAAATATAAAGTATGGCAAGCCGACGATGGTCGTTGGAAAACCAAACTCCCAGACGGAAGCAAGTATGGGAAACTGGTGGCAAAGTCTACTTTGGAGAACCTTGAAAACTGCATAGTTGATTTTTACAAAGCAAGCGAGAAGCCAAAAGACACCTTATCTGCTTTATATCCAGAGTGGATAGATTACAAGCGAAAAGAAAGCAGTATTGCAAATGCTAACAAATTACAGTGGGTATGGAATAGGTATTATAAAGACAGTGATATTGCCCAAATGAAAATCAAAGACATCGAGACATTGACAGTTAAAAATTTCGGCTTGGATATGATTGCTAAACACAATTTAACTCGTGATGGATATACCGAAATGAAAAGTGTGATTAACATGATGTTAGATTATGCGGTAGAACTGGAAATTGTACCTTTGAATGTTGCCCGTAATGTTCGTGGAATTAACAGACACAAGTATAAGCAGGAAGAAGCGAAAACTGTTCAAGAGCAGATTTATCTGAGTGAAGATGAAAAGGCTATTATGACGCAGGCACTTGCACAATTCAAGAAAACCCAGAATACGGCATATCTTGCAGTTTGCTTGAACTTCTATCTCGGTCTGCGTGTTGGCGAACTGGTTGCACTCAAAACGACTGATTTCGCAGAAAGTATGGTTTCAATTCAGCGAGAAGAAATCAAGCATTATGTCATTATTGACGGTGTAAGTCATAGAGATGGTTATGAAATCGCTGACTATACCAAAACCGAAAAAAGCACTCGTGATATTGTTTGTGTATCGGAAGCTGAGAAAATTTACAAAATGATTGTAAAAGTAAATGAAGAACGTGGTTTCACTGATGAATATCTCTTTCTTCATAAGAACGGAAAACGAATGAATGATTTTTCTGTGAATAATGTACTCCGCAGATTGAACAAGCAGATTGCAACACCACAAAAGGGAAATCATGGCATTAGGAAAACTTGCTTTTCTACAATGGCTGCTTCTGGGCAAATACCCGAAGAAGAAATTATGAACTTTGCAGGACATAAAAATTACCAGACCACAAAGACCTATTATATTTTCAGCAAAGTCACACCAGAAGAACGAAAAACAGCCTTTGAAAAAGTGCTTAGCAAGGGAATTTGAAAAGTGTAACAAAGTGTAACAAAAAAATCGAACCTATAAACAGCAAAAAAGCCTTGAAAATCAAGGTTTTTTCTTAAAAACTTAATGCGGAAGATGGGACTTGAACCCACACGTTGTAACCAACACAAGATCCTTAGTCTTGCCTGTCTGCCAATTCCAGCACTTCCGCATTTATATATTGGTGTTTTACGCACCGCGCAAAATTGATAATATCATCTACGCCATAAAAAGTCAACACAATTTTCTAAAAACTTGTATAAAAAAACTTGTTGTGAAGTGAAAATTTTTAAGTGTCTCTATTAAATCCGTTGCAACAAATGCCGATATTTGCTATACTTAAGGTAACTAAAAGAGTACATAAATTTATTGTTGCATTTTCAGGCAAGGATGCCGACAGTTCACAAGGAGTGACGTGTGGAAACAGTTTCCGCACTCCCTGGCTTTTAAGCGTGTCCGGCACGCAGATGGGAGAACATATGAGTATTAATATTACAGCAAAAAATGACTATTCTTTTTTATTCAGGAATTTAGGTTCCTCCGGCGGTGCTGCTGCCAATTTAAACTTTCTGTCCGATTACGCCAGTATCAAAAACGGCAGTTACGGAAAGCTGATGAAAGCTTATTATGCCCAGTCCGAAGATACCGACAGCCAGGTTTCTTCTTTGGTAAACAAAAACTCCAACTCCACCAGCTCTGATACCGTTAAGACATTGGCAAATGTGCAGAATACAACTGACGCTTTAAAGGAATCTGCAGACGCCCTGCTCAAAACCGGCAAAAATTCTGTTTGGAGTGAAGAAAAGATAACAGATGCTGTCTATAACGCTATATCCACATTTGTAGACGATTACAATTCCGTTGTTGCTGCCGCCGATGATGTAAACAGCACATCTATTTTAAGCAGGACCTCAAGCCTGACAGGCTCAACTACTGCTAATGCGAACCTCTTAGAAAAGGTTGGTATTACCGTAGGCAGTGATAATACTTTAAAGCTTGACAAGGAAGCTTTTATGAAGGCTGATTTCTCTACCGTCAAAGGGCTGTTCAACGGCAACGGTTCTTACGCATACCGTACATCTGCTCAGTCTTCCCTGATTAACTTTGCAGCCGACAATGAAGCCGTTAAAGCCAACACCTACAACTTTAATGGCAACTATAGCAATAATTATACCTCCGGCAGTATTTTTAACAGCTTTTTCTAAAGCCGGCAATCTAACACTATAAAAACGTTACTTAAAGAGGCTGGTGCTTCACGAATTTATGATTCGTTAGCAACAACCTCTTTTTTTAATGTCCCTTTTCGGATTTGTGTACCTGTTAAAAAGAAAAAAATATATTAGGGAGCAGTTGAATGTATGGTTAAACGACACTATAATATATTCAAACAAACTTAAGGTTTTAGGTATGTCAAAGGATTTTTACAGGCTGTTTTGGTGATATGTCAAAGACTTTTGATAGAAAAAAAGGAAGAAATAGAGTATATTCCTTTCAGATAGAGGTAACATATATGGAAATTGAGAAGAAATTGAAAGCTGCCAGAGTAAGTGCTGGTTTAACACAGGAACAGGTTGCTGAAAAAATTATGGTTTCAAGACAAACCATATCAAATTGGGAAACCGGAAAATCCTTGCCGGATATTGTTAGCGTTATGAATTTAAGTGACCTCTATCAAATCAGTATTGATGATTTGTTGAAAGGAGACAGAAGGATGAAAGAAAAGTTGGAAAAAGATGTGACGATTACGAAAAACAACAAAAAACTCCATACCCTTCGGTATGGAGCTTTTTGTCTTAATGCGGAAGAAGGGACTTGAACCCTCACGTCGTTGCCAACACTAGAACCTGAATCTAGCCTGTCTGCCAATTCCAGCACTTCCGCAAGCAAAATTTATTTTATCTTCTTTTTGCTCATCTGTCAACCCTTAATTTTTCAAATTGTACACAAAATTTTAAAGAAAATCAAGAATCAACTCCATATATGGCTTTAACACAGCATTTCCTGCCCTATATATCTCATGTTTGGTCTGATCCACCCGAACGAGCCGCCCCTTTTCCAGATATTTTACAAACCGGTTTTGCGCCGCTGCTTTTACCTGTCCGTCTTTTTCTGCCTGAAAAAGCAGCACCGGTATATGAATTTTAGAAATATTCTTTCTTTTTAGTGCCCGACGGCCTGCCTCTATCGCCGTACTGCCCCATGCATAGCTTGCCGCACTGGTTTGATAACAAGCCGTCTGTCTGCGTATCGCATGATAATAATTGTGTCTCATCTCCGAATCTGCACAGCTTTCTGCAAACGGCTCATCGGGATTAAAATCCTTTTGTGTAAACAGGCGTTTACTTCCTTTTCCGCATAGCTTTGCCAAATCGCAGACCGCTTTAGCTGCAAACAAGGGGCATCTGCCCATTTCTATTGCAAGCATGGGCGCATTTAAAACTGCTTTGGCAAAATCCTGCGGATACTGTTCCAAATACAAAACTCCGATACAGCCTCCCATAGAATGCGCATACAGATAACAGTTTTTCCCTCCGGCAAAGGGCTTTACTATCTGCTCCATCATGCAATGCATATCCTCCACATACTCGTTAAACTTTTCTACATGTACCACATTGCTTTCCGTGCCTCTGCGCAGGGACCTGCCATGGCTGCGCTGATCCCAAATTGCCACAGCAAACCCTGCCCGGTAAAGATAAAAAATAAACTCTTCATACTTTTTTGCAGATTCGGTAAAGCCGTGGCAGATTACCACTGTATCTGCCGGCTGTTTTTGAGGATACAGCTCATAATACAACTCTCCGGCAGCAACAGAGAGCTTTCCGCTCTTTTTAACAGGCAAAATCATTGGCTCTGCAACAAGTTTCATCTGTTCCTCCAGCGTTTCTTCATCAAGACAGAAAAAACTACCCTCTTCACTTTTATATTGCAAATCCAGCTTTTCCCCGGCTGCATTCTTCACTCTTCTGTTGCTCATAAATTCAAATCCCTTTCTCCGGCTATTTGTCCTCTTTCCTTATGCCTGAAGGCCTGCCAGCAAAAGCTTTCGCAGAAGTGCGATACGCCGTTCCTCCGTTACTGCAGCGTCACCCGAAAGCATTTGTCCAATCCCTGCCAGCTTCTGCATAAGGCTTAAAATCGTATGCGTCAGCGTATAATAGATTTCCTCTGTATCGGCCAAGCAAGTCACGGTTCTGTCTGCCTTCCCCTGCTCAATAGCATCGCACAAAATCGGTTTTGCCCGGTTTACCAAATCCTCATACTCCTTTAACAATTTTTCCTCTGCACTGTGTGTTGTCAGATAAACATCCAAATCGTGCAGAAACTTAAATTTCAGTCTGTTATCTTCATATAACCTCTGTGTAAGCAGCAGCAGAGCATCAATTTGCTCAATTCCTCTTTTTTTCTGATAATCCGTCCCTTCTGCCAGTTTCTCATAGTAATCGGATGCCATCTGCCAAAAACTGATGCCGCATTCTAAAACCAGATTCTCTTTGTTTAAAAAATGCCGGTACAGCGTAGCTTCACCAACCTGCGCCATCGCTGCCACATCCGCAAGTGCCGTTGTTTCTATCCCTGCCCTGCCGAAGCATTCAAAGGCACACCGTATCAGCTCTTCATGCCGTTTTTTCCATCCGCTTAAAGGCTTTTCCGTATTACCCTTCATTTATCTTCCTTTCATTATAAAACAGTAAAACAATGCCGCCCAAAAGAGCCAGTACAGAAGCTGTCGCCGCTACTACACGATATCCCAGCCCGCTTCCTGCTCCTATGGTTGCCAGTGCAGTAAAAATCAGCATGGATACGCTCTGTCCCAATTTGAATGCAAAGGTTCTGGCTGCAAAAAACATGCCTTCCCTGTTTTCTCCCGTTCGCTTTGCATCGCTTTGGGACACATCCGCTACCATGGCCTGCGGTAAAATGCCGAAAATCGCCATAGGGAAAGCTGCAACGGCTACCAGAATAAAGCCCTGTACAGTAGCCGGAACCCCCGGTATGATACCGATAAAGGCCGTATAGAGAAAGGCAAGCGTGAACATAAAAAATGCAGTAAGCACCAGCTTCTTTTTCCCCAATTTTTGCGAAAGCAAATTAACCGGCACATAAAATACCAGAGAAAATGCCGTCATTGCCACAAAAAATACTGTAGACATACTCTCCGGCAGCTTTAACAGCGATGTTACAAAAAACGGCAGTCCCGTCTGAAACATTGTCAGCGCAACCCAATAAAGGATATCGGAGCCCACAAAAATCCTAAAATCCCTGTTTTTAAAGGTTTTCGTAAGAGAAGACACTGCATTGTCCTTTGAGGGTTTTACCTGCACATATTCTTTTTCCTTTATAAAAAAGACCGGTACCAGCATACAGAAAAAAGCAATTACCGCCATTGCTGCAAAGGTAACCCGCATAGCGGTGATGCGACCCAGTGTCCCTTCCAACGCTCCCCAGACAACCGGCGCTACATAGGCAAAGGCTGTTCCTATAATAAACGTCAATGAAATAACCGTAGATATATTGAGTCTCTCCTTCTGTTCATGTCCAAGCTCCGGAATAAGGGCGTTATAGGGCGTACAGTAGGCTGTAATAGACAGATAGTATGCCATAACAAACACAGTCAGCCACACTACATTAAAGATGCTGCTGTGTCCCACCGGTGCGCAAAACACCAATGCGGTAGAAAGTGCCAGCGGCAACGCTGCCCATTTCATAAAGGGAATACGTCTGCCCTCTTTTGCTTTACACTTATCCGACAAAGAAGCAATCCAGGGGTCTGTAACCGCATCAAAAACTCGTCCCAGTGCGGTAATGGCGCCCACTACCGTAAAAATTCCCAATACGACAAGTCCCTGAGGCACAAATACAGTCTGCCCCGCTTCCTTTGCCGCTGCATCCGGCTGATAAAAATACACCAGCCAGTTAGATATTAATCCTGACATCATAGACCACCCCAGTTGCCCGACTGCAAACAACCACATTTTTCCCGTTGACAGTTTTTTTACCACTTTTCCCATCCTTTCTGTTCTCGTAAAAGAACTTACCCTTTCAGCTTTGTTACCCTTCCGTTTTTTCACCTTCCCGTTAAAACGATAGTGTTACTATCATTTTATACCATATGATACCAATTCGCAACAAAAAAAACCTGTATGGAAGAAAAATCTTCCATACAGGCACTAACTCATGCCGGATAAAAAATCCTGCCTATTATCTCTGTACACGTCCTGATGCATCGCCGCCTGCCAGTGTTTCTACTTCTTTTCTGGATACCAGGTTGAAGTCGCCGGGAATGGTGTGCTTAAGTGCAGATGCAGCCACGCCGTACTCTAATGCATCCTTGAAGTTCTTGCCGTCCAGCATACCGCAGATAACGCCGCCTGCGAAGGAATCACCGCCGCCTACACGGTCTACGATAGGATGAATGCTGTATTCTTTGGAATGATAGAATTCCTTGGTATCTCTGCTGTAAATACATGCAGACCAGCCGTTGTCGGAAGCGGAATGGCTTACACGCAGAGAGGATACGCAGTATTCAAAGTTGAATTTCTCTACCATCTGCTCGAAAATGGATTTGTAGCCTGCAAGCTCTAATTCACCGCTGGTTACATCTGTTTCACCGGGCTTAAAGCCAAGTACCAGCTCTGCATCCTCTTCGTTGCCGATGCATACGTCAACATACTTCATCAGGTTGGTCATTACCTTCTGCGCTTTTTCAGAGGTCCACAATTTTTTACGGAAGTTAAGGTCTACAGAAACCTTTACGCCATGCTTCTTTGCTGCAATCAGAGCCTTCTCTGTCAGCTCTGCTGCCGCATCGGATACAGCGGGCGTAATACCGGTAAAATGGAACCAGTCTGCACCTTCAAAAATAGCGTCAAAATCAAAATCAGCTTCTGTTGCAGTGGAAATAGAGGAATGCGCTCTGTCGTATACAACCTTGGAAGGTCTCATGGAAGAGCCGGATTCCAAAAAGTAGATACCCAGTCTTTCACCGCATTTTGCGATATGCTTTGTGCCTACGTTGTACTTTCTTAAAGCAGCTACAGCACATTCGCCGATTTCGTTATTGGGAACTGCCGTCACGAACTCAGCATCATGTCCGTAATTTGCTAAAGAAACTGCAACGTTTGCTTCACCGCCGCCGTAGTTGATATCAAACTCGTCTGCCTGAATAAATTTTTCAAAATTAGGGGTGGATAATCTTAACATGATTTCACCCATGGTAATTACTTTTGCCATTTGTCTATCCCTTTCTTAGCTTGTTTCTTTTCTTAGCTTGTTCTTTTCTTGTTTGTCGTATCTTTTTTTATCTTTGCTTTTTCTCTTTGCCGAACTTTGCGAAATAATCCATCTATTTGCTTCTGTCTTATTTAATACGACTATTTCTGTACCAGATGTACGGCAAAGCCGCCGATTTCTTCCTTCAGGTAAATTGCCTTCAGATTGCCCTTGTCATCCTTCTTTGCGCTGTTTTCATCAAATTCCACACCAAGCACGTTTTCCAGATAATTTACGGCTCTTACGATATAATTGGTTGCGATGGCAATATGACCGTTCTTTCCCAAATAAGGAGTCTTCATGACCTCCAGTACTTTTCCTGCAAATACAGAGCTGCCGCCTACCTTCTCAGGCATACCGAAGATAAAACCAAATCTCTTTGCTGCCTTCTCTGCCTCTTCTGCATTTTCTGCATTGACACCTACGTGTGCCAGTTCAAAGCCTAACATGGTCTGTACTGCTTCTCTGGTAAGCTGCTCAATCTTGTCCCATTCACCGGCATTGATTAAGTCACCGGGTACCATCCAGGAACCGCCGCAGGCAATAATCTTGTTGAAATCCAGATAAGAAGTCAGATTCTTTGCATTGACACCGCCCGTAGGCATGAACTTCATATTAACATAAGGAGCTGCCATTGCCTTAATTTTTGCCAGACCGCCTGACTGCTCTGCAGGGAAGAACTTTACAACATCAAGTCCCAGCTCAATAGCCTGCTCAATATCGGAAGGGCTTGACGTACCGGGGGTAATCGGCACATTCTTTTCGATACAATATTTTACAGTGTTGGGATTTAAGCCGGGGCTTACGATAAACTGTGCGCCTGCTGCCACTGCTGCATCCACCTGTGCTGCATTTAATACGGTACCTGCGCCTACACACATTTCAGGGAAGCTTTCCGTCATAGCTTTAATTGCGCCTGCTGCTGCATCCGTGCGGAAGGTAACCTCTGCACAGGGAAGACCGCCATTGCAAAGAGCTTTTGCAAGAGGAACTGCATCCTCTACCCTGTCAAGCTTTACTACCGGTACAATACCGATTTTGCTGATTTTCTCTAAAACTGCATTCATGATAATCCTCTTTCTGCGCACGCATTTGTATTCAAACCTTCTAAATTGCATTTACAATTTCTGTTTTCTGCTGCAAACCTGCGTCACGTGCGCGGACACAGGTCCTCTCTTTTGTTGTCTGTTTATTTCTGTTATCGGTTTATGCTGCTGTCTGCTTTACTCTTAGCCGATAATTTCCTTTACTGCTGCCGCTATCTTATCACATTTGCAATCTGCAAAAAAGTACTCTGCAAATTTTTCACCGGACAGTGCGCCCTTTACAAGCTCTCTGTCAAGATTTTTTAAGATAGTCACCATATCCACATGTGTAACTTCTTTCACTGCATCTAAAATCTTTTTGTTACGCTGCTCCGGCACCACTCTTTCCTTGGGGTATCCGCCGCCACCGGGGGTACAGAACAGTTTTTCAAAAATGTATTCCAGATTCAGCTCTCCGCCCCAGCCAAAGTTCTCGGCAAAGGGAAGGGCCACACAGTTTCCGTCATTGACCTGAGAAAACAGGTATGCATCAAGCGGGGACTCGATATGTCCGCAAAGCACCCTGGGGAAGGAATTGCAGGCTAACATAGCACCTTCACCGGTACCGCAGCCGGTAATCACGTAATCTGCTGCGCCGGAGTTTAACAGTACTGCTGCTAAGATACCGTTCTGTACATAGGTCAGGGAATTTGCATCTTCAGCAGAATACATACCATAGTTTACCACCTCATGTCCCATGGGCTCTACGACCTTTTTCAGGGTTTCATATACCATTGCGTTTTTTGCCGCCTGGCTGTTTTCATTAATTAAAGCAATCTTCATGATAATATATCCTCACTTACTTTTTTAGCTACGATTCATTGCAGAGAATTGCCTCCTGCAATTCTCTCGTGCAATTCTTTTCCTGTTAGGAAGGCTGCTTGCCGATATAAGCAAGAATACCGCCGTCTACATAAAGGATGTGTCCGTTTACAGCATCTGATGCATCAGATGCAAGGAATACTGCAGGACCTGTCAGTTCTTCCGGCTTCAGCCATCTGTTTGCAGGTGTCTTTGCACAGATAAACTGGTCGAAGGGATGTCTGCTGCCGTCCGGCTGAATCTCACGAAGAGGCGCCGTCTGGGGTGTTTCGATATAACCGGGTCCGATACCGTTACACTGGATATTGTACTGACCATATTCGGAACAGATATTTTTTGTCAGCATCTTTAAGCCGCCCTTTGCTGCTGCATAAGCGGATACGGTCTCACGGCCTAATTCGGACATCATGGAGCAGATGTTGATAATCTTGCCGTGTCCTTTTTTAATCATGGAAGGCAGTACTGCCTTGGATACGATAAAGGGAGCATTCAAATCTACGTCAATTACCTGTCTGAACTGCTCTGCGCTCATCTCAATCATGGGAATACGCTTGATGATGCCTGCATTATTTACCAGAATGTCGATAACACCGACTTCCTTTTCAATCTGTGCAACCATGGCATTTACTGCCTCTTCGTCTGTTACATCGCATACATAGCCGTGTGCCTTAATACCGTTCTCTGCATAAGCTGCAATTCCCTTGTCTACCAGTTCCTGCTTGATATCGTTAAAAACAATCGTTGCGCCTGCTTCTGCATATGCGGAAGCAATTGCAAATCCGATACCGTAGGAAGCACCTGTTACCAGCGCTACTTTTCCCTCTAATGAAAATTTCTGTACATAATCCATTTTCTTCTTCTCCTTTTTATAATATATTTTTGCTGAGCTTCTCTTTCCTTATCTTAAATTGCCGTTTTTCTATCTTAAATCCTTCATGGCAACGCCGTCCATATCGTCAAAATCCTGATTTTCCCCGACCATACCCCAGATAAAGGTATAGGCTCTGGAGCCGCATCCTGAATGGATGGACCAGCTCGGTGAAATAACGGCCTCTTCATTTCTCATAACAATATGTCTGGTTTCGTCAGGCTCGCCCATATAGTGCATAACAAACGCATCCTCAGGCATTTCAAAATAAAGGTATACCTCCATACGTCTGTCATGGGTGTGGCAGGGCATGGTATTCCAAACACTGCCCGGCGCAAGCTTCGTCATACCCATCTCCAGCTGACAGCTCTCTACCTGTCCCGGCAGGATATACTTGCAGATGACTCTGTGATTTGCGTCCTCCAGGCTGCCAAGCTCCACCTTATTTTCGTCCTTTACAATGACAACGCCCTCTTCGGGTGTGCCTTCCGGCTTAATCAGTACGGTAGGATATGTCATATGTGCCGGTGCGCTGTTTAAGTAATACTTTGCCGGATTCTTTTCATCATCACTTGCAAAAGTAATCTCCTTAGAGCCCATACCAATATACATGGCCTCCTTGAAGCCTACCTTATAAACCTTTCCGTCTATGGTAATTGTTCCCGCTCCGCCGATATTGATAACCCCTAACTCTCTTCTCTGGCAAAAATATTCTGCACGCAGTTCTTCTCCCGCTGTCAGCACAATAGGCTTCAGGGGCACTGCCGCTCCTGTAATGATTCTGTCAATGTGACTGTATACCAGCTTGATTTCCCCGGGTACAAACAGCTTCTGAATCAGAAACTCTTCCCGTAAACGTTCTGTGGTATAATATTTCACATCCTTAGGTGATACTGCTGTTCTCAGTTCCACGCCTGCCTACACTCCTTTCTTTTTCCGGCAGCCTTCTGCTGCCATGCCCTTTTTCAGTAATTTTTATTGTTTCCGGCACTATGATAATTCTTAATGTAAGTGCTTACATTATAGCACAGTCTTTTCTCTTTTACTACACTTTTCTTAGCTTTCCCGAAAAAAGATTCGCCGACTGCTTCTATTATATACATTCTCATTATATTAGACGTAATTATCTAAGTCTATTCATATTCTAATCAAAACATTGCATATTTTGAACAAATGAAGTATACTGTCTTTATTCTTAGTTTTATCAACCATTCGTAACACCAAAAGACATCTCTTACATTTCCGACAGAAAGGACGGCATTATGGAAGAACTCACCTCCTGCAAGCAGGCAATTGAAAACTGTCTTACCTCGCATACCTTTTCCATTGCACATCTTTATAAAGAAGAAAAAGCCATGGACATGCATATCCATGACTGCTACGAGCTGTATTATTCCATCTCCGGCGGCAAGCAGTTTCTGATTGATAACCGGTTCTATTCTATTGCACCGGGGGATTTATTTATTATCAACCAGTACGAAAGCCATAAGCTGACACAGATTGACAGCTGTGTCCACGAGCGGATTGTCCTTTCCATTTATCCGGAATACATGAAGAAAATATCCAGTGCTTCTACCAATTTAGACTTTTGTTTTTCCTGCAGGCAGGATAACTCCACCCACAAAATTTCCTTAAGCAAGGAACAGCAGAAGCGCTTTCTCTACTATATCAATAAAATAACCTCTGCCAAGGGCTTTGCCCATGACATTATTGAGCAGGCCGCTTTCATGGAACTGCTTTCCATGATTAACTTTTTGTGGAATACGGCGATTCGTACACAGCCTGCCAGAGACAAAGCGCCACAGCCTGATTTGCCCAGTTATCACTACAATCATCAGGTAGATGATATCCTGTCCTATATTAACCGTAATATCACCAATCCCATTTCCATTGAACAGCTTGCAGGCGAATTTTTCTTAAGCGAGTCCTATATCTGCCGCATTTTTAAGTCGGCAACCGGCACTACTATTAATAAATACATCACTGCACGCCGCATCAGCATTGCGAAATCACTCTTAAAGGAAGGCTGCAGCGTTGGTGAAGCCTTTGAAAAAAGCGGTTTTTCCGACTACAGCAATTTTTTCAAATCCTTTACCAAGGCAGTGGGCATTTCCCCTAAAAAATATGCAGGTCTGAGCGTCAGCTGACGCTCAGACCCGCAATCCCTTTTTTGATACAACCATTTTATCTTTGTTTTCTTTAAGATATATTTATTCTACTTTGGGAAGACCGTCAAAGCCCTTCTGTAAATCGGCATCTGTGGGAATATAATCCGTCATGTTGCCGTCATTGTATTTTTGGTATGCCACCATATCAAAGTATCCTGTTCCGGTAAGACCAAAGAGAATCGTCTTTTCTTCTCCCGTTTCCTTGCATTTTAAAGCTTCATCGATGGCTACGCGGATTGCATGACTGCTTTCCGGTGCCGGCAGGATGCCTTCAATCCTTGCAAACTGCTCTGCTGCTGCAAATACACTGGTCTGCTCCACTGACACTGCCTCCATCAGGCCCTCATGGTAAAGCTGGGACAGAATAGAACTCATACCGTGATATCTGAGCCCGCCTGCATGATTGGCAGAAGGAATAAAGCCGCTTCCTAAGGTGTACATTTTTGCAAGGGGACATACCATTCCCGTATCGCAAAAATCATAGGCAAATCTTCCTCTGGTAAGGCTGGGACAGGAAGCCGGCTCTACCGCAATAAAGCGATAATCCTTTTCTCCCCGAAGCTTTTCTCCCATAAACGGTGATATCAGACCGCCAAGATTAGAACCGCCGCCGGCACAGCCGATAATAATATCCGGCTTCACACCGTATTTATCGAGAGCTGCCTTAGCCTCTAAACCGATAACGGACTGATGCAAAAGCACCTGATTTAACACACTGCCAAGCACGTAACGGTAGCCTTCGGACCTTGTGGCTGCCTCTACCGCTTCGGAAATGGCACAGCCAAGACTGCCGCCTGTGCCGGGATGCTCTGCCAAGATTTTACGTCCAACCTCGGTGGTTTCTGAAGGGGATGGTGTTACGCTGGCTCCGTAGGTTCGCATCACCTCACGTCTGAAGGGCTTCTGCTCATAGGAAACCTTCACCATATAAACCTTACAGTCCAGTCCCAAATACGCACACGCCATGGAAAGTGCCGTTCCCCACTGGCCTGCTCCGGTCTCTGTGGTAACACCCTTAAGTCCCTGCTTCTTTGCATAATATGCCTGCGCAATGGCGGAGTTTAACTTGTGGCTGCCGCTGGTATTGTTACCCTCAAATTTATAGTATATTTTTGCCGGTGTCCCCAGTGCCTTTTCCAGACAGTAGGCACGCACAAGGGGCGCCGGACGATACATTTTGTAAAAATCCCGAATCTCCTGAGGGATATCGATATAAGCCGTATCATTATCCAGCTCCTGCTTAATCAGTTCATCACAGAATACCGGACGAAGGTCCTCGTATCCCATAGGCTGCAGTGTAGCAGGATTTAACAACGGAGCCGGTTTATTTTTCATATCCGCTCTCACATTGTACCACTGCTTTGGCATCTCGCTTTCTTCCAAATAGATTTTGTAAGGAATTTTCTTTTCTTCGCTCATAGTTTTTTCCTTTCCGCTTTTAAAAGCTAAACAAATTATTTGATAGTTTTGGGAAAAGAATATAAAAAAAATACCCTTATCCCAACAATTGCTGGGACAAGAGTATAGTATCCTCCTGCGGTGCCACCCGGCTTGATGCTTACGCATCCTCTCATACACACTATCATGTGTCGATTCTTGATAACGGAGTATCTACTCCGGCTCGCCTACTTCATTCAACTCGCCCTCAGGAGCCCATTCATTTCGGCCTTCCATGCTGCAATCCCACCACCTGCAGCTCTCTGTAACGGACATAACCCAAACTACTTACTCTCCCTCAATGGTTTATATTTCTTATAACACACTACTATGCTAAAGTCAAGAAAAAGTTACAGAATTTTTTTCAGAAATTTTTCTGTTATTTTTAACGGCTTCATAAACTGTACGGGCAATCAGCGCCGCTCCTTTTTCATTGGGATGCAGACCGTCTTCCTGATAAAGAGTCTGCCGTTCTTCCTCTGACAGCTGCATAAAAGCTGCGTGGATATCTATCCTTCCCAACCCTTTATTAACAGCAGGCAGTTCTTCCAGAAAAGGGATTATTTCCTGCAGATACTTCTCCTGATGCCGCCGCCAAATACACTGCATGATGGGTGCCGGAATCCCGATATAGACAAACGCCTCCGGTGCGGCCTTTCGCACACTGGCGATAATGGCCTGATAGCAGGCTGTAAACTCTGCCTTTCTGCTTATCATATTAAGAAGGGGGTGGGTAACCTCTTCTACGTCATCCAGGCCATCCTGGGCATCGTTTGTACCAAGCAGTATCACATAAATATCCCCTTTTTCCGCAAGCGCTTCTCTGTATCTTTCCTGCCGTACATAGGGGGAGCCCATCACCTCTCCGTTAAGTGTAAGATTCATTGCCGTACAGCAGCATACGCCTTTGTTCACAACCGTAAAGTCGTCTCCCAAAAGCTGTCTTAGCCTGTACGGATAGCTTTCCTCCTCCTTTAAGCCGAAGCCTTCCGTAATGCTGTCTCCCATGCACACTACTTTTGTTTTCATGTTATTAAAACATCCTTCCTTTGCATCTCTTTCTCGTACTGTCTTTCCTGATATCCCTTATACCGTCTTCCCGAACAACTCTTAAGCGCCTTTCATCCGCTTTCCGGCTATCCCTTAAAACCGGATTTCCTTCTCCTCTCCGGCTCCTATTGTGATTTCCTGTATATGCTCCTGATAACGGACTTTTGTATGGATATCCTTTTTTGCCCGCATGACTGCACAGGTCAATTTTCCTTCCTCCCAGAAAAGATCCATTTCAGCGCCGCCCTTTACACAGAGTCCCTTGATGGCTCCCGACTTCCATGCCGAAGGAAGTGCCGGAAGCAGCAGGATTCTCTCCGAAGTACTCTGCAAAAGCATCTCTGCTATGGCAGCCGTTGCTCCAAAATTGCCGTCTATCTGGAAAGGCGGATGGTTGTCAAAAAGATTGGGCAGCGTTGACTTTGCCAGTATCTGTTCAAAATTGTAATAAGCCGTTTCTCCGTCCCAGAGCTTGGCATAATGATTGATAATCCATGCACGGCTCCAGCCTGTATGTCCGCCGCCATGGGACAGTCTTCTTTCCAGCGTAACCCGGGCTGCTTCTGCAAGCTTTGGCGTACCGTCCATAGTAATCTGCTCTGAGGGATGCAGACCATACAGATGGGAAACATGTCTGTGCCCCGGCTCTGCTTCCTCATAGTCCACCGGCCACTCCAAAATATTGCCCTTTTCGCCAATCTGCGTTGGTACCAGCCGCTCTCTGGCAGCCTTTATCTGCTCGTTCAATTCGTCTGAAACACCTAAAAGCTCCGCTGCTTTAATACACTGACCAAAAAGGTCTCTTAAAATCTGATTGTCCATGGTAACACCGGCGGTATTGGCTCCCCTCTCACCATTTGGCAGAATAAAGGTATTTTCCGGTGATACGGACGGACAGGTCTTTAAATAACCGTCATGCTCAATGCAGAAATCCAGGAAAAACTGCGCAGCCTCCCGCATAATGGGAAAGCTCTCTTTTAAGAAATCCAAATCCTGCGTATATTCATAGTGGGTCCACTGGTGAGTACAGAGCCATGCAGCTCCCATAACCCAGTAAGAACCGGGAATCCAGTGGTCCTGGGTCACGGTATCTCCCCAGATATCCGTATTGTGATGCGCCATAAAGCCGCGGCAGCCGTACATGCGCTCTGCCGTAATCCTGCCGTTTGGCACCATTTTCTTAATCAGCTCAAACAGCGGATTGTGGCACTCTGACAGATTGCAGCTTTCTGCCGGCCAGTAATTCATCTGGGTATTGATATTAATCGTATATTTACAGTCCCAGGGCGGAAGCATGTCCTTATTCCAAATTCCCTGCAGCGTTGCAGGAAGCGTCCCTTCCCTGCTGCAGGCAATCAACAGATACCGTCCGTAATCAAAATACAGCTTGGACAGTCCGATATCCACCTTTCCCTCCACTGCGTTTTTCAGCCTTTCATCTGTAGGCATGCTGTCAAAGGCAGATAAATCACCCAGTGAAAAATCCACCCTGTCATAGAGACGGCGATAGTCCTCCTCATGCCGTTTTAACAGCTCTTCCCAAGTCTTACCTGATGCCAGCCTTATAATGTCGCCGATTTCCTTTTCCACTCTTTCCATGCGGTACGTTGTGCCTGCCGTAAAGAGCAGGGTCACTTCATCGGCATCCTCTACTAAAAGATGCTCTCCGATGACATTCACACTGCCGCCCTCTGCATACGCTGTAAGCTGCATGGCAAAATCAAAGCCGCCCTTTCCCAGATTGCCGTACAGGCAGATGCCGTTATTGCCGGCTTTTTTTACGCCGTCAAAAAACTTCTCCCGCCTAAGCAGCGCCTGAAAGGTAATGGCTCCTTTTTTATCTGCCGTAAAATGCATCACCAATACATCATCCGGTACGGACAAAAACAGCTCCCTCTTATAATGGACGCCCTCTGCCGTAAAGGTACCGGTATACACCGCATTATCCAGACAAAGACTGCGTTCATATGCCGTCACTGTGCCGATATTTTCAAAAGTAAAATGCATATCTCCCAATGTCTGATAGGGATGTGCGCTGTCAGGGCAGCCGGACATGGCCATTTTCATAAGCCGTTCCGCCTTTTTTACCTCCCCGTTTAAAATCAGTTCCCGTATCTTTGGCAGATATTCCTTTGTATCAGGATTAATCCTGTCCGCCGGCCCGCCATACCACATACTGTCCTCATTTAACTGGATATGCTCATTCACCGGATCTCCGAATACCATGGCACCCATTCTGCCGTTTCCCAAAGGAAGTGCTTCCTCCCATACCGCTGCCGGCTGCCTGTACCATAACCTGCTATTTGTCTTTGCTCCCATTTCGGATATTCCTCCTACCATTCAATTTCCTTATATTATCCTTTATTTTACAGGATATCGTCTGTTTTTCCTACTGCAATTTTTATATCTTTTCTACAGTCATTGTTTCCCTTCCCCATGCATACAATAGCAAAAAGCACTCCGGGGTAATTTATTTTATGTCAAAATCTGCA
Organism: uncultured Lachnospiraceae bacterium; assembly: GCA_900551115.1. GTDB lineage: Bacteria > Bacillota > Clostridia > Lachnospirales > Lachnospiraceae > Acetatifactor. The sequence goes on from URUY01000005.1 coordinate 60,689, forward strand.
AAAAAAATTGCCATTGCCGGGAGAACCCACGATACCGTCAACTATGAAAAAGCACTCAAACGGCTGTCTATTCCCTGTCTGACAACGCTTTCCTTAAGCAAAATCCAGTCCTGCGACGGTCTTCTCCTTCCCGGCGGCGGCGATATCACACCGGCATTTTTTGGTCAGAAAAACAACGGTTCCAAAAATATCGATACCGAACTGGATATTATCCAGCTTCAGGCCTTAGAACAGGCCCTTCGCTATGAAAAACCCGTACTCGGCATCTGTAAGGGCATGCAGATTATCAACGTGTTTTTTGGCGGTACCATTATACAGCACATGAAGGAATACGAGCTGCATCAATACAGGAACAAAGACCAGTACCATGCGTCTACGATTGTTCCCGATACCTTTCTTTATACGCTTTACGGCAGCAGCCTTACGGTAAACAGCGCCCATCACCAATGCATTGACCGTCTGGGACAGGAACTTTTTCTTGCGCAGTACGCTTCTCCCTCACCGGTACCGGAAGCAATCTGCCACAAAACGCTTCCTGTTTACGGTGTACAATGGCATCCTGAAAGGCTTTTTCCCGATGGAGATAAGCTACTGTGTTTCTTTCAGGCTCTTCTGCCTTGATTTTTTGGATTTTGATTTCATGCGCTCAAAGGTAATATCAAACAGCGCCTTTATAATTTTTTTAAGCGCCTGCTTTGTTTCCTCATCTACCTCCTTTAAAGCAGCAATCATACCGTTCATGCTTTTTTTTAAGTCTGCCGAAAAATCTATCAGGTTCTCTGCTTTGGATGCAGAGACTACCTGATACAGAGTATCCACAAATATTTTCCGCTGTTCTTCATCCAGTGAAATAAGCCATTCATTTAAGGTATCGTCCGCAAATCTTCTGGTTTCATATATGCCTTTTACATAAACAAAATCATCCTCTTCTATAAGCCATGTAAACGGGTCATGCTGCAAAAGCCCAAAGGTGCGGCTCTCCACTACTTTCACATTGGGCGTGGTTTCAAAAAGCATGCCTACCAGCGAAGAATGCGGCAATATCTTTACCACCTTATCCTTTATTGCCTCATATCTGCACTTTTCAATTACTTCTTTCCGAAACCCCGGTCCGTCCATGCTGTATACCTTGATGATGCGCGCCTGTACCTCTTCTGTACAGTTCATTGCCGCATAAACCGCTAAATTTCCGCCCTTGGAATGCCCGCCCATATAAAAACGGTTACGCAGCCTGCCGGTTACCATATTCAGATACTTTACTGCGTAGGCCTGTCCCGGTACCGGAGACTGGAATGCCATATTGAAATCTTCCTTCCACCCTACAATCGTCTCGTCCGTTCCGCGGTAAGCAATATAAAGCGTTGTATCCTCCAACAGAAACGTTACTGCCGAAAACTGGGTTTCCCATTCCGTCTCCACAATATTAATATAACAGTTCATCTTAAGGCTGCGGAAACGGCGGCTGCGTGCCATGGCTTCAAACAGCGCTCTGTTCTCTTTCTCAAATCTTGTATCCAAAAAAAGCCGTTCAAAATCTTTATGTGCCGCCAGCTCCTGCAAGGTTACAGACCTTTTATTTTCCGTTACAAGGGGCACCATCCCATCAAATTTCAGATAACAGAACTGGCAAAGCACCAAACTGTCCACATCATTTATGGGTTTTTCCATAAAAGTATAATCGCCGTATTTCTTAATATAACCCGTAATGGTTTCTGCCAATTCTTTCACCTTCCTTCTCCATATTTCTCTGTAAAAGTCCTTTTCATACATCTTTCTTTTCTGTTTTTTCCCAATTTTACCACAAAAAGTAACTTAAATAAATAAAAGTCGCTATATTCATTGCTTATTCTTCTTTTTTATGATAACTTTAATGTAATAATGTAAGTGTTTACAGGAGGGTTACTTTCATGGCAAAAGCAAACGACACAGACAAAGAAAAACCGGTTAAACCAAAAAAGGCAAAACTGCCTAAAACGGTAAAACCACCCAAACCACCCAAACTGCCCAAATTAGCAAAACCGGCAAAGAAAATAAAATCCAACGAAAAAACTGCTGCAAAGGACAAAACCTCCAGCATCCAGAAAAAACTGCTTTTCATTATTATCCCCTTTATCTTTGCCTCTTTTATGATAATACTGGTCATCAACTTTTTTTCCACCCAAAAGTCTCTGACAGATTCTGCCATCCGCACTATCCGTGAAGAGTCTCTTGCTACCGTACAGGAAATCACTATAGATATGGTAACTGCTACCAGTGCGCCTACTCTCAATGACGCATATGTCAAAATTTATGAGCATCCCAGTTCTTTATGGTCAATCTACTCAAACGTTGAGCGCCTTTCCGTGATGGACTGCGGGTATGCTTTTTTAGTAGATACGGAAACAGGCAAGATACTTGCCCATACTGACAGCAGCATTAAAAATTCCAATATCTTTGAAGCGGAAAGCGATACCTACATCGGTGAAATCGCCGCTATGATTAACAGTATTCCCAAATCGGGAGATTTACCTGTCAATCTCTTAAATGACGGTACCCAAAATTATTTTGTTATTACACAGCCCTTTGACGATATGCCCTGGGTTATGGTATTCTGTGTACCCCGTTCCTATGTCATGGATCAGCTGGTCCCCACAAGCATAGGCATGCTGGTGATAGTTATTGTTATACTTCTGGTAACCACTTTAGTGATTGCGCTTCTTATCAGCCGTATGATGTCACCGGTAAAGAAGCTGACACGGGTTTTAACAGACATTACGGATGGTGACTTTACCGTGAATATTTCTCCTTCCGGCAATGATGAAATTACAGTTATGAGCCGTGCCCTAAAGGAATTTGTCTCCATTATGCGCAATGTCATTACTGACATCAGAGATGTTTCCGACCAGCTCAGCGAGCATTCTACCTCTACACAAAGCATCGCCAACGGTTTATCTTCCACCTCCGAAACACAGGCAGAATCCATGGGCGACATGCAGATAACCTTAGATCAGGTTGCAAATGCCATTCAGGATTTGGCTCAGCACGCTTCTACCTTAGCTGAGGTTGTGGATACTACAAATCATGACGGCAATGCCGCCAGCCAAAAGATGCTGCAGACAGTTACCGTTGCCACAAAGGGCCGTGAAGATATGGCGCAGGTATCCGAAACCATGACTGCCATCGTTACCACTATGAAGCAGTTAGAGCAGGCTGTTACCGAAGTCGGGGCTTCTACAGAACAGATTAACTCCATTGTAAAGTTTATCAGTGAGATTGCACAGCAAACCAACCTGCTTTCCTTAAATGCTGCGATTGAGGCAGCCCGCGCAGGCGAGGCCGGCAGAGGCTTCTCCGTAGTTGCAGAAGAAATCCGTAAGCTTGCGGAGGTCAGCTCCGATTCCGCAACACAGATTGGCAATATTATTGCAAAGGTCAATGCTCAGGTCTCCGATATGATAACCCGTACCGCAGAAAGCGTTTCCTACATAGAGGACAATTCCTCCCGCATCACTGCTTCCTGTGAGATTTTCAACGATATTTATCAGGATGTTTCTTCCACCAGTGAAATGCTGCAGAACATTGTAAATCAGATACATCAGGTAGATGATGTTGCAACCAATATTGCAGCCCTTTCCGAAGAACAATCCGCCAGTGCCGAGGAAATCCTTGCTTCTACACACGTACTTGCAGAAGCATCCCTGCACATTTCCGATGACAGTAAAGCTATGTCCGGCAGTGCCGAAACCGTATCCGAAGCTTCTTTCACACTGGCAGAACATATGAAACGTTTCAAAATTTAAAAAACAGACAAAAAAGCAACCCCTAAACGATTACATCCATACCGCTTATCCGGTAATCAATCGCTTAGGGGTTATTTTTATAGCTGCTGGAATCCCTCCGGCACATCTTCCATCAAATAATATTTACTCCCTTTTTCTTTTGGTGCTTCCAGATATTCCTCCTTAAGCCGTCTTTTTGCCCGCCGGATTTCCTCCTGTAAATCCCTTGCGGACAGGAGGCCACAGCCCTGCCCTCTTATAATGACCTGCTCCAAACCATCCAAGGTTGCCACTGTCACATTATATTTCCGTCCGTTTTCATGAGCAAATTTTTCAATATACTGATCCGCAGTTTCTGCTTCCTTTGTATACACAACATGAATATTCTGATAATCTGTCACTTCCGTAGCATGACCCTGCACCCGGTAAGCATCAAAAACCACAATCAGCGTACAACCCTGCATAGCCTGATAATCACATAAAATATCCATAAGTCTTCCTCTTGCACCATCAATGCTTACTTTGGATATTTCTTTTAAGTCCTCCCATGCAAAAATAATATTATAGCCGTCTACCAACAGATAATTCTCTTTTTTTGCCGGTTCAGCAAACTTTTGGGTAACAGCCGGCATATATTTCTTTTCCGGTTTTCTTCTGTAAATACCCTTTCTTGCGCTTTCCTTATCCCGCTTATTGGCCTGATTTGCCTGCGCAAGAATCCGGTCAATCTCTTCCGTTCCTAACATTTCCGACACAGAACTTTTCCTTTTTTCTGCCTGAGAACGACTCTGTATACCGTCTTTTTTCAGTGTTTTCCAGTCACCTCCGGCATCCCCTTCCGCTGTCTGCTTTCCTTTATAATTCTGCAATATTTCTTCGGTCTTATCGTCCAGATGCATATACGCCCTTACTTCATCCCAAGGCACCACAAAGCCTGCTCCGTGGGCACAGAATACGGACCCTGCAGGATTATTTAAATCACTTTCCGCATCATAACCGCAGCTTTCCAATACTTCTTCCGTGTTGTGACAGGGAAAATATCCCTTCAGGGTACAGTTCAGTCTGCCCAGCCCCTTAGTGTATGCCGTCACCTCTTTCTGATAGCCGCGCATGGCAGTGACAGGTGCCTGTCCGGTAAGAACTGCCCGCCCCTCTTCTATCCGGGGCGGCAAGAGGCTTCCGTTCATTCTCTCAATATCCGTCATGGCCCGTCCGACCATATTTTCCGGTATCTCCAATAAGAAAGCATAATATGGCTCCAAAAGAACCGATGCCGCCTCCATCAATCCCTGTCTGACTGCCCGGTATGTTGCCTGCCTGAAATCACCGCCTTCTGTATGCTTTAGGTGCGCCCTGCCTGCTATCAGCGTAATCTTCATATCGGTAAGTGACGCCCCGGTCAGCACGCCCTTATGCTCTTTTTCCTCCAAATGGGTAAGTATCAGACGCTGCCAGTTTTTTGCCAGTATATCTTCGCTGCAGTTGCTTGCAAACTGCATGCCGCTTCCCAACTCTCCCGGCTCCAGTAAAAGATGAACTTCCGCATAGTGACGCAGCGGTTCAAAATGCCCCACACCAATCACCGGCTCTGCTATGGTCTCCCGGTATACTACGCTGCCCTGCCCAAATTCCACAACCATGCCAAAACGGTCCTTTATCAGTCTCTGTAATATTTCCAACTGCACCTCGCCCATAATGCAAACCTGGATTTCTCTAAGGGTCTCATCCCACACAAGATGAAGCGCCGGCTCCTCTTCTTCCAAAAGACGCAGCTTCGGAAGCATGGCTGCCGCATCCACACCATCGGGCAAAAGCACTCTGTAGGTCAATACCGGTTCTAAAACAGGCAGCTCCGCCGCCTGCTCCCTGCCCAGTCCTTCTCCCGGAGAAGTCATTGTAAGCCCGGTAACGGCGCATACACAGCCAGCCTGGGCTTCGTCTGCCGCCTGATACTTTTCACCGGAATAAATACGAATCTGATTGACCTTTTCTGCCGTCTGGCCTTCCTGTTTTGCAGTCCTGCCCTGCTTTTGGGTTATAATATCCTTAACACGAAGCACACCGCCCGTCACTTTTAAATAAGTAAGGCGGTTTCCCTGGGCATCCCTTGCAATCTTAAATACCCGCGCACCAAATTCTTCCGGATATACCGGATTTTCCGTATAACAAAGAATCCCCTGTAAAAACTGTTCTACGCCTTCCATTTTCAGCGCAGAACCAAAATAACAGGGATATACCTTTCTTTCCCGAATCAATCTGTTTACAGTTTCCCGTTCCACAGCTCCGTTTTCCAGGAATTGCTCTAAAACTGCTTCTTCGCTGACTGCTATATTTTCATAAAAATGCTCTGTATCCGCCTCTGAAAAATCCACACAGTTCTCACTGAGATGCTTTTGCAGTTCTGTAAGCAGAGCCGTCCTGTCAGTTCCTTCCTGGTCCATCTTGTTTACAAAAAGGAAAACCGGCACACGGTATCTTAAAAGCAGCCGCCACACGGTCCTTGTATGCCCCTGTACACCGTCTGCGCCGTTTATAACCAAAATAGCATAGTCAAGCACCTGCAGGGTTCTTTCCATCTCTGCCGAAAAGTCCACATGTCCCGGCGTATCAAGCAGCGTGATTTCCATATCCTCATAGGAAAAAACTGCCTGCTTTGAAAAAATGGTAATCCCCCGTTCCTTTTCCATTTCATCGGTATCCAAAAAAGCGTCTCCGTTGTCCACACGGCCCGCTTTTCTGATATTACCGCTTTTATATAAGAGCGCCTCTGATAAAGTTGTCTTACCGGCATCCACATGGGCCAGTATACCGATAACCAGTTTTTTCATCTTTCCACCATGCCTGTTTTTTCTTCATACTTCTTTATAATTCTAGCATTTGAAGAAGAATTAGTAAACCGTTATCCCGGTAAATGACGGCATCGGTATCTTATCTCTCATTTCCGCTCCATTTCTTGTATCATGGGCACTATCTGTGACAGCATATTATCCATATCCTCAAACATGGAACTCTTGGTCGTTCCCAGTTCATTGGCTCTTTCAAGATGCTCTAAAACCTTCTGATACTGGTCTTCTGTTTCCCCAAAGCATCTGCTGACCTCTTCCAGCTCCGATTCAGAAACCTGAATAGCTTCCGCAATCTGACGCTGCACATTCTCCGCACCTCCGGCTGCTGCCGTTATTTTATCAAACATCTCGTAGGTTTCATCCACCTTTTCCATACTTTGCCCCAGTGCTTCTTTGGAGTTGGCAATGCTGGCATTTAACTTATCCGTGCCCTGTTCCACATCATTGATGCTGACATCAACCGTACTGACAAGCCCTTTGATGCCGTTTGCAAGCTTTTTTACCTCTTCTGCCACAACGGCAAAGCCTTTTCCCTGCTCTCCGGCCCTTGCTGCTTCAATAGAGGCATTCAAGGCAAGCATATTGGTCTGATTTGCAATAGAGATAATCTGTGTCATGCACTCCTTGATCTTCTGTACGGACGCCTGAAAATCTGCAAAAGTACTTTGGATTTCTTCAAAATGATCCTGCACCTGTCCGGAGCTTTCCCGTAAACTGTCCACCTGCTGCTGTGCCTGACCCACGGTTTCTGTCACTTCTGCCTTAACCTCTGCAAACTGATTCGATATCTGCCCTACGGATTCAAAACGCCCGTGGAAAGATTCCAGCTTTTCTCTTAAAACGGTATTCTCTTCCAGTACATCTTCAAATGCAAGCTGCACCTCACGCAATTCCTGAAGAGAACTCACTTCCTTTAAAACCAGTTGTTTCTGATAATCCTGTAAGCTGTTGGATACATGCACTATGGGATATAAATCCAACTGCTCTGCCATCTGATTTTCTTCCTGCTTATTTTTTTCTTTTTTCTCAAATAAAGACATCTATCTTTCCTCCTTGCATCCACAGCTTTTTATTCAAAAACAACACATGTCATAGATTGATTTACAAACTGATTATTATAATGCTCACCATATCCGATTAACCCGGCATGATTTCCGAGTACGCTCATGGACTGTAAATACTCCTGCATATTGTTGTTCTGCGAAAACAACAGATAACGGAACAGACAGTTGACGGAAAAAATACCTGAAATATGATTGAAATCCTGCTTGATATTCTGAATGGTTTCTTCCACAATTTTTTTATAGTCCTTCAGTTCAAGCAGTGTCAATACATCTGAATCGTTGACCTGACGGAAACAGGAAAGTGCGCTGCCCACCACTTCCTTAATGGAAATAATACATACATCCTTGCCGCTGATTTTACCAAAAGGATTTTTGAAGGTCTGGGTCGTAATATCACTCTCACTAATATGTAAAATATCCTGATAAACCTGCTTTGCCGATTTGCCGTTTAACTCACCGATAATATAATTGCTCCGGTCTGTCTTCGATGCAATAAAACGATAATCAGCCAACGGTCTGTACATATTTTCCTTATATACCTTCACCTTACCGTTATTATTCTTTATCAGTGCATAAACTGCCGCGTCCTCATATACTTTGCCGTTTAAGGATACCTTTCCTGCATCTCCGGTACCGCCCACCAGAGAAATATTCTTTTTGCCCAATACACTGTAAATTGTTGTCAGCACACAAGCATCATTTCCCGAACAGAAGTCAATACATACGGTATCTTTGGAGGAAGCATTGATTTTCTGAACATCCTGCTCCATACGCTGTATATACTTGACCGGCATAGAGGATACCTGCTCCAGCACATTGGCTGCCGCCGTTACCCCTTGTGTAAACGCTACAATACCTACTCCCTTTTCTACAACACCGGTGTCATAAGACATCCCGATACAGCCGATGCTCGGCACACCGGGGTACAGCTTTTCCAGCTCTTCCACATGCTCTGCAAACTGCTCACCATTTGACATCAGCATAATCAGTCCCGGATTTTCCAACCCTCTTACAGCTTCTCTTAAATCACCTTTTTGACTCATTCCGTAAAATTGTTTCACTTTCCTTCTCCTTCCGCTATCATATTTTTGCTGCTTAATTAATTTAATTATACCCATTTTGTTATTTTTTTACAATTTATTTTTCATTTCGACTAAAAATTTCATCATAATGTAAATTATTTTTTAAAAAAAGAAGCCTGCAGACATAATTCACAGACTTCCAAAAGCAAATGCCTTGCTATTACTTACCCATTTCTCTACGCATTTCCTCTGCCAAATCCGGGTTACATCCTGCAAGCGCACAAATATCTTCCACGGACATACCACGATTTAACATGTTTTGAATGATAATCTTCGTTTTTTGCAATTCACCTCTCTCTATTCCCTGCTCTATTCCCTGCTGCATTGCACGTTCCCAGATGCCTTCGCTTAAGTTACACATAATATTTTCCCTCCTGTTTATTTCCCTTGTCATGGGGATATGGTATTCCGTTTCCAGTATCCGTTTCTTTTCCGCCACCGACAGTTCCATGGAGAACAATATTCCAAGCAGACGCGGAAGGCCTCTGTCTATAAGCTTTTCCGGGTTCTTCGGCAGTCCTATCACAATAACACTCAATAGGTCATAGCAGTTCTTTCCCTCCGGAAAGTTGCCTGCAAGATTTTTTTGAGACAGAGAATATTCGGTAACGGTATTTTCCGCATAAGCAGGTACCTCCATGCACACCCAGATAGAGTATACTTTTTTGAGCTTGTCATACTCGGCATTGGTAAACTCGGTACCGTACTGAGCTGAAATCATACGTGAACCGTAGAAAACACCCCGTGTCACAATATCATAGCCCGGATAGTAATTCTTCTGGGCTTCCACATCTATGAGCAGCTTTGCAGAGTTTTCCATTTCTGAAAGCCAGGTATGAAACTTTATGTCAAAGGTAATACTGCCCTCTCCGGGTACAGTGTTTTCCTCACGGTCTCCAGTGATTTCCGGCAGAATATTCTCTCGGTATTTTCCCTTATGATTATCGACTTTACACTGCTTAGCCCCATCCGTGCTGTCCTCAGCATCTCTTCCATGCCCCGGCAATACAAGGTTCTGCGATACCTGCAAAGAGTCCTCTATCAGCGAAAGTATATCCTCCGGTTTCATTCCCTGATATTCCCTGACGGCATGTGCCAGCACATGGCTGAGTATCTCCTTCTCCGCTAACAGCAGCTTGGCATTTTCATCATAAGCGGCACGCAAATCCGCAATATCCAGCTTGTCAGCAAGATGGCTTGAAATCGTATAACTGCATTCCTCCATGATCCAATGAAGATAACCTCTGCATTCGCCGTATTCTCCAAATATCGTTTGTTTAGATTCATTATAACATACTTCCTTTGTGTTCTGCAATCACTTTCCTCCTGTTTTTTAGCCTGCCCTCTTTTCATTTGAATGCTGCTTGTCTTTGTACAATCTGTGAATAACGGCGAGACGCCGGAAACATCGGTCCTTTAACCGATTGTCAGAAACGTGTTGTCAGATTTTTGAACAATGTAACACGTTTTATGATGTAGAAGTACTATAACAAAAAGTGTAGAAATATGCAAGTGTTTTTGGCAGAATTTATAAATCAGCAATTTATAAATCACAATTGTGGAAAGAAGTAATAAATCCCAATGCACAGATAGTTAATTTCCATACATTGGGATTATCTCTTAACCTTTTATTGTCCGCCTAATACTGTTGCAATGCTCTCCTTTGCTCTCTGTACTGTAGTATCATCGGGAATCATCACGTATGCTTTTTTTCCCGGCACCGTATATGTAGTCTTTGATGCCCCGGTTCCATCCACGCTCATAGAAGTAATTGTCCATTGCGCCATATCCCCCAACTGCATTCTGACTAAGGAGGCAATCTTGTCCTGAGGCATATTGGTGGTAAAACAGCCCGATATACTGTTCATAACATCGGCATAATTATATAAAATGGCCGATGACGTACATTTATTTAAAACTGCCTTGATAACCTCCATTTGGTGAGTTCCTCTCGCTCTGTCTCCACCGGCAAAACTGTGCCGCTCTCTTGCAAAAGCAAGCGCTTCAATACCGTTCATATGATTAATGCCCTCTGTATAGGAAAAAGCGTCCCCCACACTAAAGGTAGTATCTGAGTACACATCCACCCCACCTACTGCATCTACAATATTGACAAACCCGGTAAAATTCATTCTGACATAATACTGAATATCAACACCATACAGCAATTCCAGTGTACCAATAGAGGTATCAATTCCATAAATACCGGCATGTGTCAGCTTATCCTTCACCCCGTTTGAATTAGAAAGCGGCACATAATAGTCTCTGGGCGTTGACACTAAAAGCACCTCTTTTGTATTGGTATTGACTACTGCAAGTATATTTACATCACTGCGAGATCTGGCACCTGCACTTCCCCATGTATCCACACCACTGACGTAAAGCACAAAAGCACCTTCCGGTACTTCCAGCAGTTCCCGGTTAACCAGTGCATTCCAATCTACCTGCTCAGGAGCTTCCATCAGCTCCTTGACTGGTTCCCCGGGCTTAGTGTCAGCATCTTCCTTTACATCTGCGACTTCCTTGGTATCTGCACCTTCCCTGTCACCTGCCGCTTCTGTCTCCGGTGTCTGTATTTCTGCAGGCTCCTCCCCTGTATTTTTTTCTCCTGAAATGCCCAGTCCGTCTCCCTGACCCTGCTGTTCCGACATTTCCTCAAACTTTACTTCCGTCTCTACCTCCTGTAGGAAGTGTTCCAACACCTTCGTTTCTGTTATAAACCATTCATACCCTTCAATTTCCGATATTAGCCCCGCATACGCATCATTTAAAACAAGAACCGTAATGCTGCTGTCACGCAACGCATCCACAGCTTCAAACATATCATCATATCTTATCAGCCTAAGTACAGCCTTATCCTCTGCAAATACATCCGTAAGCACCTTATCTACGGCCTCTGCACTTTGCCCTGATACAATTCCTATATTGTCCTGCGCTGCCTCCTTAAGGCTTTGATAACCGCAATCTGACAATACATAAGCAGAGACTGATTCTGTTTCCGTGACAGTTTCTGTTATTTCATGCACCATATGTGCCGCATGATAGAAAACAGACATTCCATAACAGGATACTGCTATCACAAACACTTCTATCACCACAGATACTGCAAAGCGTATCCGCCCCCATTTTCTTTGCAAGACCACAAGTAGGAGGCATATAGCAAAAAGCAGCACTGCGGCTACAACAAGATACTGTACCGGTACCAATGCAGAACTAATTGCAAAGATAACCAGTCCCACTACAAACAAAACTGTTATTGCAGTCAGTATGTAACGTTTATTTTGCTTCCATGTTTTCATATTTAGCATAACTTGTCTCACTCACCTTATATCTACTATACATTTAATAAAATTTCTATAGGATGCTTTATCGCTCCAACATTTTCATATTCGGCAATATCCTCTTTAGTTTTAAAACCAAATCCATATGTAACACCGATAAAATCAATCCCTGCTTCTTTAGCTCCTACTGCGTCATAACAGCTATCCCCCACCAAAACCGTCGACTCCTTCTTTTGATTCAACTGACTTATCGCCTTAGTTATCAACATTGCCTTAGTAAGTTTATCTTTTCCGTCCATACCTATAATTACATCCATATAACAATCCAAATTCATATTTTTAAGCATCTGTTTCGCAAACTCTTCATTTTTTAGGGTTGTAACACCAATACATTTTTGACTTTCCTTTAAGTTGCGCAAGGTTTCTTCCATTCCAGCATATGCCTTGGCCCTCAATATTCCCTCTTTCGCATATTCTTTCCTATAATAAAAGATTGCCTCTCTCACTCTTTCTTCGTCCATGTTAAAATGTTCTCGGAATACTTCTGCTAAAGGTGCTCCAATTACTTCATTCACAATTTTTTCCGTAGGAACCGGCAATCCTAACTTCTCTGCCGCAAATTCATAAGAATGAAGAATTCCCGAAAATGTATCAGCTAATGTTCCGTCTAAATCAAATAAAATGCAACTGTAATGTTTCACATCTACTCCTTTTCATATTGAGATGTCGTTACAAATACCAACTCTATCTCTTTCCCTAACTGTCTCAATTGTTCCCTGATTTTTCTTGTTTTTACTTCTAACATACTGCTTTCCACATTATTAAACAGTTCTTTATCAAAATAATTTTTAGCCGCATCCGTTACAAATCCATCAAAACCAGCTAACGCGATTTTCTTTACCCCACATTTTTCCAATAATTTGCATAACATTAATCCTGCATTATCTGAAACTAAATTATCATAATTCAAATAGTTCGTATAATTCACGATATATGTATTTGTCCGTGTTTCCGTACTAATATTGGAGGTTATCACAATCTCTTTATCTATACCTGCAAATATGGAATCATAATTTTCAAATCGCTTCAAGTTACTGATAAATATCATATCTGCCTCATATAATTGGCTATTAAAATTCACAGATATCACATATGGATGATTTTGTTTTATATATTTTCGAATATTTGATTCTTCTTCCATCAAAGTGCTTCCTGGAGCAAGAATCAAAATTGTTTTTCTCTCCCATATATTTTGCAGTTTTTGAATCACCTCTCTATCATCAACTGAATGTGTTTGATATTCGTTATATAAGGTTTCGATACATCCTTTATCAAATAACGCACACTTGTCCCTTGGAATACTTGCAATAATTCGTTCAATATCCTTTACATTTAAGGTCTGACGATTCATCAGATAAATTGCATAATTTGGATGACATTTATGCACAGCCGCAATGTAATACGGTATGGTATATCCCCAAGGATACTGTTCTTTTATGCTCATCAAATAATTATCCACTATTTCAAGCAATGCCGTTACATTATAGTCTGTTTTCAGTTTATCGTTCATATACTGGGTAATCAATTCCGAGCAAAGGTTTCCGGCTCCTCTACCCATTCCTAAAACTGAAGCGTCTAAAATCACCTCCCGATCCGTAAACACCCGAATCAACTCCTGTGCATTAGCAAATGCAAGCTGCAAATTATTATGAGAGTGAAATCCGATTTTGATGCCCTGTATTAAATTATTATCCACTAGCTGAAAAAGCCGCATCAATTCCATTTCCGTAATCGTACCTAATGTATCCACGATGTAAAATGCATATGGATGAAGCAAATTTATTCTTTCTACAAGTTCCAACAATTCCTTATCCGTGTACGTACAAGTTCCTACCGGCTGCATAAATACATGATAACCTTTTTCCATCAGATTCTTAGCATATTCAAAAGCCCTCTCTACCTCCTGTTTATGGAAAGTCAAACGAATGCCAAACAGGAATGAATTTTCACATCTTTCAATCTTTTCATAAGAAATTTCTTTTTCTCCCAAAGCAATCATTGCAACATAACAGCTCTTTGACATTTCCGGCAATAATGCTGCAATCTGTGTAGTACTATTGAAAATTGTCTTATCAGCAAAGTATTCTGCCTCTGATAAAAATCCACACTCTACAATATCAATATGCGCATCTGATAATCTTTTTAATATCCTTCTTATCACCTTTTCTCCAAAATTCCAGTTATTCACATAACCGCCATCCCGAAGAGTACAATCAAGAATCTGTATATTGTTATTCATTGATTTCTCCTATTTGTCTTTTATAGTTATAAATAGCGTCTGCCAGATAAAAATCTTCCTCTGTATTAATATCACAAGCTTCAATTTTTGAAACCGGTATTAAATAAGGGTTATCTCCTATCCGCCTATCCTGTTCTACGATTAATTGTTTTCTATAAACGTACATGCCACACGTTTCTGTATACATCTTATCCAAATCCTGCGTCCTTGGGATATTTAACAACTCATAATTAAACGGTCGGTTATCTTTCCATAAAAACTCCTGCAATTCACATACTGTAAAGGCAGAATCATACCCATCAATATTTACTTTATTTATACCTTCTGTAATAGTTTTTGCCGATATAAACGGTGCTGTTGCATGTGTAAGCACATATGTATCCGCGGCAACAATCTGTGCAAAACTACTTAACACTTCATTAAACCGAGTAGTCGGCAGGTCATAATAAAGCTCTCTTTTTAAAAATTGTACTCCTGTTGGAAGATATTTTATTATTTCATCCGAGCTACAATAAACATACACTTCGTCTATTTCTGATACTTTTTTTAAAGTGGTTAAAATATAATGTATCAATGGCTGACCATTTCTGAATGGCTTAATGTTTTTAAGTGGCAATCTTTCACTATTTAGCTTTATTGGTATAAATGCAACTGTTTTCATACCTTATTCTCCTCAATCTCTCCATACTGCTCGATATACCATTCTAACCGTTTTTCTGTAGCTGCCAACATTCCTTCTAAAATTTTAATTCGTTCTTCTTCCTTTGTTAAAGGATGGACTTCTATCTCCACTCCGCATGACTGTAATTTCATGTTTATATTTGTTTCTCTTGTCATTTTCCTTATCCTTTCATCTTTAGTTGCAATATAAATTACTTCCGGCGTTAAATCAGATAGCTGCAATATTTCATCACGCTTGATTGATTTCTTAGCAATTACCACAGGAATTATATAATTCCAAATTACATTTTCTCTGCAATCATAAAAATCATATGCCTCATTTCCATTCAGTAATATAAAACTGCCGAACTCTAAATTATCTTTTATGTACTGCCTTCCAATCTTGTTTCCTTCTATAAATTTATCCATAATAATTACATTATTTTTGATTGAATTATTAATATTGGCTTTCTGTGGTTTCACATCTATATCCCAACAATTTATCAATGCTGCAACTACCTCATCGTTGCATCCATACGTCATGCCTATCCCATTTTCAACAAATTTTTCCAACAATCTTACCGCAACATAATATTTATGTGTCTTTACAAAATCCTTTTCAAAATCAACCCCCATTTCAATTACATTATCAAAACAACTCCTTAACGAATAACTGGAGGTAGATGAAATAGTTGCAATTGCCTTTGGCTTCGTTTCAAACATAAAAGGTAAAAACTCTGCCGGAAACTTCTCCTTAATAATTGATTTTTCAGGAAACAATAATGGATAATACATCAAATCATCTGGATGAGGTTTTAATACCACTTCATACCCTTTTGTAAAATAATCTACAAAAATTTGATAAATAAGCATCTGTTCTTCAAATGTCAACGTCCTTAAATTTGCAAAGTGCTGCGTAAGTAGAATCATAGAATTTTCTTTTAAAGGAATGCTTTTCATCTCAACAAACATTTCTATAATTTGTTGTCGTTCACAAAGTTCTAATTCATTCAATTCTCGAACTACGCAAAAATCTACATATTCTTCCGATTCTTCTACCGAAAAATCCTTATCTTGTGCAATAAAATCACAAATATATTGTTTTATATTAGGATTTTTTCCTGTAATTAATCCATACTTACATATCAATTCATATTTTAAAGCATATTGTTTTATATTAATTGCATCTAGAATATTGGGTCGGCTCAACAAGCCTGCTGCATCTTCCAAAAAAACAAAATCGATTTTTTTAATAGATAAATACATGCCAAAAGTATTATGTGCACATCCTACAATAATCAAATTATTGTTCAAGTCTAATTCTTCGTTTTCAAAAAGGCTGTCAAAATAATTTACAATGCACCTTTCCTGACTATCCACTGTTTTTTCTTTCCAATAATCTGTATAAATAATTACCTTATCAAACTGTTCCCTCAAATATTCCATATTTCTAATCTTAGGTACTAAAATGTCTCTGAGGATAATGCAGTTCTCTTCATTATCATGATACTTCTTTTTATACAGCAACAAGCTTATTAGCTGATAAACACTCACTGTATGAAAGTAATTCATCACTTTTCCTCCTATAAGTTCACTTGTTCAAACATATCCCTTGCTTTTAAGAATCCGAAACTATTTACTGAATTCCCCACATTTCGTGCGAAAACAAAATCAGCCATAATTTTTTTGATTAATTTCATATCCTTAACTATCATCCTAAACGGACAATATGCATCATACCCTGATATATTGTATAAGTATGGGTATTTTATAAATGTCTTATGATATATTTCACAAAATTCATATATTCCTTTATGAATTTCTGAAATCATTTTATAATTTTCTATTTCCGGAGGCTCAAATACATATTCTCCTTTTTCAGAAACAAATGAAAAAGAAGGTTCTTTCGCTTGTGTAAAAATTTCAAAGAAAGAACTATTCAAACCCTTATTTGAGTTCTTATGTATTTCATAATTGTCTCTATTCAACATTCTTGAAAACAGATAAGTGTGTAAATCTCCATTCTCTAAACGATTGATATTAGCTACATGATCTGCCACCTTGCTTCCTGCCAGCAGGCATTCTACCTTACATCCCAAATTCCATTTTTTTTCAACTAAATATTTAATCCCTAATGGTCCGGAACCATTCCATCCAACATCCACTACCACTACCTTTTTACAGCCTTTTATCTTTTCGGATATGATTCTTTTAATTTGATCTTCCTCTTTGGAATAAATAGAAACAATATTTTCCCATTGGTTGTGTATGAACAGCTTAAATATTTTCACGACTTCTTTTGTCAAAACCATATCTGCGTTTAAATTACTTTTTGATAAATCTGTCTCCAGTTCTGATAGTTGCAGTATCTGTAATAATTGTTTTATCGTAATAGGTTCTTTTTGCAGTTCTTCATTTACCCTGTCATCCACCACCCTGGTCAGAAAATAATATTTTCCGTGCTGTGCGTCTAAACTATATCTCATATTTGCTACACGCGACCAGTGTATATACTCACTGGGAATACTGCTCCAAAATGAATCGTAAATTTTTTTATATATATTTCCATCTCTTGACAAAAATATTATCTTATCAATTTGATTTACTTGCGCAAATTTATTTATATAATTACAAAATCCAAAAATATAGAGTCCTCCATACAGAAATCCGTATTCATAATATGGGGAATATTTTTTAATACCATTATGTAACTGTGCATTCACAACACCTGCATATGCAGAACCAATCAATTCTGACATTCCATCAGCTCTATACATATTACCTGCCTTATTTACATTTTTATAAAACACACTTTCTATTCCATATTCTTTTGGTTTTAAAAAATCTGTTTCATGATTATCTCCTATATGAACAAGACTTTTATCTTTTCCTATATATTTTTGAACATTTTTATATAATCCGCCTGTTCTTTTACTACATTGATATTCACAGGAAACAAAAATTTTTTCATACCCAGTAATTCCGCATCTGTACAATAACTGTTCTAACATTTTACTTGGAAGATACATGTCTGACGTCAATATGATTCTCTTTTGTTGGTATTTTAATATATCAAAAACTCTCTTCATCTGAGGATTGGCAAAGCACAAATCCATTTCAACTTCCAGTTCTGTCTTTACGCCTAGCTCCACATCAGTCCCTGTATACATATTTACAATGCGATATATATCATAAATTGTTACTTCGCGATTTCCCTTTATCACCATCGCTTCTTCTCTAGCTTCTGCCTCCGCATTCATTCTAATTTTTCGGAAACTGTCAATTCCCAATTTTTCCCCAATTATATAAAATAAATCAAACGGTTTTGCAAACGGTCTAAGTAACAACGTATCAAAAATATCAAATGAAACTACATCATACCTCAAAAAATCTTTTGCTATATAATGTGCTTCTTTATTGTTGTAAAGGCGTGATTCCGCTCCTTCCAGGTATGGTAGTTTTTCCTTTTTTGCAACTGGTTTTGTCTTACTCTGTTCTACTTGTATTTTCTTTTGGGATATTACATCTTTTTTTATAACTTGCTTTGGTTCAATCTGATTATCCCAATACAATAATGGTTCTTTTTCCTTTTTAACCCTATAATGCCAATTCAATTTCAACAAAATTTTCCAATGTAAAAAACGATGTTCGTGATGTTCGATTGTATGCTCCATAACATACCGTTCGTATTCATATTTTACATTTTCATTTTTACGTACTGTCCAATTATAAAAATTATCTTTTAACTTTCCCATACATTCATCTCCAAAACTAATTTCGATTTTGATTCGGTGAAATAACTTTTATTTCATCATTAATGCCATCAAAAAGAACTGTATAGCATTGATACAAAACTGTATTTGCGCTCCTTTTTTCCAACTTCCTGATTGCTTTTTCTGTATCTGAAAAAACAATCCCTCTCATAATATCAGGACCATATTGCCACCACTGTAATTCAAGTAGTCTTGCAATTGTTTTATAATCAAATCTGTGTCGAATCATTTTAGCAGGTACGCCGCCTACAATTGTATATGGCTCCACATCCTTTGTTACTACAGAACCCGCTGCAATAACCGCACCATCTCCTATTTTTACTCCCCTTGTAATTATGGTATTGCATCCTATCCATACATCATTACCAATTAGAATTAATTCTTTTTTTTCATTATGCAATAGACGCATATTTTGTTTAATACAGTCTTCATTATTGTCCAAATAATTACAAAATTTTAAAAAATGTTCACTATCCTGATTATAGAAGAGAATATGACCTGAAATCAGTCTAGTTGAGTGCTCCGGCATGCCCATAATTACATTTGGACCTATCATACAGAATCTTCCAATTTTATCAACATATCTAATATTGGAATCTCCATTAAAAAAAGTAAATGCCCCAATGCTGTTACAATTATATACCCCCCCTCCAAATCGAACGGGCGTTTCTACTATGCACTTTTCCTTTTGCCCATATGCACAAATCTGATTATCGCCTTTTCTTAAATCAAACGCTTCCAGGCCATTCGGCAACACCACATTATTCTTTCTATTTAAAATCATCCGCTCACCCTTTCTTCATTTCTTTGATTGCAATTACACTTTTTTCACATACCAAAAACTCCCAACATAAGACAATTACATATCTTACATTGGAAGCCTATCAGTTTCTTATTCTGTTACATATTTGTTTAGGACAATATATACTTTATTAATTTTTCTCTGCGTCTCCAAGTACTACTGCTCTCTCATTTCCCTACATATCTCTTCTACAAGAGTCAAGTCACACCCTGCAAGAGCACAAATATCTTCTTCTGCCATACTGCGATTTAACATATTCTGAATACAAATTTTCGTTATTTGCAATTGGCCTTTTTCTATTCCATGTGCGCTTTTCATTTTTCTAATGTAAGATATGTAATTGTCAAGGTACAGCTTGATTTGCTTATTTCACATTTTGTTTGCCCTGCATTTTATTTGCCCTGCATCTTGTTTACTCCACATTTACCTCCTGTCCAAATTCTGCTAAAAGTTTATTTACAGAGGCACGGTTCCTTTTGTTCAAAAGAACCGCACTCACAGCATACGCATCGCTACCGGTTACTCTACCGGTTTCTTTTCCCGTCAACTTCCACCTTGTCACAAAATCTAATATGCCTTTTTGCAGTTCTTTCACACCTTTCAGGTTCTTTTCAGGCTTTTTAAAATAAAAAGTCATTTTTCCGTCTGCAATTCCAAAACCTTTAAAGGATGGCTGCGGTGAACTCAATAATAGCTCCCAATACAGGTTATGCCCCTTTGCCGCATCATGGAATTTCCACAGTTCTCTGTTATGTCCCTGTGAATAGAGGTAGCTTACAAGCCTTCCACCGTAAAGCTGCGGTTCACTCATATTGGGTTCTGCATTATGTACCGTATTGGTTCCTGCTAACAGACCAATAACTTCACAATCAAGTTTCCAGATAGCATTCACCATATAGTTAAGAGCTACAGCACCGCTTCCTGCCCATCCTATATCAACGGCAGCTACCCGTTTGCAGTCTTTTAAGATTTCTGCATAATACTGTTTTCCTGCTTCCATCTGCTCTTCATAGTGAGATAACACCTCTTCCCAATGAGCTATCAGATACTCCTTAATAATCCATGCATTTTTATCAGTCAGTTTTGTTTCTTCGGTAACCTGCACTTCTCTTCTTATATCTGCAAGCGCCCTCTTATTGATACCGAAAACCTTATCTGACCTCACAAGTGCTTCTCCAAAAGTCGGCAGTTCTTCACACAGCCTTCCCAGCATATCTTCTATTTCCATGGAAACGAAAATCTTTTCAAGGGTATACCCTTGATTTACCTTATGATCCAGAAAACGTCTGAAATAGTCATATTTAAAATACCGGGCAGACATCTTTGTTGCTGCCAGTCGTGACCAGTATACATACTCCGTTTTGCCTGCCGTGCTCTCTTCCGGATACAGGCCGGTGTAAACCTGCTTTAAAATATCTCCATCCCGTGAAAGAAACAGTACTTTATCTATTTCATGCGTTCTCACATACTCATGAATCCACTGACAATAACCCAGTACAAAAATACCGCCGTAAATGAATCCAAGTTCATATTCCCTACTGTATGCTTTAAGACCGTTGTGGATATGCGCATTCACTACGCCGCGGTACACAGAACCTGTAATGATTGACATATCTTCTGCCCGGTAAGGCATCCCTGCAATATTTACATTTTGATAAAGCTCTGCAGAAAAGCCGTTTCGCAACGCACTCTCCACATCGGATGCCGGGTTGTCCCCTATGTGAAAAAATGTTTTTTTTCTTCCTAATCCTTCTCTAACTATCTTGTAGAGATAACCCTCACCCTTTGAGACACCGTATTCACAAGAAATGAAATACTCACTGATTCCTGTAAAACCGCACTTTTCCACCATTGCCTGTATTACCTCTGCAGACAGATACATGTCAGATGTACAGATTATCTTTTTTCCATATTTTGCAAGATGCCTGAACAATTCCAACATATAAGGATTGCCAAAACACATGGAAAGCTCTGTCTCTATTTCCAGCTTCATCCCCAGTTTTTGAGGTATTCCTGCCTGTTCCTCTATCTCCGCATAAATTTCTTCCAGTGTAACCTCAAAGTTTCCCTTTTTTTCTTTTGCCTTCTGTCTTGCACGCCATTCCATCTCTCTCCTGATACGTTCAAAATCCAGGTAATGTAGCTTCTCACCTATCAGGAAAAACAAATCCGTTGGACACACAAAGGGTCGTAATAGTAGCGTATCAAAAACATCAAAGGAGATTACATCGTATTTTGAAAGACGTTCTGCCAGCTTTTCCGGCAATTCTCTTAAAGAAAGAAACGATTCACTGCAGTCTGCCGATATTCTTTTCCCCTTATCCGGGAAATAGAACTCCTTATCAAACTTATCTTTGCATAAAACAGCTGCTACATTCATACCGATTAGTGCTGTCCATGCATACAGCCTTCCCAGACTGCCTTTTTTCTGCTGCCGCAGACTGTGGTACCTGCGCTGTATAGAAGGTACGCGGTTCACCAAAAACTGATACATTTTTATTCTTAGTTTCATATGCCAGCCCCTTTCATATAGGCTGCACAAACCGCTTTCGGTGTTCCCTCCATTTTAAAGTCACCTTTCTCAATCCAGACTGCTCTGTTACAATTCTTTAAAATCGTATCTGTCGAATGGGACACAATTAACACCGTAGCACCGCTGTGAATCATTTCTTTGATACGCTTCTCACTCTTCTGCCTGAAAAACATATCTCCTACACTTAAAACTTCATCTAATATGAGGATATCCGGCGTATCTCGCATAGTCGCTATTGCAAAACCAAGTCTCGATACCATACCGGAGGAAAAGTTTTTCATTCGTTCCTCCATAAAGCCCTGAAGTTCTGCAAATTCTACAATTTCCTCATATCTTTCATCAATATATTCTCTTGTATACCCGATAATCGCGCCGTTTAAATAAACATTTTCCCTTGCTGTCAGCTCCATATCAAAGCCGGTTCCCAAGGTCAGCATCTGCACCTTGCTTCTGTCCACTTCCACATGACCCAATGTAGGATTTAATGCGCCTGATATGATTTTTAAAAGTGTACTCTTTCCGGAGCCGTTGGTACCGATGATACCGACTACATCCCCCTGCTTTACCTCAAAGCTGATATCATTAAGTGCTGTCAAGGTATTGTAGCAATTCTGCCCCTTTACCGTGCGAATCATATATTCCTTTAAGCTGGAGGCCTCATCCTGCGCGAGCCTGAAACACATAGTCACATGCTGTACGTCAATTACAGTCTCTTCCAGATTGATTACATGCAGAGAAGAATCTGCAAGTTCCTCTTTCTCTTCTATAATTCTTGTTTTTCTGTTCTTAAGTATCCTGACACTGTATGCCACAAACAGCACTGCCACTGCTATTACCGAAAGCCATAATACCGGGTTCTGCAGAAAAATCTGGCCTTTTATATTTTCAGCGGAAACTGCCGGCTCGAATGCCTCTGTTTGTTCCGATGTTTCTAACGGTACAGGTTTCTTTGCAGGCTCAGGTGTCTCTGCGGGAGCAGGAGACTCTGTAGGTACAGGCAACTCTGTAGGTATTACCGATTCTGCCACCGGCTCTTTTCTAATTACATGCAGCGTATAGATGCTTTCCTCCGCCGCAGTACCTTTTACAGATACCGTAATCATATTCTCTCCTGTCATAAGAGTTGTATCCGATATGGTAACTTCCGCACCGTCATCCTCTGTTGCATAGGAGACATTGATATTTTCCACCTCCGCCTCCACCGTCAGTTCGTAATAGAACACATTCGGTGCAAATCCTTGTATATTAACGGGCTCTACAGCAAGCCCCTGAAGCCGGTTGCTGACTGTCTGCATCACAGTAACAGGAGCCACAGAAAGCTGTATCATCTCAATTGTGGATATCACATTACCGGATACATCTACCGGCGCATTACCTGACACATCCATGGCCGGTGTGCAAGCTGCAGATACGACCCGAATGCTTGTATCTCCCGCCTGCAGCGGTTCAAAATGAAGCATGGTTTTATAGGTCGTTTCCACTCCCGTTCCTCTGATATAAAGTCTGTTTTCCACCTGTTCTGAGGCGCCATCCAGATATCTGAGCATGTTTGTATCATATTCCAAACATACCTCATAGCTTCCGATTCGCACATCGCTGTTTACATAAACACCTATTGGACAGACCTCTCCTGTATGCCAGTTATAGCTTTCAGAACCGTAGGTCACTGTTCCCTTTGCTGCCAATACCTGCATTTTCTGCATCCCGAAAAAACTTGCTGCCGCCAAAATAATCAATACCCTGATGCGCATACGCCAAACGTGGCGACTACTTTGTTTTCTGTCCAATTTTTTTCTATCTGATTGCGTTATTTTTTTTGCCTGTATCATACCGTAAAGCCTCTCACTCAGTCTTCCCTGCTCTTTGTATACAAAAAATTATACTTTTTGTAATACCCGATTATGCATCTTATTAAAATACAGCCGGCCTACTACATAAAAGCCAACGCTCCACACAAAAAGTCTCGCCCATTCTTCCGGCGTAGGCAGAGCAGCCTCCAATACGCACTTTCTCGCACACGCAATATAATTATAAACCGGATTTCTGATAATGACCGCCTGCATGGCAGGTGTCGTACTCGTTACCGGATAGAAGACAGCCGATAAATACATCCATATGGTAAGCAAAACGGAGTACAGGTGCTTAATGTCTCCAAACAACACGTACAAAATAGATAAGCAATAGCTGATACCCATGGAAAACAAAAACAGCCCTGCAGCATACAAAAGCACTAACGGCATATAGATATTCGGCTTTATGCGGAACGCCAGCAGAATAACAATATATGCCACCAGAGAATAGCCAAAATTAGTCAGTGCCGTGCATCCACGCGCCAACGGGAAAATAGACATGGGGAGTTTTACTTTAATCAGCAGATTTTTATTATCAACAAGTGCCGTCATCGCAGAATTGGTGGCTCCGGTAAACAACGACCAAAAAATACTGCCCGTCAGATAGTACACAGGAAAATTCTCAATACTTCTCTTAAATATGGTAGAAAAAATCATTGACATAACTGCCATGGAAAGAAGTGGATTCAGTACACTCCATAAAATCCCAAGATAAGACCTTGCATATTTTCTTTTAATTTCTCTGGATACCAGTTCTTTTATCACAAATATATATTGTTTTGCCTTACTGCTTAATTGCACTTTGCTTTCCTCATTTCGTAAGTTTTCTCAGGTACAAAAGGTATTTGTACAAAGCACACTGCCACAAATCGCTTTTTCCCGCATGGGGAAGCAGTACGGTGCTGCCCTCCAGCCAGGCGCTTTCACGTATTGGCTTCCCTTTTTTTAACAACATATTTACGCTTTTATAGACGAGATGGTTTTCCCTTACTTCCTCGTAAGAAAGAGGTGCCGCTACTGTCTGTCTTTCTTCACCCACAACATCATCACAAAAAACATATCCCCCAAATTCTAATGCTTCCGATTCGGTTGGTCTTCCCATAAAATAATATAAAAGCTTTGCTGCAGTTTCTTGAAAGTCTGCTGTCTTGTCCCAAATCCTGTCCTGAAACTCTAGCACAAATATCCGCGCATATCGTTCCAACAAGGCCGTGGTTTTCTCTACCTTTTCACGATTCAGGCTGTATCTGTGCTCCAAAACAGGGTAAAAACGTTCATCCCGGTTTTCATAGCCAAGCGTCATCCCCTCAGGTGAGCTGAATATGCATTCAAAAAGACTGTTACTGAAATATACCTTGCGCCGGATTTCCTCCTCCGGTTTAAAATACCAGGAATGATAATCATTGTGCTCTGTACCCGCCGGATATTCATACATTCCAAAGTAGTATCCTTCTACCTTACCCTCAAATCCCATACCCGTTAAAATATGTTTAAGAGTTTTCTGCATGCTTCCCATCCAACCGCTGTCCACAACCGCATAGGGAATATCTTCTGTCAGCCCTTCCTGCTCGAGGTATCCACAGACTAACGGATATTTTTCTTCAGCGTGACTGACAAGCAAATCCATAAAGGGCTTGCAGGCACCAAGCACCGGTATCAGGGATCTTACTTCCCCATTGGAAAGACGCTCTCGATACTTTTCCGAAAATCCAAGCAGTCCTGCAATCTCCTGAGCTTCTGTAACAGAGAGCCCCGCCCTGCACATCACTTTTTCAAAGGTAACATCAATGCCGCCAAGACAGATAAAGAAAAGGCTTTTCTCTTTCAAAAGTGCGTATTCCGCATTTCTCCATGCATATCGTGAACAATACAGATATCTGCATTCTATCGGAAGTCCAGTTCTTTCACAGATAACCTTTGCTATCCGATACATGGAGTAACCGTCTCTTGCAAGAAAGTAAAGACGTTTTTTTCCGGTCAAAGCAGCTTCCTGCAAAACCCAAAGCACAAACCGCAGCATAATGGGTGCCATTACATAGATTGCGGTAACCGTCTGCGGTCCGGTATCTTCATTTCCATATGTATACAGCTTCTCAGATATATCAAACAGCATCCGGTCTTTTTTCAAGATTTTCCGATACTGATTTAATCTCTTGTCCAATTCGCTTTCCATTTTCTTTTTCCTGTTTATGATAAAGTTTTTTAATAACGTAAATAATGCCGGACGGAATGAAAGCCGCAACAAGCGGCCTAACAACAAACAGCCATCCAAAAGGATACATAAGTCCCATTTCGCTGAAGTTGCGGTAACGCAACCGCATTTCGTCTATTCTGTACTTAAGCTTCCTTTTTTTATAGGATTTTCTGTCCTCCCTGTAAAAGAAAAGCTCCTGCTGCATATTACAGCCTCTATGACCCAGCTTATAAAGACGCATGAAGAGTTCGTAATCCTCGCACCGCCATGTAGCTTTTGAAGAACGATAGGCAGTTGTCCCGTCAAAAATGCTCCTTCGGATCATGACTGTGGGATGGATAAATGGCGAAAATCTGAGGAAATCCTGTTTTCCCGGATTTTCCGGCATCCTTCTGATTCCCCATACACCTTTATCGTCAATCAGCATTGCATTGCATCCTACATATGCAATTTCCGGATGTGCCTCCATAAATTCATACTGTGCCATCAATCTGTCAGGCGCACAGATATCATCATCATCCATTCTGGCAAGGTACTTTCCCTTTGCCACATCAATACAAGTATTTAAAGAATAAGCAAGCCCATGGTTTACCGAATTGTTTATGAGTACAATTCTTTCATCCAATGCAGCATATTTTTGGAGATATTCAAACACCACCTGGTCAGAGCCGTCGTTATAAATGATAAATTCAAAGTCAGAAAAGGTCTGTTTTAAGACAGACTCCACCGCCTCTTCCAGTTGTATTTTATTCCACTGGTTGTAGATGCTCATGATGACGCTGATTTTCGGTTGTGTACTCCTTTTCATCACTCCACCGCTTTCTCCCTGCTCCTTTGTCTTTCCTGTGCCTGTTTCTCTGCCAGTATTGCTCTTATTCTTCTATTGGAATCGTACTGTATACCCTGCGCATTATTCTATCGGTAACTGCAATATCAAATTTCTTTGCCATTTTTAGGCAATTCTGTGACATCTGCTTTCTTTTTTGCGGATTGTCTCTCATTCTGCAGATGGCTTCTGCATATTCTGCAGCAGTTCCGTCGGCACAAACAAATCCATTTTTCTCATGCTTCATATATTCTCTGGTTCCGCGGCAGTCAGAAGTAATAAGTGGAATACCGGTAGCCATCGCTTCCAGCGCCGCAATTCCCAGCCCCTCTCTTTTAGATGGAAAAGTAAAGCAGTCTGCCGCTGACAGAATTCGCGGAATATCATTTCTGAAACCAAACAGAAACACTCTTTCTGCAAGACCAAGCTCACTTGCTGTTTTTCGTAATTCCTCTTCCATATATCCCCTGCCGCAGATACCGTAATAAATATGCTCATCTTCTATCATAGACAAAGCCTTTAAAATAACTGCATGATTTTTATTTTGATTCAGTTCTCCTACCGATAATATGAAAAAAATATCTTCGCCGATTCCGAGCTCCTGCCTGACCTGTTCCCGTATTCCCGTCTTATTAGCAAAACGCTCTGTTTGTACACCTACACCCGGAATCTTTTCTACAAGACCGCCTTTTCGCAAATGAAACCGACCGGCTCTTATATAATCTTCTCTGTTAATGGTAATCAAGCAGTCTGTACATTTTGCCAAAAGCCGCTCTGCCGTAAAATAAAGCAGCCAGTTAATCATCGGCGCCCCATCGTAAAAATGGAATCCGTGTGCTGTATAAATAGTAAAAACCTTCCTCTGATGCATAGCTGCCAGTCTGCCCAACACTCCCCCCATGGGGTTATGGCAATGTATAACAGAAATCTGTTCCTTTTTAAGCAGCTTTTTCAACTGCCAATAAGCTTTTATATTCTGTCTTATTTTTACAGGGGACTTTTCAATATCTATATGATGAAATAAAATACCCTTTTTTCGCAGTTCTTCCCTATCAAGCTTATAGACCGGATTATTAAAATTGGAAGCATAGTGGATTTCATACCCGGCTTCCTGTAAAATAGCAACATCATTCATTTCAAACTGCTGCAGAAAACCGCTGATAGTAGTCACAAACAATACTTTTTTCATTTTCTGTCATCTTTCAGTACAATAAATGTTTACATAAAAATAGTGACAATATCTCCGCCACCTTCTACTCCTTGTCTTCATCCTATATAAAAAAAATTTTGCATATTTTTTTGCATATTTTACCCCCGCATGCATATGCTCTAACCACTACCTTTACGTTTTAAACGTAATCGTAACATACGTTTTAAACGTAACCATTATATACGCTTTAAACGTGTATTGTCAACATCTATTTCTAATGATAATGAATATATGCTTTGCATTTCCAATATTTTCCGTAATTTCCCAGGTATTATATATCTTAGGAGGTATTTTTATGAAATTTACTTATGACCGGCTTGCAGTAGGTGACCGACTACGTTTAAAACGTACCCTGCTTGGCTTTACCCAAGATGAAATGGCCGAAAAAATAGATCGCGCCGCAAAATATTATGCGGACATTGAGCGCGGAAGCTGCGGCATGAGTGTAGAAACACTGATGGCTCTTTCCTCTGCCTTAAATATGTCGCTTGACTATATCATCTATGGCAGGACATGCAGCGAAGCTGAAGCAGTGCAGCATTCTGACGAGATATCTGCCATTGTGAGCATATTGAATGTCTCCTCAGAAAAAAATCAGCAATATGCCCTGAAATTACTAAAGCTTTTTCTTTCCGCATGCGGAACTTCTCCTGTGCAAGATATGTCTGAACAGACCACAGATTATAGATTATAAATCAAAGATTATAGAGCAAAGCTAAAAAAATGGCGCCAGTAAACTGGCGCCGAAAAACTTTGTTATATTTTTCATTCCATGCAGCATACCCTGTCTGCCAACTGAATTGTAGATGGTCTGTGTGCAATCATCAGTATCGACTTTCTGCCATGCAGATTTTTCAGAGCTTCATTCACCAGCTGTTCCGACTCATTATCCAACGCCGAGGTCGCCTCATCCATCAGAATAATGGGCGCATCCTTTAAGATCGCTCTTGCGATTGCAATTCGCTGGCGCTGTCCGCCGGATAAATTGTTTCCCCGCTCTCCTACCTTTGTCTGATACCCTTCTGCAAAGCCGCTAATAAACTTATGGGCATTTGCCAGCTTTGCAGCTTTCACAATTTCCTCTTCTGTAGCCTGCGGCCTTCCCATTCGTATATTTTCCATAATGGTACCGTTAAACAGAAAAGGTTCCTGGGGAATATATGCTATCTGCCTTCTTATATCTGCCAGACTGCATTCTCTTGCCTCCAATCCATTTACCTTGACAGAACCTTCGGCAAGCGGATACAGTCCCAGCACCAGCTTGGACAATGTCGTCTTCCCGCATCCCGAAGTACCCGTAAGTGCTACACACTCCCCTCTTTTGACCTCCATGGAAAACTCCTTAAGCACCTTCGTCTCCCCGTCATAAGAAAAGGTAATCGAATCAATGTCTACCGCATTTCCTTCCTCTGCCGTATTTCTTTCTTCCACCGTGTTTCTTTCTTCCATCGTATCCGCTTCCGCTACGTTATCGGTATACCAGTTTTTCGGCTCTCTTGCTTCATCTAAAAAATCAAAAATATTTTTTGCATTTGCAAGACACCCCACCAGTTCGGGAATATATTTACCTATCTGCAAAAGCTGGAAAGAAAAAGGTCCGTACATTGTGTAAATAGCAGCTAACGCTCCTAAAGATGTGTATCCTTTTTTTACAAAATAAATTCCCAGCATGAGAAATACCAGGGAACATAAAATCTCAAAACCGTTTCCGCTGCATTCCAGACATGCCGTGTATAAAATCTTCTTATTGGATTTCTTTGCATACTCATGGTTCTGTGTTTTAAATTCTTCCAGCGTACGATGGCCACCCGCATACATTCTGACCTGCTCCATTCCCTGCAGCAAATCCGACAAACGGCTTGCCAGCTTTGAATTAATGGCGGACAGCTCTTTGCTTACCTTGTGCATGGGATTTAAAAGCAGCATTTCACTCATCATCATCACAATATTAACCGCCAGCAAACATAATGTTAACTGCCAGCTAAACAGAAACATCGGTATCAGGAACACCACTACCTGAAGAAAGGGCATGACTACTCTTCGGAATCTGGAACCATAAATATCTCCCATTTTGGTTAAATCATAGGATATCTTTGAAACGATTTCTCCGCTATGGTGCTTCTCATAGTAGGCATAGGGCAGGCTCATCTCCGCTTCTAACACCGCCTCTGAAAGAGTGCCGTATACTCTCTTTGCTTCTACGTTATAGCGAATCGTTGCCACCCTGTATATAAGCAACGATACCACTCCCACCGTAACAATCACTGCAATCGTCACTGCAATTTTCTGATATTCTCCTGTCTGCGCAATGTCTACAATGCTTTTCATCAGTAAAGAACGCATAATGGCAAATAACGCAAATGTTACGCTCATCCCAAATATCGCGGCAAGATAAAGATACATCCTGCTTCCCATCACCCGCATTGTCCGCGCAAAAAGCTTATACTTTTTCATCATCTGCCCCTTCCCCATACATCGCTGCATATGCCTGCCCCAATGCCATCAGTTCTTCATGGGTGCCGCTTTCTGCCACTTTCCCCTGTTTTAACACCATGATTTTATCTGCATTTACTACCGTTTGCAAACGATGTGCTATGGTGATACAGGTTCTGCCGGACATCACCACACCGATTGCTCTCTGTA
Organism: uncultured Lachnospiraceae bacterium; assembly: GCA_900551115.1. Lineage (GTDB taxonomy): Bacteria > Bacillota > Clostridia > Lachnospirales > Lachnospiraceae > Acetatifactor. Next base: position 91,510 of record URUY01000005.1, read on the forward strand.
TGCAGCTTTCTGTTTCCACATCCAGTGCCGAAGTAGGCTCATCCAAAAGCAAAATCGGAGCATCCTTTAAGATTGCTCTTGCGATGGAAATCCTCTGCTTCTGTCCTCCGGAAAGAATTACCCCTCTTTCCCCCACCGGCGTTTGATAGCCCTGCGGCAGCGTCATAATAAAATCATGGATTTCCGCTTTCTTGCATGCTTCCACAATCTCTTCATATGATGCGTCCTTTTTTCCATAGGCAATATTTTCTTCTATCGTAACAGGGAACAAAAAAATATTCTGCGAAACTAAGGCAATCTGCTTTCTCAACGCTTCTATATCCCAATCTGACGAAGCTCTTCCAAACAGCCGGTATTCCCCCTCAAAATTCTTATAAAATCCGCATAAAATATGAAATATTGTACTCTTTCCGCCACCGGATTCTCCAACAAACGCGACATTTTCGCCCTTCTTAACCTGAAAAGAAAGATTCTTCAATACTTCATTCTCTTCCGTATATCTGAAATTTACTTCTTCAAAAGAAATTGCCACCTCGGAATCTAACGGTGCTGTCTTGATTCCGCTGCATTCCTCTTCTGCTTCCAAAATCTCCTCTACACGCCTTATACTGACCATACCCGCAGACGCATCCACCATACAAAACGGTAAGCCAATAAAAGCATCCACAAATTTATTCAAAATCAAAATAAAGGCTACCAGTCCGCCAAGGCTAATCGCCCCTCTGCTCACCAGATATACCGCATACACTGCGCTGATAATATTGGGAAGCCATTCAACAAGCTGTCTTATCACAATGGCTGTATTGGAGATTTTTGTTCTTTTTTCTTCATTCTCCACCAGCTCCTGTGCCGCCTGCTGCATTCTCTTCCGAAATACATGTTCTATCCCAAAAGAACGCAGCACCACAATACCATTCACCGAATCCTGCGCAATCTCCGCCATCCTATCAGTCTTCTGCCTGTGTACTGCCTGCAGGCTGCCTATTTTCTTCACCAACAGATTGGCAATCCCCAAAATCAACGGATAGGATACCAAAATCAAAACCAGCAGCCCCGGATTCAACCTGCCTATATATACAGAATAAATAATGATGGCAATCATACTGCTCATAATTTCAGGCAATACATACTCCAAAAATCCTGCAATTTCTCCCAAATCACCGATTACCTTGTTTAAAAGCGTTGCGGAATAATTGGTATCAAAATATTTATATTCTATACGATACAACTTTTCTGCTACAAAATCCTTGTATTTTGTGCATATCAGCACAGCATATTTTGACGCTGCCAGACTTTTCAGAAACGCCGCCAAAGCCCCCACTGCCGTAAATACTAAAAACTGAATCAGGAAACTGCCAAACACTACTTCCTTTCCTGACAGCATCTCATCAATCACTGCACTAATAATTTCATTTCCCTTTACTATAACGTAGCTGACAAGCATTGCTAAAACAGCTTCTATTACCAACAACCAGCCATATCGTGCCATACACCCGGCAAAAACTTTTTTTCTCATCCAATTTCCTCTTTATCTTTTGTTTCCTGCAACCAAGGCAATTGCGTTTTAACGAATATAAGTTTTATTATACACTTTTTTAAACTAGTATCAATCAGCAATTTGGAATGCACAAATGCCTTCAGGTGAATTTATTCCCCATTTTCGCATTTACCCTAAAACAGATGTAACCATTTGCATTTATATATGATATATTTTTGAAAAACATTAGCGTCAGTATAATGACGTCAGTTAAAGGAGATTTTGTTATGTACACCTTGCAGACACACATAAAAAACTATCTGGACTATTGCCAGTATCAGAAACGCTTAGACCTTAAGACACTCAAAGCATACCAAATTGATTTAAGGCAGATTACAGAACAGCTTCCGACAACAGATATCCACGATATTACCTCCGGCATGCTGGAATCTTATATTGCAACACTCCACCAACAATACAAGCCTAAAACTGTCAAACGTAAAATTGCTTCTCTAAAAGCGCTCTTTCATTATTTGGAATATAAAGAAATCATTGATAAAAATCCCTTTAACAAAATGCAGATAAAATTTCGTGAGCCGGTTATTTTACCAAAAATCATCCCGCTTCATACAGTAGAAGTCTTTCTTTCCACAATATATCATCAGCGTACTGCCGCGCGAACCTGTTATCAGAAGAAAAATGCTCTGCGTGATGCCGCAGTTGCCGAACTTCTTTTTGCTACCGGCATGAGAATTTCCGAGCTATGCTCGTTGGGGGAAAATGACATAAACCTGTATGACAGAACTATTTTAATATACGGAAAAGGTTCTAAAGAAAGACGAATTCAAATCGGAAATGATGACGTTATCCGCACATTGGAAGAATACAGAAAAGAATATTCACCGGAGATTCAAAACTGTAAATACTTTTTTACCAATCAGTCCGGGCGAAAATTATCCGACCAGTCAGTCCGCAGAATGATTAATAAATACACCTCCTTAGCTGCAATCGAACTGCACATCACACCGCACATGTTCCGCCATACTTTCGCCACCAGTCTTTTAGAAGCTGATGTAGATATCCGCTACATTCAGGAAATGTTAGGGCATAGTTCCATTAACATTACGGAGATATATACTCACGTCACTATGGCAAAGCAACGGGATATCCTGACAACAAAGCATCCAAGAAAGGATTTTCATCTGTAAGTGGCGGGGCGAGGGGAGGGGAAAGTAATATATATAGAAATGAGGAATTGGTTTGTTGATTGGTGAAAATGAAAGATAATCCGATGTTATCGGTCAATTTTTGTTCATGTATTTGTTTGAATTAAATCTATAACAAAGTAAAGGTGGTATTTTTATGAGAATGCTTTCGAAATTAAGTGTAGTTGTTCCTATATATAATACTGAGAGATATATCGAACGTTGTCTAAATTCAATATTTAATCAAAGCTATGAAAATTTAGAAGTCATAATAGTTAACGATGGTTCAACTGATGATTCATATAATAAAATAAGTCCGTTTTTACAATATAACAACGTAAAATATATCGAGTGTAAAAAAAATAGCGGGTTAGGCAATGCTCGCAATTTAGGTATCGCTGCCGCATCTGGAGCGTATATTTCATTTGTCGATAGTGATGATTGGATTGATTTAGACTTGTATAATATTATGATGCAAAATATTCAAAAAAATTCAGCAGATATTTGTATTTGCGGCATAAAAAATGAAGGTGATAATTTCTCATCTTCCACTAGCAGATATGAGTATCTTATAGGCAATTGTTTTAACAACTGTGAAGCAATAAACTTACTTACACGTTCTACAAATAATAATTACCTAATAAGTCCTGTTGTTTGGAACAAAGTATATAAGACATCTTTAATTCGTAATAACAATTTATCCTTTTTACCTAATTCTTATTGGGAAGATGATATATTTTCATTTATGATTTTTATGTATGCCGACAAAGTCTCTATTGTTTCCAATATATACTATCATTACTACATAAGAGCAAGTTCAATTACAAATTCATTTTCAAAGAAACATATTGATGATTTGCTAGGCGCATTTGAAATACTAAAAAATAAATTAATAGAAAAAGATATTTATGACTATTATCAATATCAATTCAAAAGTTTTTTTGACAGATGTATGAACTCATTAGCTAATATGCTAATCAAAAATGAGCCGACAGTCTCAGCACAAAAGCAATATTACAAATATTTATACACGCAATATATTCAAAAATTTTCGATTACAGAAGCAATTGACTATTTCGATATTCAACGCTTGCATCGTTTATTTATGTAATTCAGACAATATAATATTCTTTTATAATATCACCAAATTCATCTATGAAACTCTGGCAGTGTAGTTGATTCGCAGTACAATCTAAGTTGCGCAGTGCAATTAAGGCATGCTTCAGTACAAATATTTGCTTGGTTTGAATGATGGATTGTTTATTTTCATATATCCACTGTTCAATAGCACTAATACATTTTTCATTTTCATGATTTAGTTTTCCTAAAGCTTCCATCATACTTTGTGCAGTAAAATAATTTTCTTCTTTAGACAATTGTACACACAGTAATGAGACAGCATTATACAATTTCTTCTCACCAATTAAATCTGAAATATGTTCTCGAATATAGCAGTTACTGTTGCATAATGAGTGAATTATTGCTTCATTTATCGTAGCAGATGACGTTGTAAGTAAAAAGCTTTCAATATTATATCGGTTTAAATCGATTGTTGCCGTCTTAGTGCGCGAAAAATAATTAATAATCCATGGCAAGACCTGTTCAAGGTGTTTATTGTTTTTAGCTAATGTTAGCGCAAATTGTGTTTTATACTCCCTAATTGTTAAATCCGACAAAGTATATTTATCAAAAAAGTCTCCTAAAAATAATTCAACAAAATCTTGTGTTTCTTCAGATTCTGGAATGGAGATTATGATTTCACAAAAAGTTTTTAAAATAAATTCCGTATATTGTTTGTTTCCGGCTAAAATAGTTTCGGAAAGTAATTTTTGCATTTCACAGAGAACGAGAACATATTGTTCATTTGTCAATTCACTACATTCGCCTAACAATATTTTAGAAATAAGAGTTAATATATTCCTTGCCTTTTCTTGTAAGTATTCAACACATATATTATTATTTTCATCTATAAAATCAATAACGTGATGTAAATTTAACCCCTCATATAAAGAATTTGCCTCTTGATTCTGTGCTAAAAAGGCCGAAATATTTGAAATTAACAATAGTAAGTTTGAAGAATCATATTCAATATAAGTTAAATGTGTAATATCGAAAGGAACTTTATAATCTTTCTGCTTAATAAGCAATACATTACGTGCATCTTTGAGAGTATGCGTAATTCCCAACTCATAGTAAACATTAGGATTACTATTTGTTAAATCAACAATAATATACTGTGACTTCATAATTTCATTCAAAATTTTAGCTAAAATAGGAGTCGACCCTCCTATTTCGTCTGCGCGATTACATATATAACCATCATCATTAAGAGCCTTCTTTATTGAACCGTATATAATATTAAATTCCTTATTAAATGGCATTAGAAAAAAGCATCTATTTTTTTCTACAGGTATTGTACATTGCCGTAATTGTTTCGGATAAATTAGATATTCATTCATTTTAATTCTCCTCGTGTACTTTGTTATAGATTTAATTCAAACAAATACATGAACAAAAATTGACCGATAACATCGGATTATCTTTCATTTTCACCAATCTTGTATTCTTCTTCATAATTAATACAACCTTATCTTACATTATTATAACACATATTTAAAATAATTCCACTACTAAATAATAGTCTGCTCAATTTTATCATTTGCGCTTTTTGCTATAAACAACTATGACATACAATATTTCATGGTAATTTACTTCTCCATTCGCTTTTTAAAACTTGTTTCTTCTTTTTTGCAGATACTGTTCTTTTTCTTCTCTATATAATACTTGGATCATTATATTCTCACCGTTCTTTTGTAAAAAAACTGCCAGCCTTCTTACAAAGGGTATACTTCCTGCCACGCACAGCGCCCTAAACCTTGCTCATAGCAAGTTAATATCAAGTCAAATCAGCCGAGGTCTGTACCTTGTCATCACGGAAGTTCCATTCAATTTCCACTTTCCTATTCTTATAAATATGATTCTTTTTGACAAATATATCAACCACTTCCTGCGTCAGTGTCTCCATTATCAACACTACAGATATCCCTAAAACTCCAAACTATCTGCATTGAGAAGGAAATATTTCATACCCATAATCACAAATCCATCATCATTTCTCCACGGTTTCTTTGTACCATTCACAATAACGATCTTCTTAAATGAATCCGGAATATTTCGTAGTGAATTAAACTCTTGCATCTGCTTTGCCTCGGAAGTCATATCAAATGCAACCTGAATGTAATATCTCTGACTGCCCTGATTTACTACAAAATCAACCTCCAACTGCTTACGGGTCGTTTTTCCTTCACCATTCTTTGCATAGACCTCTACAATACCAACATCCACATTAAACCCGCGCATAAGTAATTCATTATAAACAATGTTCTCCATGATATGAGTAGGCTCCTGCTGCCTAAAGTTCAATCTGGCATTTCTAAGTCCCACATCTGTAAAGTAATACTTCAGGTTTGCCCCAACATATTTTCTGCCTTTAATATCGTATCGACTGGCTTTAGTAATCAGAAAGCTTTGTGCCAAATAATCAATATGATTCGAGATAGTTTTATTACTATAATTGATACCCCGTTCAGATTTGAATGTATTCGATATTTTGGTTGGATTTGTCGGTGTTCCTATGGCAGAAGCAAGAATATCCACTAAAGTTCCAATTTCATCTACATTCTGAATTTTATTTCGCTCTACCACATCCTTAATATATACATTTGTAAAAATATTTTTCAGATACTCTGCCTTTTGACGTTCTACCGAAAACTGTGCCACCTGTGGAAGTCCGCCATATATCATGTACTCGTTCCAAGCATCATCATAATCTCCATCAAACGCTGTATAAAATTCAGCAAAGGACAGCGGATAAATTCTGATTTCATCGCCTCTTCCTCTAAATTCAGTTACAATGTCGCTTGATAAGAATTTAGAGTTGCTTCCGGTTACATATACATCAATATTGCTTATACGAAGCAGACTGTTCAGTACTTCCTCAAACCTAGGCATAAACTGCACTTCATCCAAAAGAAGATAATACTTCCGGTCATCTTTCATAGCATCTTTAATATACGAATAACACTCCTTGGGATCTCTCAGTTCCTCATTTTCAATACCATCCAATACTATCTCTATGATGTGGTCACTATCCACGCCACTCTCCATTAAATACTTTTTAAACAATACAAATAGCAGGAAGGATTTCCCACATCTTCTTATTCCGGTAATAATTTTAATCATTCCGTTATCTTTTCTTATCTTTAACTGTTCAAGGTAGGAATCTCTTTTTATCTCCATGCTTTTTGCTCCTTATTTTTGTGTCTGGCACATTTTTTAGTAATGATATTGTAGCACTAAATGATTTTCTGTTCAATAGCCATTACTATTTTATGTGTGTTAGCACATTTTTATGTAATAAGGAAGTTGACATAAAAACGTCTTTAGTTCCCGTTCCTTTGCAAACTGTATATTTTCCAGAATAAAGTATTCATTATCCTAATTATCTATTCACGATAAAAATTTCTCATAATCGTTCTGTATTGAGCTGCATTTGATACGGACAAATAAGTTGTCTCGTCAATTGCCTGCAAATATTGCATTTTCTTTCCTCCAAATAAACTTTTAATCTATCGGCTTATCATATAAATAAGAGTATATCTTTCCTATAGTACAATAAACAGTACTCAATCTCGCAAGCAACCTATAGGAACTACTAAAACGCCATCTTCTCGTTTGTATGCAAATTCTGTTCCTGTAAGAATCATTAAAAATGAAGGTTCTTTCATCTTTTGCGTATTTATCTTATTTTTTAATTCTATCAAATGTACTGCTGCCTCTTCAATTTCTTTTGAGCCTAATTTCACCTCTATTGCTGCCCATCTCCCATCTGCAAGACAAATAACTGCATCAGCTTCTAATCCGGACTTATCTCTATAGTGAAATAGCTGACCATCATTTGCTTCCGCATATATTCTAAGATCTCTGTCGCACATAGATTCAAACAAAAAACCAAAATACTCGAAGTCATCCAACAACCGTTCCGGCGTAAGTCTAAGTGTCGCTGCTGCAATAGATGGATCCACAAGCTGTCGTTTGGGAGATGTTCTGATAGCTGTTTTTGAACGCAATGCCGGATTCCATGCAGGAAGATTTTCGGTCACAAATATCCAATCCAATGCATTCAAATATTGACTAATTGTTTTTTCAGATATACTCTCACCATTCCCCATTGCCAAATCATCACGAATTGTACTAATTGTTGCTAATGTTGAAATATTTCTAGAAAGGGAACGCATAAGCGCTCTAACTCTTGTAGGACTTTTTTCAACACCATCTACCCTTGAAACATCCGCATTAATGACTGCTTCCACATAATCGACTGCATGGCGCAATGCAACCTTTTCACTTTCACCTATAGATGCTGGCCATCCCCCTCTCACAATGCAAAAAGCTGCTTTTTCTATAGTCAGTTCAGAAATACCAGCTATATCGTCTTTCCCCTCAAAAAGCTCTTTCAAAGAAACCATTCCATTCGACTCCCCTGATTCAAAAAGACTCATCGGACGCATTATCATTCTGGAAATTCTGCCAGTGCCTGTATGTGCAACTACATTATCCATTGGGACAGCCGAACCAGTCAATATAAATTGACCAGCTTCGCCTCTCATATCAACAGTATGTCTTACTGCATCCCACAATACCGGTGCCATCTGCCATTCATCTATCAACCGCGGAGTTTCTCCCATTAACAATAACGATGGTTTTGTATCTGCTGCCTTAATATATGATATTGTTTTATCCGGTTCTTGCATAAATAAAGTACTTTTTGCAGCCTCCATTGCAGTTCTTGTCTTTCCACACCATTTAGGTCCTTCAATAAGAACTGCACCAGAAGCCTCCAAGCGTTCCCTTAGTAATGTATCTGCAACTCTTTTTATATATGTTCGCTTCATTGACTAATCTCCCTTTAAACATAGTATCTTATATTTTATAATATAGTATACTCTTCATTTCTTCTTTTAGCAATGTTTCACTTCTGGTTTTGGCAATGTTTTGCTTCCGGTTTTGGCATTATTTTACTTCTGTCTTTGGCGATTTTATTACTTTGTTTTTTCCCCAATATGGCTGATTACAACGGCAGACTATCCGCCACGCACAACGCCCCAAAACCTACCCTTTCATTGGGATATATAGCCTCACCCCTGAGGGGTCTGGCGCCCCTGCGCAGATATGCCTTTACCTTTTCACCATACAGAAACGGATCATTTCCCATTACAATGCCCCACTGCATCAAAAGAGCCGCCGAACCTGTAACAAACGGAGCCGCAAAGGAAGTACCTGTAAAAATACTGTAGCCGCCCTGCGTGTCCGGCGCCGTAATATTTACGCCCGGTGCTGCCAGGTCCGGTTTTACCGCACCAGCCGCCACTAATCCCAGAGTTCTTTCGGGATACACATATCCCCTGCCGGAAAAATCCGCATAAGATTCATAAACACTGTCATAAGCGCCTACCGTAATCACCTTCTGCGCGGTAGAAGGAATTGTCAGTGTCACCTGCGGATTTGGTGTGAAAAAACGGGTTCCTTGATTTCTTACACTTTCACTGGGCAGATACAGATAATATTGTCCGATATCTCCCTTCACAATTTCTATCCGAAAAGTCCATACACCGGGTGTAAGATAAAGATTAACCGGAATAAAGTCAAAATAGACCTCCTGATTCACGGCATAGGGCGTTGGCTCTCCCATATATATCAGAATGTCAGTCTGTTCCATCCGAAGCGCAATTTTTCCCGACCTGTTTATTGGCAGCACTGTTTCTTCTCCGCCCGGGGAACGCAGTATAATCCTGTAAACATCCACATAATTTTTCCAAAGCTGTACACTGAGAGCCGTCTCATAAGCTGAAACGGCCATTTCAATATAAGCGGCCCCTGCCGCCGCATCTCCCTGTACGTGTCCGGCTGAATTTCCTTCATTACCGCTTCCCACACAAATTACCGTTCTGCCTACCTCTGCCGCATTGTCCAAAAAACGCTCTACCAAGGAGGTACCGTCATGTGCCCCATATGTATTACCGAAGCTTACATTTATAGAAACCGGCATTTGAAGCTGCTGTGCTTTCCTTACTACATAAGTAACAGCGCGCATAAATTCCGTTGTTCTCGGAAAAGAAAGCACATTGGGAAGTCCAAGCTTTACTACAATCAGGCTACTTGCCGGCGCAACCCCTTCAAAATCAACCGATGCAAATTCTCCTCCTTCATCCACACGGAAGCCTGTATCCAAGCCGTCTCTCTCTCCTGCACGGGAACCTGCACCAAAGCTGCCTCCCACCGATGCACGGGAACCTGCACCAACACCGGCTGCAATACCTGCCACCGCTGTGCCATGTCCGCTGATGTCGCGGCTTGGCACCAGCCGGTATCTTTCTTCAGCCGTTTCAGCCTGCAAAGCCGCATCTATCTGTGCCTTATCATATTCTGTTCCCAAAAAGAAGCCTTCCGGAGGCCTTCCCTGTATCGTCTGGTCCCAAAGATACAGAAGTCTTGTGGTCCCATCCGCGTTTCTGAAATGCCTGTTGGTAAAATCTATTCCCGAATCGATGACTGCCACAATTACGCCTTCACCGTCTAAATAAGGCGTCCTGCCGGTAACCGGCAGGATGCAGGAAGCCTCCTTACCGTTTTCTACTGCAAAAAACAGTCTTTTAGGCTTTTCCACATACTCAATTTCTTCAAGTTCGGCAACCATATCCACCATCTCTTCGGGTACAATCAAAATTGCATAGCCGGCCAGCAGTTCCTCTACCGTTATTCCTCTTTCCTTAAGCCATGACAAATCCCCGTTATATTTTACAATCAATTCCCATGTATTGCTTGCCGCCTCATATCCCACGTTCAAATTCAGTGATTTTTCCCTTACCGGCTCCGCGGTTTCCAGTGCGAGATTTAAAATATCTTCCAGCTTTTGGTTACTCATTTTATACTCCTGTCTGTGAGCTTCCGTTAAGCTATTTTATGTTATTTTTCTTTCTTCCATTCCCGAATAAATCTCATCCGTTTCTTCAAATTTCTGCTTGTCGGCACTGTCCAAAATGTATTATGATATTGTTGGCAGCTGTAAACACACAAAAGTACGGCTGTAACGGAACTGCTTTTGCTCTACTGCCCCCTGAATACCATTATGTAAAAAGGACTATCGAATGAAGAAGAATACTAAATCCCCTCTGTCTCCCAAGGGAAATGAAAATAAAAATGCCGCTTCTGCTGACTCGGGAAACACTTCGTATGTACCGGTTCCGGTAGACGGCTTTGACTTTCCGGTGGGTGCATCCTTTATCAGTCTGGACAAGCTTCATCTCAACATAATTCACTGGCATTGGCATGAAGAAATAGAATTCCTTATTATTAACAGCGGCCATGTCCTGTTAATAATGTCGGATGAGACCATTCTGCTTTCTCCCGGCGAAGGGGTCTTTCTGAACCAAAACCAACTGCATTCTCTCCGCGCCCGTGACGGAGAAAACTGCTCCTTATATACCTTAAAATTTCATCCTGCTTTTTTATTCGGCTACGGACAAACTACCCTGTCCGCAAAATATCTGACACCTGTCCTTTCCTCTCCCGACCTGCATTATCTCATGCTGCGGGAAGATGACCCGGTTTCTTCCGAAATACTTACGCTTGTCAGCGACACCCTTGCCTGCTGCCTTGCCAAGCGTTTCGGCTATGAACTGAAAGTTAAAAGCTTATTATGCAGTCTTTGGGCTCTCCTGCTGCCCTTTGCCACACCTGCCAAAGAGCTTTCCGGCACCTCCGGTCAGGCTTCTCTGGATGGTACCCGCATAAAACAGGCGCTTTCTTTTATTGAAGAAAAACACATGGAGCCTCTTACTTTAGAGGAAATTGCTTCCTCCATTCATGTCAGTAAGAGTGAATGCTGCAGATGCTTTCAGCGCTCCATAGGCATTACCCCTTTTGAATATCTGCTGAAGTTCAGAATTTTTGAGTCTACAAAAAAAATGATGCGTCAGGACGAAGTCGCCAAATCCATCTCCACTCTGGCAGCCTCCGTAGGCTTTAACAGCACCAGCTACTATAATAAGCTTTTTAAAAAATATCTGAACTGCACACCCAGTGAATACAAAAAATCCTTACAGAAATTTGCATCAAAAAATCCGGAAAACACCTTGTAGTTTCCCGGATTCCTTTTTTATTTACCATAAAATACCGACAGCATCCTGACCGCATATTCCGTATCCCTGCCTCCTGCAGTTTCTACTGCCGAATGCATGGCAAGCTGCGGCAGTCCGATATCCACAGAAGGAACGGACACATGCGCTGTAGAAATATTGCCCAAGGTAGAACCTCCTGCAATATCCGACCTGTTGGTATAGGTCTGCACCGGTACCCCGGCCTCCCTGCACAGTTCCTTCATCGCTGCTGCTGTTAAGGCATCCGTAGTATATTTCTGACTTCCATGATATTTAATGACGATACCGCCGTTTAAGTACGGCCTGTTCGTTAAATCTGCTTTTTCCGGATGGTTAGGATGGACTGCATGGGCATTGTCTGCCGATATGAGAAGGCTGTCTGCAATTTTGCATCTGAGCCATGAAGCATTCTTTCCAAAAGCCTCCTGTATCCTGGCAAGTACGTCAGCTAAAAAGGTAGAATCTGCTCCCTGTCTGGTACCGCTTCCTACTTCTTCATTATCAAATACTGCACAGATATTAATATAAGAAACCGGTACAACCTGCGTCATTGCCTTCATGGCAGAAAAAGCGCACTGTAAATCATCCAGTCTGGGAGATAAAATATATTCCCCGTTTCTGCCAATCCGTTTTCCTTTATCCCGTACATATAAAAACAAATCATGGGCCAGTATTGCTTCCTTTTCTACTCCTGCTGCCTCTGCCACACTGTCCATAAAGCTATTTTCATCCACAGACTCTCCATAAAGCGGCAGCATATCTATTTGGGCATTATATTCCGTTCCGCTGTTTGCATCCCTGTTCATGTGAATTGCCACACTGGGAATCACCAACAAATCCCTATCCACATTGACAAGCCTGCTTTCTATCTTTTCACCCTGCTTTACTATTATCCTGCCCGCCACGGAAAGCGGTCTGTCAAACCAGGTACTCATTATCATACCGCCATATCTTTCCGTGTTCAGCTTCACATACTTTCCTTCTACCGTAATTTCCGGTTTTTCCTTTATTTTAAAGGAGGGCGAATCGCTGTGTGCCGCTACAATATGAAAGCCTTTTATCAGACAGACTGTACCGTCCTCCTCAGATATGCCCTCTCCTGCCGTGTCAGGTGCTTTTTTTGCTGCCGCATCAGCAGTTTCTGATCCCCCGGGAACGGAAAATGCCGCTATGGAGGAATCATTCCGTGTCACAAAATATCTGCCGCCTGCCGAAAGCTGCCATTCTTCCGTTTCCTTTAATTCCGTATAACCTGCATCATAGGCCATTTTCTTTAAGTTTTCCACCGCATGAAATGCACTGGGACTCTCCTCTATAAACTGTAAAAGCTCTTCTTTACATTCTTTTAAATCCATTTTCCATTCCGCCCTTCCTTATTTCTGTATGTTGTTTTGGTTACAGACCTTTGCTCTGTCTGGCTTTTACCACTTTCAATCAGGAATCCGATAAGATATATCACATCTTTTTTCTATCTGAAAATGAGCAAAATAACGTTCCTCAAGCGGTATCCATTTATCCCGAAATAAAAGAAGCATATCCGCGCCGTTCCGCTCTCTGATACGGCATAGCTGTTTCTCTTTTCCCAGTGTCAGAAAAAGCCTGATATCATAATGATCAAACAGTGCCGGATGACAGGAGTATGAGCCTTCTATAATGTTGCAAAAACACGGCTCTATAAATACCTCCTCAGAAAACGCCTGCCTGTGACAGTCATAGGGCCTAAAGGAAAAAGGCTCTCCCTTTTTTAGAGGAAGCATAACCTCTTTTAAAAAGCGCTCATAATCTACATTGCCGCCCGGCTCTGCCAGCCGTTCTGCTGTCCGCTGCGCCGGCTGCAGGAAAAAATCATCCATATGCAGTACATTCGCCCCTAAACGCTTCTTCAAATTTTCTGCAAAGGTTGTTTTTCCGGCGGCACATCTGCCGTCAACGGCAATAAACAGCTGTCTCTTTTCCTTCTGTTCTTTTTTTATTCTCTCAATAACTGTTTGTATCAGCTCTTCCATAGCTTAATTTCCGGCATCCTGTCATATTTTGCTTTGTATCTATTTCTCCCCGGTTCTTGCCTGTCATATTTCGCTCTGTATCTATTTCTCCCCGGTTCTTGCCTGTTCCATTACCCTTGCAGGCTCTTTTTTCCCAAACGGTACTAATCCGGTACGATTTAGCGCCGCCATAATAACAGGAATCAACACAAGCTGTACAATAATACCCGGAATAGCATTTAGAAAAGCACCTGCCGCAAACATCTGCCAGGTAAAGGCTTTTTCGTTTATTCCTAACAGCACCATCTGCATAAGTCCCCAAATCAGCCTTCCTGCAAGCATAGCCGCAATAAGGGAACGATACAGCGAAATAACACATTTCCACCGGGAATGTCCGTACAAATACCCTGCCACAAACCCATAGGTTGCCAGTTCAAATGCCATAGCAATGCCGGTAGGAAATAAAATCGGCATTCCAAATATAACATACCGCATTATGGGAAGGATAAAGCCTGTTACCAGCCCATACTGCCAACCGCAGATAAGTCCGCACAAAAATACCGGCAAATGCATAGGCAGAAGCATGTTGCCGAACTGAGGAATCTGTCCTGTCAAAAAAGGAAGTACCAGCCCCAACGCCACAAACATAGCCGACAGGGTAAGATTAATCGTCATTTGTTTTTTCATGGATATATTCTCCCTTGTTATATTTTCTGTTTCCGATTTATAATTTCCGGATTTTCTGTTTCCGATATTGTCTATTTTAACTGTATCGCGCCTAAAAGGAAAGAGAAACTTCTTTTTCTTTTGGAAAACTCTTTTGTTTCTCCGCAATATGAATCCCCACAAAATATTTTAATTTTATGAAAGCCTTTCACATCTTAGCATAAAAAGCCTTCCTGTAAAATTTTACTAAAGCTCTTGACAATAAGTCTGAAATCAAAAAAGCCAGGCAGGATGCCGGCATCTGTACCGGTATCTTGTCTGGCTTTGTCTTCACACAAATCTTTAAGAAATCTTGTCCTTCTTTATTACATTCCCTATTGTATGCGGGCCCTTTTCCACATTTCCCTTTTTCTCCCGATACAGTAAAAAGACAGGAAGTCCTACAAATACCATGCCACCCACAATATTACCAAGTGTAACCGGCAGGAGATTGTTTACAAACATACTCATCCAGTTTAAGGAAGCAAGCTGTCCTTCCGTATAACCGTACAGCTCCATGGCTTTAGCTGCATATTCTCCGTTGCCTGCCGCAAAAATACCGGCTGACAGGTAATACATGTTGGCAACGCAGTGTTCAAAGCCACAGATTACAAATACAAAAATAGGGAAGAAAATACTCCACACCTTACCTGCCGCATCTTTTGCGCCCGCTGCCATAAATACGGCGGCACATACTAGAATATTACACAGAATACCGGAAATAAAAGCTGTGCCAAAAGGCAGTCCTGCTTTGGAAACCGCTGTTTTTATTACATAAGCGCCAAGTGCATTTTCAGAAAAATTAAGCTGCCCGCTGTTTACAATAAGAACTGCTGTCAAAAGAGCGCCCGCTAAATTGCTCACAAATACAAGCGCTAAATTTTTAACCACTAAAAGTGCTGAATATCTTTTATCCATCGCACCTGTTATCATCAGGCAGTTTCCCGTAAAAAGTTCTCCGCCTATAAGAATAATCATCATCAGACCAATGGGGAATACTACGCCGCCAATCGTTCTGGAAATACCTGTATTGGAAATGCCGTACATGGAAACACTGCTGGCTGCTGCGCCAAAGCTGATAAAAGCTCCGGCCATCACCCCAAGAAGCAGGGTTCGCCATATGGGACTTTGCGATTTTGTCACACAGCCCTTCATATATTTCTGCAATATCTGTTTCGGCGTATATAAGTTTTCCTTTTCTTCCATTTTATCAGCTTCCTTCCGGTTTATTTCCAGCTTATTTTCCAAATAAACTTTAACAGAAACCTTAAAATTTGAACAATATAAAAAAAGCATATATGCATATGCTTTTTTATATCACCTCATGAATCATTAAAAATAATGCCCACCTGCCACTTCATCCCGTGAAGCATACAGCTTTTGCATAAATTTTTCATCCAAACTTCCAAATTCGTAGCCCTCCCGGTATACCAGCACATCCTTATACCGGTTTTGGGGAATACTGCATTTTCTCTGTACCAGTCCGTACTTTTCCAAATAGGATTCCGGCAGCGGCGATACCCACATATAACTTGACGGAATCCTTGTCAGCAGATCAAACTGACAGCCTCTGTCATATATATATACATGCTTTTTCGGTCCATGGCTTATTTTATGCAAGCCTGTTCCCTGGGCTTCCATATAAGGTATCATCAAATCCGCATGCAAAATCTCAATATAGTCCGCCAGTTCTTCTGCCGTTACCGTCTGTGCATCTGCCAGAGGATGTGCCTTTGACATCACCGCCAAATAGGAAAACTCCCACAATTCCTCTGAACAAAGCTGTTTGCTTGCTGCAAAATCCAAAAAATAATTTTCGTAAATACTCTGATAGCGTATGATGCCCAGATTAAACTGCTCATAAGCAGTATTGTTAATTGCCTGAATGGAATTGGTCTCCTGAATGGTAATCTCCATACCATGAGTACCGTCCAACTCTGCTACAAACTCTGTGCAGCCTTTTGTAATATAGCTTCCTCTGGGAATAGAAATCCGAAACTGTTCCGTCCGCTCTTTTCCTTCTTCGCCAATAGCCTCCATCATCTGCATCTGCTCTAAAATATTTTGGGCACAAACCAAAAAATTCCTGCCCTTTTCTGTAGGAAGCATGCCGCTTTGGGTACGTTCAAATACCGCGTACCCCAACTGCTCTTCCATTTCCTTTACCGCTTTTGACAAATTAGGCTGCGCCATAAAAAGATTTTGGGCTGCCTTTGTAATGGAACCTGTTTTCTCAATTTCTACCGCATAACGGAAAAACTGTGTATTCATACTCATTTTCCTCCAAGCTGCGTACTCTTCCGATAGCCGGTGGTGGTCACTACTGCCACATGGTTTTCCAACTCGTCGTATATATCAACCTGATAAAAGTTAGTGGTGCGCCCCTCTTTTACGCATTTTGCTTCTGCAATCAGCTCTTTTCCTCTTACCGCACCCAAATAAGTGATGTTAGAGCTTAAGGAAACCACTCCCATATCCTGTCTGTTTGAAGCAATGGCAAAAGTGAAATCCGCAAGCGTAAAATAAACACCACCCATAACGGCCCCTACCGCATTCATATGTCTCTCTGTAAGCTTCATACTGCACCTTGCATAGTGGTCGCCTATTTCCTCTACAACCGCACCGTTTTCTGTAGCAAATCTGTCCTTTGCAAAAAAATCTCTGACTTCCTCAAGTGTCTCAAGCTCCATTTTTCTATTTCCTTCCGTTACTGTCTGTTACATTCTGTTACTGTCTGTTGTATTTTATCTTTCTGCCTGCTGCATTCTCTTTTCTGCTGCAATCTTTTTTCTGCCTGCTGTTTTATAAAATTACTTCCATCCCCATCTTCTGGGGCTTCAGTCCGCAGGATTCATAAAACTTCTGTGCGCCTTCATTACAGCTCCACACATTTAAGGTCACATTATAGCATCTCTGCTCTTTTGCAAAAGCTAACACTGCTTCATAAAGTGCCCTGCCGATATGCTGTCCCCTAAGCTGTTCATCCACACACAAGTCATCTATATAGAGGGTAGTAATATCTGTAAAAATATTGCTGTCCGCGTGTCTTTGGAATACACAAAAGGCATAGCCCAACAGATTGTCCTGTTCATCCACCGCCACAAAAACCGGCTTTTCCGAATCCTGTATAATATCCCAAAGCTGCTTATCTGTATACTTCTTGGTCCCTTTTTTAAACAAATCCGGTCTTCCCTCATGATGCACCAAGCATACCTGCAGCAACAGCCTGTTAATACCTCTCATATCCTGTTCTTCTGCTCTTCTGATTTTCATGCTGCTTCCTTCTTTCCCTGATGTCTGCCGACATTATACCATGTACTTTGCGCATAGCGCCTTCGGCAGATGGCCATTCTGCCGGTATAATGTCTGCCGACATTGTACCATGTACTTTGCGCATAGTGCCTTCGGCAGATGCCATTCTGTCGGTATAATGTCTGCCGACATTACCACACTCGCAAACTCGCGCTTTCGCGCTCATTGTCTGCTTCGCAGCCCGTTTGCTCGTTAATGCCACAAGAAAAACAAATACCGCTTCGCGGTGCTTGTTTTTCTTTTGTGGCTATTATATCATAAACCACATCAGGTTGTAATCGGTTTCTTTTTTCAGAATGCGAAAATATTCTCTCCCAATTCAGTTTCAGAATCCGAGAATATCAAGAAGCTCCTGTACTTTTTCAGGGTTCTCGGAAAACTGCTTAATATCCGCCCCCACGTAAGCACTGCACGCCTCTTTATTTATGCCGGATTCTCTTTCCACCCATCCGTCATCTGTTTCCACTGTATAAGTCCAGTGTACTTCCGACAAATTGTCTGTCATGGCAATCAATACACAGGCATAGTTTTTCATATGCTCTTCAAAGACAGCCGAGCTTTTTACACTGTCCGTAAAATGAAAGGTCCAGCCATAGGGTTCTTCTGCAGTCTGCAATTCTGTTGTTGCATATCCGCAGGTATTGGTCATTCCGATAGCTGCTACCAGCTTTCCATCAGCAGATACATCTCCAACATATGGATTTCTTGCTTCATACACATCATTCGCCAACTTGCTTATCATCGTGCCGTCCTGCTTTATCGTTGCACCGCCTACATTGATTCCGCTGCCGATTTCATCAAAGAAAATTTTTGTCTGAAACATTCCGCTTCTGTGAAAGAAGGAGGGCAGACAGGTATATACCACAAGCTCTGTAGTGCCGTCCCCATTCTCCTTTATAACATATCTGCTCACGGAAGCCGCTGAATCTAAAACCATTCCGCTTATTTCAAAGTAATCCTCATACATATTTGTATACATAAGGGTATAGCGGGGATTGGGCGAGCCAATGACAAACAGCTTTAAACCTACTGCCAAAAAGAGCAGCGCCAAAATCATTGTCACAGATAACAGTACTTTCTTAATTCCTGACTTTTTCACTTTTTTCAGGTAGTCAATTTCCCTGTCCTGCTCCTGTTTTTTTTCAGACGCCCCGCTCTGAAGCTCCGTCTTAAGAAGGTTAAGCCTGTTAGTGCAAGCTTCACATTCTCTCATATGTTTTTCTATTTCCTGCCCCGTTGCTTCACTTGTAAGCCTATCTACATACAAGGGCAGCAAATCCTGTATCACTTCGCAGGGTATTTTTTTCTCCGTCATTTTTCCGCCTCCTTCAAGATTTTTTCCTTTCCCCGGTAAAATGTCACTCTTGCCCAATTTTCACTTCTTTCCATGATTTCCCCTATCTGGGCAAAGGAAAGATTTCCTATCAGCCTTAAATACATGACTTCCCGCATAGGTTCCTCCAGATTATGCAATAACCTGACAACCTCCATGCTGTCCCATTTCAGCACCGCTCCTTCTAAAGCAGCGTTATCCGGTATCTCCCCGCCGGCATCTAATGATTCCTGCTTTTTCTCTTTTCTGACCTGCTCATACATAAGCTTTTTGGCGATTCCGCATAACCAGGTCGATACACTGCTGTCTCCTTTAAATCTGCCAATGGATTTAACGGCCCGATAAAAGGTCTCCTGCGTCAGTTCCTCCGCCAAATCCGGGTTTCCCGTCCTGCTCAAAAGAAAGCCATATACGGTTTTTGCATGCATCTTATAAATCTGTTCCATGGAATCCATATATACCTTCTCCTCCTTCATTAAATTAGTGACGAAAACCCGCCGTTCGTTACAGCCTCTGTACTTTTATCTAAGAAAAATCATTAAACAGAACCGGATTGTCCTTTAGCAACCTGTCTGCGGATAAATTCGGGCATTATTTTTTCATAATGAGCCTGTTTTAAAAATATAACGTTTTAAGAGCATAAGCTTGTTACCAGAACTGTATATCTCTCTGAACGTTTCTCAATATCTTCCTTTGAAACACCATAGTAGGCATAAATATCCCTGGTAATACGCTGAAGCTTTTTCATCTGTTTCCCGCTGCACGAAACTCCAAATCTCTCCCAAATCTTCTCTATGCAGACTTCCAATTCTCCTACCCCTGCTATTTCTATCCTGTAAAGCCCAAAATCCATGGGAAATTTATCATCCGGAATATTTTGTGCCCTTTCCTTCTGCTGTTGCAGGCATTTGAAATATTCCCGTATGTCTTTTTCATCATGTCCTTTGGGATATGCAATGACAGCCATATCCCCTAGCAGCTCCGGTTTATGCTGTAAAATCATAGCTTCTTTTAAGTCATTTTTCTGCACAATATAATTATGTGATTCTTTCGATACTTCTACAGCTCCATATTTATCTTGCAGATAGCTGACTACTTCATCAAGGGTATGCGGATTAGCCATTATTTTCTTTTCCGTCCTGCTGCGCCTTCTCCTGTACCCGTAGCTTCTTATCCGCTCTGACAGGCTGCGTTTTCTTGTCTTTCCGGCAATAAATATGCTCGTAGGTCCGTCTGCGCCGCCGATAATAGAAATTGTTCCTTTTGATTTTTTTCTCATATAGTCTCCCTTTTGTTGTACACATAAAATTTCACATACACTACCGGCAATCCGTGTTTAGAATCGAAGCTACAATAACCAAAAACCTTCCCTGTATTTTGAGCGTTCCGGAAGGTTTCTTACCAATAATATTTATCAGATATCTACTTTAATTCTATAATAATCCTTGTACTCCCTGAAGGTATCCATGTACTCCCATTCATTACAAATTAGAGCCTGACGGCGTTCTGCCGCGCCGGGAACAGCTTTTGTCACAATATATTCATTGCCAAAAATCTCGTGGAAATTCTCCTTTGCAAAATGGAATATTTCAGATAAACAGGATGCTTTTTCGTATGCACCGGCTATATCCACACGAAGCACTCCCGTTTCTCCGCCAAATCCTTCCACTGTTCCGACTGCTTTACCGGTTACCTTATCTACTATTGCAAATCTGATAAAGCATTGCTTTTCATAAAAATCCAGCCAATACGTTATCGTCTGCAGCATTTTTTCCAAAGACTCCACATAGAATCCAAAATCACAGTTATCATCATTCATAAACTGTACAGCCGATTTGTCGTTATAGCATTCAAAAAGCGAATTGCTGTCGGACGTTTTAACCAGTCTCATTGTAAAACTCTTTGTTGTTATTATCGGACATTCTAAATATGGGTTCAAAAAGTATCCTCCTTTAATGGCTCAAATGCAGTTGCATTCAAAAAAGTTTTAAAATCAGTTGAAAACACTTCGGAAACACCAGAAAACAATTCTAAATGCCCTCTCCACATATCTCCTGTACCGCAACCCGGTTCTAAAATCCTGTATTCCGGTTTTATCTCATAATTTGAAACAATCCAATTTCCAAATCCCAGCTTATTAGCAGAATACTTGCTATGGATAGAAATACGTGTATTCAGATTACCTGCATTTTCATACTGCTTTTTTACAATATCCGTAGTGTTAATTTTGCCATCTGTTTGCCTCACCTAAACTTGAAAGTTGCAGTAGTCCAGGTTAATAAATATTTATCATAATGATATAAACTCAAAACTTGAAACAGTCTCCCAAATTATTATATATATGATATCACATCAAATATTTTCTCACAGAATTTATCAAAATTAGTAATATTTTTTTTATATGGAATATGCACAAACACCATTTTTATATCTAAATCATTTTGAAAAATGTATTTTAATCCATTCAAATATAATTTGTTACAATAAGATGTTCCCGCATTATGCGAAATCTTTGTTATAATACCCTCCTGTAAAAAGATTTTCTCCAATACATCACAATTAAAATTTGTATGAATCATAAAATCACCTTCATGGGCAGTGTCTTCAATATAAACCTTATTTTTTATCATCGGCCTTTGACCAAAACTAATTACATAATCATACTTTCCATTTGAAATAGTATTCTTTAGCATTTCGAAATCTTTAATTTTGTCATTAGGTAAAAAAAGCGTATTATAATTCTTTGTTTCCTTTACCATAGATTCTGCAGAACTATTCCTAAAAGCTGTCAGCAAAATATTTTTTTGTTCTTTATTATTCATTTTTTATTATTACCTTCCTATTTTTCACAATATCCGTAATGTTAATTTTGCCTCACCAAATCTAAACTCACTAATAAATCAGCCAATAATATATCGATTATCACTTTCAATAACTAACGCCTGTAAATTTCCAAGTTTAATTCGCTCATTACGTTCGGAATTTAAACAACCTAACTTTTCACATTCCGCTTCGTTACAATGTACATCTAAATCTTGTTTAACTAATCCAAGATTATTTTTTAAGTTGTTTGCAAAAATTACACTTCCCGCACTTACACCGACAACAACTCCATCATTATTGATATATGGAAGCAATGACTGTTGAAATTTTACCTCGTTTATACGATTAAGCAAATATTCTGTATTACCTCCACAAATGTATACTGTGTCATATTGTTCTATTTCACTGGCTGACATAGGCTTGTGTAAATCATAAACTGTTATATTCTCTTTTAAAATATTACAGTTTAACAAATCATTCATACACATAGGTAATACACTGATTGCATCAGCATCAATAGCCGCAGTTGGTATAAATAACGCTTTGACAGTAGACATATCCCTATCCAGTAGCTCTAAGTACTTTGTTCTAATTCCTATCGTTTCAAGTCCACACGATGTAAGTAATACCTTCATTTTATTCCTCCCTATTTTTCGCCCTCTATCATTGGTAACCCTGACAAATTCAACACAGACAGCTTTTCCGTCTGCTTAACAGCCAGTTCATGCAATAATGCCATTCTTTCTGCCTGTATTTTCCCTTATTTGAAACAATCCAATTTCCAAATCCCAGCTTATTAGCAGAATACTTACTGTGGATAGAAATACGTGTATTCAGATTACCTGCGTTTTCATACTGCTTTTTACAATATCCGTAGTGTTAATTTTGCCATCTGTTTGCCTCACCTAAACTTGAAACGGTCTCCCAAATTATTATATATAAGAAAGGGGTGCCCTTTCCGTAAAATGCGCCGCATTTTCTCTTGTTTGAAGTGTCTCAAAGCCTCTTAAATTGCAATTTACAGTTCTCTCATATCATTTAACTGTTTGGCTTTTTGATATGCACAATCTAAAAATTCCTGAATAGACAAATCTTCATAATCCCAATTCATAGGCTCCAGCGTTGTCGCACCTTGATAGCCTGTAAGTGTTATCTTCTTCATAACGTCCGTCCAATCAATATTACCGTCAAAAGGAAGCTGATGCTGATTATGCTTTCCACCATTATCCTGCAAATGTAATGCCATTAAACGATTTCCGTACTTATTCAGCAAATCAATGTCGGGAGCATAGTTTTTATGATGACAACTGTCATAACAGAAGCCTACATAGTTTGATTGAAAAGCGTTTAACACCATTCCTAGATTATTTACATTTTCTAAATTTTCAAAGGCAATTTGAACCTCTTTATCTTCCGCCTTATGAATAATCTTCTCTAATCTTTTTAACCCAAGTTCATTAACAGGATATTTGTCAGTGGGCAAATGAATTACCATTGTGAGAATGTTGAAAGCGGTACAATCTTCCACACATTGCCGATACGTTTGATAGACGCTTTCTCCGTTTAAATTGTCTGATGATAAATAATTCTGTTCATGTACCGGAGTATGAATATTTTCAATTTCCAATCCTGCTTGTACGGCTAAACGAACATCCTCTTGGTAGCCCCTGCCTCTTCCAAACTTATCACTCCACCATAACATCACGCAATCAAATCCTGCCAATTTTATTAGTCTGTATCTTTCTTCAAAAGGTACATCATAACTTCCACCGTATCCAAAACAATCATATATTCCTACCATAGCTGTCTCCTTCGTAAACTTCAATTCATCAATTTCTATGACATATATTTTACTGGCAAGTTGTGAAATTTTCTATCACTTTTATGCCTTTAAAGAGTAGCTGACAAGAGGGCAAAAGCAACGAGGTATCAAAAAGGCTGATTATTATTGATGACTCAAACTTCCGCAACCGCTAATTCTCAAAAAAGAAAACCTCTGCCGGCGTCCCATCTTCATAATTTACTTCACTATTCGGATAATTTTTAACCAGTTTAAAGTTGCCATTCGTATATTCTGAAATAACCTTATCCCAAAACTTTACCGAAACAGTATTATGTGGATGTCTTTTTAACTGCCATTTCCCATGATGTTTATTCAGAACCAGATTAACTGCTTCTTTTCCAATTCCATTCCTTCAATATTTATGCATAACAAAAAATTCAGAAAGGCAATAATCAGTTGCATATTCCTGAACTTCAAACCCTGTTTTTATGCTTTGACAGCAATCAGGGTAAACTCTCCCGGTACATTTTGATTCTCCCATGCAGGATGCTCATCAAACTGCTGCAACACCAAACCATTACTAATTACTGAATTTATAATTTCACTTATTGTATATTTTCTATAACTGCATAACGGCATTTGCTTTCTGATTTCATCGCCAAAAAATCTTGCGTGTGCCATTTCTCCTTCAAATACATCTGTCGAAAAGTAGCTCATAGTTTTTAACTGCAAACCAAGCGTATCAATTATTTTATTAAATGGGTGAAAATCACTGCATATCATTTTTCCACCTCCTCTCAGCAAAGAATGCATAATGGTCATGAATTTATCAATATTGTGAAAATAGTGCAAAATTCCACCTTCCATAAAAACTACGTCAAAATAATTTGCATAGGTCCTCATATCTATTGCCAACACATCACACACCTGGTAATCAATCACTACATTTGCAGCTTGTGCAACCTCCATAGCATATCTTTTATTATCTTCTGAAATATCGAACACCGTTACTTCAGCGCCTAAAATTGCCAACGGCACAGCTTTTTTCCCACAAGAACCGCATATGTTTGCAATTCTTACTCCTTCATACCTGTCAAAATACTTTGCATACCGTTTTAGTTGTCCCATCGGATTTTTCACATCCGCTTTCGCCCGCTCTTGTGGTATAATATTTTGAAACCAAAAATCGTAGGCATTAAACTCCCAAGCCTTTTTATTTTGCTCAATATACTTTTCCATCTTCTCCTCCCCACAAATTATATCTATCCGCTTCTTTATATCTTACCATATTCTTTATATATTGACAGAAAATTTTTAATTTCAAAAAGCCTTCCCTGTACGGGAAGGCTTTTAGTTTTCGTTTGCACTGTCTCTTTTTACTATCTGTTACATTCGTACTATCCGTTTCAATTATCATTCATCTTCGCCAGCTTCGCCGCCTGGTCGGCTGCGATGCAGGCATCGATAATTTCCTGAATGTCGCCGTTCATTACCTTATCCAGCTTGTAGATGGTGAGATTGATTCTGTGGTCGGTCACACGTCCCTGCGGGAAATTGTAGGTTCTGATTTTTTCAGAACGGTCACCTGTACCAATCTGGCTTCTTCGCATTTCGGCTTCTGCATCGTGTCTCTGCTGCTGCTCGATGTCGTAAAGCTTTGCACGAAGCAGCGCAAAAGCTTTCGCCTTGTTCTGAAGCTGGGACTTTTCCGTCTGGCTGTATACCACGATACCTGTGGGATAGTGGGTCAGACGAACTGCAGAGTCAGTGGTGTTGACACACTGGCCGCCGTTACCGGATGCACGCATAACATCAATACGAATATCCTTATCCTCAATCTTAATATCAATATCTTCGTCAACCTCCGGCATAACTGCAACACTGATGGTGGAGGTATGAATACGCCCACCGGATTCCGTCTCCGGTACACGCTGTACGCGGTGTACACCGGATTCATATTTCATAACAGAATATGCACCCTGACCGGAAATCATAAAGGTAACACTCTTCATACCGCCGATGCCGATTTCCTCAACCTCCATGGTTTCTACCTTCCAGCGGCGTCCTTCTGCATAATGCACATACATACGATAGATTTCTGCTGCAAACAACGCAGCCTCGTCTCCGCCTGCACCCGCACGGATTTCTACAATTACGTTTTTATCATCATTGGGATCCTTAGGTAAAAGCAGTACCTTTAATTGCTGCTCCAGTTCTTCTACACGCTTCCTGCCGCCGGAAAGCTCTTCCTTGAGCATCTCGCGCATTTCCTCGTCATTTTCCTCTTCTAACATGGCAAGGGAATCCTCTATATCCTGTTTTGTTTTTTTATACTCCGTATATGCCTCCACAAGAGGAGTCAAATCACTCTGTTCCTTCATGAGCTTTCTGAAACGGTTCTGGTCGTTTACCACGTCCGGCTCATGCAGCTCATTCATTATTTCCTCATATCTTCTCAGTAAATCATCTAACTTATCAAACATTTTTCTACCTCTATCCTGGTACAGCGACTTCATGCCAACATGCCAACCGGGCTAAATGCCCAGCGCCAATTTTCCCTTCACAACACGGTCAAGCCCTGCATAATCCTTTTTTACTTCAATCTCTGTAAAACCTGCATCTGCCATCAGTCTCTTTACTGCTTCGCCCTGGTCATATCCGATTTCAAACATAAGATACCCGTTTTCTTTCAGAAAATGACCGCTTTCCTCTACAATCCTTCGGTAAAACAAAAGTCCGTCTTCGCTGCCATCCAATGCAAGCCTTGGTTCATAATCCCTTACCTCAGGCATCAGCGTTTCCACAACACTGCTTTTAATATAAGGGGGATTTGACACAATTAAATCATATTTTTCTGCCTGCCCGGATTCCTGTTTCTCAAAAAGAGCTGAAAAAAGATTGCTCAGAATCCACACCGGTTCCTTTTCCTTTGCTAAAATCCGTCCGGCATTTTCCCTCGCTACCTTTAAGGCATCTTCTGACACATCCACACCGGTTCCCTGCACGCCGTCCATAATGGCAAGGAGGCTGATTAGTATACAGCCGGAGCCGGTACACATATCTAAAATTTTCATACCGGGTCTTAGCTTTCTCAATGCCGTTTCCACCAGGATTTCTGTATCCTGCCTGGGAATCAGCACATACTCATTTACCTTAAAATCAAGTCCGTAAAAGCACTGGCTGCCTGTAAGAAGCTGAAGCGGAATCCGCTTTTCCCGCCCGGAAAGCAGCTTCCTGTACTGCTCTTCCTTTTCCTCCGACACAGGCATATCGCCGTGTGCTAACAGCGTATTGCGGTCCGTACCGCAGACAAATTCCAGTAAAAGTCGGGCATCTGCATCATATTCAGGTACACCTGCATCTTCAAGCCTTTTTCTTCCTTTTAGATAACATTCGCGGTAAGTCATGCTATTCCTCTGTTTCTGAAACAGAGCCATCTTCTGACTCTTCATCTGCCACAGTAATTTTATTTTCTGAAACAGCTTCTTCCTCATAGCCGAATTCTTCTGCCAAATACTTTTTCCAGTCAAACACTGCCTCCACAGAAGCAATGGCAACCTCCACCATATCTCTGTCAGGCTCTTTGGTCGTCAGACGCTGTATCATCATTCCGGGAGCAGATAAAATCTTCACCAAAATATTGTTGCTTCTGCCCGCCAGCCTAATCAGCTCATAAGAAATACCGGCAATCAAGGGAATCAGCAAAATACGCAGCACTACTTTCTCTACCGGATTACTTACCTGAATGAAGAAAAACAGAATAATGCTGACAAACATAACAAAAAACATAAAACTGGTACCGCATCGTTTATGTAATCTTGAACTGCGCATAACATTTCTTACCGTAAGAGGCTTCCCTCTTTCAATGCAGTTGATACACTTATGCTCTGCTCCGTGATACATATACAGGCGCTTAATATCCTTCATAGCCGTAATGGCGACCACATACAGAATAAAAATCAAAATACGGATAGCACCTTCAATAATTGTCATCAGCGCATTGCTCCGTATATATTCCTCAAAAAAGGAAGTGATGAAATACGGCAGGACAATAAAAATACCTACTGCCAAAGCAATGGAAAAAATCGTTACAAGCACCGTGAAAACTTTTTCCGCATTGCCGTGAGTCACCTTATTTAAAGCCTTGTCGGCAGCCGTCTCTTTGGCATCCTCATCCTCATAAAAGCCGGCGGAATAATTAAGGCACTTTGTGCCTAATATCATGGAATCTGCAAAATTAAAGATACCTCTTATAAAAGGAATCTTTTTTATCGGGCTTCCCTGCAGCACTCCCTGATAATTTTCCAGTTCTATTTCAATCTCACCATCCGGTTTGCGCACTGCAACAGCATATTTCTCATCATTTTTCATCATTACGCCTTCCAGTACCGCCTGTCCGCCGATACCGGAATAATGACCGCATTTCTTCTTCGCCATAAGTAATCTACCTTTCCTGAAAAAACTTTAAGGATGCCGCCCATTTATGTCGCTTATCTTTATCAAATAGGCAAAAAAGGTTGAGATATACACCTCAACCTTTTAGAAATCTTATTTACGGGAAAACTACTTGCTTTCCACACCGTATTTCTTATTGAACTTGTCAATACGTCCGTCAGCTCTTGCAGTTTTCTGCTGGCCTGTGTAGAATGAATGACACTTAGAACAAACTTCTACGTGGATTTCAGGTTTGGTTGAACCGGTTACGAATGTGTTGCCACAGTTGCAGGTTACGGTTGCCTGATAATACTGGGGATGGATTCCTTCTTTCATCTCTTTCACCTCTCTATGTTAATATAAACTTGTTATTGTTCTCATCCGCACTGCTTATGCATCCACAAACAGCGTTGTTATTGTACCACGCAATCACACTTTATGCAAGTAATTTTTTAAATAAACTTCATCTTTTTAACCATATTTACAAATTCAAGATTGTTGCGGGTTTTGGAAAACATATCCAGTATACGGTCTGCAGCTTCGTCCGCTTTCATGCCGTTTAATGACTTACGCATAATATTAATGGCTTCAAGCTCATCCTGATTAAGCAGCAAATCTTCTCTTCTGGTACCTGATTTCTGCAAATCGATTGCAGGGAAAATACGCTTTTCCGAAAGCTTTCTGTCCAATACCATTTCCATATTGCCGGTACCCTTAAATTCTTCGTATACCACATCATCCATTTTGGAACCGGTCTCCACAAGCGCCGTTGCCAAAATCGTCAGGCTGCCGCCGCCGCGCAGATTTCTTGCTGCACCGAAAAACCGTTTGGGCATATGTAATGCCGCCGGGTCAAGACCACCGGAAAGAGTACGTCCGCTGGGGGGAACCACCTGATTGTATGCACGGGTCAGTCTGGTAATGCTGTCAAGCAGAATAACCACATCCATCCCATGCTCCACCAGTCTCTTTGCACGCTCAATCACCATCTCGGAAACGCGCTTGTGATGCTCCGGCAGTTCATCAAAGGTGGAATAAATAACCTCCACATTAGGGCCTTCAATCGCCTCCTTGATGTCTGTAACTTCCTCGGGGCGCTCATCTATCAACAAAATCAGCATATGCATATCGGGCTCACTCCGAAGCACCGATTTTGCCACCTGCTTAAGCAGTGTGGTTTTACCTGCCTTAGGCGGAGAAACAATCATACCACGCTGTCCCTTACCGATAGGGCTGACCAAATCCATCACCCGCATGGCAATGCTGCTGCCGGGCACCTCTAACTGAATCCGCTCGTCAGGGAAAATTGGCGTCATATCTTCAAAATTACGTCTTTTGGATGCCTCTTCCATTGTATAACCGTTGATGGTCTTAATGTAGAGAAGGGCACTGAACTTTTCCTGCCGGGTCTTGGTACGCTTGTTTCCTACTAAAATATCCCCGGTCTTAAGCCCAAACCGACGAATCTGGCTGGGAGCCACATAGACGTCATTTTCTCCGGGCATATAATTTTCACAACGAATAAAACCGTATCCGTCAGGCATTACCTCTAAAATACCGTTTGCCTCCTGTCCGCTGTCAAGCTCAGGCGGAAATGTGTTCATATCGTAAACTGCATTTCTGTCAAAAGAAGGCGCCGGGCGCGTATAGGTATCGTTTCCTGTTCCCTGGGAAAATCTGCGTTCTTCCGGCTTTTTTCCCTCATAGTGCCGTTCTTCCGGCTTTTTCTCCTCGTAGCGGCGTTCTTCCGGCTTTTTCTCCTCGTAGCGCCGTTCTTCAGACTTGTCCGCTTTTCTCTCTGTATCCTGCATTGCCTGACCAGCCGTTTTATCTTTTTCATCCTGAACGAGCATTGCCTCTACCACTTCCGCTTTCTTCATAGCAGAAACACCTTTTATTCCTCTGGCTTTTGCAATTTCTTTTAAATCTGCCAATGCCAGTGATTCATACTTTTCTCTCATTAATTGTCAACCTCTCATTTTTCTGTGCTTTGCTTAACTGTTATATTGGGGTAATTACACGACTTATGTTTGAAAAAACAGATCATCATCAGATGATATATAAGCATTATATTACAAAATCTCTCTCTTGGGAAGTCCTATTTGGCAATATGCATCGCGCGAAACAGACAATTCCATCTGATAATGGCAGCTTTTAATTTAAACAGCTTTTCTTTTGGTTCCCTCAATATATAAACAGCTCTGCCAACACATAAATAACTGCCAGATGTACCGGATAATAGATATAAAACCCATATTTTATACTGCCCTTTCCTTTTTCACCGTTATAGAAAAACAACAACAGCAATGCAAATAAGGAATACCATTGATAGCCTCCCATTGTAATGCATACTGCCAAAAGACCAAGACCTGCGAAAAACAATTGCTGCTTTCGTCCCGCAGGCAAATAGACCAGCACCGGCAGCAGCGCTCCTGCAAATCCATAATCTACATAAAAGTCTGTCAAAAGAACCATCGGTAACCCTTCACATAACAGAAAAATTAATACGATGGCGGCTGCCGGTACAAGATAAGCCGGACGCTTATCCTGTTTTTTTGCCCACTGCACGGCATATATCATAAGAATTGACAAAGAAAAGGTAATCAGGATTCCCTGATATAAGCTTTTGCTTGTCATATAAAATACTGTCTGGCAAAGTATCCCCAGCAAAAAAATCTGCAGAAAATATTTAAGCTTGTGCCTTGTATAACGGCATCCCTGTGCAATCATAAAAGCAAATATCGGAAAGGAAAGCCGCCCTATTATCCGAAAAGGGATAAAATCATGCATCAGCACCAATCCCACATGATCCAATGTCATCGTAATTAATGCTATCATTTTTAACTGATTACCGTTTAATCCGACTTTACCCATCAATCGCCGCCTCATTTCTTCCCGCTGTTTTATCCGAATTTCCTGTTATACCATTTTTCTCAAATGCCTGCGTTATTATAACACAAAACCCGCAGCCGGAATGCATCTTGCAGTAAAAAAATATCTTCAGTAAAAAATAATATATTCGCCGCGTTTCATTGCAGTAAAAGATTATCGCATGATATAATCTGCATATAACGAAAATAAGCTTTTTCACTTTGATAATATGTGTGCAAAGCATGGAGGTACAAAATGAAAGTCGTAATTGTAGGCGGAGTTGCAGGCGGTGCATCTGCCGCAGCCAGAATCCGCCGTCTTGATGAAAATGCACAGATTATTGTGTTTGAACGTTCCGGCTATGTTTCCTATGCAAACTGCGGGCTTCCTTATTATGTCGGCGGCATCATAACCGATGCCGAAGCTTTGACCTTGCAGACGCCGGACAGCTTTTTTAACAGATTTCATATAGACATCCGTGTACGGCATGAAGTTACCGCCATTAATCCGGCAAAGAAAACAGTTACCGTACACAATTTGGATACAGAAGAGGTTTTTGAAGAAACCTATGACAAGCTGCTCCTGTCACCGGGGGCAAAACCCACCAAGCCAAATATGCCGGGTATTGAAAACGAACGGATTTTTACCCTCCGCACCATAGAAGATACCTTAAAAATCCGCACTTATGCAGAAAAAGTACGGCCCAAATCAGCCGTAATCGCAGGCGGCGGCTATATCGGACTGGAAATGGCTGAAAACTTTGTAAAGCTGGGATTATCCGTTACCGTAATCCAAAAGCCGGACCACCTGCTTTCGCCTCTTGACTATGATATGGCCTGCTTTATACATTCTTATCTTGTCAAAAAGGGGATTCGTCTGATTTTCGGCAAGTCCGTCACCGGATTCAGGGAGGCAGAACAAGCCGTAATCACCCTTACAGACGGCAGCGAACAGCTTTCCTCAGACCTGGTTCTTCTTGCCGTTGGCGTAACGCCGGATACCGCACTGGCCAAAGCAGCCGGCCTGGAATTGGGGATAAAAGACAGCATTATTGTAAATGACCGCATGGAAACATCAGTGAAAGACATTTATGCCGTTGGTGATGCAGTCGGGGTCAAACATCTTGTCACCGGCAAAGATACGCTTCTTTCCCTTGCCGGACCTGCAAACAGGCAGGGGCGCATTGCGGCGGATAATATCTGCGGCGGCAACAGCATTTACCGGGGTTCCCATGGCTCTTCTATTATCAAGCTGTTTGATATGACGGCGGCAATAACGGGAATCAATGAAGAAACTGCAAAAGCGGCAGGGATTTCCTATGACAAAATCCTTCTGTCCCCTGCCTCCCACGCATCCTACTATCCCGGCGGCAAAACCATGACTATAAAAATACTTTATGAAAAAACAACCTTAAAGCTGTTGGGTGCCCAAATAGTCGGTTATGAAGGTGTGGACAAACGGATCGATGTCCTTGCCACCGCCATTCATGCCGGTATGTCTGCAACCGGCCTGTGCGAGCTTGACCTGGCCTATGCTCCACCCTTCTCTTCTGCAAAGGATCCTGTTAATATGGCAGGATTTATGATTGAAAATATCGTAACCGGAAAGGTAAAGCAATTCCATATAGAAGATATTGACAGCTTACCCCATGACGACAGTATTACTCTTTTGGACGTGAGAACACCTTTTGAATATGCTAACGGCCATGCGGAGGGTTTTGTCAATATCCCTTTGGACACTCTGCGGGAACGCATGCCAACGCTAAAAAAGAACCAACCGGTATATGTAATGTGTCAAAGCGGTCTCCGCAGTTATCTTGCCTGCCGCATTCTTTCCCAGTACGGATACGACTGCTACAATTTTTCCGGCGGCTACAGGTTCTATGATATGGTAAAACACAACACTGCCCCTGCAAAAACCACATACCCCTGCGGTATGAATGCGGATATGCTTTTAAAAACAGCAGAGCATCCTGAATAGTCACAGTTTAAACTGATTCTTAAAAGCTTATTTTTCTGCATCCTTCAGAGCCTGGTATACAAAATACTCCGCTCTGATTAAGCCGCCTTCTCCGGTTTCTCCGGCTTCTTCATTGATTGCAAACAGTCCCGCCTTGACGCCTACCCAGCGTCCGGGCGTGGCTTCTGTTTTTTTACCGGCCTTTATAAAATGCTCTCCGTCCGTACTGTATGCAAAGGATACCCATTTTTCTTCTTCCACATACATGCGAAGGTACACGGTATTTTCAGCAAGCTCTCCGCATATTTCTTCCGTCTCATTGTTCTTTGTCCACTCGCCTGTGCGCTGTACAAGCTTCTTTTCTCCATTTTCAAGCTTTACGGCAAAATCCGTATAGACACCGCCCAAAGATACCATACCGCAGACATCTCCTTCTGCCATATCCTCAACATGAAGCTTTACAGTAACCGCAAATTCCGGGGCCGGCCATTTCTGCAAAAGCAGATTGCTGACATCGCAGGTCTGTGTCCCCTTCTCAACGGTCTGCGCATACAGGGTCAGCATGCTGTCTTTTAAATCGTACCATTCCCTTTTATAATTGGCATTCCACTGCCACTGTAAACCGAGACTGCTTCCCTCAAAGAAATCTGAATCCTCCGGGGTACAGACAGGGAAGGTTTTACCCACATCCGGTTTTTTATACTGCATAACCGGCTCTCCGCAGCCGTTTTCATCCTCATTCACACCGATTACCGGCCAGTCATCTTCCCAGTGCATGGGCTGCAAATGTACGATTCTTCCTGCATTTCCCACATCCTGAAAATGTAAAAACCAGTCCTCACCCGACGGGGTATCCACCCATGCTCCCTGATGAGGGCCGTTTACCGGGCTGCTGCCCTGATGCATTACGATTTTCTCTTCATAAGGCCCCCAGATACTGCGGGAGCGCAGCACGGTCTGCCAGCCGGGCTTCACACCGCCTGCCGGTGCAAAAATATAGTAATAGCCGTTTCTTTTATAGAGCTTCGGCCCCTCGATGGTGGGCTGTGTTTCGTTGCCGTCAAAAACATGCCTGCCATCTCCCAATACGCCCGTGCAGTCCGGCTCTATGGGCGACATATGCAGAATGCTCTTAAAACCTATCCGGCTTCTGGCAAAGGCGGAAACCATATAGGCTTTTCCGTCATCATCCCAGAACGGACAGGGGTCAATCCAGCCTGTTACCTTGCGGACACATACCGGCTCTTCCCATCCTTCAAATGGATTACTGCTCTTTACCATAAAAATACCTTCGTCCGGCATGGGAATGAAAACATAAAAACTGCCCTCATGATATCTGATAGACGGTGCCCATGTACCGCATCCGTGTACCGGTTTGTCGTAATAGGGAAAAGGCAGCTTTTCCATGGCGTAGCTGATAACCTTCCAGTTTACCAAATCCTTTGAATGCAGCACCGGCACGGCAGGTGTATTGCAGAAGGAAGACGCTACTAAAAAATAATCCTCCCCCACCCTGATTGCATCCGGGTCTGAGTAGTCTGTATACAGAATCGGATTGGAATAGGTCCCGTCTCCGTTATCCGCAATCCACATCTTTTTTATTTCCTCTCTCTTTATCATCCGGCTGTACTCCTCTCGTTCTATATTCCTATTTTATATCACACGCGCTTGCGCGCTCACTGTACCACACTCGCAAACACGCGCTTACGCGCTCTTTGTCTGCTTCGCGGTGCTTGTTTTTCTCCTGCGCTCACTGTACCGTACTCGCAAACACGCGCTTGCGCGCTCTTTGTCTGCGAGGCGATGTCCTCATCTTATCACCTACGGAAACTCGCAAACACGCGCTTACGCGCTCTTTGTCTGCTTCGCAGACCGTTTGCTCGTTAATGCCACAAGAAAAACAAATACCGCTTCGCGGTGCTTGTTTTTCTTTTGTGGCTATTATATCATAAATTTTGTGTAATTCCACTTCTTTTGTAAAAAGCTGTTTCTCGCTTTTTTCTGCAGTAAATCCACGCAACTACAGAAATTAATTGACATTTTTCGACACAATAGTAAAATAAAATTATAAAAACCAAAGGGGGTTTTCTAATGGGAAAAAAAGGTACTTATGCCGAGAAGATCGGACGCATTTTCTTTAAAATCATTCTTTTTATTTTACTTTCTGTCTGCGTTATCACCATTTCGATTATGATTGGCCTGACGCTTGCACAATCCAGCATTTCCTTAAAAAATGAAGTCACTTCCCTGACAGGCAGCATTGACACCTATATGGCCGGCAAAGTTGCCGTTGTAGATGCTGTTGCCGCAACCATTTCCAGTGAGCGGATAGAGGGCTATGACAACCAGCTTGCCTATGTGGACAGCATAAAAGCCATGGACAGTTCTGTTTCTGCAGTCTATATCGCCTATCCTGACGAGAGTCTGGTATACAGCGGCGGCTGGCTGCCTGATCCCGATTTTGTTCTGACCAACCGTATCTGGTACACCGGAGCAGCTTCTGCTGATGACGTCTACATTACAGAACCATATGTTGATGAAACCACCGGCAGCATCTGTATCACGCTTTCAAAAGCAGTCCGAATCGACGGAAAGCTTGTAAACGTAGTTGGTATGGATTTGTATCTGGATGATATCGTTGCGCTGATATCCGACAGTTTTAACGGTTCTTCCTATACCTTCCTCACCACCGCAGAGGATGTTATCCTTGCCCATCCCAACGATGCCTACCGCATTACTGCAGATGCTTCCTTTACCTTAAGCGATGCCGATGGCGGCCGTTACCGCTCCCTTATAGGAACGGAATATGAAAGAAAACTCATATGGGATTACAGTGGCGGTCCTAAGGTTATGATGGCCGGACGTTCTTTATACGGGTGGCAGATTGTAGCGGTACGTCCTCTGCTTTCTACCCTTTCACTGGCAATCATTATTTTCCTTGTGAACGTAGCCATTTTCCTGCTGTCTGTTTACATAAGCAACCGGTTCTGCAAATGGGCGGTAGCCAAATGGTTCACCCCGATTTATTCCATCAGTAAAAAGGTAACACAGATGGCGGAAGGTGATTTATCCGTAGCCTTTGATGAAGAACCCATTACCGATGAAATCGATGCCCTGACCAATGCACTGAATACCACCATTACCCAGCTCCATGCCTATATTGAAGATATCCGTCATGTAGTAAGCAACGTTGCTTTGGGCAATCTGACAGTGCATCAGCATGTGACCTATTCCGGCGATTTTATCGCCATAAGAGATGCATTAAATAATATTTTGGATACCTTAAATACGACACTTACGGACATAGCTGACAACTCCCGCAGCGTTGCCGACTATTCCTCCCAGGTACAGCAGTCTACGGAACAGGTGGCAGAGGGTGCTACCGCTCAGAGCCTTTCCATATCGGGTCTGCGCGACAATATTATGCTGCTTTCCGATAAGCTCCGTCTGGTAGAAGAAAATGCCGAGCAGGCAGCCGACGTATCCAAATCTGCCAATGCCAAGCTCACTGACGGAGACCGTAAAATGCAGGAGCTTATAGATGCTATGAAGCGTATCAACGAAACCTCTGATCAAATTGGCAGTATCGTAAATACTATTAATGACCTGGCAGCCCAGACTAATCTGCTTTCCTTAAATGCTTCCATTGAAGCAGCAAGAGCCGGAGAAGCCGGACGCGGTTTTGCCGTTGTTGCCGATGAAATCAGTAAGCTTGCCAATGCCAGTGCTTCTGCCAGCAATACCATTAATGCTCTGATTGAAAGCAGCAAGGCCGCTGTACAGGCAGGTATGCAGATGGCTGACGAAACCGCTGCCGCCTTAAAATCCGGTGTGGAAAATTTCCTTGTTTCGGAAAAAAAGCTGCTTGAAATTACAGAATCCGTAAAGGAACAAAGCATTGCAATAGACAGTATTTCCGAAAATGCAGAGCAGATTTCCACCGTCATTGAGACGACTGCTGCATCCTCCGAAGAAAATGCTGCCATCAGTTCTGAAATGATTCAAAAAGCACATGCGCTGACAGACTCTGTCAATCATTTTAAGCTGAAAGAATAGCCATACTTTAAACTTTAAACCAAAGTATAAACATATTGACAAACCTTGCCGTCTTTACTATAATGCAAGTTAATTAAACAATTTGACACCCCTTGAGGGAGTAGTTTGCAGCCGTTTCCGGCTGTGGTAATATCAACATATTGATGCGATACCTGGTTGTTGCATCTGGTATTATCTTAAAAAATGAGACTCATGGACAGCCTTTTATTACGGTTGCCCATGGGTCTTTTCGGTGTTATCCACCAAAGAGGAGAAGCTATGAGTTTACTGAGTTTATTTTTTGTTGCTGTAGGTCTTTCCATGGATGCCTTTGCCGTTGCTGTCTGTAAAGGTCTTGCCACCTCTAAAATCACGGTCAGAAAAGCCGCGCTTGTAGGGCTGTGGTTTGGCGGTTTTCAGGGGTTAATGCCTGCAGTCGGTTACCTTATCGGTTTTCGTTTCCAGGACAAAATTACCTCCTTAGACCATTGGATTGCCTTTATCCTGCTGCTTTTTATCGGCGGTAATATGATTCGGGAATCTTTGTCCGGCGAAGAAGAAAATGCCAATGATTCATTAGCCTTTAAAGAAATGTTCCTGCTTGCCGTTGCCACCAGTATAGACGCACTGGCAGTAGGCGTTACCTTTGCTTTCCTGCCGGATGTACCGATTATCCCGGCTGTTGCCTTTATCGGTATCATCACCTTCTTCCTTTCTGCCATCGGCATGAAAGTAGGCAATATTTTCGGCACAAAGTACAAATCAAAGGCAGAGCTTGCAGGCGGCATCATCCTGATACTTATCGGCAGCAAGATTCTGATTGAGCATCTGTTTTTATAAACCGTTATAAAGTATGAAAAAATCAGGTAAGAAACCCACAGAGCAGGATTTCTTACCTGATTTTCATTTTCCCTGGAGCAAAGGTGCCGCTCAATCATCTAAAACGATGATTTTGCGACACCCTCATTTCTTTTACAGTCTTCTGATTTCCGTATAAGCCAATAAAAACGGTCCTACGCCCTTGGCATCGTCCTTTACAACCGGCTCTGACATATAGTACTCAAAGGTACCGTCCCTTCTTGTATTATCTTCCGGTCCTAAGCCTGCTACCAGACAGATACCGTCAAGATGCAGCTCTCCGTCCTCCGTCTTCATATAACGGTTCCTGATACCGTCAAATGCCTTGATACCAAACTCTCTGTAGCTTTCCGGTAAAAATCCAAGTCTTACGCCGCGCAGAATGGAAAACGCCAAAATCGCGCTGCCGCTGGTCTCAAGGTAATTCGGCTCCTTGCCTGCAAGTGCAGGAAGCTGATACCACATACCGCTCTCGTCCTGATACTTAAGAAGAGCGTCAATCAAATCCTTAAACACCGTCTTTAAGTTTTCATATTCTGCCTCAAAGCCTGCAGGCTCTGTTTTGCTCAGGGTATCCAACAGCGCCATGGAATACCAGCCGATAGCACGCAGCCAGAAGTTTTTAGAAAGCCCGGTTTCCTTGTCGCACCAGAAAATAGATTTTGAGGAGTCATAGCCGTGATAATACAATCCGGTCTTTTCATCCCGCATATATTTTACAACATTTGCAAACTGATTGAAAATATCTGCATAATTCTTTTTATCATTGAATCTGGTTTCATACTCCATATAGAAGGGCTGTCCCATATAAAGACCGTCCAGCCATACCTGCTGGGGATAAATCTTTTTATGCCAGAAATTGCCTTCTTCCGTTCTGGGCTGGCCTTTAATCTGACTGTAAATCAAATCAATGGCCTTTCTGTATTTCTCCTTACCTGTAATATCATAAAGCTGGAACAGCGTCTTTCCCGCATTTACATTGTCAATATTATATTCTTCCACTGAGTAACCTGCAATCGTGCCGTCCTCCTGTACCCTGTGGTCAATAAATGCATCCGCAAAGTCCAGATACTTCTTATCTCCGGTAGTGTTGTATGTTTCTAACAATGCCAGAATCATACAGCCGTCTATATAATTCCATCCGGCCTTCAACCCTTTCTTTGCCTTTTCGATATTCCATACGGGAACATCCAATGTACTTTTTTCAATTAATTCATCAATATACTGCTCAATTACCGGTATCTGCATTTTAACCCTCCGCAATTTTGTAATGTAAGTACTTTCATACTATATACAATATAACAAAAATACAGGGGAAACGTCAATGCATTTCCCCAATATTTTACATCATTACCTTTTTTTGAACGCTCCCTTATTTGAACAGTCCCGTATCTTTCCGGTACGGTGATTTTATGCCGTCTCCATTTTCTCAAAGCTAAATGCTGCAAGCGTCATAAAGACAGCTACGCAAGCCAAAAGAATCAGGCTCATAAACAGGTAAGCTGCTTCCAAAGACGCCGTCAGGACGCCGATAACCGCTCCCGTAAACGCAAGCCCCATGGGAATCATCTGCAAAAACATATGGAAAAACTGCTTGCCCACCTTGCCCAGCGTACTTCCTACAAGTGCCTCCATCATTACAAGCGAATACAGCTTATTTGCCTGAAGCATCATATAGAACAGTACGCACAGCACCGTCTGCATAACCGGTATATCCAGCATAAACGCACAGGGAACAGCAAACAACAGTCCGTACACCAGATTTTTTACATGCTCCATCAGAGTAGCATACCACAGCTTCCTTATAGCACTGTCAGGCAGTAAAAAGGTATAGGGGCTCTTAATTTCCTTACCCCATTTGCCGTTTATCGCTGTCGTACAGATTACCAGATATGCCATAACTGCCGGCATAACGAACATTTTATAGGCTTCGTTATCTGCACCTTTGGCCACGTTATAAGCTATGACATTACCGATAATGACAAAGAAAAGATTGGTCTTATCCAGGAAAAAGGTCTTCGTCTTTTTATACTCCAGTATCTGCTTGTAAAAAATAGCCTTTGCGCCGCCGCCCTTATAGACAACCTTTGCCTTTCCGAATTTTTCTTTTTTTCCAAACTGTGCAGAAATGCCCTCCTGCTGCTTTGCTTTCAATTCCGCATAGTCATCGGCAAATTTTTCCGCATCCTCATAATACGTTCCGGTACAGGGCATCTTATATGCCAAAATGAAAAATATCACCACACTGAGCAGATACAGCAGGCTGCAAATCAGGTTAAACGCCGTAGGCCCCATAAAAATAAGGTGCATCAGGGCAATATACCAGCCCACTACCGGCACTGCCTGTACTGCTTTACTGTGCATAAAGCGCATAATGCTCTCCACATTCAGTCCGTACGAAAAATACATAAAAATGCCGATTACAACAAAGCAGCCAATCAGCGCATATGCCAGCGCCACAATATATTTTTTCTGTTTTTCTCCTATTTTTTCGGAGCCATAGCACAGTACCATCATGGAGGATTCCAAAATATTTTCTAAAATGATATCAGCCACAAAAAACAGAAGCATCTGCAATGGTGATAAATGAAACATAAAAAAACCGGCTGCCAGTATGAGTACTCCCATAATCAAAGACATGCCCAGGGTCTTTGCATGGGTAAAAAGCAGAATCATCTTGGGACTTAAGGGTGTCGGAAACAGAAAATGCACGTCTGATTTTTTAAACAGCAGCCCTTTTCTTATTGCGAATGCTATCAGATTTGAAGGCAGCATCCAAAAGCAGAATACCGTTACCAGAACCACCATGCCCTCCGCCGTATTCAGATGAAACTGGGAAAGCATCTCATTTAACCCAATCGGTATCATTATACCGTACAAAACAAGCAAAAACAGGTACAAATAAGTAACCGGCTTACGAAAGGCCTTTTTCAGCCTGTTTACAAATGTCCTTTTCCATAAAAAGAGTAACGCCTCCATTTTGCCACCTACTTTCCTTCTGCCGAATCCGCATCCGAAGCTTCTGTGCCTGCAGGGTTTATGCCTGCCGTTTCCTGCCCCGAAGGAGACGTCAGCTTAAAGAACAGCTCTTCCAGATTTTCTGCCCCTACCTGTTCCTTACTGTAAGCACCGATAATCCGTCCCTTTTCCATTACATAG
This sequence comes from uncultured Lachnospiraceae bacterium, assembly GCA_900551115.1. Lineage (GTDB taxonomy): Bacteria > Bacillota > Clostridia > Lachnospirales > Lachnospiraceae > Acetatifactor. The sequence continues at coordinate 132,667 of URUY01000005.1, forward strand.
GTAACGTCCCACAGCTCCTTTACCATTTCCAGCATATGCGTACTGATGAGTACGGTTGTTCCCTGCGCCCTAAGCTCTAATATCACATTCTTAAGCTCTTTAATGGCTGCCGGATCCAAACCTACCATAGGCTCATCCAACAAAATGACCTGAGGATGCACAATCAGCGCACAGCAGATGCTTACCTTCTGCATCATGCCCTTAGACAGTTCATTTCCAAGCTTATCCTGTTTATCCAAAAGCTCAAAACGTGCAAGCAGCGTCTGCAGCTCCTCTTCGGAAGCTTCCGTACGATATGCCTTTAAAATAAATTCCAGATGCTCCCTTACCGTAAGCGCCTCATACATGGCAGGAATCTCCGGTACATAGGCAAATACGCTCTTTGCCTCCTCTGTCTTAGCCGGTATACCTTTGATTCTGACCTGTCCGCTGTATCTGACCAGTCCTGCTATACTCTTTATTATCGTGGATTTACCGGCACCGTTAGGTCCCAGCAATATCCCAATCTGTCCGTCCGGCACCATAAAGCTCACATTGTCCACTGCCAGCGTCTTTCCGTATTTTTTTGTTAATTCAATAATTTCCAGCATTTTTCTCCCTCACTTTATCTCAGTATCAGTTTACACTTGTATCATACCGGCGTATCACTTCCTTTGTATTTTAGCTTTATACTGACAAAAAATCAATAGTATTTTTTGCTTTTTCCACTGCATGATGATATAATAAGAAACAAAAAACTACTAAGGAATCTTCCTATGAAAATATTGATTTTATCTTGTGCTACAGGCGGCGGACACAATGCCGCAGGCGCCGCCATACAGGAATATCTGAAAAAAAACGGTCACGATGCCTGTATGATGGACTTGTTTTCCTTATCAAGCGCCCGTACTGCCAATACAGTCGGACAATGCTACGTGAAAATGGCCAGGGGCCTTCCCCATGTTTTTGGCTTTCTGTACCGGATAGGCGGTTATATCAGTTCTGCCCGCAGAAAATCTCCCGTCTATTTTGCAAACGGCCTTATGGCAAAGAAGCTTAAAGCATATCTTGCAGAAAACCATTACGATGCCATTGTCATGCCGCACTTATTTCCTGCCGAAACGATTACCTATATGAAACGGCACCATATGGAGGTACCGCTTTCCGTAGTCATTACGACAGATTATACCTGTATTCCCTTTTGGGAGGAAACCGAGTGTGACTACTATATCCTTCCCCATGCCGATCTGACCGATGAATATGTCAAAAGAGGGCTTCCGGAAGAAAAACTGCTGCCCCTCGGCATTCCTGTAAAAGGAGCCTTTTTCACAAAACCGGACAAAGCTGCAGCCAAAAGAAGACTGCACCTTCCCGAAGACAAACCCATGTATCTGATTATGAGCGGCAGCATGGGTTTCGGCAAGATTCATCTGTTTGCCTACGAGCTTTACCGTAATCTGAAAAACGGAGAACAGGTCGTTATCATCTGCGGCAACAACAAAAAGCTGAAGCGCACCTTAAAAAAGCAGTTTTTCCGTTCCTGCGGCATGCATATTATCGGTTATACCAGCCATGTGGCAGATTTTATGGCTGCCTGTGACGTCATTTATACAAAGCCGGGCGGACTGACCTCTACCGAGGCTCTTAACATGAATATCCCCATTGTGCATACGGCACCGATTCCCGGCTGTGAAAATAAGAACCGTGATTTCTTTGTTTCCCGCGGAATGTCTATTGCGGCAGCACACGTTCGTACCCAGATTACACAGGGAAGGCTTCTTGTAGAAAATACCGCTGTCAGAGACGGCATGCTGGCAGCACAGAGGCTCCATGCACTGCCCCGCGCCGCAGAAGGAATCTGTAAATTATTAGAAGAAAAAACAGCCGAAGAACGGCTGTAACAGACAGGGGGAATATATGATAAACTATCTCTTCTATATAATAATCGGATATTTGTCCGGAAGCATTATGTACGCTTATCTGCTTCCCCGCTTTATAAAGCACATCGATGTACGCATGCTTTCAGAGGACGGTAATCCGGGGACTGCCAACGCCTTTAAGCATGCCGGTATCCCTGCAGGTATTTTGGTCATCCTCTGCGAACTTCTAAAGGGGGCCTTACCCGTATGGTTTGCGGCCCGCAGCGTAGATATTTCCAGCCTGCTTTTTTCACTGGTTTTGGCTGCGCCGGTTTTAGGCCATGCCTTCCCGCTCTTTTGGAAATGCAAAAGGGGTGGAAAAGCCATTGCCGTATCCTTCGGCGTACTGTTAGGGCTCTATCCCAATCTGACGCCTGTATTGTCACTTGCAGCCCTTTACATCCTTTTTTCACTGGTCATCGTTATAAAACCGCACTTTTTCCGTTCCGTCATTACCTTTTTTGTTTTTACCATATGCTGTCTGTGCAGCAAAAGCACCCCCTCCTCCGTTACGGCAGGCTGCTTTATCCTGTCTGTAACCGTTATCTGGAAGCATCTTGTAAGATATCAGGGCGAACGCATAAATCTGCAGTTTCTGCATAAAGGGCTGATAAAAAACCATTAAGGCTTTATCAGCCTACTTTATATCCCGTTCCCCATACTACCTTTAAGTACTGTGGTTCCTTAGGGTTTCTTTCAATCTTCTCACGAATGTGCCTTATGTGGACTGCGATAGTATTGTCCGCTCCGATTGCCTTCATATTCCAAATGGATTCATAAATCTGGTCAATCGAAAACACCTTTCCTCTCTCCTGCACCAAAAGCTTTAAAATCTTGTATTCAATAGGCGTAAGACGCACTTCTCTGCCGTCTACCGAAACTTTTCTGCATATATCGTCTATTATCAAATCATTTACCCGATAAATATGCTCTATATTTTCAGAAACGTTGGATAGCTGCGTATATCTTCTAAGCTGTGATTTTGCTCTTGCCAGCAGCTCAAGCGGATTCCACGGACTGGTTACATAGTCGTCTGCTCCCGCATTCAGCGCTCCAATCTTTACCATTTCACTGTCAATCTCAGACAATACAATAATAGGAACACTGCTGCTGCTGCGGATTTCACGTATCACTTCAATACCGTCTGCACTTTTCAGTTCCACATCCGTAATCAGAAGCTGCACCTGGCGCCTTGCAATAAAACTGCGCATTTCCTCCAGGCTTTCCGCCTCAAATACCTGATAGCCTTCTCCTGCAAATAAAGGACGCATCACTTCCACTACTCCGGTATTGTTATTATATACTAATATATTATGCATAAGCATTCTCCCTTCTTCCTTAATACTGACTTAAATATACTCCCTTATATGTTCAAAAATGTATCGTGAATGTACCAAGAATGTATCATTTGCTTTTCCGCTGACACTGCCTGCTGTCGGATAAAAAAGCGTCAGGGCAGATATACCGTCAAATCCAGCTCCTCAAGCACTGCAAAGGCTTCTTCCTCCATATAACCGATAAAATTCACAATCAGTTCATAGTCTCCAACAGAAACCGCTGCATGGATATCTGCCGGTCTGCCTTCCGTATGCACCGAATCAATTACCTTGTAGGTAAAGCCCTGTCCGGTAGTATAGCTCCGTTCATTACAGACCCCTCCGGGATATACTGTAGAAGATGCATGCCCGTTGGTTTCACCGTAATACATCTGATCCATCATAATAATACCTTTTTCTGTTTCTATCCTGACAAACAGCATATCTCCGCATACCGTATAGCTTTCTGCTACCGTCTTGCCGCTTCCCACCTCTTTAGGCAATGCCACCGGCTTATCTTCTGCTTCTTCAAAAGCCTGCAAAGAGGTATATTCTTCCTGCTCTACTTATCTCTTCCTCAATTACAGCTTCTTCCTGTACACTCAATTGCGCCATATCCTCTACACTTTCGGCTATGGTTTTCTCAGCTTCCTCTGCCACAAGCGCAGCATTGTCAGCTTCACTTTCGGTTATGGTCTGCTCAGTGCCCTCTGCCATAAGCGCAGTATCGTAAGCAGCCTCTGCTGCACCCGTCCCTCTTTCCGCGGCTGTACGGATATCCGCTGTTTTAAAACCATTCTCATCCACAGTAATAATGCTTCTTGCATATCCTGCCGCTGCAGCCACACCTGCCGTACACAAAAGGAAGATACAGGCAGCCGATGCCACAGCTGTAAATTGACGGCGGCGTCTGAAGGCTGCAATTTTCTTACGATGTTCCTCTTTCATAACAGCTTCTGCCGTAATATCAGGTATCCGGATGCTGTCCGCCGCCTTTTTATATGCCTCCTTAAAATTCTTCAAACTGATAACCCTCCTTCAGTCTCTTTTTCAGAATATTTCTTCCTCTTGTAAGCTGTGAAGTCACTGTGGATTCCTGTCTGCCGCAAATATCCGCTATTTCCTTTACGGAAAGCTCTTCATAATAAAACAGATGTATGACTTCCCTGTATTTGTCCGGCAGCTCCCATACCGCTTTCATCAGTTCTGCATTTTCTTCTCTGCGTATATAATCATTTTCCGGTCTGCCGTCTTCCGCCGTATCATCTGAAAACATATTTTCCGGCATAGGCGTATTGTGTCTGTACCAGGCTGAGCGCCACAGCTTTCTGCATGCATTAAGGGTAACTTTAATTAACCAGGCCCGTTCATGGTCCTCGCTCTCAAAAAGCTTATCCGTCTTGATGTACTGACAGAAGACCTCCTGTACAACATCCTCCGCGTCCTCTGCGTTCTTTAACTGTAAAAACGCAATTTTATATAAGGTGGCTAAATAGGATTCAATCTTCTGTCCGAGCATTTTTTTTCTGCATTTCCTGCCCGTTCTGTAAGTCACTCATTTGGTTCCCCTTATTTTTCCTGCCACATTATTAATATCCCTTTCCCCATAAAAATACTGCAAAAAATATAAAAATTTTTGCAGTATTTTTATACTCTATTTAGTTAGACGCTTTTTATCCATAAAAAGTTTGATAATTTTAAAAAAAAGATATCCGACTAAGGCACCCAGGCAGTTAAGCAGAATATCATCCACATCAAATATGCCAAAGGCTGTCAAAAGCTGAAACAATTCGATACCAAGCACAAAAAACAGTGCAAACAGCATGCATACCAAAACATTTTCAGCACCCTTAAACACTCTGGGAATCATATAGCCTAAGGGGATAAACGCAATTATATTTCCAATCAGATTGCCAAAGCTGTTAATCCCTCTGTTATCCCAGTGCCGTATATACATTTTAATTGTCTTAAAAAATTGAAAATTGGCCTCAGGCAGGCCTTCCCAAAATATATCACTCTGCCACGATGATACTACGTCCTGCATCATCTTCAGCGGATATTTAAACACAATCACTCTTATCAGTATCAGCAGATACAGAAAAAAGAGAATGCGCATATGCTTTTTCTTAATCATTTTTACCATTCCTACAGTTTTTAGTACCTTACTTCCATAAGGGTCAGCCCTAACGCCGGTGCCAGCGGTCCGGCCAGTTCTCTCTTTTCTGAAGCCAGAATCTCATTGACCGTCTCTGCCCTCATCCGTCCTGTTCCTACCTCTAATAACGTTCCTGTCAAAATGCGCACCATATGGAATAAAAAGCCGTTGCCGCTAAAGAAAAAGCGGAGTAAATCTCCTTCTTTTTCTATTCGGATTTCCTCTATTGTACGCACCGTTTTCTTTTTTCCTTTTTTCGCCGAAGTAAACGCGGCAAAATCATGGGTTCCCACAAGCAGCTCTGCGGCTTTTTCCATAGCCGCAACATCCAGCCTGTCCGGATATACATAAGCATACCTTCTGTCAAATACATGGGGCAGGCTGCTGTTTATTACCTGATAGCAATAGGTCTTCCCTTTCGCATTTAACCTGCTGTGAAATCTCTCCGGCACTTCCTCCACCGATATCACGCCGATATCCTCCGGCAAATACCGGTTCATATAGTCAAGTATTTCCTGGGGGGACATGCCGGTCTGCATATGGACGTTTGCCACCTGGCCTTTTGCGTGTACTCCCGCATCCGTTCTGCCGCTGCCCTGAACCTCTGCCTTTTCGCCGCACAGCTTATAAAGAAGCGTCTCCAGCTTTCCCTGAATGGTATTGCCGGTGGATTCCTGCCTCTGCCAGCCCTGATATCTGGTACCTTCATACTGCAATACCATTTTAAAATTTCGCATTTTTATCTCCCGTCTGCCTGTTTCCCTTCTGCTCCTCTTCGGCCTGCTTCTGCTCCATTTCCTCTTCGCACTCCCGCTTATAGGAATCAATAATTGCCATATCCTGCAGCGTCAGTTTCCTGAAACGGTTTAATCCGGCAGACAAAATCTGAATGCTGTTTTTTGTGGTATCAAAAGCGCCTTCCTTATACATGGTATAGAGAATAAGCCCGATTGGCACTGCTATTATCATGCCCACAACGCCGCCTGCCATGTATCCGATATACAACAAAAACAAGGTGGGAATAGGCGGTACTCCGATGGAATCGCCTACTATCTTAGGCTGGATAATCTGCCTTACAAGCTGGCTGATGCCCCAGGTAAGCAAAAGGCCTATTGTCATTTTGTAATCCGCGCTTAAAAATTTCACAACAGCCCACGGGACCATAACCGTCCCGGTTCCGAAAAAAGGAAGAAAATCTAAAATAGCTACCCCAAAAGCAATCAGCAGTGCATAATCCACGCCTAAAACAAAAAAGCCAATCACCAACAGTAAATAAATCCAAACCTCTATCTTTATCTGTGCTTTCAGATAACCGCCCACAGCCGTTACCAGACTGCGTTTCATAATATGGTATCTAAACAACAGCGCTTCCGGCATGCACTTTTTCACGGAAACCGTAAGCTGATTTCTCTCTGCCACAAAAAAGTAGGAGGACAAAAGGCACATGATAAGCCCGATTACGATTGTCGGAAGCTGTTTTGCAAAGTTACCGACTGCCGCAATGGTAGGACTGCTCAGCTTACTGAGCATATCTGCTGCAAACTCACTGGTCCGGGCACCGATATTGCTTATTGTTTTCTGTATGTCAATGGGAAGCTTGTCATATATGGCACTGAAGTTTTGGGATATTTCACTAAAATCCTCTTCCATGCTTTCCCACATAACAGGCAGGTCTCCGATAAAGGATATAATTTCCCTGATAAGCTTGCTGCCCAAAAGATATCCTGCCAATACTACCAGACCGATTACCACAATAATAACAAAGGCGCTGCCGGCTTTTCTTTTGATTTTCAATTTCTCTTCAAAAAACCGCACCATGGGACTGGCAATCAACGCAATAATCCAGCCGATAATAAAGGGCATAAAGAAAACAATTCCCTTGGGCAAAAGCCAGATTACCAGTATCAAAACCACCAGAGCAACTAACAGATTCAATATTGCCTTTACATACTTTTTCATCGATGTCCTCATAAGAATCCCTCTTTTTTACAATTCCTCATCTTTTGGTATAAAAGTATCAAGTATTTCATAGATTTCATCCCGTCCCTGCTTGCTTTCCGCAGAAAAAGGAATTACTATCGTATCCGGTTTTACCTGCAGCGCACTTTTTATCAGCTTTACCTGCTTTGCTACCTGGCTGCGCTTTATCTTGTCAAGCTTTGTCGCTATGATAATGGGATAATAGCCCTGCTTCACAATCCAGTCATACATGATGCGGTCGTTGCTGCCCGGTTCATGCCTGATGTCAATCAGCAGGAATACTGCCTTTAACTGCTTTGATTTATGAAGATAATCCTCTATCATCTTGCCCCATTTGGCTTTTACTTCTTCATTTGCTCTCGCGTAACCGTATCCCGGTAAATCCACAAAATAAATTTCATCGTTTATATTGTAAAAATTGATGGTCTGTGTCTTGCCCGGCTGCGCACTGGTACGGGCCAGAGATTTCCTGTTCATCAGTGCGTTAATCAGAGAAGACTTGCCCACATTGCTCTTTCCTGCAAACGCCACCTCAGGATGGACGCTGTCAGGAAGTTTGCTGGTAATGCCGCATACGGTTTCCAGACTGACATTCTTAATTACCATGCTTTTTCTCCTTCTGCAATCAGGGACTGCTCTAAAACCTCTTCCATCCGCTCCACGAAACAGATTTCCACACCGGATTTGATTTCTGACGATATTTCCTCCACATCCCTTTCATTTTTCTTAGGTACCAGCACTTTTTTAATACCTGCCATTTTAGCAGCCAGTATCTTCTCCTTCAGACCGCCTATGGGAAGTACCCTGCCACGCAGGGTAATTTCACCGGTCATGGCAATATTTGCACGTACCGGTATCCCCGTAATGGCGGAAAGCAGTGCCGTAGCCATGGTAATTCCTGCAGAGGGCCCGTCCTTGGGAACCGCCCCTTCCGGGATATGTATATGAAAATCATTTTCCTTGTAAGTGTCTGCTGCTATATTATATTCCTTACTGATGGACCTGACAAAGCTTAAGCCTGCCATGGCAGATTCCTTCATGACATCTCCCATCTGTCCGGTCAGCTCAACTTCGCCCTTTCCCGGCATCATATTGACTTCAATCTGAAGCGTTTCCCCTCCTACGCTGGTCCATGCCAGACCGCGCACGATACCCACTTCATCCGTATCATTCGCCATATTTCTGGTATATCTTACCTTGCCCAAATACTTTTCCAGGTTCTGCACCGTAACCTTCACATGGGTATTTTTGCGCTTTTCAGGTTCTTTATTAATAAGCTCTCTGGCTGCCTTTCTGCAAATCTCCCCTATTTTACGCTCCAAATCACGGACACCGGCTTCTCTTGTATAACCTTCTATAACGGCCCTGAGCGCTCCGTCACTGATATTTACCATGCCGTCTTCCAAGCCGTTTTTCCTGTATGCCTTTTTTAACAGATGTTCTTTTGCTATATGGTATTTTTCGTTATCCGTATAGCTGTTTACTTCAATCACTTCCATCCGGTCCAAAAGGGGACGCGGTATATCTGCTGCGGAATTGGCTGTTGCAATAAAAAGTATCTGGGACAAATCCAACGGAATTTCCACATAATGATCTCTAAAATGACTGTTTTGTTCACTGTCTAATACCTCAAGAAGCGCTGCCGAGGTATCTCCTTTATAATCACTGCTTGCCTTGTCTATTTCATCTAAAAGCATCAGGGGATTTTTAACTCCCGCCTGCTTTAAGCCGGCTGCAATCCTTCCGGGCATTGCACCTACATAAGTTTTCCTGTGTCCCCGGATTTCGGCTTCATCCCTTATACCGCCCAGGCTGATACGCACATATTCTTTATTTAAGGCCCTTGCCACGCTTTTTGCAATAGAGGTCTTTCCTGTGCCGGGAGGCCCCACCAGGCAGATAATCGGACTGTCAAAATCCTGCTTATCCTGCCTTGCCTTCATCAGGCTGCGTACTGCCAAAAATTCCAAAATCCGTTCCTTTACCTGACTCATGCCGTAGTGGTCTTCCTCCAGAATACGCTGCGCACGTTCCATATCCACATTGTCCTTTGAAACCTTATTCCACGGCATTTCCAAAAGGGTCTCTATGTAGGCACGCTCTACGGCACTCTCCGAGCTGCTGGATGCCAGATTTTTAAACCGGGAAATCTCCTTTTCAATCTTATCCTTTACTTCCTTATCCGCCTTCAGCTTCTTTAAATCTGCCAAAAACTGATCCGCATCCGAAAAGGTATCCTTATCGCCCAGCTCTTCCCTGATTGCATGCATCTGCTCACGCAGAAGATATTCCTTTTGGTTCTTATCCACCTTATTTTTGATTTTTTCAGTCAGATCCCTTTTTATCAGGCTTATCTGTATCTCATTATACAACATTTGAGATAAAAAATCATATCTTTCCTGCAAAGAATCTGCCGATAAAATATGCTGTTTTGCAGAAACCGCCAATGGCAGGCTGCTGGTAATGGTATCGATTATAATGACAATATCCCGCATAGTCTCCAGTTTCTTATCCAAAACCTTACCGTTTTTAGGATTTAAAACCGCATAATTATGAAACAGCTCCTTTACTTCCCGGAGCATGGCCTCTTTTTTATGGATATCAATCTCTTCTGCTTCTTCCTCTGCCGGCTCTACCTCTGCCAGCAGATAAGCTTCTGTCTCTTCATCAATACCGCAGAGTTTTCCTCTGCCTGTGCCTTCCACCAAAACCCTGACAATCCCGTTTGGCAGCCGGCTCATCTGCTTTAACCGGGTTATGGTTCCCACATCATACAAATCTTCCTGTTTCGGGTCATCCACGTTCTCATCCTTCTGTGTAACCACAAACAAAAGCTGTTTTCCCGTCATTGCCCTTTCTACGGCATAAATAGACTTATCCCTGCTTAAATCAAAATGGATAATCATCCCCGGCAGAATGCTCAGTCCCCGCAGTGCAACCACCGGCATTTCAATTGTTGTCTTTATTGTATTTTCCATGGCTTGTCGAATCTCCCCGATTACTTCCGTTACTATAAAACGCCGCACTTAAAAAAGTAACGGCGTTTCACTTACTTTGCTTTTTTCATGGCTGTTTCCCGATGTATGGTAAGCGGCTCGCCGATACCCTCTACAGCCCCTTTTGTAATAATAACGGCTTCAATGGTATCGTCTGACGGGATGCTGTACATAATGTCCATCGTTACGTTTTCCATAATGGAACGTAAGCCTCTGGCTCCCGTTTTTCTCTCCAGTGCCAGCTCTGCAATTGCATCAATGGCATCCTCTTCAAAGGTCAGCTTTACACCGTCCATATCGAAAAGGCGCTGATACTGCTTAATCAATGCATTTTTGGGCTCCTTTAAAATACGCACAAGAGCCTTTTTATCAAGTCCCTCCAAGGACACATTGATAGGCACACGACCTACAAATTCAGGAATCAGACCAAATTTTACCAAATCCTGAGGTGTTACCTCTCCTAAAATCTCTCCGATTTCCTTGTTTACCTTTTCTGTTATCTCTGCATTAAAACCGATAGATTTGCGGTCCAGTCTGGCTTCCACTATCTTATCGAGACCGTCAAAGGCGCCTCCGCAGATAAACAGAATATTGGAGGTGTCTATCTGAATCAGCTCCTGATGAGGATGCTTTCTGCCTCCCTGAGGCGGTACATTTGCTACCGTACCTTCAATAATTTTCAAAAGCGCCTGCTGTACGCCCTCTCCCGATACATCTCGGGTAATGGATACATTCTCGCTTTTTTTGGTAATCTTGTCAACTTCATCAATATAAATCATGCCGTACTGCGCACGTTCCACATCATAATCTGCTGCCTGGATCAGCTTTAAAAGGATATTTTCCACATCCTCGCCTACATATCCCGCCTCTGTCAGGGTGGTGGCATCCGCAATGGCAAAAGGCACGTTAATAATCTTTGCCAGGGTCTGCGCCAAATAGGTCTTGCCTGAACCGGTAGGCCCTATCATAATGATATTGCTTTTTTGCAGTTCTACATCCCCCGGCTCCTTCTGTGCCGTCACCCTTTTATAATGATTATAAACCGCTACGGAAAGCACCTTCTTTGCCGCATCCTGCCCGATTACATAATCATCCAAAAAGTTCTTGATTTCCACCGGCTTTAAAAGCTTGAAATCCGGTGCATCTTCCTCAGGCACATTGTCCTCTTCAAATTCTTCTTCTAAAATATCTCCACAGATTTCGATACATTCATCACAGATATATACGCCGGCCGGTCCTGCGATCAGCTTTCTGACCTGGTCCTGCGTTTTATTGCAGAATGAACATCTTACATCATTGCCGGAATTTTTTCCTGCCATCTTTTCACTCCTGTTATCACTTCTATTTATCGCCCTGTGCGTGGGAAGAAATCACTTTGTCAATCAGACCGTACTCCAAAGCTTCCTTGGCTGATTTCCAATTGTCTCTTTCCGTATCCGCAGCGATTACTTCATAATCCTTACCGGTATTTTCCGCCAGCATTCTGTTTAATTTTTCTTTGGTCTGCAAAATATGCTTGGCTGCGATTTCAATTTCGGTAGCCTGACCCTGTGCGCCGCCTAAGGGCTGGTGAATCATGATCTCCGCATTGGGAAGCGCCATTCTCTTTCCCTTAGCGCCGCCTGCAAGCAGAAATGCGCCCATGCTGGCTGCCATACCGATACAGATGGTGGATACGTCACATTTAATATAACGCATAGTATCATAAATAGCCATGCCCGCTGTTACAGAACCACCCGGACTGTTGATATAAAGGTTGATATCCTTTTCCGGGTCCTCAGCTTCCAAAAACAAAAGCTGTGCCACAATAAGGCTTGCCGTGGTTTCGTTTACCTCTTCTCCAAGGAAGATAATTCTTTCTTTTAAAAGCCGGGAATAAATATCGTATGACCTTTCTCCCCTGCTGGTCTGTTCTATGACATAAGGTACTAAACTCATATGTTTTCCTCCATTCCATACAAATCCATGCAAACATTTCTTTACTCACTTTATAATAGACCAGTAAAAAAAGTTTTGCAATCTTAAACAGAGGATTTAAGAAAAACTTAATCCTCTGTCTAAAACACCGCTATTTGCGGGCTTATTCCTCTGTAACTGCTTCGCCTGCATCTTCTGTCTTTTTAGCCTTGGACTTTGTTGTCTTAGCCGCTTTGCCTTCCTTGGCATTTGCAACCAAAAACTCCACAGCTTTATTTACCGCCATATCTGCAAGCACCTGCTTCTTGCCTCTTTCGCCTAAAGTTTCCTTTATCTGTTCCGGCTCCATCTGATATTTTTCAGCCATGCTCTTGATTTCTTCTTCGTACTCTTCCTCACTTGCCGTAAGGTTCTCTGCTGCAGCAACTGCTTCCAGCACCAGTCTGGACTGGATTCTCTTCAGTGCCTGCGGCCTGGTCTGCTCAAGCAGCATCTGCTGATTCATACCTGTAAACTGCATGTACTGTTCCATGGAAAGCCCCTGCATCTGCAGTCTCTGAGCAAATTCATCAATAATCTGTCTCTGCTCTGTTTCCGTCATAGCGTCAGGAATCTCCATCTGTGCCTCTGCAATAACAGCTTCGATAACTGCCTCTTCCTTTGCACTCTTTGCTGCATCTGCTTTTTTCTGAGCAAGGGTGTTCTTTACATCCTCTCTGTACTCAGCCAGGGTATCAAAGGTAGAAACCTCACTTGCAAATTCATCATCCAGCTCCGGAAGCTCTTTTTCCTGAATGCCCTTTATGGTACATTTGAATACTGCCTCCTTGCCGGCTAAGTCTGCTGCATGGTAATCTTCGGGGAAGGTAACCTTAACTTCTGTTTCCTTGCCGATTTCCGCACCGATTAACTGCTCTTCAAAGCCCGGAATAAAGGAACCGGAGCCGATGGTCAGCGGATAATCCGTACCCTTGCCGCCTTCAAAAGCCACACCGTCTACAAAGCCTTCAAAATCAAGCGTGGTAATATCCTTGTCCTTTACAGCTCTGTCATCTACAGTAATGGTTCTTGCGCTGTTTTCTCTTTCCTTCTCAATCTGCTCATTGATTTCTTCGTCGGTTACGGTAAGGTCTGCAGCCTCTACCTTAACCCCCTTGTACTTGCCTAATGTTACTTCCGGCTTCAGTGCAACCTCAGCAGTAAAAATAAAAGGCTTTCCTGCTTCAATCTGTACAACGTCAATCTGCGGAGAAGATACGATATCTTCTTCACATTCTGCAAGTGCCTTTTCATATGCGCCGGGAATCAGCTCATTGGCTGCATCTTCATAAAAAATAGCTGCGCCGTACATCTGCTCAATCATCTTGCGGGGTACCTTACCCTTACGGAAGCCCGGTACACTGATTTTATTTTTGTTTTTCTGATAAGCTGTTTCAATAGCTGCTTCTAATTCTTCAGCGGACACTTCAATCGTAAGCTTCGCCATATTTTTTTCCAGTTTTTCTACCTGTAAACTCATTGTTACGTTTCCTCCTTAAAAATCGTGACTACTCATTTATTTAAAATGTCCACGCTTTAACGGACATAGTCACAGTCATTCTACGATTATAGCATAAGAACAGCGGCTTGTCTATGTCTTTTTCCCTTGCTTTTTTTGCATTTTTCAGGAGAAAATGCGACTTTTTTCAAAGGGCCTCCATACTTCTCCGCAAAGCCTTGCCGCATCTTTCTCTTCATGGGTTGCCGCTATCACAAGCCGCCCGCTTCCGTACCGGCGGATTACCTCTGCCGCCCGTTTCCTGTTTGCCTCATCCAGCCCGTTAAAAGGTTCATCAAGCAGAAGCACCTCCCCATAAACGGCAAGCGCCCGTGCCAGGCATACCCTTCTGCGCATGCCTCCGCTCAGTTTACTGACCGGCTTATGAAAAGCCTCCTCGGGAAGCAATTCCCTTAAGCATTCCTCCGCTTTTTTTCGACTGCCGCATACAAGCTCTACGTTCATAAGAGCTGATTCCTGCATGCATAGCCTGTCCTCCTGAAATACCATGGATACTGGCAGATGCGTTCCTCTGCCGTTCGGAACCGTTTTCTTTTCCCCATCCTGCAACGCAGGCTGCTTTCTTCCGTCCGTCCGCTTTACCGTTATGTGCCCGCCATCTGCCCGTACCGTCCCTGCCAGTATATGCAAGAGTGTAGTTTTTCCAAAGCCGGACGGCGCCATCAGGCAATAAGTGTGTCCTACTTCCAACACCTTGCTTATCTGAAAAAGAGAACCGCCGTCATAGCTTTTTTCTGTCCGTTCCAGAACAAGGCTTAAAAGCCCCTGACCTGTCCGCTCCTTTCCTGCTGCCGGTGTCGGTTTCCATCTGCAAAAGCAGTGCCACAAAAACAATACCGCCTTTTCCGAAAAAAAACTTAATGCAATTACCACTGCTGTCCAGGCAAACACGCCCGCCGTATCCAGATAAATTTTGGACAGATACAATTCTCCGCCAATGGACCATTTCGGTATGCCGATTACCTCTGCCGCTACTCCGGCCTTGATTCCCATACCCAAAGAGGTTTTTAAGCAGCTCTCCATAAAAGGTGCAAATGCGGGCCTGTAAATATAAAACAGCCTGTTTTTTGCCGGCATGGAAAAAACCGCCGCCATCTCCAGCAGTTTTTTATCCGCATGGTGCAGCCCTTCTAAGAAATTCACATAAACTGCCGGCAGCACCACCAAAAAACAGATTGCGGCAGAAAGCCGGTCCGCTCCCCACCAGATAAGCAGCATAACGGCAAAAGAAGCTACCGGAACCGCTTTGCAGAAAAGCATGAAGGGTGACAGGATTTCTTCAAAAAGGGAAAACTTAAAACTGAGGGCACCAAATATGCAGCCCAGCATAAATGCAGCAAAAAAGCCTGCCAGTATCCGCAAAAGGGAAATTCCCACCGTCTGCCAGAAGGCGGTCTTATAAGCTTCTTTAAAAAGTGCCGCTGCCGTTTCTGCGGGACCTGCAAACAGAAGGGCATTGTGAAGCAGTATTGCTGCAAGCTGCCAAAGGCACAGCCAAAACAGCACTGCTGCCGCCTTCTTTTTTATATTTTTTGTAAAACAATGTTTTTTCCCTTCCATATCCTTACCCGCTATTTTCCTGTATAATAGAAATCCTCCCCCGGCAGGCTGCCGCCTACCGCATCAGGATTTTTTCCATACAATACTGCAAGATAACCAGAAAGCGCCTGTTTCATCTCTTCTCCCGTAATACAGGTGATGTTGCAGAAAGGAATTGCCTTTTTGGCAACCTGCTCCTTTGCAATAATCTCTGCTTTTACACAGAGCGCTGCCGCTTCATCCGGATTTTCTAACACAAAAGCCGTACTTTCTGCATGCTCCTCTAAAAACAGGGCAACCGCTTCCGGATTTTCCTCTAAAAATTCATTTCTGACCACCGTTACCCCGGTTACCAGACTGCTTCCCTGTTCTCCCTGCACGCGGGCCCATTCTTCCGTCAGGGAAAGCCTGACGGACAGCTTTTCGTTCTGCGCGCAGGCAACCGTTACAAAAGGCTGGGGAAGAAGTCCCACCGCTTCCGGATTTTCCGAAAGCAGCACTGCTATTTCCGTGGCCTCAGAACGGTATTCCAAGGTTACTTCTTCCATGCTGATGCCATTTTCCGAAAGCAGGTATTCCAATACAAAATCCGGCGTTGTCCCTTTTCCGGTCAGATAGATGGTCTGTCCCTTCAAATCCTCAAAACTGTTTATGCTTTCATTGCCGGATACCATATATAGCACGCCCAGCGTATTGATATCAATAACACTGATGCCGCCCCGGGTTTTATTGTAAAGCACCGCAGCCACATTGGCCGGAAGCAGCGCAATATCAAGCTCTTCCTTTGCCAGAAGCGCTGTCAGCTCATCTGCTCCCACTGCCATGGTAAACTGATATCCGTTTTCTGTTTTGCTTTCCCCCGCTTCCTCCATAAGCTGTAAAAGCCCGATAGTAGTGGGGCCCTTCAATGCACCAACACGGATTGCCGGATTTTCTTTTTTTCCGCAGCCCGCCGCGCATATACTGATTGCTGCAGATAATACAGCCATTATTATGCAATATTTAATTCTTCTCATTTTACCATCATTTCCTTTTTTAAACTTTTTCTCTACAATCTTACAACATTTCCATTCGTAAAAAAAGATATTTTTTTGTATAAAAAATTTTTCACGGGTCATACTATCATTATTCAAAGGCGTACCCCCTCCTTTGATACAATTTAAAACCAATGATAAATTTAATACTTATCCTCCCCTAAAAAGGCCCCCGGCATGCAGTCTGCATATCGGGGGTTTTTATAATATTCGTGTACAGAGACAATTTTCTTACAGTCTGGTATCTACGGCGGCTCCTTTGACATCTTCCTCTATCAGCTTCATTCTATCAAGGATTTCATCTATTTCTTTCTTAAAATCATCCCTCTTTGTCTGTTCTGCCACCAGTTCCTCTGTTTTCTTTTTTAACTCCTCTGTTTCTGTCTTTTCCGGTTCCTTCGCTTCTTTTGCCTGTTCTATTCTTTCTTCCTGTTCTTCTTTTTCTTCCTTCGCCTTTTCTGCCTGCTCTTCCTTTTCTTTCATTTCTTCGTCAATATGGTCTTTCGCTTCTTCCGCCAGCATACCGACTATTTCCCTGCTTGCCTCCTCCATAATTTCCCTGGCCTTAGCGCCGGCTTTTAACATCGGGCTTTTTTTCAGCCTTTCGATTTTGGTATCCCGGACCGCCATATTTTCTGCCTGCCGCTCATTTTCCATCTTCGCAATGGATTTCTCATACTCCCGAATGCTTTTGGCATGCTCTACCTGCTCCTCTGCTGAAAGCTCCTCAGGCGTACCCTCTCTCATACAAGCAAGCTCTTTTCTGGCCTTACTTATATCCCTTGTCAGTTCTGCCGCTTTTTCCCTGCGGGCATCCTGTCCTGCATCTATTTTCTTTTCTGCCGCAAAGGTATCTCCAACGATTTTCATTGCTTTTTTGCGGGCATCCTTCCGTTTTTTTACAATCCCATCCTCCTGCCGGTTCAAATCCCCGGCATAAATGCTTTTTCCCTTTTCCTTATTTTTCCCCTCATTATCCTGATTGTGCCTTAAGCGTCTTTCATCCTCACCCATATAAACCGCAGTATTTTTTACCTTCATGCCCTTTATCCTTTCCGGCTGTTTCAAATGCCATTCCCCTGTTGCTTCAAATGCCATTCCCTTTGCTTTACAATACCGTTTCTAAAAGATATATCGGTAAAAATACGCTTAATTTAATCCCCTGAAGCCTTTTCCGATGATTTCACTGCTGTTAGTAATCATCATAAATGCAGATGGCTGTGTCTGCTTGATATAATTCCGAAGCTGCACTGCCTGTCCCCTGTTCATAACCGTAAGGATGATAATCTTAGGCCTGTGGGTATAGGCTCCCTGTGCCCGGTATACGGTAGCCGAACGGTTCAGCTCTGCATTGATATAATGACAGATAGGCTCCGCATCATCACAGACAATCGTAAAATATTTGCAGAGATTGATATTTTCTATTACCCCGTCTATCACTAATGTCTTTGCCATAAGTCCACAGAAGGAAAAAAGCCCGGTCTGTATGTCAAATACCAGACAGGAAGCCAGTACAATCAAGAGGTCAACAATAAAAAGCGCTATGCCGATGGAAACACTGGTGTATTTTTTCAGTATCATGGCAATGATATCGGTACCGCCGCCGGAAGCGCCGATATTAAAAAGGATGGCGCTGCTTACCGCCGGCATGACAATCGCAAAGATAAGCTCTAACATGGGCTGTGCCGTAAGGGACGCATCCATAGGCGCTGCCCATTCTAAAAAGCTTAGGCCCACAGAGGTAAGTACGCTGACATAAACCGTTTTCAGTCCGGTATCCTTTCCCAGAAACAGAAAACCAAAAACCAAAAGCACCATATTGATGATAAAGTTGATGGTAGCCGGTGATATAGGCAGCGTCTCCCCCAAAACGACCGCAATGCCCGTTACGCCGCCAAAGGAAAAGTGATTGGGGAATTTGAATATATAAACGCCTGCTACCAAAAATACCGTTGCCAGCGTTAAAATCAAATATTCTATTACCACACTTTTCCATTTTTTAATTTTTTTCATATTTGCTCCCATCCCCGCACCTCTTTTTGCAGGCATAATACTGCTTATATTTTGCTTTTATTTTTGTTTTTGCCTGTTTTTATTTTACTTTACTTTACACATGATGTAAACATTGCCCTATATCTAATTTTGTAGTAAGATATGTTTTTAGAAATATAGCATTATTTTTAATAAAACTACCGAAAGGAAAATACCAAAATGATTAAAACCGTAATTTTTGACATCGGAAATGTACTCACCCAATTCTCATGGCAGGATTATTATGCTTCTTTCGGCTATAATGATGCAACGCTGGAAAAGCTGGGAAAAGCTACCGTTTTAAATTCTGCCTGGAACGAATATGATTTGGGAAATCTTTCAGACGATGAAGTTCTCAATCTCTTCATAGAAAGCGACCCGTCTGTTGAAAAAGAGCTAAGAGAGACTCTAAAAGACATGGGCGGTGTGCTGAAGCGCTGTGACTATGCTATACCCTGGATAGAAGAATTAAAAGAAAAAGGCTATCAGGTCCTTTTCCTCTCCAATTTTTCAGAAAAAGCCCTGCGGGACTGCGCCGCTGCTTTAGATTTTTTGCCCCATATGGACGGCGGTGTCTTTTCCTGCAAGGTGCATCTGATAAAGCCGGATCCGGCCATCTATAAGCTGCTTTTACAGCAATACCGGTTAAATCCCGAAGAATGCGTCTTTTTGGACGATACTTTGGTGAATATTACAGCAGCCGCTTCCCTTGGCATAAATGGCATTCACTTTAAGAATCTGGCCCAGGCAAGAGAAGAGCTTGCTGCACTTCTTGTAAAATAACATGCTTTTACTGTTTTTCTGACGTTTCTTCCCGAGGCATTTCAGAGGATACAGGTGCTTTTTCAGAAGACCGGTCTTTTATCACAAAGTCTTCACCAAAAGACGGCTGCGGATGGGGGTCCTGCATCAGATTCAAATCCGCAATCGTTTTTTTACCGGTGGTCTGTCCGTAAATCCAGATGAAAATCCATGCTAAAAGCGGTACCGCCACTGTGCATACAAGGCACAGCCTGAACAGGCTGCCGGAAGCAGAGGTATCAAAAATTGCTGCAAACAGCGTTACAACATACAGAGCCACCAAAAGTATTACTGCAATAAGTGCAGCAATTCGTTTTACATTCTTATTTTTCATAATATCCAATCCTCATTTCTATTTTGTGTTTTTATATTTTTTATGAATCAGCCGAACTCTTTTGCATATCTGTCCACCAAACCGGAAATCTCTGCTGCGTACTGCGGATACTCAGCTGCTACATCTCTGATTTCCTGCCCTGCTGTTTCCGCAAGCTTACTGTTATAATCAAGCTGTTTTCTAAGCGCCTGCCTTCTGACAATCAGTCCGTGACGGATTTCTATCATTTCCCTGGAATCAAGAATGGCACCCGGCTGCAATACCCATCTGTCAGGGTCCTTTACCCTGTAACGGGAGAGAATTTCCACAAGCTGCTTTTTATGGTAATCAAGCTTTGCCTCAGCCTCGGCATACTGCCTTCGTTCCTCTTTTTCCTCCTGATACATAATCCACAGCTCACGCAGCTTTTCACCGCTCTCCACGCCGTATTTCAAATAAAGGTAATCTAACAGGTTCACGTTATTTACATACCGTATTTTTACCTTATTCTGCAAAAGTATCAGTTTATTCATGGCCTTTTCGACTTTCGCCAGTTCTTTTTCGGAATCGATATATTTGACAAACAGCACCGTTATGGCGATTGCCGCTGCCGCTACCGCCACATAGTATCCGACAGCCGTATCCATATGAAACCCAAACTGTAAAATAAGCAGCATAACCACACAGGAAAACAGTGCCACCAGGCAGATTACCGCCATCCCCCGCAGATTGACTAAAATACTCTTAAGCTCTCCTTTTCTGTATCCGTAAGCATGCCGTTCTCCGTCCAGTCTTACAAGGTCCTGCTTAATGAGTTTTTGATATTTTTCCGCTTCCTTCAGCTTCGCAATGCCTTCTTCCACTTCGCTTTCCTGCGCGCGTATCTGTCTGTACTCCTCCTCTGTCATTCTTTTCTTTTTATCCAGATAGCGCTTTCTTTCTTTCTCCAGGGCCTGCATTTTTCCTGCTGCCGTCTTTAACTCGGCCATCTGCTCAGGCGGCAGCGCTTCTATTTCCTCCATATCCGTCAGATAAGAGGTCACCAGGGAATATTCCCCCGTCAGCAGGTTGATTTCCTTTTCCGCCTCTCCTATCTGCTCCAGACACCCGGTTAGATAACGGTTTCTTTCTTCGGCATCATGAAAATTCACATTGTCGCGCTCATAAACAGGCTGATTCCAGTCCTCCTGCTCTTTTTCTGTTTTCTTTTTTCTGAAAAGCCATTTAAAAAACCCCATACAGGTCTCCTTTTTCTACAGGATGGCCCGGTAACTGTTTTTCAGTTCCTGTACCTTCCGTTCACTTTCTTTATAATACTGCGTCATCCGTCCCTCCTCTTTCAGGGAACGCAGTTCTTCCAAATCCTGTGCCTGCTGCGCAGTCTTCCACTGGCTGCGCAGTCCTTCCACCCGTTTTTCCAGCTCCAGTGTTTCTTCATAATATTCCGGAAATCCTGCCGCAAAAGAAATGTATTCCGCTTCCTCCATGGAAAGACGCTTTGCAGCCAGGTATTCAATCAGTGTTTCCGTATCCGGCAGCAAATCATAGGAGCCTTTGAACTGCCTTGCCGCTTCTTCAAACAAAAATAACCCGCATAAGGCCACTCCCTTATTGTGAATAATCTTGGCTGTCAGCTCCTTCTCTTCTTTTGGAAGCTGTGAAAGAAGGGAATCATATTCTACCAAAGCTGATGCATATCTGCCGTTTGATACCATATAATCCACCCTGGTTTTCAGCTTTTCATAGGCGCTTAAATTGGCGCCTGTATGAAACATTTCTTCCGTTCTTCGGATACTTTCCGTATCATAGAGCTTCACATAGGAAAGAATAATGCCCGCAAATGCGCCAACAGAGGTTTTTTGATTTAAAAAAGGATACAGTAAGCCCGCAAGCTCCGATAACTTCAGTTCATTGTCAATCCACCTGACCAATCTTTTACTGACAATCTCCCTGTCTAACAGAAATGCATTTTCTTTTAAGACATAGCAAAGCTCTTCCGCCGAATATACCCTGATTCCCAGGCTGTCAAAGCAATATGGAATTTTTGCGTAATCACCTGTCCTAAGCAGTACTCTTCCCACTATATTACCTCAAAACTTTCCGTCCATTTCTCATAGCTTCTTGGAAATAACTCCCCAAATCCCAAATCTTCTATCTCAAGGCAGATATTGTTTTCATCCGTCATCCATATTTCCATATACAGTCTGGAAGGCGCTTCCTTTCTGTTCGGCAACCCTTCTAAGGTAACCTGTGCATACCTGATATCCCTGCCGTTAAGAGGTGTAATAATCAAGGAAAAGCTGTTTCCCTGATCCAGCAGAAACTCCAGGGAATTTTTTGCTTCAAACCAGCTCACTCCCGCATCCAAAAGCGCATAATAGGAATCCTCTCCCTGCCTTACTACCTTCATGCCGATATTGGCTTTTAGCTTCTCATTGCCGAGAAACACATAATTTTTTTCCGTCTCACCGGCATTCAGCTTTTCCATACAGCCATAGCAGGCACCTTTGCTGTAAAGGTTGTTTCCCTGAAAAACCCTCCTGCCCCGGCACAGATATTTCAGTGATTCTGCCATCCACTCTTCCTTGAAGCCTTCGCCTATCAGGTATGCAGAGGATATCAGCCTGCCTTCACATACCTCTTTCAAAATGCTTAGAAACCTGTCATCCATCTGTGAAAATACACTTCTGCGAAGCAGCTCCTCCTCCGGCAGTTCCTTACTGCATATAAAAGGATATTCTGCCTCCTCCACAAAAGCAACCACCGGCGTTGTCCTGTAATTGCATTCCATCCGATAGGTCTTAACCATGTCCAGCCCATAATCGCACATTACTACATTCTTTCGCCACAATTCCTCCGGCTGGTGAATCATATAATAATAAAAGCTTTCCACATATCCCTGAAAAAAAATGTTTTTTGTCTTCAGGGAAAGTCCTGCCACAACAGTATTTAAAATTTCCACCATCTTAGCATCCAGCTTGTCACAGGTAATCATCATGGCACTGATATGCTCCGTACCTGATACCATAGAAAGCATCGCCAGGCTCCTTTTCATAAAAAGCGTAAGCAGGGCAATCGGATCAAACTCTTCTTCTTCAATCGTCACCTTTTCTCCTGTTCTTGCCAAACTGACAAGATTCGTTACCAGTGTACCTTCTTCCGTATCCGCGTGCTTATACGCTTCTCTTCCATAAAACCACTGGCTCACGCCCCGTCTTTTACATAACGCCGTAGGAATATTGTAGCTTTCTCCTCCTGCCACCACGGACAAGGTCTTTGGTTCGCTTGCGTCATATGTACAGTAGCTGATTTGGGAATACTGCTCTCCCATATCGTACCCTATGATGATTTTTTCCTTCATCCGTAATTTCCTTTCCCTCTCCGGCAGCGTTATTAAATCAGCCTGAACAGTCTGTTTCTCATAAATTCCTTATATTCGCATTCCTCTAACAGCTTGTCTACCGTTTCATAATCCTGCAGGGTACTGCTGATGCTTAAATCATTTATCAAATTGAATTTGCCGTCCTGACTGCCGTTTATGATGTCGCTTTTCTGAATCGTTGCACTTTCTGTCAACTGCTCATTGCCATCCTGTACCTCCATGATATAGTACTGCAAACGTTCTCCGAAAAACAATACAAAATCCTTAAAGCAGACGCCGCCGTATACCTCCTGCATCTCTTCCGTCAGATACTCGGGTTCCTCTCCGTCTGCCGTTTCCACACAGTAATGCATCACGGCTCTTGCGGCAGGATGGGCCTTATATTCTACGATGGTTTTGTCTGAAAGCTGATTCAGACAGGCATCCTTGTAATCCAAGAATTCTGCAAACATCTTCAGGCGGATGCCCTCGCTTAGCATCTCATGGAGAAAATCCTTTACTATTTCCCATACCTCATCGGTTATGTCCGCCTTATTTTCTGCGTAATATTTGATAAAAGCAAGCTTACATACCTTGTGCAGCTTTTCCTTACGCCTGTACATGCCCGCCATTTCTTCAAATACATAGCTGCCTGTCACCCTGTCCTTTACAAAATACTCATAAGCACACTGGGACAGAAAGGCTTCCTCTACCTGAAGCTTTGCTCCGCCAGCCACATAGGCGCGGAAAATTTCCATTTTTTCCCCTATAAAGGAACCTGTAAAAAGCATCTGAATCAGCATTTTTTCACAAAGCTCATAGGTGTTCATGCCAAACGCTTCCGCTGCCTTGAAGATATCCCGCAGCTTCTTTGTCATTCCCCTAAAATGCAGGCTTAAGTACCGGAGTCCGTATTCATCATATTTGCCTTTATGAAAAGCATACAATACTGCTTCTGTCAGAGCCTTGTCCTCTACAAACTCACTGCTCTGTATCATCCGTCCGCACAGCCTCACCAACACCTTAGGCTCCACTCCATACGGCCCATAGATTTTCAGCCACCTAAAGGCTGCATCCTCCTTGCCGCGTATCACCATACAGCGTATGACCTCTCCTCTGTCCTTTGCAGAAAGACCGTCCGGTTTTACATGCTCCAAATATCCATCCAGCTCACGGATTTTGTCGTGTTCGTAATAATAGCGCATCAGCTTCATGCCAATTGCCCTTTTCAGGCTGCTGCTTATTTCCTCGTCCTCTGCCAAAAAGCGAAACCGACATTCATTTTCCTCTGTGATTTCTGCCAGTTCGTGACCGTTTAGACACATATAGATATTGAAATCCTGCCGGCTGCCCGTAAGCGGTGCGGCAAGCTTTGCCAGCTTACCCGGAAGCATCAGCTTTTCCGTGGTATGCGGTACGCTTACCATATAACGGTTTCTTTCTCCGTCCTCAAACAAAATCGCACTGTCCGTTCCCGGCAGGGATACATATGCCTTTCCGTCTGTTACCGGATAGCATCTCTCCCTGTCAATACCCGGTTCATACACAACCACAAAACGAATATCCTCTCTGGATATCTGTATCAGATGAATAAACAGAATCTCCGCCAGCGCCTCCGCTATCTGTGGCGTTATCATACGCGGAACCAATAGATTTTTATATAAATATGCCAGATTCCTGTTCATACGGCGTTTTAAAATCTGTTCTAAAACAAACCGTTCTATTTGGTTGCGGTAGCTTTCATACAATTCCGGGAAACCATCGCGGTTTCTATATACATTGGCATACAAAAAAGCACTCATTTCATAGCTTAAGCTGTTCTGATAGGAAAAGTACATCAGAACCATTTTCGGCAGCGCCTCTGTGGTATCCATTTCCACGCTCATAAGATAATGCTCATAGAGTCTGGTAATGCGAAGCTCCTGCTCCACACCGCGCTTATACCATTTAAAATATTTCCTGCCGGTTTTATTTCCTTTAATCAGCAGGCTGCAGATTTCACGAAGCACATCCGTATCCTGTTTCAGCTTATAGCATGCCTCCAAAATCCGGTACAGGCACACCGAATACTCCCGTTCCTTCTGCACCAGATACAAAAACTGCATAACAACATCGCCGCTTAATATTTCATTTTTTGCACCGTATAACAGAATTTGTTTTTCAAAGCGTCCCAGCTTGATAAGCAGAGACGGATTGAGATTGAGCAGCAGCAATGCTTCTATGTATAATACAGGACTAAACGCCCCCCTGCCAAACTGCTCCTCTAAAAACACCCACTTTTTAGAAAAGCTGCGGTTATATTCTTCGGAAAGATACAAAAGCAGCCATGCCACACGCCATTCATTCCGGTTTCTTTTATAAATATATTCCACACGTTCCGTTACTTTGTCCACATATTCCGTTTCTCTGTGTATCAGGGTAGTCAGATACAGGTAATACGCCTCTGATACCAGTGCTTCTTCGCCGTTATCCAAAAGGTCCGCAACATGGTCCAAAATCCACTGCGCCTCATTGAAACGTTCCTCGGTAATCAGAAGCTGCGCCTGAAACAGCCTTGCAGAAATATCCTTTTCGTCCGCCGATGTCATTTTTTCCACCAGCTTGCCGCTCTCTTTTTGCCACGTACCGGCACTGATTTTTTTCATCCGAAACGCCTGATAAAATTCCATAAGCTGCAAGGTCAGGCGTTTTTTCTCCCTGCTGCGCCTTCCCTGATTTCCGGCTGCCCTGTATTTCACTATAACGGAAACTGTAATCTCACCGTAGCTGTTAAATAACCTGATACTGCCAAAATTATTGCCGCCATGCAAAAAACTGCTGTCCACATAGAAAGGCAGTCTGCAGGAATTCCCCAAAAAATCGTCATCTGTTATCTCTGTCTTTTCCGTATAAAGAAAACACCCTTCCGTTTCGATTTGCAGTCTGGTATACCCCCAGCCGTTCCGGGTGATAACAAGACCGGCTTCCGTAACCCCTGCCGGCTCCTCTATTCTGATTGTATCCGTATCTGTCAGATATTCGATTTTCTGTTTTTTGCTGATGCCTATCAAAAATTCTTCAACATTCTGTTCATTTCCGGGCATCCGGCTCAAGCCCCTGTAATAATCATAATACTGCCTGTCATTTCCGTTAAAAATCCGATAAAAATCTGCAGAATAAAAAAGGGTTACAGCCTCTCTTGGACTGGTCTTTGCAAGGTTTGCAAAATGGAACAGATTCTTGATATTGCCTAAGGAAGAGGTCAGCACCGTATATTCTACATTCACCACAAAAGGCAGATAATATTCTCCCTGATTACTAATGACGTAAAACTCGCCCTTTACCACGTCACCTTCTTCTAATTTTTCTCCATGGAAACAGAAAAAAATCTCCTCTTCACTGCCTGCAAATTCGGTAGTAAGGCATTCCATTCTTCCATCGGAGGAAATCACGCTTCCCTGTGTCAGCCTTCCCTCGTCACCCAGTATCTTAAAAGACCCTTCAAAACATTCGCCCTGCTTTATGGAAAGCTCCAGCTTAGAACACGAAAAATCAAGGGAACCGTTTTCATAATCAAAGTTCCCTTCCAAAAGTCTGTCAATCACTTTTTCCATCGTGTTCACCCTCTTCCGTATTTAAGGCTTTCGCTGCGCACATCGCCCTTTCGCTACACTGCTTTTCGCCGTGCCGCTCGTGGCTTTACTTCCTCGCTCACGGGCTTCGCTACACTACCCTTTCGCCGTGCCCGCTCGTGGCTTTGCTTCCTCGCTCACGGGCTTCGCCCTATGGCTGCCGCTACAGACAAACCCGCCTGCAAGCAGGCGCTTTGTCTCGCTCACGGGCTTTCGTTACACTGCTTTTTCGCCGTGCCGCTCGCAAGCTTCGCTTCCTCGCTCACGGGCTTCGCCCTATGGCTGCCGCTACAGACAAACCCGCCTGCAAGCAGGCGCTTTGTCT
>URUY01000006.1 GCA_900551115.1 uncultured Lachnospiraceae bacterium
GACGTCCTTTTCTTACTAACTGGTTAAATGTTGGCATTCTGTTTCACCTCTTTCTGATTTAAAAAATTAATATACTATCACGTGTGCATCAAAAGAAGAAATGCATTTGCATGCACACTATGATAGTATACGTGTTCGCAAATGCATTGTCAATAACTTTTTGTATTTCTTCTACCTTCCTATCAGCACCACTGCCACATCATTTACATTGGTCCCTGTAGGCCCCGTTATTATGAGTCCGCCGCATTGCTCCAGCGCCTCATAGGCATTATTTTCCTCAAGCACTTCCTGTATGTCAACACCCTGCGCCTTTAGTCTTCCGGCTGTTTCTCCGTCCGCAAATCCGCCCGCTGCATCCGTAGGACCGTCCGTGCCGTCAGAGCCTGCTGCAAACACCGCCGTATGGCGCAGCCCTTTGATTCCTGCTGCCGCAGCCAGCGCCAGCTCCTGATTTCTGCCGCCCTTTCCGTTTCCTTTCAGATGCACGACAGTCTCACCGCCCGCCAGAAACGCAAGGGACTTTCCTGTATTCTGTTTTTCCCTGGCTATTGCCGCCAGAAAACTTCCCGCTTCTCTCGCTTCACAGGACAGGCTCGTTGTTAAAATGCAGGGCTCATAGCCCAGTCTTTTACAGCTGTCTGCCGCTGCCCGGCACAGGGCTTTGACATTTCCTGCAATATGCACCTCTGCGTTGCCAAGGTGCCTGGGTGTTTCTTTACCAAGGCAGGCTCGCGCCTCTTCTGACAGCTTCAACCCATACTTTTTTGTAATGCCGAGCGCCTGCTCACAGGTTGAAGTATCCTGGCAGGCAGGTCCGGAGGCTATCATATCGGGAATATCGCCTGCAACATCCGAAAGGATAACATTACAAACCCTTGCAGGCATACACATTTCTGCAAATTTTCCTCCCTTTACGGCTGACAGGCGTTTCCGCACCGTGTTTATTTCCACAATATCTGCACCGCATCCGAGCAGCTGTTCATTGATATTTTTCAATTCCTCCAACGGTATAAGCGGCTTTTCAAACAATGCCGAACCGCCGCCGGAAAGCAGAAACAGAACCGTATCCTCTGCACCTAATTTTTGCACCATGGAAATCGCTTTTTCCGCTCCCCTGACAGAATTTTCATCCGGCACGGGATGCCCTGCTTCTATAACAGAAATGCCCGGTATCGGGTTCGGGGCATGGTGGTATTTGGTAATCACAATCCCCTGCGTTATCCGCCCGCCCAAAACCTCCCCGGCGCTCTTTGCCATCTGCCATGCTGCCTTGCCTACAGCAACTAAGATTACTTTTCCTTCTGAAAAGCTCTCTTTTGTAAGTATATTCCGCACGGCATGATTGGGCATAACTTTTTCTATCGCTTCCTTTATAATAATATCCGCATCCCGGCGCAGCGTACTGTTTTCCATGGTAATTCCTTTCCGAGAATATGCGCATTCTCAATTTATGCGGCTCGTAAAACGCCTTATTCCATCTGCTTAATACCCCGGCAGATAGGCTTTTGTATTTTCAAACATTTCTGCGAATAATTCCGCCGCCCGGGCTCTGTTTAACTTTGCCGTCATGGGGTCATTGCAGAAGGCTTCAAAAGCCAATGCCTTATCCCGGGTCAGGGCAGCCTTTAAAATCATTTCCTGATTCTGCATATGCCTGCCCATCAGTATTTTCACCCCATCCGGCATACTGCCGCCAATCAGAGGTCGCACACTGTCTCTGGTAAACAAAGCATTGGTCTCCACCACGATTCCTTTCGGTGCGTCAAGCTGTCCTATATTAGGAAGATTTACGTTCGTAATGATTTCTTTCAGTCCCAACAAGGCTTTTATCTGGGCAACGCCTTCCTCACCGGACGGTTCAATGGGAATTTCCGCTTTTCCCGCTGCATAAGCACTGCTTTTTTCATTTAATTCCTTTTTGTTTTCAATACGATAATCCACAGGCGTCAGCGCATATTTCCACTCTTCCACCATTTGGGGATTCTGAATATATTCAGGTACAAATTCCGCCAGATGTCTGTCGCCCGCCGCAGCAATCACGCCATATTTCCGGAACAGATCAAACTTCACGCGATTCTGGGACATAAAATGATAATCCGTTATTTTATCACAGATACCCTCTTCATAATGCTTATCTGCAAAGCTTTTATAAACAGGCATCAAATCGATTCCCTTATAAGAAGCTTCCGTTATCCATGTAAAATGGTTAATGCCGACTACATTCGTACACAGGGTATGTCTGTCCGGCTCCTCAATTCCCAATTCTTCCTTCATCGCCATCAAAAGCACTCTCTGGGCACCAAACACTTCATGACAGCAGCCAAACGCCTTGATTTCCGGGAACACCTTATACAACGCGCCTGTGCAGAGGGACATAGGATTCGTATAATTAATTACCCATGCCTTAGGACAATACTCCTTTATCGCTTCTGCGATTACCTCATACATGGGAATCGTGCGCAAAGCCCGGAACAATCCTCCCGGCCCCGTAGTATCTCCTACAGACTGATAAATTCCGTACTTTTCCGGTGCGTGTACATCTGAACGCATTTCCTCAAAGGTAGCCGGCAAAATAGAAATAATGACAAAGTCCGCTCCTGTAAGTCCTTCTGAAAGGTTTTTTGCAGTCTCAAATTTCCACTGACCTTTTGCCTCCGGGCAGGCAAACATCCTGTTGCCGATAACCTCGTTAGTCCGTGCGGCGTTTTCATCTATATCATAGAGCCGTACCGTACCGCTTAACGCTTCCTCCAAATACAAATCGCTCATCAGCTTCCATGCCCATCCCTGGGAGCCGCCTCCAATGTAACAGATGTTGATGTCTTTGCAACAATTCTTTTCATATCTCATGCTTATCCTCACCCCTTACTCATAAATGACTTTTTCCGGGCGCCCGCTTTCTGCAGAACGATAAATCGCTTCCGCCAGACAAAGCACCTTTACAGCTTCTCTTCCGTTTACCAAAGAAGGCCTGCCCGCTAAAATGCTGTCCGTAATCTCCTGAAGCTGCAGCCTGTGGGGAAGCTCGGTAAAGGTTCCCTGCCTTTCCTCTTCCCCCTCCACCTTCCATTGCTGAATGGTATTATTCTGCAAAATAACGGTTCCTTTACTTCCGTTAATATCAATCCTCGTATAGAATCCCGGTGTTGCAACCGTGCTTGCCTCTAAAATGCCCAGCGCGCCGTTTTTGAATTTCAGCGTTGCCATGCATAAATCCTCCACATCTATTCTCTCGTGGGCTCTTGTGGCGCAGTAAGCAAAGACTTCGTCTACCTCTCCCATAACATACTGAAAATAGTCCAGTTGATGGATTCCCTGATTCATCAGGGCGCCGCCGCCATCATATTTTTTGGTTCCCCGCCAGTCCACCTCGTCATAATATGCCTGCCCGCGGTACCATTTTGTGTGGCAGCAGCCTGCGTCAAGCCTGCCCAGCCTGCCCTCCTTTACGGCCTCTTTTAAGGCAATGGTATCTTCATCATAGCGATGCTGGAAAATACAGCTTAAGGTAACACCGTTTTTATCGCAGGTTTCTATAAGACAACGAGCTTTTTTTACAGAAATGTCAATTGGTTTTTCCACAATCACATGCTTTCCCGCATTGGCGGCACGCATGCCCATATCTGCATGCATGCCGCTTGCAGTCAGAATAATCACTGCATCCACTTCTTTGTCTTTAAGCATTTCGTCCATATCCGTATAGGGGACGGCGCCGGTCTGCTCCGCTGCCGCCTGTACTCTCTCCATGGATTTGTCACAGACAGCATAAAGCTTTGCATTCTTTACCTGTGCAAGCGCTTTGATATGCGTCTTTGCTATAGCACCACAGCCTAAAATAGCATAATTTACATTTTTCATTTTTTCCTCTCATCCTGCCCAAAAACGGCGTTTTCCCTTAATCCTCCCACCAAATCACGGAAGTAATGTAATCCTTTTTACCATTCAGTACATTCTCATATATCTTTTCAAAGCCTTTATAATTGTCCCGCTGACTTATCAGCTTCTCTACCTGCACCCTGCCCTCGGACAGCAACCGCAGAAAACAGTTTGCATTGTCTTTAAACGTCCAATAACCCGGATAAGAAACATCCGCAGGATTACAGGAAATGTGGGCACCGATAATCTGGATTCCCTTTTTATGTACATCCCTGTAAAAATTAATTTCCGTGCTTCCTCTGGTGCTGCCCAAAATAACCACTCTGCCGTATTTTTCAGCAAGCCGGATTGCCTGTTCAATCGGCTTTGGAAATCCGGTGGATTCCACTACCACCTGGGGCAGCTTTCCGCAGTTTAAGGCTTTCAGTTTTTCTTCCAGTCCTTCATCTCCCGAATCGAATACATAATTACAGCCCAGTTCCTTTGCCAGCACCCGCTTGCTTTCTACAATGTCAAGTCCCACTACGGGAGATGCTCCGTTTACCTTTGCCAGCTGCATGGCCATCTGGCCAATCAGTCCCAGTCCCAGAATCAAAGCGCCTTCGCCCAGCTCCAGCCTTGCTTTTCTTACCGCCTGCATGGAAATTACGCCAATCCGAACAAAAGCCGCCTGCTCAAAGCTGACATTATCCGGTATATGTACCAGATTTCTGCTCTCGGCATTGTGAACATTGGTATGGGGCATTATACCCGCCACCCGGTCTCCCGGCTGAAATTCCGTTACGTTTTTTCCTGTTTTTACCACCACTCCCGCCGCACTGTATCCCAGCACTCTGGGATAGTTATGGTCGGTGTTCTCCAGTGTTAAAATAAAAGCCCTTTCCGTACCGGGACTCACTACCGAAGCCTTAATTTCCACCTGGACCTGATTTTCGCCAGGCTCTGCCAGTTCTTCTTTTTTCAAAAAAACAACTCCATCCTCCATTGAGGTTAATCTTACCTTTTCCATGTCTTTCCTTTCTATGCAAAACAGCATTTCACCGCAAAACCATTTTATCCTTTTACGCCGCCCTCTGTGGTTCCTCTTTTCATTAAAAACTCACTGAACGCATACATAATCAGCACCGGAACAGATGTTACCAGCGCAGCCGCCATCATTCTGCCCCAGATATAATCAGGACGGTTAAACAGCGAGTTCAACCCTATAGGCAGTGTGAACAAATCTGAAGAGCTTATGAATATGGTCGCATACAGAAAATCATTCCAGGCTATCATGAATGCATATACAAACACAGAAACAATTCCTGATACAGAAAGCGGAATCACAATGTAAAAAATGCTTTTAATATGACTCAGACCATCAATTTTTCCCGCTTCCTCTATCTCATAGGGAATGGTGTCAAAAAATCCCTTCAGCATATAAACGGATGTGGGAAGTGTCTGTACCACCATAATAATAATCAGCGCTTCCCTGTGATTATAAAGGCCCATGGCGGAAATCAGCTTATATAACGGCACAATCAGCAGAATACCTGAAAACATATACACGCAGTAAAAGCTGTTGCCGATAATCCTGCTGCCGGGAAAATGCAGCTTTGAAAGTCCATATCCCGCAAGCGTACCGAATATCACGGAAACCGAAGCGGCACACGCGGCCACATATAAGCTGTTCTGAAAATACTTTAAAAAAGGAAATATATTTGCATTAAAAATGTCTTTATAATGCTGCAGCGTAAACTCCTGCGGCAAAACCGTAGGGGGTACCGCTATGGCTTCCTGCGTTGACTTTACGGAAACCGTCACCATAAAGAAAAACGGTATCAATATGAATGCCAGCAATACCAGAATACCCATGTAGAAAAATATTCTTCCCACAACTCTCTTTTTCTTTTTATTCATATTTGAACACCTTCTTCCTTACTAACATAATAAAGCTGAAAATAATAGCAAAAAGCAGTATGGAAATTGCAGCGGCTTTGCCCATATCCCGCAGAGCAAATGCATTATCGTACAGATAAACGCTGATGGTTTTTACCTGACCGCTTAACAACGCCACTTCCGAGTACATGTAAAATACCCAGATGGTACGCAGCGTAATGACCGTAGCCAGAACCGGTTTTATCTCCGGCAGTGTAATAATCTTAAATTTCTGCCAGCCGTTTGCACCATCCACAGCCGCTGCTTCATAAAGCGTTTTGTCTATAGTCTGTAAAATAGCATAAAAAGACATAAAAGCATAGGGGAAAAATTTCCATACGCAAAACAGCATTACCAAAAAGAAAGCACTCACAGGTCTGTCAAACCAAAGCGGCGCCTTTTCAAAAAGCTGCAGAACATCCACGAACAGATAATTTACAATGCCGTATGTATTGTTAAACATATACTTCCACGCAAAAATCAGCGATACGGAAGGGACAATGTAAGGAAGCAGTACCAATGCCTTCACAATTTTCTTCCCTGCAAACCGACGGTTCAGCATAATTGCCACCACAAGCCCCAGTATCGTACTTAATGCAACTACCAACAGTGTAAAACATACGGTTACCATTAGGGAAGAATAAAATGATGGATCCGTCAATGTTTTTATAAAATTTTTGGCGCCGATAAAGGTCATTGGTTTTTTAGGATTTACAGGTACCTTGTGAAAGCTGATGATAAAATTATTAATCATAGGATATCCGATTAACAAACCAATCAGCAGCAGACTGGGCGCCACAAACAAAAAACCTGCCATTGCCTCTTTTTTACGATTCATTCCCTACACTCCATTTCCGAAAAGGGAGGCGGGTTTGTTGCTTCCCGCCTTTCTCTCCATTACAGCCTTTAATCCGCAAGCATATCCTCTATCTGTGACTGCACTTCTCCTGCCACCTCTGTTACGTCCCTGTCATTTACCGTGATGTCATAAATAGCCCTGCCGATAATATTAGAGCTTGTGATATCTCCCATGCTGACAAAGTTTCTTCCGTCCACAATACCAAACAGGGAAATACTGCCAAACGCTGCGGAAATATCGGGTGCCAGCGCTTCAAAGCCCTTGATTACATCATTTTCAAGATAGGCCGGGTCTTCTGCCACTGCAGGCATAACGGGCTGCTGTCCGCCGGGAGCCATATGAAGCCACTTGACATTGTTTTCTTTTTCTACAAGGAAGCTGACAAAGGCAATCGCTGCCTCTCTCTCCTCTGCAGAGATATCATTGGTAATGGCAAGCATACCCACACTGCCGTAGGAAGCGCTTGTCACCTTGGTGGGAAGTGCAATGCCGAAATCATCCATCAGCCCTG
Organism: uncultured Lachnospiraceae bacterium; assembly: GCA_900551115.1. Classification (GTDB taxonomy): domain Bacteria; phylum Bacillota; class Clostridia; order Lachnospirales; family Lachnospiraceae; genus Acetatifactor. Next base: position 7,164 of record URUY01000006.1, read on the forward strand.
CATCAATTAAATCACGCAGAATATAGGTGGAATAAATTCCCATAGGTACCGAGCCGTTCAGCATAGCGTCCTTGACTTCCGTAGTGCCGTTTGCACCCTGAATGGAATACTGATACAGTTCCTTATAAAAACTGAGCGCTTCAATCATCTCTGCAGAATTAAATGCTGCATTTCCCTCTGCATCCAGTGCATTGGCGCCTGCCGACAGCGCAAACTGTGAAAAGCTCTGTTCTGAGAAAGAACCATCCTCTGTAGGCAGTGCAATACCGTACTTTTTATTATCCGGGTCATGGAAAGCCTTTGCTGCCGCAAGAATATTTTCCCAGCTGTCAGGAGCCGCAAGACCTTTTTCATCAAATGCGCTCTTATTGTACCAAATGCCCTGTACCCAGCCGCCAACCGGAACGCCAATATAATTCTGACCGTCTTCGGATGTATTGATTTTTAAAATCGCTTCATAATAATCGTCTGTTTTGGACTCAATTACCTCACGAACCGCTTCCATATCCGTAAACTCATTGCCAACCAGCCATTTTGCACGGTTCTGGTTTACTTCAATGACTGCGGGCATTCCGCCGCCGGCAAAAGCAGTCAGCTTTGTATCGTAAACAGATTCTCCGTCCGTAGGTACCTGTTCAACCGTAATCCATGGATTCACTTTCTGGAATTCATCAATGAGACCCTGAATAACCTGAATTCTTTCTTCTTCAATCATACTGTGCATAAACTGAATGGTAACCGGTTCCTTCTCCTGGGCTGCATCCCCACCCTGTTGCGTTTCTTCTGACGCGGTGCTTTGGGGCGTTGTATTGTCCTCCTGCCCAGTTTCTTTGTTTCCGCATCCTGCCGTGCTTAGCACAAACATTGCTGCCAGCATTACCGCCAGCCATCTCTTCATCTTTCTCATAACTCTCTCCTTTCAATACTTACCTTTTTTCCTTCTATTAATGAGTTTTCATCTGTTATCCAGATAAAAACAAACATCCTTATATTAATATCCAACGGAATCCGTAAGGCTCCGTTACCACTCTGCGGCTTGTTTTTTCTCCTGTCAGAAGGTCCGTTCCTTCCGTGCATTCCATTTCTGCTTCACCGGCGGAAAAATTGTACAGGCACTGTACAGTCCGGCTTTTTCCTCTTCTTATGAAACAGAACATTTCCTCAGGACCCTTCTGCACCTCCTGTGCCGCGTGGGTATCAAAGGCATCGCAGCCTTTCCTGATTCGTATCAGCTTCTCAATCGCGCTTCTTATTTGCTCCCTCTCACCATCCTTCCTGTTCAGCTCCGACATTAATTCGTCATATGTAAATTTCCTTCGATTGATGGTTCTGTTCATTCCCGTTTTCAAAACGCCTTCCGTATAATTTTCCGTTCCGAGATAGGAATGAATATAAACAGCCGGATCCCCCTTCATGCCAAACAGTACCGCATGCGCCATCAGAAACCTCTGTTTTGCCGTGGCAAAATCAAAATCCTCTTTTACCGCCGAAAAATAGGAAACATTTACTTCATATGCGCTCTTCCTGCCATCCTGATCCTCCTTGTAAGAAATCAAGGCGCCGCTTTTTTCCTGCAGATGTGCAACGAGAGCTTCTATTTCCTCCTCCGGCACAATGCTTCGTATCGGATTGATACCGATTCCGTCATGGGACGCCAGAAAATTGAAAAAGCCTGTTTTGTCTGACGGAAGCTCTAATTCTGCAGCCCATGCCGTCAAAAGCCTGGCATCCTGCTTGAAAAAGCTGTACAGCACCAGCATTGGCAGCGGGAATTGATAAACCATATGGCTTTCATCCGTTCCGTTTCCGAAATAGGAAATATTATCTGTATGAGGGACATTGGTTTCCGTTATAATCCTGCCCTCCTGACATACTTCCTCCATCACGCTTCTCATCAGCTTCACTATTTCATGCGTTTTTTCATGGTGCATGCAGGAGGTTCCGATTTCCTTCCACAGAAAGCCGATAGCATCCAGGCGAATCCATCTGCCGCCCTTTTCCAAATAGGAAAGGAAAATATCTATAATCTCATATAACACCTGTGGATTGCCGTAATTCAAATCTATCTGGTCATCGCTGAAGGTAGTCCAGAAATATTTTATTTTCCCATTCACCGGAAACGGGGTAAGTAACGGCGATGTTCTCGGTCTGATTACCTTTGAGATATCAGTTGCCGGATTTTCCTCAATAAAGTATCCTTCAAACCTTTCTTCACCGCGAAGGCATCTCTTAAACCACTCGCTCTTTGATGATACATGGTTGCAGACAAAGTCAAACATCAGTGTATAATCCTTCGCCAGTCTTTCTAAGTCTTCCCAGTTCCCCAATCCGTCATCCAGTCTTCTGTAATCAATGACTGAAAATCCGTCATCCGAAGAATAAGGACAAAAAGGAAGAAAATGTATGACATCAAAAATTCCTTTCAGGTAATTCTTTGCAAATTTTTCAAAAGTAACCAGCTTGGGGGCCTCCTCAGATATCTGGTCCGGGTATGTGATTAAAATGATGTTCTGTCTTCTTTCTTTTTGACTTTCTTTATCAATCAGCTTCGCCGCCTCTATTCTGTCCTGCAATCGGGGAATCCATTCTTTCGCCGTCTGCTCTCCGTAGATATTTGTAAGATGCATTTTCCAATTCATCATATTCATCGTTCCTTATGGTATCGTTTTCATGCGTTTTTTGTTATATTTTACTATTTTTGTGTCTTTTATATTATATTTTTATACATTATTTTAAAAATATTATGTTTTGTCGTTCTTTCCATGGAAGCGTTTTCATGGTTTCATTATATCTGCCAATCAGTGATATGTAAAGAGTTTTATTAGAATTTATTAATTTTTATTGATTTTGCACAAAAAATTTGTTATATTTTTTTCATACATACATGACATTGTTTTCAAGGAGGGGCATACTTTACATGAAACCAACCATTCAGCTTGTGGCTCAAAAAGCAGGCGTATCTATGTCAACCGTATCAAGAGTGTTAAACAATCATCCCGCAGTGCTTCCCGAAACCCGCGCCAGAGTTTTATCAGTTATGCAAGAATTAGATTATACTCCGAACCAGCTTGCCCGCGGTCTCTCTTCCAACGGTTTTAATAACATTCTGATTATCTTTACCCGTTCCTCCACACAGGCGTCCGACAATCCTTACTTCGGCAGCATTATCAGTTCTATCGGTATGGTAGCCGAACAAAATGATTACGATTTAATTCTTCATTCTAACGACAATGAGGACAACGAAATCAAAAAAACAATTTCTATGATTAACAGCAAGCAAATCAAGGGAATCGTCCTTTTAAGCAACCGGATTAACAGCAAATTTCTGGATGTTATTTCCGGGATGGATATTCCCATTGTAGTCATTGGGAAATACAATCCTGCCATCACGGCAAAAAATATTCTTTTTGTGGATACGGATAATTATCGGGACTGTCACGAAATCGGCGACTATCTGATACGGATGGGGCACACTTCCATAGGCTGTATCCATGCCCCCCTTACCCACTATGTGGCTTTAGACCGCATGCAGGGTCTGAAGGATTCCCTTGCGGAACAGAAAATTGAGATTTTGGAAGACTGCTATGTGGATGGCGGTAACACCGTAGAATCTGCCTATATGGCAGCCCTAAATCTGCTCTGCTCCAACCGCCGTCTTACCGCCATTTTTGCTACCGATGACATAAAAGCACTGGGTGTATATAAGGCTGCCCGCAGCATGAATCTGCGTATTCCAGAGGATATCTCCGTAATAGGGCACAATGATTTTGATTTTTCTTCCCTGCTTACACCGCCCCTTACCACCGTACGGGTACCCATCCATGAGCTGGGCATGATTTCCGCCTCCAAGCTGTTTTCCATGATTAATTTCAAAAAAGAGGAAAGCAGCCAGATGCTGCCTACTAGATTACAGCTGCGAAATTCCGTCAAAAATCTGAATCAGCAGTTGTAAGCGCACAAACAGGCAACCAAAAAGCGGCATGGTTTTTCACCCATGCCGCTTTTTTTGCCTCTTCGTTTATATTCTTCGTTATCTGCCTGATCAGTTCCTGATAATCTCCATATACCGCTTCAATGCGTCCTGCCAGGAGGGCAGTCTTTCAAAGCCGTTTTGCACAAGCTTGTCCTTATTCATACGGCTGTTTTCAGGTCTTTTTGCTTTCGCCTTATATTCTGCTGCAGAAACCGGCACCACTTCCATTTCAATACCTGCCTGTCTGAAAATTTCGCAGGCAAAATCATACCATGTACAGATGCCTTCATTGGTTGCATGATAAATACCGTATTTATCGGTAAGTACCATATCCACAAGCAGTCTTGCCAAATCATAGGTGTAGGTAGGCGAGCCAAACTGGTCATTTACCACTGTAATACGGCTGTTGTTTTCAGAAAGCCGCAGCATCGTCTTTACAAAATTCTTTCCGTTTACACCAAACACCCACGCTATGCGCACAATAAAATATTTTTCAAGCGCCTTCTGTACCGCAAGCTCTCCTTCGTACTTGGTCTGTCCGTATACGTTTAAGGGGTGACGTTCATCATCCGGTTCCCAGGGTCTTTCCCCCTGTCCGTCAAAAACATAGTCCGTGCTGATGTAAATCATCTTGATATCCAGTTCCTTACAGGCCCTTGCAACATTTGCCGTTCCGTCTGCATTTACCCTGCGGCAAAGCTCTATATTATCCTCCGCGGCGTCTACAGCCGTATAGGCTGCGCAGTGGATAACTGCGTCCGGCGCTGCTTTCGTAATTACCTTGTGTACACCGGCTGCGTCCGTAATATCCATTTCTTCGATATCCACGCCCACTGCCTCCATACCTCTTTTTTGAAGCTCATTTACCACATCATAGCCAAGCTGGCCTTTTACTCCTGTTACCAATACCTTCATCACAAATCTCCAATCTGAGAACACCTTTTAAAAATATGTCCGTAATCTCATGTTCTGTCAAATCATATTGTACCGTTTTTTCCTGATATATACAAGCCCGTCTTGATAAGACCTTTCCCATACAGCAAAGAACAGCCACCTAAAGCGGCGGCTGCTCTCCTTCCCCTGCCAGATTCCATTCCATCTGGACAGTTTTTTCTTTTAATTTTTTTAATCTCCATCCATCGCAGAAAGCCATTTTGCTTTCACCAAGCTCCATAAGCCTGTATCTGTACTGTCTGCACCTGAGATAATAAACGGTTAAAAGAGTTCCGAAAAACAACAGTGCCATTATAATCAGAGCTACCGGGAACAAGCCGTGTCCGCCGATTATATCTCCGGATGCCAAAGGTACCTCTTCTTCTTCAATTACAAACACTCTGTAGTCCGTCTGCTGCAACGCTGCATTTACCGTGCCAAACATCTGTAAAACGCTGCTTTTCCACAACCCGTTCATCAAATACAGAACTCCTTCCCGCCAGGCTTTCCTTATTACCAGCTTTTATCAGGCATTTGCGAAATGCCCATATCATATTTTTCTATCTCTTTCATCTTACATATATAAAGACTTCCGTTTTTTTTCAAAAGGTTCAGGAAATTAACAAAAAATTTCCCTTTCTTTTTCTTTCTGTCTACCTTATAATAAAAGAAACTATTGTGTCGATATATGATTGTTTGTGTGAAAGAGGGAAAACATATGCAGGAGCAAAAATTCGTCAAAGTATTCCGTACTGCGAAAATCATTCAACTCTGTCTTTTACTGGGTATTGAACTTACTTTCTTCCTTATATTGGCCTGTAATACCGATTTAAGCAGCCAAATCTATTCCAATAAGGCACTTTTTATTCTGTGCATCATCACCTGGATACTCATGATTTTTAATCTGCTTTGTCTTCTGTTTGACTTTTTCAAGCTGCGTTCCTTTGCCATGGAAAGCCATGCACTGACACAGGCTGCATACCTGGACCGGCTGACCGGCATTCCCAACCGCCACAGTCTGGATGTTGTTTTCAGAACCTATTCGACTCCTGAATCCCTTACGGATATCGGCTGCGCCATGTTTTCCATAAGCAACCTGAAAACAATTAACGAAAGCCATGGACATCAGGCGGGCGATACCATGATTCAGGACTTCTGCACTATTTTTGAAGAAATTGGCGATACCTTCGGCTTTGTAGGCCGTAACGGCGGTAATGAATTTGTTGCGGTTATCAATCACTGCAGCCATCAGACCATGCAGAGATTCTTGGCAGCCTTAAAAAACCGCATTTCCTTATATAATGCAGAACATACAGCTACACCCATAGAGCTTCGTTCTGCTTATACCCTGTATGCGGAAGAACAGGTACAGGCTTTCACACAGCTTCTGACTGTAACCTACAACAAGCTCTATCACCTACCCTGATGCTCCTCACCGTTATACCCACAAAAAGGTTGCCACCATTATGAACGAACCCAGCATTCAATATTTAGCCGGTCTTGTTATACGGGCCAGACAAAACGACAGCGATGCATTTGCAGAGTTATACGCCCTGACCTACAACAAGATATACAACTATGCCAGACATTATCTGCGGGATGCTTTTCTTGCGCAGGATGCTGTGCAGGAGGTATACATATCGGCGCTGAAAAACTTAGATAAATTAAATGACCCCACCCTCTTTATTGCATGGCTTAATCGTATCTCTTTTCATGTGTGCTATGATATAAGCAAAAAAATCAATACCGGCAGCACTGTTTCTGATTCTGAGATTCTGGAGCTTCTAAAAGACGAATATCCGGATTCCAATCCCGAATCTTCCTATCAGAAAAAGGATGAGCATGTACGCCTCAGAAACGCCATGGACAGCCTGCCCTTTCATGAAAAGCAGGTTCTTACCATGCGTTATTACAACAGCTTGAAGCTGGAAGAAATCGCCGCAGCAATGGACATCAGCCGCAGCAGTGTAAAACGCTACATTGCTTCCGGTCAGGAACACCTAAAGCTGCTGCTGAAAGAATAAGGAGGTGAGCCGCATGTTATTTAAAAGCAGAAAAAAATATCATATGAATATGGAACAGGCAAACGCGACACTGCAGAATGTATTTGCGGCCTGCAATCAGACTCCCAATACCATTCCTTTTGACAAGCTGGTTCTGCGCGGGAAACTGAATACCCGCATATACGACAGGCTGCTTGTCCTGACGGCCCTGGTTTTACTTATCACCTTTCTTATGCCGTTGGCAGTGGTACCCGTAAGCGCCTTCTTAAGCAGGCAACCGGAAAAGGTTACGCTTTTATCTGATTCCATAGAAAACGGCGTAATATGCCTTACCTTATCAGGGGACGGCATTCTGTACGCAGAAGCTTATCAGGAAACCGCAGACGGCATCAAAGAAGCGCCTCTTTCCTATGATAAAGGTACCGGCACCATTTACTTTACTTATTACGAAACTGCAACCAACATTTATATTCCCATAGAGAATGCACCCACCTTTCATCTGCTGCTTTCTCCACAATAATTATCTGTATGAAAAAATTAACCGGAAACTACCGTATAATTTCATATCTTTTCTGTCTTGCCTTTTTATGCGGCTGCGGCACCGATTCCCCTACCGTTCCCGGCAACCCTTTGCAGGATACTTATAGCCCGCCTGTCTCTTCTGCCAAGGTTGACGAGACAGTCCATGAGACCGTTTCCTTACCGGAACCGGGTATATCCTCCGAACCGGATGCCTCTGCTGCACCCGGTGAAGCTGTTGCGTCAGACAGTCCCGCCGGCTCCCGTGACAATACACCGCACTGCCTTGTTCCCACTGCCGACGGCACTGCAGAGACACACAATGAATATGCATCCATTGACTATTCCAACGCAGCCGAAGGTTATGTCATGGTTCGCTATACAGGTCCGTCCCCCAAAGTGAAATTGCGTATAACCGGCGCCGATTCCGTTACCTATACCTACAATTTAATCAGTGACACCTACGAAGCCTTTCCCCTTTCAGCAGGAGACGGCAGCTATGAAATCCTTGTTTTGGAAAACCTGTCAGGCACCAGCTATCTCGTATGTCTGGCTGCTGATATTGATGTAACGCTCACAAATGCTTTTGGTCCTTATCTGTATCCGAACCAATACTGCAAATTTGACTCGGAGAGCAGCACTGTAGCCAAAGCCGCAGAGCTTGCCCGGTCTGCCGATTCCGATTTGGACGTAGTATCCAATGTATACAATTACATTATTGAATCCATTACCTATGATTACGAAAAAGCCGAAACCGTTCCCAGCGGCTACACCTCTGATGTTGATGAAATTTTAGAAACCGGAACCGGCATCTGTCTTGATTATGCCGCCGTCATGACAAGTATGTTAAGAAGCCAGCGCATCCCTACCAGACTGGAGGTGGGCTATGTAGGAGAAGTTTACCATGCCTGGGTAAGCACCTATATTACCGACATCGGCTGGGTAAACGGTATTGTACAGTTTGACGGTCAGAACTGGAAGCTGATGGATCCGACCTTTGCTGCCGGCAACAGTGAAAAAGAATTAAAGAAATTTATCGGCGATGGAACCAATTACGTTGTGAAATATATGTATTGATATATTTAAGGAGAATACACAAATGCGTCAGAAAAAATTATCCAATCAGGAAATTGCATCCTTCTGCAGTCAGACTGCCATGCTTTTTCAGGCGGGCATCACGCCTGCGGAGAGCATGAACATTCTTTTAAGCGACAGCAAAACCGCTGAAGGAAAGGAAATCATCCAAACAATACTTTATACCTGCAGGCAGGGAGAACCTTTTGCAAAGGCGTTAAAAGCGGCAGATGTCTTTCCTGACTATGTACTGCACATGATTGCCATCGGTGAGGAATCCGGCAATCTTGATGATGTCATGCAGTCCCTTGCCGACTACTATGAGCGGGAGGAATCCATTTCAGACAGCATCCGAAGCGCCGTCAGCTATCCTTTCATTATGATAGGTATTATGCTGTTGGTTATCTTTGTCCTGCTTGGGAAGGTCATGCCTATATTTAATCAGGTATTTATACAGCTTGGCAGTGAAATGACCGGTATTTCCGCCACCCTTTTAAATCTCGGCAATTCTTTAAACCGTTATTCCCTGATATTTGTTATTGTTCTGGCTGTTTTTGTACTGCTTTACTTTCTATCCGTCAAAACAAAAAAGGGGCGCAGACTTACAAGGCGTATTCTTTCTGCACTCCCCCTTACTAAAGGTTTTTATGAAAAACTGGCTGCCGGGCGCTTTGCAAACGGTATGGCACTTACCATAAGCAGCGGTATGGATACCTTTTCCAGTCTGGATATGGTATCTGAGCTGACAGAGCATAAGGGTATGCAGGAAAAAATAGCTTCCTGCAAAAAAGCAATTAAAGACGGAGCTAATTTTGCAGAAGCCCTGACCGGCTCCGGTATCTTCAGTAACCTCTATTCCCGTATGGTTGCCGTTGGCTTCCGTACCGGCTCCATAGACGTAGTGATGCAGAAGATTGCCGATAATTATGACCGTGAAACAGAGCAGAAAATCCGCTCTATTATTTCAATTTTGGAGCCCACTTTGGTTATCATCCTTTCTGTCATTGTAGGCCTGATTCTTTTGTCCGTTATTTTTCCTCTTATGGGGATTATGTCCAGCATCGGATAAAAGCCTGATTTATTCGGAGACAAAACTATGAGTGTATACAGAAACCGTTTTGAACGAAACAGAAAAAATCCCTTTGCAAAGCTTGCTTATCTGCTTCCTTTTGCCGCTTTTCTTATGCTTTTTGTCCTCTTTTACGGCGGCATCCGTTCCGTTTCCGATACGGCAACGGACAAACAGAGAGAAAGCCTGGAAACGGCTCTTAGCCGGAGCATTACCCAGTGCTATGCCGTTGAAGGTGCCTATCCGCCCAGCCTGCAGTACATAAAGGACCATTACGGGCTTATTTATAATGAGGAGCTTTTCTACGTGGATTATCAGCCCATCGGCGCCAATATTATGCCGGATGTCACCATTCTTAACAGAACAGGAGGTTCCCAATGAGACGAAATCCCAAAGAAACAGGGCGACATATTGTGGATGTCCTTTTTGTACTGGCGCTTTTCGGCGTATTTGCCGCTTCGGCTTTAATGCTGGTTACCTTAGGCGCCAATATCTATAAGCAGACCGTTGCCAGTATGGACAATAATTTTACGGAACGGACAGTTTATTCCTATATCACAGAAAAAATACGGCAGAATGACACCTTCGACGCCGTAACCGCCGGAGAACTGGACGGCGTTCCTGCCCTTATCCTGACCGAACGGACGGACAATCAGGAATATTGCACCTATCTCTACTACTATGACGGCTACTTAAAGGAGCTATATGTCCGAAAAGGTACTTTTGCCGGCAATAATATCCTGTCTGCCGGACAGAATATTATCGCCCTTTCGTCCTTTAACGTAGAGGCATCCGCAGACAGATTTATCAAACTGATTTTAGATACCGGCAGCGGCAGTCCCATCACACTTTATACCGCACTCCGGTCAGATTATTCCTAAAAGAGTTTACCACTCAGAAAAGAGGATTTATATGAAATCATCCAAATCCAGCCTTTTTTTAATGGAGCTTATTATTTCCATATTGTTTTTTTCTCTGACAAGCGCCGCCTGTATCCAGCTTTTCGTAAAGGCGCACCTTTTAAACGTCAAAACAACGGAGCAGAATCAGACCGTCATGTGGACGCAGAACCTTGCAGAGCTGTGGCGGGCTTATGACGGAGATATGCTTAAAATCTATACACAGCTTTCAGCAGATTATGACAGTGACAGCAAAGGATATGTATACCTTTCTAATGACGGAAGGAATCTGCATCTTTACTTTGACAGTAAATGGAATCAGACGCAGAATGATATTACCTACATAGTATCTCTTTCCGACAAAGGATATGACGCGGCAACACTTCTGTCTGCCGCAGAAATCAGCCTGTCCAAAAACAATGAGGTTTTTTACTTTCTGCCGCTGTCCTATCATCCTGCCATGGAAGGAGGAAATGTCCATGACTAAAAAAAGCTCTTTTCATTCCTCTAAGCTTTCCTTCAGCACCGGAATCGGCTCTTCCTCCATACTTGTGATTTTTGTCATCCTCTGTCTGGTTTCCTTTGCCACACTTTCCATTGTCAGTGCCAACGCCGATTTCAAGCTCAGTAAAAAAATATTGGATCGCACTGCCGTTTACTATGAAGCCGCCAATCAGGCCGAAGAGGCTCTCGCCAAGCTGGATGAGACTCTCTCTGCAATCTATGCAGCCTCTTCTTCACAAGAAGCTTATTTTGAAACAGCAGGGCGCAGCAAATCCTTTGTCATACCCTTATCCGATTTGCAGGCCCTGGAGGTGGTTGTTTCTATCGAATATCCTTATTCTCCTGCCGATACCTTCTACAGCATCAAATCCTGGCAGGTGATTATTACAGGTGAGCAGGACTATGAAAGTACCCTGAATGTCATAAAGTAAGGGCATCCCAAAAGCCATTCCGCACAAACGGCAGGCTTTCGGATGCCCTCTCATATTACTTGTTTATTGCTCTTTTTCTGAATCGTACTTTTTTTGAATTGTACTTTTTCTGAATCGCTTACTCTTCTGTCAATACTGTCTCTGTTTCTTCCACCAGCATTTCAGGCTCTGCTTCATCAGCAAAATTGCTTTCGGTTTCAAAGTCAAAGTCTGCTTCGTCTCCGGTCAGAATTTCATTGACATCATCCGTACTTAAATGGGTGGAGCAGTATCTCTTCATACCGGTACCTACAGGAATCAGCTTACCAATGATAACATTTTCCTTAAGACCGATTAACGGGTCAATCTTGCCCTTGATTGCAGCTTCCGTCAGAACCTTTGTGGTCTCCTGGAAGGATGCAGCCGACAGGAAGGAGTTGGTTGCAAGCGCCGCCTTCGTAATACCTAACATTACCTGCTTACCGTCTGCGGGTTCCTTGCCTTCTGCTATAAGCTGTTCGTTCATTTCTTCAAAATCCAAAACATCTACAAGCGTGCCGGGTAAGAACTCTGTATCACCGTTATTTTCGATACGGATCTTCTTTAACATCTGACGAACAATAACTTCAATATGCTTATCGGCAATATCAACACCCTGCAGGCGATATACACGCTGTACTTCGCGAATCATGTAATCCTGTACGGCACGGATGCCTTTAATCTTTAACAGGTCATGAGGATTTACACTACCTTCAGTCAGTTCATCACCGGCCTCAAGCACCTGTCCGTCCATTACCTTAATACGGGAACCATAAGGAATCAGATATGCCTTGCTTTCTCCGGTTTCCTCATTATTCACTACAACCTCACGCTTTTTCTTGGTATCGCGGATTTCCACCTTGCCGCCGAATTCTGCGATAATCGCAAGACCCTTGGGCTTTCTTGCTTCAAAAAGCTCTTCAACACGGGGAAGACCCTGTGTAATATCGTCACCGGCAACACCGCCTGTATGGAAGGTACGCATGGTAAGCTGTGTACCGGGTTCACCGATGGACTGTGCCGCAATAATACCGACTGCTTCGCCGACCTGTACGGCTTCACCGGTTGCCATGTTGGCACCGTAACACTTAGCGCAGATTCCGTTATGGGAACGGCAGGTTAAAATAGTACGAATCTTTACTTCTTCAATGGGCTCACCCTGTGCATTTACGCCGACACTCAGAATCTTTGCCGCACGGCTGGGTGTAATCATATGATTGTGTTTTACAATCATATTGCCGTCTTTATCGTAGATATCTTCACAGGCAAAACGGCCCATAATTCTATCCTTTAAGCCTTCGATGGTCTCTTTACCGTCCATGAATGCTTTTACATACATGCCGGGAATGTCACTCTTTCCTTCGCTGCAGTCAATTTCCCTGATGGAAAGCTCCTGAGATACGTCAACCATACGTCTGGTCAGGTAACCGGAGTCAGCCGTACGAAGAGCGGTATCGGAAAGACCTTTACGGGCACCGTGTGCGGACATAAAGTATTCCAGTACGTCCAGACCTTCACGGAAGTTTGACTTGATGGGCAGCTCGATAGTCCTACCGGTTGTATCCGCCATCAGACCACGCATACCCGCAAGCTGTTTAATCTGCTGGTTGGAACCACGGGCACCGGAGTCTGCCATCATGAAGATGTTGTTGTACTTATCCAGGCCGCCAATCAGCTTATCGGTCAGTTCCTTATCGGTTTCATTCCAGGTTTCCACTACCGCACGGTATCTTTCCTCTTCCGTGATAAGACCACGTCTGAAGTTTGTGGAAATCTTATCTACCGTTGCCTGTGCCTGTGCAAGCAGCTCGGGCTTTTCAGCCGGAACGGTCATATCGGAAATAGATACGGTCATTGCTGCTCTGGTAGAATATTTGTAACCCATTGCCTTGATATAGTCAAGTACCTCTGCATTCTTGAATGCACCATGGGTATTGATAACCTTTTCCAAAATCTGCTTTAACTGCTTCTTGCCTACATGGAAATCTACTTCAAGCTTTAAGAACTCTTCGGGATTGCTTCTGTCTACAAAACCCAAATCCTGCGGCAGCACTTCATTGAAGATAAAGCGTCCCAGTGTAGATTCTACATTACCGACTACTTCCTCGCCTGCCTCATTCTTCTTGGTAACTCTTACCTTGATGCGGGACTGCAGGGTAATAACCTGATTTTCATATGCCAAAATAGCTTCGTTTACATTCTTGAAGAACTTGCCTTCGCCCTTTGCTCCCGGTCTCTCCTGTGTCAGATAATAGATACCAAGTACCATATCCTGTGTCGGAACCGCTACAGGACCGCCGTCAGAGGGCTTTAACAGGTTGTTGGGTGAGAGCAGCAGGAAACGGCACTCTGCCTGTGCTTCTACCGAAAGAGGAAGATGCACAGCCATCTGGTCACCATCGAAGTCCGCATTAAAAGCGGTACAAACCAGCGGGTGCAGCTTAATAGCCTTACCCTCTACCAGAATAGGCTCAAATGCCTGAATACCCAGTCTGTGCAGGGTAGGCGCACGGTTTAACATAACCGGATGCTCTTTGATAACCTCCTCAAGCACATCCCATACGCTGGCGTCCAGTCTCTCCACCAGCTTCTTTGCATTTTTAATGTTCTGGCTGATGCCTCTTGCCACAAGCTCTTTCATAACGAAAGGCTTGAACAGCTCGATAGCCATTTCCTTGGGCAGACCGCACTGATAAATCTTGAGTTCAGGTCCGACCACGATAACGGAACGTCCGGAATAGTCTACACGCTTACCTAACAGGTTCTGACGGAAACGTCCGGATTTACCCTTTAACATATCAGACAGAGACTTTAATGCTCTGTTGCCGGGGCCGGTAACAGGACGTCCTCGTCTGCCGTTATCAATCAAAGCATCTACAGCTTCCTGAAGCATTCTCTTTTCATTGCGGACAATGATATCGGGAGCGCCCAGCTCAAGCAGTCTCTTTAAACGGTTGTTTCTGTTGATAATTCTTCTGTATAAATCATTTAAGTCAGAGGTTGCAAAACGTCCGCCGTCAAGCTGAACCATAGGACGCAAATCGGGGGGAATGACCGGAATTACATCCATAATCATCCACTCCGGCTGGTTGCCTGAGCCTCTGAAGGCTTCTACAACCTCCAGTCTCTTAATGATGCGGGCACGCTTCTGACCGGTAGATTCCTTTAAACCGGTCTTAAGCTCTACTGCTTCCTTTTCCAAATCAATAGCCTGCAAAAGCTCTTTAATGGCTTCTGCACCCATGCCTACACGGAATTTATTGCCCCATATTTCACGGGCATCCTGATATTCCTTTTCGGAAAGTATCTGCTTATATTCCAAATTGGACTCACCTGCATCCAGTACGATATAGGATGCAAAGTAAAGTACCTTCTCCAGTACTCTGGGAGACAAGTCCAGGATAAGTCCCATACGGCTGGGGATACCCTTGAAATACCAGATATGGGAGACAGGAGCTGCAAGCTCAATATGTCCCATACGCTCTCTACGCACGCTGGCTTTGGTTACTTCAACACCACACCTGTCGCAGACAACGCCTTTATATCTGATTTTCTTATATTTACCGCAATGACATTCCCAGTCCTTGCTCGGTCCGAAAATCTTTTCGCAGAACAAGCCGTCTCTTTCAGGCTTTAAGGTTCTGTAATTGATGGTTTCGGGCTTTAATACTTCGCCTCTGGACCATTCGCGAATCTTTTCCGGTGAAGCCAGACCGATTTTAATGGCATCAAATGTCATGGGCTGATACACTTCATTTTTTGTTTCTGACATCTATGGCACTCCCTTCCATGCTAAAGTCTATTTTAGAATTTGTCTTCTTCGCCTACGAAAGCTTCTTCTTCAAATTCTTCTGCAAAATCATCATCATCTGCACTTATCAGTTCGCCTTCTTCGTCAAATTCCTGCTGCTGATAACCTAATTCACCTAAAGAATCTTTCTCGTAATCACCGTAGTCTTTTCTGTCGCCTTCGATTTCATAACGGTAATCCGTGTCGCCGTAATCAACGGTTTCCATGATTTCGACTTCTGTCCTGTCCTCACGCAGTACACGGACATCCAAACCGAGAGCCTGTAACTCTTTGAGCAATACCTTGAAGGATTCCGGAATGCCGGGTTCAGGGATATTATCGCCTTTGATGATTGCTTCATAAGTCTTGACACGTCCTACAACATCATCGGACTTCACTGTCAGGATTTCCTGAAGGGTATAGGATGCGCCATATGCTTCAAGAGCCCAAACTTCCATCTCTCCGAAACGCTGGCCGCCGAACTGCGCTTTACCGCCAAGAGGCTGCTGTGTTACCAGGGAGTACGGTCCGGTAGAACGTGCATGAATCTTGTCGTCTACCAAATGATGAAGCTTCAAATAATGCATATGACCGATAGTAACCGGACTGTCAAAATACTCGCCGCTACGTCCGTCGCGCAGTCTCACCTTACCGTCACGGGAAAGAGGAACTCCCTTCCAAAGCTTTCTGTGTTCTCTGTTATCGGATAAATACTGAAGCACCTCCGGAAGCAGCTCTTCACCATGCTTTTTCTCAAATTCTTCCCAGGAAAGATTTACATAATCATTCGCCAAATCCAAGGTATCCATAATATCCAACTCATTTGCACCGTCAAATACAGGTGTTGCTACGTTGAAGCCGAGGGCCTTCGCAGCCAGAGAAAGGTGGATTTCAAGTACCTGTCCAATGTTCATACGGGAAGGCACGCCCAAAGGATTAAGCACGATATCAAGAGGACGTCCGTTAGGCAGGTAAGGCATATCTTCAACAGGAAGCACGCGGGAAACAACGCCCTTGTTACCGTGACGTCCTGCCATCTTATCACCTACGGAAATCTTTCTCTTCTGTGCAATATAAATACGCACTGCCTGATTTACACCCGGAGACAGCTCGTCACTGTTCTCTCTGGTAAATACTTTGGCATCCACAACAATACCATATTCGCCGTGAGGCACCTTTAAGGAAGTATCTCTTACCTCTCTTGCTTTTTCACCGAAAATAGCGCGAAGCAGTCTTTCCTCTGCGGTAAGCTCCGTCTCTCCCTTAGGAGTTACTTTACCGACAAGAATATCACCGGCACGAACCTCTGCGCCGATACGGATAATTCCTCTGTCGTCCAAATCCTTTAAGGCATCATCACCAACGCCGGGAACGTCACGGGTAATTTCCTCGGGTCCCAACTTGGTATCACGCGCTTCTGCCTCATATTCTTCAATGTGTACGGAGGTATAAACGTCCTCCTGTACCAGTCTTTCACTTAACAGTACCGCATCCTCGTAATTGTAGCCTTCCCAGGTCATAAAACCGATAAGCGGGTTTTTACCAAGTGCCAGCTCACCCAATGAGGTGGAAGGACCGTCTGCAATAACCTGCCCCTGTGCCACGTGGTCGCCCTTAAATACAATAGGCTTCTGATTGTAGCAGTTGGACTGGTTGCTTCGTGTAAACTTGGTCAGATGAAACTCTTCTTTTTCACCATCATCATAGGTAAGCTTTATCAGCTTGGAAGATACATAATCAACTGTACCGGCTTTCTTAGCCACCATACATACGCCGGAGTCAACAGCTACCTTAGGCTCCATACCGGTTCCTACTACAGGTGCTTCCGTTGCTAAAAGGGGTACTGCCTGACGCTGCATGTTGGAACCCATCAGCGCACGGTTCGCATCATCATTTTCCAGGAAAGGAATGAGTGCGGTTGCAACAGAGAATACCATCTTCGGGGATACGTCCATATAATCAAACATAGCCTTGGGATATTCCTGTGTTTCCTCACGGTAACGGCCTGATACGGAATTTCTGATGAAGTAGCCTTCTGCATCCAGCGCTTCATTTGCCTGCGCTACATGGTAATTGTCTTCTTCATCCGCCGTCATATAAACAACTTCCTCGGTAACACGGGGATTTGCCGGGTCCGTCTTGTCAATCTTACGGTAAGGCGCCTCTACAAAACCATATTCATTAATCCTTGCATAGCTTGCAAGGGAGTTAATCAGACCGATGTTGGGACCTTCGGGGGTCTCGATAGGACACATTCTTCCGTAGTGGGAATAGTGTACGTCACGAACCTCGAATCCGGCACGGTCTCTTGACAGACCGCCGGGGCCCAATGCGGATAAACGTCTCTTGTGGGTCAGCTCACCCAGAGGGTTGTTCTGATCCATGAACTGTGACAGCTGTGAGGAACCGAAAAATTCCTTAACAGCAGCCGTTACAGGCTTAATGTTAATAAGGGACTGGGGAGAAATATCCTCTGCGTCATGGGTAGTCATTCTTTCTCTGACTACTCTTTCCATTCTGGACAAACCGATACGGTACTGGTTCTGCAACAGCTCTCCTACCGCACGGATACGTCTGTTGCCCAAATGGTCAATATCGTCATCATTGCCCAGACCGTATTCCAAATGGATATTATAATTAATGGAAGCAAAAATATCTTCCTTGGTAATATGTTTCGGTACAAGTTCATGTACATTTTTCTTAATCGCCTCTGCCAGAGCCTCTGCATCATCTGCAAACTCCTCTAAAATCTGATTAAGAACAGGATAATAAACAAGCTCGGTAACACCCAGTTCCTTGGGATTGCAGTCCACAAAATGACGGATATCCACCATCATATTGGAAAGAACCTTTACGTTTCTTTCCTCTGTCTGAATATATACAAAAGGCACTGCCGCATTCTGGATTTCATCTGCCAGCTCTGCCGTAACCTTTGTTCCGGCTGCTGCAATCACTTCACCTGTGGAAGGATCCACTGCGTCCGCTGCCAGAATCTGATGTCTGATTCTGTTTTTCAGCGCCAGCTTCTTATTGAATTTATATCTGCCGACTTTTGCCAAATCATATCTTCTGGGGTCAAAGAACATTGCATTGATAAGACTCTCCGCACTTTCTACGCTGAGAGGCTCACCCGGACGGATTTTTTTATATAACTCTAACAGACCCTCCTGATAATTCTCAGCAGTGTCCTTTGCAAAGCTCGCTTCAATCTTGGGTTCATCACCAAAAACTTCTCTGATTTCATCATTGGTGCCAATGCCCAGCGCCCTGATTAAAACAGTAATGGGAACCTTTCTTGTCCTGTCCACACGAACGTAGAAAACATCGTTGGAATCCGTTTCATATTCCAGCCACGCACCACGGTTAGGAATTACGGTACAGGAGAACAGTTTCTTACCGATTTTGTCGTGTCCGATGGCATAATAAATGCCCGGAGAACGAACAAGCTGGCTTACGATAACACGTTCTGCTCCATTGATGACGAAGGTACCGGTTGCTGTCATAAGCGGAAGGTCGCCCATAAAGATTTCATGCTCGCTGATTTCTTCTTTTTCTTTATTATAAAGACGAACCTTTACCTTAAGCGGTGCCGCATAGGTGGCATCTCTTTCCTTACATTCCTCAATAGAATATTTCACATCGTCTTCACACATCTCGAAGTCTACAAACTCAAGACTTAAAGAGCCGCTGTAATCCGCAATCGGAGATATATCATCAAATACCTCTTTTAAGCCTTCGCTTAAAAACCACTGATAGGAATCCTTTTGGACCTCAATCAGGTTGGGCATCTCCAAAACCTCTTTTTGTCGTGAATAACTCATACGCATGTTCTTGCCTGCGGCAATAGGACGTATTCTGTTCTTTTCCATTGACATTTCACCCCGTTCTTATATGATATTAACGCTATTATGCCAGTGTCTGATACTCAAAATAGACATAACACACCACAATAGTGCATCATCCATATTACTACAAATTGGAAAACCAGTCAAGAAAAATTTTAGATTTTGTAGAAATAATTTAGATAAAAGAAAATAGTTAAGTAAAAAACGCTGTAAGACCTGACGCCTTACAACGTTTTTTACATTCTTGTTAAATCTGTCTGCCGCAGTAATTACTTTAAGGTAACCTTTGCGCCAACTTCTTCCAGCTTCTTCTTGATATCTTCGGACTCTTCCTTGGAAGCGCCTTCCTTTACCATCTTAGGTGCGCCGTCAACAAGGTCTTTAGCTTCCTTTAAGCCAAGGCCGGTGATTTCACGAACAACCTTGATAACCTTAACCTTTTCAGCACCAACTTCAGTAAGTTCTACATTGAACTCGGTCTTCTCTTCTGCTGCTTCTCCTGCGCCAGCACCTGCTGCTGCAACTACAACGCCTGCTGCTGCAGATACGCCGAATTCTTCCTCACAAGCTTTTACTAAGTCATTTAATTCTAATACGGTTAACTCTTTGATTGCATCAATGAGTTCCTGAGCTGTTAATTTAGCCATTTCATTTACCTCCAAATTTGTTTGATATGTTTACTTTGTTCCATTTGTTTCTAAATCTTAAAATCACTTAAGCTTCTGTAGCAGCTTCAGCGGGTGCTTCTTCTGCTGCGGTCTCTACAGGTGCTTCCTCTGCTGCAGGTGCTTCACATGCGGATGCGCCGCCTTTTTCTGCAAGCTGATTCATAACACGTGCAAAGTTGGTAATAGGAGACTGTAAGCTGCCAAGCAGTTTGGAAATAAGTTCCTCTCTGGAAGGGATGCTTGCGATAGCTCCGATACCGGCTGCATCATATAAGGTTCCCTCAACAACACCGCCCTTGATTTCCAGCTTATTAGCTGTCTTAGCGAACTTAGCCAGTATTCTTGCAGGTGCTGTTGCATCTGTAGTAGATACTGCCATTGCGCTGGGGCCTTCAAGATATTCGGAAAGTCCTTCAAAATCTGTACCCTTGAACGCAAAGTTCATCATGGTGTTCTTGTAAACCTTGTAGGTTACTCCGGCTTCACGTAATGCACAACGAAGCTGAGTATCCTGCTCTACAGTAAGACCTCTGTGGTCAACCAGCACAACAGACTGTGCGTCTTTAATGCGCTCGGAAATTTCCTGTACAACAGGCTGTTTCAATTCAACCTTTGCCATTTCATTTACCTCCTTATAGAATATTGTGGGATTGCTCCCTGCCGAAAGGAGTTCTATCGAGCGGGCGAACCTGCTCATATAAGAAAAGCCTCCCGAAAGACGGAAGGCAAAAAGTCTTAAAGCAAAACTCTTTCCTCGGTAGGCGCTTTCTCTTACCCCGCTGTGACATTACCGGCAATCTGACACACGCGCGCTTGCGCATGCATCGGTATCCTGCAATGCCCGGGACCTACTGTCTTCGGCATGGTTTATAACCTTTGATAATATACCACACTCACTACATGGTGTCAATATGTTTTTCACTTTTTATTCTTTCCCGTTGCGTTTACCTTGAATATTAACCTTTATTCTTTCCTGCAAATCAAGAAAAGGCCTCTCCTCTCAGAGAAACCTTTTCACCAGATTCCCTACGGAATCCTGTTCTTAGAACTTTGCAACACTTACCTTTACGCCCGGGCCCATGGTGGATGTGAGCGTAATGCTCTTTAAATACTGTCCCTTTAATGCGGAAGGTTTTGCCTTTACAATAGCATCCATAAGCGCATTGAAGTTTTCTATGAGCTTTTCTTCTTCAAAAGAAGCTTTTCCCAAAGGAACATGGATAATGTTAGCCTTATCCAGTCTGTATTCAATCTTACCGGCTTTGATATCATTGATAGCTTTGGTAACATCCATGGTTACGGTGCCGGCCTTAGGGTTAGGCATTAAGCCTTTAGGTCCAAGAACCTTACCAAGACGTCCGACAACACCCATCATATCCGGAGTTGCTACAACTACATCAAAATCAAGGAAGCCATCGTTCTGGATTCTCGGAACAAGCTCCTCGCCGCCTACATAATCTGCACCGGCTGCTTCTGCTTCCGCTACCTTATCGCCCTTTGCAAAAACCAGTACCTTTACAGCTTTACCGGTTCCGTTAGGAAGAACTACCGCACCACGGATCTGCTGTTCAGCATGACGTCCGTCACAGCCTGTTCTGATATGCGCTTCCACTGTCTCGTCAAATTTTGCAGTTGCAGTCTTTTTTACCAGTGCGATTGCATCTGCTGCTTCATAAAATGTTGCGCGGTCTACCAACTTTGCAGCCTCGCTGTATTTTTTACCATGCTTCATTATTAAATCCTCCTATGGTTCTAACGACAATTACTTGTCTCCCAATTCTGTTTACAGTTAATCTTCTACTACAATACCCATGCTTCTTGCTGTTCCGGCAATCATGCTGATAGCTGCTTCAATGCTTGCAGCATTCAAATCCGGCATCTTCATTTCAGCGATTTCCTGAACCTTTGCCTTGGAGATGGTAGCTACCTTGGTCTTGTTAGGTACGCCTGAACCTGATTTCAAATTACATGCTTTCTTCAACAGTACTGCAGCAGGCGGAGTCTTTGTAACAAAGCTGAAGCTTCTGTCTGCATATACGGTAATTACAACAGGGATGATTAAATCACCTTTGTCTGCTGTTCTTGCGTTGAACTGTTTTGTAAATTCAACGATGTTTACACCATGCTGTCCAAGTGCAGGACCAACTGGTGGAGCCGGGGTTGCTTTGCCGGCAGGAATCTGTAACTTAATATATCCTGTAACTTTCTTTGCCATAATGGCACCTCCTATAATGTGGTAATCTGGCGTGTGTCAACACTCCCACTGTGTGCTTCCGTAAAAGCACACTTTTCCTTGTTGCCTATATTATCCGGACACTGCACGCTCTCGCCCGCAGAAAACCGGAGAATACCGATTTTAAAGTTTTCTTACTTCTGCAAAACTGATTTCGACAGGTGTCTCCCTGCCGAACAGCTCCACATTGATGGTAGCGGTCTGCTTACCATAATCCAGTTTCTGTACAACACCAACGGTATCTTTCCAAACGCCGGCTACAACAGCAATGCTGTCGCCTTCGCCAAAGTCTATGGAAACATTTTCCATCTTAATGCCCAAAGGCTTCATCTCTGCTTCTGTAAGCGGCACCGGTTTACTTCCCGGACCAACAAATCCGGTCACACCTCTGGTGTTACGGACAACATACCAGGTATCATCATTCATCACCATATTAATCAGAACATAGCCGGGAAACATTTTTTTCTGAACCGTCTTCTTGGCGCCGTTCTTCATCTCTACAACGTCCTGCATGGGAACCCTCACTTCCAGGATTTCCTCGGCAAGATGCTTGTTGTTTTCGATTGTCTTCTCAATATTGGCTTTGACCTTGTTTTCGTATCCTGAGTATGTATGCACTACATACCAATTTGCCTCTGCCATTCAATCACCCTCGCTCTATAATGATGTTAAGAAGTTTACGCCATTCAGAGCCACAAAATCAATGATGGCAATAATGACTCCTGCAACTACTGAAATTGCAACAACTGCAACGGACTGTTTGAACATGGTTTTCTTATCAGGCCACGAAATTTTTTTCAGTTCAATCTGAACATTCTTAAAGAAGCTCTGCTTCTTTGCCTTTTCTGCTGAATCTGCCATCGTCTCTCCTTCCGGGCCAAATTTATTTGGTCTCTTTGTGCATTGTATGAGTCTTGCAGAATCTACAATATTTCTTGGTTTCCATTCTGTCAGGATGTGTCTTTTTATCCTTCGTAGTGTTGTAATTACGCTGTTTGCATTCTGTACATGCCAATGTAATCTTAGTACGCATCTTTCCACCTCCACGCGCTTTTCTATAAATAAAAATATGCATAAAAAAAAGACCTAAATCTCATCTCGCTTAGCCACTATAACACACTTATGCCCCTTACGTCAATGTTTTTCTTCATATTGCATGTATCATTTTTCACATTTTTTGCTTCTCTGCCTGCAAAATGCTTGCCTCCTTCATTTCAAAGTGCTACAATGTATTTA
This sequence comes from uncultured Lachnospiraceae bacterium, assembly GCA_900551115.1. Lineage (GTDB taxonomy): Bacteria > Bacillota > Clostridia > Lachnospirales > Lachnospiraceae > Acetatifactor. The sequence goes on from URUY01000006.1 coordinate 30,359, forward strand.
TGAAAATAGGTTTTTTGTGCCCTTATGTGCGTACCGTAAAGTATCATCTGCCGCCACAACGGATTTTGGCGTAAACGGTTCGCAGATTATTTCAAGGAAGAAAGGAGGGGTTTCATTGAGCAATGCTATTTTGACAAATGTCTATAATCATTATCTCACTACTTATGCGCCCAAAAGCGCTACGCAGTATGATACGCATAAAAAGAGTGAGCTTCGGAATATCTACAACACCATTGTAAAAATGAATAAAGAAGCCCCCTGGTACCTTGACACAAACAACCGGGAAACACAGGAATATGCTGTCAGTCTAAAGGAAAACGCCAGAATGCTCCACAATGCCGTTGCTTCCTTAGGCGGCTTGGATACAGGTTCATCCCTTGCCAAAAAGACCGCTTACTCTTCCGATACGGAAATTGCTGCCGCCGTTTTTGTAGGTGACCCCAAAAACGAAGCTCCGGTTCCTACCTTGGAGCTTACAGTAAACAGCCTCGCTTCCTCTCAGGAAAATATGGGCGCTTATTTGGCAGAAGGGCCTGTAAATCTGCCGGCAGATACCTATTCCTTTGATGTTTCCATCAATGACTTAAATTATGAGTTCCAGTTTAATATAAATGCGGAAGATACCAACAAGGACGTGCAGGAACGGCTGGTACGCCTGATTAACAATGCACATATCGGCATAAATGCCCGTCTGGATGAAGGCGATGCCCGCAGTTCCATCCGCCTTACCTCCACCGCCACCGGGCTTCCTGACGGAAAGGACCGGATTTTCCACATTACCGATGACCATACGGGCAAGCAGACCGGCGCTGCAGCATATTTTGGACTGGGCTATATTTCCCGGCAGCCCGCCAATTCCTCTTTCCTGTTAAACGGAGAAGAACGCAGCACCGCTTCCAACACCTTTACCATCGGGAAAATGTTTGAAGTGGAATTAAAAGCAGTAAACAAGCCGGAAGAAAGTGTAACCATCGGGCTCAAAACCGATGTGGAATCCCTTACCGACAATATAAGTACCCTTATCGGCAGCTACAATTCCTTTGTAAGCACCGCAGACACCTACAGCAGCAGCCAGCCCTTAAGTGGCCGGCTCTCCGGAGAAATGGGGCGTATTGCCAGACAATACAAAAACGAAATGGAAGGCATGGGTTTGCATATTCAGGCAGACAATACAATTGCCATAGACGACAATCTGTTAAAGGAATCGGTCTCTGCCTCCGATGGCACCTTTTCCTATCATGCATTAAAAGGATTTGCAGGCTCTCTGGTGCAAAAAGCCTCTCAGGTATCCTTAAATCCCATGCAATATGTAAACCGTACGATTGTTGCCTACAAAAACCCGGGTCACAATTTCACAAGCCCCTATATTACCAGTGCCTACAGCGGCATGATGTTTAACCGCTATTGTTAAAAAGCATCTACAGGAAACCCTATAGATGCTTTTTTGTTTTTTGTTTTTTGTTTTTTGCTTTTTTGCTTTTATACTTTTATTCTTTTATACCGTTATGCCGTTATGCCGTTATGCCGTTATAGTCCTGTTTCTAAACGCCCTTCTGCTACAACGGTATATTTCCATGTTTCTTTTTGACAGGAGCTGTTTTCTTGTTCTCTAAGGCTTTCAGGGCTGTAAGCAGCCGTTCCCTTGTTTCCTCCGGTTTGATTACCTCATTCACATAACCTCTGGCAGATGCAACGTAGGGGTTTAAAAACCGCTCCTCATACTCCTTTTTACACTGCTCCCGCATGCCTTCCGGATTTGGCGCCGCTTTGATTTTCCGCTTAAAAGCAATGTTTACTGCGCCTTCCGCTCCCATAACTGCGATTTCCGCAATAGGCCAGGCATATACCGCATCTGCGCCCATTTCCTTGGAATTCATGGCAATGTATGCACCTCCGTAAGCCTTACGCATAATCACGGTAATCTTAGGCACTGTCGCTTCCGAATAGGCATACAGTATCTTTGCTCCATGCCTGATAATGCCGTTATGCTCCTGCGCCGTACCCGGCAAAAAGGCCGGAACATCCACAAGCGTAATAAGCGGAATATTAAAGCAATCACAGAACCTGATAAACCGTGCGATTTTGTCGGATGCATGATAGTCAAGTGAGCCGCACAGCTGCTTGGGCTGATTTGCTACAAAGCCCGTACAGGCACCGCTCATTCTTCCGAACCCTATTACCGCGTTGGGTGCGAAATCCCTCTGTACCTCAAAAAAGCTTCCCGTATCTATAATACAATCAATTACATCCTTTACATCATAAGCCACTCTTGCGTTATCCGGTACAATGCTCTTAATTTTTTCACAGGGGTTTTCCTCTTTTTCCTGTACACCGCCCTTTTTAAACGGCAGCTTATGCAGCACCCTGTTTACCTTTAAAAATAACGGTTCCTTCTCCGTTACCGGAAGGATAACGGGGCTTTTTTCCTCATTGTTTCCCGGCAGATAAGCTAAAAGCTTGCGTACTCCCATCAGGCATTCCTTTTCCGAATCATATGTAAAGTGAGATACCCCGCTCTTTTTGGCATGTACCCGGGCACCTCCTAATTCTTCCACGGACACCTCTTCATTAATGACGGTTTTTACTACATCGGGTCCTGTAATGAACATTTTGGAAATATCCTTTACCATAAAAATGAAGTCGCAGATAGCCGGAGCATAACAGGCACCGCCGGAGCAGGGTCCTAAAATTACCGCTATCTGGGGAATCACCCCCGAAGCCTTCGTATGCCGCAAAAACATACCGCTGTAGCCGCTCAAGGAAGAAATTCCCTCTTCAATTCTGGCACCTCCGCTGTCATTGATGCAGATAAGCGGCGCCTTCATGTCCATTGCCATATCCTGCAGACGCGCAATTTTAAAGGAATGGTACTCGCCAAGTGTTCCGCCGATAACCGTAAAATCTTCACTGCTGACAAAAACAAGCCTGCCGTCTATCTCGCCGTACCCCGTCACCACACCATCGCCCGGCACTCTTCGTTTGTCCAAATCAAAATCATCTATACGGGATTCTACAAAACCGTCCACCTCTACAAAAGTACCTTTATCCAACAGGACGTCAATCCGTTCCCTTGCTGTCATTTTCCCCTGCCCATGCTGTTTTTCTATCTTAAGCTGACCGCCGCCCATAGCCGCCCTGCCGCGCCGTTCATCTAAATCCTTTAATGCCTCTTCCCATTTCATATATCATTTCCCTTCTTTTCCATATTAACTGTATCCGACTTTTCATTTTACTTTTTTGTTGTTTGATTTTAAAATAGTTTGAATTTCAAACTATATAGGTATTATATACACAGGAACAGGAAAAGGCAAGCAAAATTTTTGCCTGCCTTTTCCTGTTCTTATTACGCTTCTTAATGACACTGCTGCCTAAACACACAGCCCTGACATTTATAATTCTGCCGCAGCCATATCCAATGCTGCCGCTATAACCTTGTCCATATCGTAATAACGGTACTGCCCCAGCCTGCCTCCAAAAAGCACATTTTTCTCCTGTTCGGCCAACTCCCGATACCGGGCATAAAGGGCATTGTTTTTCTCATTATTCACCGGATAATACGGCTCATCTCCCCGCTGCCATTCCGCAGGATATTCCCTGGTAATGACAGTATCGGGCTGTGTACCGAATTCAAAATGCTTGTGTTCTATGATACGGGTATACGGAACTTCCCTCTCCGTATAGTTTACCACAGCGTTCCCCTGATAATTGTCACAGCCGGGAATCACTTCCTCTTCAAACCGAAGCGAGCGGTACTGTAATTCACCCAGACAATAATCAAAATACTCGTCAATCATGCCTGTATACAACACCTTTGTAAAAACATCCGCCTTTTCGCCCTTCGCTTCGTTTTCTGCAAGAAATTCTCTGTAAGAAATCCCAAGGCGTACCGGTATATCCAAAAGAAGCTTCTCTACTATCTGCGTATAACCGCCCTTTGGAATCCCCTGATACGGGTCTGTAAAATAATTGTTGTCATATACAAACCGAAGCGGCAGCCTCTTGATGATAAATGCCGGAAGCTCCTTGCAATCCCTGCCCCACTGCTTCTCCGTATAGCCCTTTATCAGCTTTTCATAGACGTCAGGGCCCACCAGTGAAAGGGCCTGTTCCTCCAGATTCTCCGGTTTTTCCAAATTGAGGGCTGCAATTTGGGAAGCAATCTTTTCCTTTGCTTCTGCCGGTGTCTTAATCCCCCACATTTTACTGAAGGTGTTCATATTAAAGGGCAGATTATAAAGCTCGTCCTTGTATACAGCCACCGGCGAATTAATGTAGTGATTAAATTCCGCAAACTGCTGTACATACTCCCAAATCCTTTTATCAGAGGTATGGAAAATATGGGCGCCGTATTTATGCACCGAAATACCCGCTTCTTCTTTTGTATAAATATTACCGGCAATATGGCTTCGCTTGTCTATCACAAGACAGGCCTTTTCTTTCTTCTGTGCTTCTCTTGCAAAAACAGCTCCAAAAAGCCCGGCACCGACAATCAGATAATCATACTTCATTCCATTTCCTCCACCAGTACACACTTATTCCAATCTTAGTGCCTCACTTATTTGGACTTTTTTGCCTTTGCTTTGTATTTTTCTATCTGCACAAAATCATCCATAAGTTCCAGAATCTTATCCCTTCCGTTCTGATTCAGCTTCACATAATACTGCATAACTCTGTTTTCAAGAAGCTGCGCACCTAAAGAAGCATCTCTTTCAAGAGAACTGAAATCCACCGGATTTAAGCTCAGCTTGTCGCACATTTTAATCACTGTGCCGTATGCCATGCCTTCAATACCACGCTCTAATGCCGTAACAAGCGTACTGTACGGAATCCCCATCTCTAATGCAAACTGTCTTACACTTCTATACTGTCTTAAAATTTCTTTTTTTAAAATCTCTGCTTTCGTCATCTGAATGTCCTCCCTATATAATATACTTGATATAGGAACAGTTTACGTTAAACCGTCTTTTTTTTCAATAGAGGGATAAGAAATTCATCAAAAATTAAGGTTTTGTTTAGGAATAGAACATAATTGTCCTACAGAGTTTCTTCACATTGTCACTTCGCTTGCAAAACGCCTTCTTTTTTATACCTTAAATAGTATTCCTTTGCCTGCTCTTCATTTAACATAAAGTGCCTTTGTAATTTGGAAAGAATCCTTTCCTCGGAGACCCCTTCCTCTATGTTGTCCAAAACCAATGCCCTAATTCCCAGTTCTCTTCCTTCCTCTCTTCCTTCCTCCCGGCCCTTGTCCAATCCAATCTTCAAAATACTCATTTTTACAGCCTCCCATTCTTCTGACTGCTTCACTTCGCTCACTATTGTATCCAATTTTTCAATCCGCTTGTCTTTTACCATAATTTCAGGGTTATCCAATCGGGTCTCCTTCATATACTGCAGCAGACTGACCAATTCCGGCGTACCGTTTTTGCTGCTCATATTCAGAAAAATCTTCCTTGTACCATCTTCTAACGATAATCCCGGTATCTCTTCACACTGCTCCGTAAAGGTATACTTTGTCCGGTTCCTTCCAAATATATCTTCCTGTGTTATAAAAATAATAATAGTAGACGGCAGATTCTTATAACGGGTCTTTTTTCCTGCTTTCAAAACCGGAGAATCCAGCAGCCCCTGATAATAGCGGGCACGTTTTCGTATATCATCGCCGTCCGTATCATTCTGCATTTCCGTGTTAATCTGCCTGTTCTTATTGTCGTTCGCCCATGCATCCAAACGGATTGCCCTTTTTCCGCTTCGATTGAGTATAACCTGTTCTACCTTTACCTCGGTAAGCTTTAAATCTTCCTCTTCCAAAATAATACTCAATGTGCATTCATATGCTTCTTTGTTTTTCATTACTGAGAGAAAAAGAGCAAAATCACTGAGATTAAAGTCGTACTCCTTAGGCAGTACCTTTGTTAATTCTTCGTTCATCCTGTTTTCTTCCTTTCTTTTGCAGGAAGAAATACCTCTCCCTGCCTGATTAATGGGGATAATTAAGCAAAGAGTTCGAACTGAATTGATGCTGACCGGCAGCAAAAGAATATTAGAAAATTGCTTTGAAATCATTGCTTGCATTTATCATAGCATATGGTATATTAAAAGTAAATAAATCTTTTTTCGTTTGTGCATGTTTTACACTTGCTAACTATTTTTCACTATTTTTGTATCCTGTAATGTGATGTTTTAGCAAAATTGTCCTTATAATATTTCACTTTTGAAATTATTCTTTACCATATTCATTGGCTATGTTAAAATTAAAATAAACTTTTATAATAAAACTATTGTAGTAACATAAAACAATTTATATATATTTAAGGCTTATCAAAGATATTTTTTTCAAAACATTATGAGTTTCATCCAAGCCATATTTTCTCCCAATCACCAATTTATTTACCACCAAATACATATATTTCCAAAGAAAGGAATTGACCAATGACACAGAAATTCAATATTGAAAAAGAGATGCCATCTATTATTCATATTATAACTCAAATAGATAAAATGAGAGAAACTGGTCAAAAAGAGATGCAAAAAGGCACTTTCCCCACTCAGACTGTATTAAATGCAATGGCCGATTCCATGAATACAGTAACTGACATATTCAGTTCAAAGCTTAATACAGATAAATGGAAGCAATTCTTTCATACTATGCAAAAATCCGAGATTACACATAATTTTTTTGATATCCTGTTAGAATGGGAACAGGATATTCTTAATTTACTTCAAGAATCCGGATATACCCCCGGCACATGCAACATATGTAAAAATAATGTATATTATCAACCTGCAACAGAGTATTTTAGATCGCAGCAAAAGAAACACAATTTTCCTTATTGGAATGCCATAATCGAATCTGTCAGTTCTGATAAACGCACCTGCCCCCAATGCCAATCTTTAGATCGTGAACGTATGATGTCTTTATTTTTAGATATGCTAAAACCCACTGGCAAAGAGCATTTAAAGGTTTTACATATTGCCCCTTCTAATGCATTAGATAAATGGTTAGCTGCTCAGGAATATATTGATTATGAGACAACTGACTTAAATATGGATAACGTAACTTTTCAATCAGATATACAAGATATGTATATAGTCCAAGATGAAACCTATGACATTATTCTATGTTCCCATGTATTAGAACACGTTCAAGATGATCTAAAAGCCATGAAAGAGTTAAAACGTGTTTTAAAGGAAGATGGCGTATGCATTTTTCTTGTCCCTCTAGTTATTGGTTTGTGTGAGACCGACGAAGCATTTGGTTTATCTCCTGACGAAAACTGGCACAGATTCGGCCAAGATGATCACGTTAGGCTTTATTCACGTACAGATTTTCTAAATCGCCTTACAGAAGTCGGCTATTTAGTGCATATTTTGACAGCAGACTATTTTGGAGTGGATTTATGGAATCAGAATGGGTTGTCAGATATTCACTATCTATATGCTGCCACAAAAAAAGACATTGGTATCGGAGTAGAACCCTATCATCCGCAATACACAAAGCAGGAATTAGTCAGCATAATTATTCCAACCTATAATAGGGGAAATTTAATTGAACGCGCCGTTAGAAGTATATTAAATCAAACATACAAAAACTTAGAATTAATTGTGGTAGATGATGCTTCCACCGATGATACAGATATTGTAATAAGCAAAATACAAGATTCAAGGCTTCATTATATTAAGTTACCCCAAAATAAAGGAGCAAATTATGCCAGAAATACTGGTATAAAAGCTGCTTTAGGAAAATATATCGCCTTTAACGACAGTGATGACGAATGGTTACCTCATAAGCTTGAAAAACAAATGCATATAATGTTACATACTGACCAATTACATTTAGGATGTGTATACTGTTTAGCAACCAAATATGAGAATAATCAAATTGTATCTGTTACTCCCGATTTGGAATATTGTGGTGAAAATGCTATTGGCAATATTTATAGGTTTATGCAAGGCAATATGTTCATCACTACTCAGACACTGCTTCTAAAAAAAGAAGTATTTGAAACAGTCGGTTATTTTAATGAGGATTTGAAACGTCTTCAAGATTGGGAGTTTTTATTAAGAGTTTCACAAAGCTATACTTTTACTCTTGTACAAGAAAGTCTTGTTAATGTCTATATCCAAAAGGAAAAAATTTCTAATAATGTACAAGGTTTTGTAGATACAGTTCGCTATGTCATTAATTTACACAATATATGCCATTCAAATATTGAAGCATATAAAAATCTCATAAATGCATCAATATCACTTATGGTCAACGCTGACTTACCTCTCATATATAAAGAAGAAGTAATTCGGCAGATTGCACAGGATGACTTCTTTTCCGCAGCAAGAATAGATGCTTTCAAGAAACTATTAAAAATAGAAATGTATGCTGGTTCCGCACATAATGATATTAAGAACAACCATAATGCTCTGCAGGATAGTCCTATTTCTGCTGAAATACAACACCTGCAAGAACAATTAAATTTTATAAAGCAGGATATTGCAGAAAATAACCGAATGTTGCATGAAATACTATGGGCTCAAGTCTTTAATAGCTCTAAAAGTGCTTTTAAATGGCTTCCATCTGATATTGCTTTATGGCCTGGCCGATGGGGTGTGGGATACCAATATATGTATGTCATTTCCAGACTACTGAACGAAGTGCAGCCAAAGCATATTTTAGAAACTGGGTTAGGACAAAGTACACGTCTAATTGGGAGCTATGTAAAAAATAACGCACATGCAGGTGAGTGTAATCATTTAGTTATTGAACATGATCAAGACTGGATTAATATTTTTTGTCAAGATTTCCAGCTCTCCAAAGCAACACAAATTGTACAAAAAGATTTGGGACTTGTACGCATAACCCAACACTCCAATGTGAAACCAACGTATGTATATCAAAATTTAAATGAAATACTAGACGGAAAAAAATTTGACTTTATCTCTCTAGATGCTCCCTACGGAACAAATGAACGTTATGGATATTCACGAGTTGATATTTTAAACTATTTGCCAGCTTGTTTAGAAAAAAGTTTTTGCATTGTATTAGATGATTACAATCGTTTTGGAGAAAAAATACTGTAGAATGCATCAAAACTATACTAAAAGAAAATAATATCCATTTTGCCGAAGCCGTTTATCGTGGCTCACAAGATATGTATCTACTCGTATCATCTGACTTGAAATTTTTATGCACTTTATAAAAAATACTATTAAAAAATCTACTAATTCAACTATTTATAGTCGAATTAGTAGATTTTTATTTTGTGACACAAGCCTTTATGGATGTCTACATGAACCGTATCAGCACCCATACCTTCAGACCGTATTCTCTCTATTACAATTATTCTTACTTTGAAATTCTCTCCGCCATGGCAAACAGCTCATTCACCAGCTTTATATACTCTTCTCTGTTTTTCTCAAATGCTTCTCTCACTGTCCCTGCATTGCACAATGCTGTTGCATTATTTACAAATTCCAATGTGTATCGGTCTTTATAATACGGTGCCATTCTGGATGCATAATCCAAATACCCTTTTAATACCCGCATATTGTCATAGATAACTGCCATACCATCAACGTCCGATAGATTTACAGTCTTTTCAAGAAATACGCATAACTGCCTGCTCATATCGTAAAACTCTTTTTTCCGCGTTTCTGTCAAAACATCTGCCGCATTATGCCCATATATTTTCCTGCATACCTTTTCCCAACTTGTTATACTGTGCCGGGCAACGGACCAAACCGCCTCTTTCGTCATCTCCCCGTCACTTATCATAGCCAACAGCTCTTCTACCGCTTTGGGATTGCCGTCATTCTCCATATATCTGGTAATAAATTTCACAATATCATATCGGTTCTTTATCTCTTCCCAAACATGCAATCCGGCAAAAAAACTTTTCTGCCCTGCAGACCGCGCATGCTCTTCTTCATAAATCTCCGTCATATTAAGAGCATACTGCAGATTATTGCTCTTGATATTTCTTTTCCCAATCATTTGTTTAATGGCAAGAGCCTGTTCCCAAAGCCCCTGCTCTATGCTGCTTTTTAACTGTAAAAAAATCTGTTCTTCCAGCATTTGTTGCTCGGCATCATAAACCGGGTGAAAAGCAGTCCGGAAAAAATCTCTGTATTCCGTTAAAACCTTCTTCCGCGCCTCATCATAATGCGTCAGTTTAGAATATCCGCAATCGTGCATGCACCACGGAGTATTTTGAAACGGTATTACCACCTTATAGCCTTTTCTCCGAAATTCCAAAGACTGGGAAACATCATAAAAATCCCAGCCCAGCTCCAAATCCTCCCGCCATGGCACATCATACTGGGTTGCCATCAGCATGCCGTCTATTGCCTCCGCTTCTGCATAGGGGGTATCTTGTATGTATATAAGAGGGAATGCATTTTTATTGTTGCATGCCAAGGTACTTCCCCGATTCCATGCATTCCATATAACAGCATTCTGTGGAAGATTTACTCCACCGATGACTCCTAACAGACCTATTTGCTTATCTGCCTGAAATACCTTCAGCATATCCCCGATAAAATCCTGATGATAAATAAAGACATCCTGATGTAGATACACCTTATACCTGGCGTCACTGCTTTCCATAGCTGCATTGTAAGCAGCCGTCATGCTTTCTGCTCCTGCAATACAGATAATATCTGTCTCATATCCTTCCGGCACATTCAGCCTGTTGATATACCATACACATTCGTCATAAAACAAATCATTATTGGCGCATATTATAAAGGCAATTTTCTTATCATTCATCATTCTGCGGTTCCTTCACCTGTCTATTGTCTGACACATCTCCATTATAAATCATTTTTCTGCATAATCCTATCAAAACCTACTTTTATTTTACACCATTACCCACAAATGCTATAATAAAAGCAGCCTCAGATAAAAAGGAGTATTTTCATGCCAAATATTGTAATTCTTACTAACCGACAGCAATATCCCTATCATCCGGAAATGGCAGCCATGGCGCAGTCTGCATTGCAGCAGCTTGCTCATTCCGTTACCGTGTTAGATATAAATTCTGAAAAGTTCGGTCACGTATGTCTTGCCCGCTTAAAAGAAAAAAACCCTGATATCCTGATTACTTTTGACTTAGCAGGTTTTTGTTTCCGCACACAGTCAGGCGAAAATGCATTAAATATGCTTTGCACTAAAAACCTGAATATCCTTTGGGGTAACAAACCTGAATATGCCCCGCTGTTAAGCAAAAAAATCAGCCTGTCCATGCTTTTTTATGATGCTTCCGGCACGGACAGCAAGCTTCCTTTACTTTATCCCAATCTTCTTTATTATAAGGTTTCATCTCCTATAAAGCAGTCTGCCGTCTCCGCCTCTGACATTGCAGGAAACACAAATGCCTTTTTATCCGTTTGGGAAGATTTTACAAGAGAAGCCCTGCTGTCTGAAACATAGTCCGCAGCCTTTCCTCAAAGCCAAAAAGTGCCTTTACTTTTTTATATCCGTTTTGCGCAATTATTCTGCGTTCCTCATCATGCTCCATATAATACCGGCACTTTGCCACAGCATCGGCAATGCTTGTATACATAACCACTTCTTCCCCGTCCACAAAGCTTTCATCAATTTCCTGTTGGTAATTAGTCAATAAAAAACCACCGCAGCCCATGATATCCAATGCCCTTAACGGAATGCCTGACTGGATGCATTTAAGGGAAATGTTCAGATTTATCTTGCTGCATCTGAATATTTGCGGCATCTCATCAAAATAACCTGCGGACCCACGCCAGTTTACCCGCGGCAGATTTTGGTCTCTGTCCGGCCCATATAAGGTTACCCTATACTGTTCGCTCAGAATATCTAAAAGCAGTACTCTCTCCGCATTCGTAATATGCTTTGCAACAGCATTAATCAGTCCCTGCCTTGTTAAGGTCAGGTTATTCTGCCCCATATTACGATATGCTGTATTCATCCTTGCCGTTAGCTCCTTTGTTATGACCTCCTCCAGATAGTAGCAGCCGTATAATTGAAGCTGGGTCTCTGCAATAGCTGTCAGATATCCTTTATCATACTCCGAAAGCGGCAGCATAAGCGTTGAAAGCGTGGACTCATAAAGCTGACCCACCATGGAAATATCCGTTTCATATTTTTCCCTTTCTTTTTCCGTGCTTATTATGCCTGCCAGTCTTTCTGTATTAACCGCAAGCGGCAGATGAAATACATTTGTATATCCTTTTTTCTGCAGTTTTCTGCATTCTGCACCATCAAACAAAAACACGTAATTCGTTTCATAACCAAGAGTCTCTTCCATAGCAGCATAATCAAGCGGACTGTCATAGCTCCATGACAGATATAAAATTTGCAGGGTATGACAAATATCCGCAAGCACCGGGTAATAATTCACACTGAATACCGCGTCATACCTGTCACTGTGCAAAAGCTCCGTCATTCTTTTTGTAAAATAGGCGTCCTGTGTTACATTGCAGAGGCGGTACAGCACATTTTTATATTCGATTCCCATTTTGGCAAGCGTATCCGTTATATCGTTCTGGGTATATGCGCCCATATCATACAGCAATATTTTCATAATTACTCTTCTCGCTCTTCTTCTGTTACAATTTCCAGTATATTCTCCACCCTAAGCTTCAAATCATGTGCTTTCAATACCTTTTCGCAGCCATTTTGCGCAATTCTTCTTCTTTCTTCCTCATGCACAAGATAATAATCTGCTTTTTCACATAAGTCTCCATAATCTGAATAGTACACAAAGTCCTCATCCGGCTCAAACCAGGCAAGCAGTTCTTCCTGATAATTTGTCAAAAGAAATCCGCCGCAGCCCATAATGTCCATCGCCCTTAAAGGGATTCCGGTCTTTATACTCCTAAGTGAAATATTCAGGTTAATTTTTGAATTCCTGAAGACATAGGGCATTGTATCGTAATAATCAACCGGTCCTAAATTATGCACTTTTCCAGGCATTGCATTTTTATCATTTGTATACAGCCTTACATCGTGCTTGTCTGCCAGCAGGTTAAGAATTTCCTGCCTTTCCAAAGCTGTCACCTGTCTTGCCAATACAAAATCAGCATAAAGAGCCTCCGGCGACATGGCCGTACCGGCATCCGGGTTTGTGGGATATGCCTTTTCCATTTCTGCAACAATGTCGGGGGTAAGCATCTTTTGTAAAAAATTATAGCCGTATACATGAAGCTGTGCCCGGATAATGCCGTCCAAATACCCTTTTGTAAAAGAATCTATGTCAGCAAACCGGTCATAGAGCCTGTGCTTTTTTTCCGAATACAAAGACCCGACAAAGGAAATATCACAGGTATATCTCTGCTTCTTCTCTACAGTATTCTTTAATCCAGTAAGCCTTCGTCCATTAACTGCAAGCGGCAGATAATAAACCGTATTGATTCCTCCGGTTTTCAGTTCATTGTATAATGCATAATCAAACAGAAAAATATAGTTACATTCATTTAGTACAGTATAGGAGTAAACATTAAGATACGGACTGTCATAAATCCAGGCAGCGTACTTTATGCCCAGCTCTTTACAACAGTCAGAAACCGCCGGAAAGTAGTTAAAAGAAAAAAGAAGATCGCACGGCCCGCTCTGCAGCTTCTTTTCCAACAGTGCAAGCACCGCTTCCTTAGGCAGCCTCACATCCGGAAAGGGCAGCTTTACCACATGATGCCCCATCCGCTCCAACACTTCAAACATATCCTCATTGCAAAAGCTTTTCCACTCCAGATAAAAAATGTTCAAAATTTTTCCCTCGCTTTAATCGGCTGCCAGCTTATCCACCAATGCAAGCAGTCTGTTCTTTTCCTCTTTTGTTCCATGAAAACCGCTCGTTATCCGGTCATGCACCTGTTTTATGTACTCTGCCCAGGTTTGCTTTTGTCTTGCCTGCATATAAGACCCGTAAGCTTCCAAAAATTTCTGCCGCTCTCCTTGATAATGCGTCAGGTTTATGACACCGCAGTCATGAATATACCAATCCGTACTCTGTCCCGGAACCACCACCTTATAACCGGCTTTTAAAAACTCGAAGCTTTGTGACACATCATAGAAATCCCATTTTCCGAACAAATCTTCCCGCCATGTGATATCGTATTGTGTTGCCATCAGCAGGCCGTCTACCGCTTCCATTTCCATATAGCCTGATTTCATCGGGAAAAACTGCCGTACGGTTCCTTTTTCAAGACCTTCATCCAGTTTATAAAAACCGCCCAGCCTCACGCCGTTCCACATCGTACCGGTTTTATTCATGTACGGCGTACCTACCAGCCCTATCAGCCCGATTTTGTCGTCTGCTTTGAAAAGCCGGAGTAAATCATACAAAAAATTTTTATTTGTAATGAACACATCCTGATGCATATATATTTTGTATTTGGCATCTGACTGGCGCATCCCTTCATTACAGCCTGCTGTCATGGATTTTGCACCCGTCACCTCTACTACATCTACCTCATAGCCTTCCGGCACTGCCAGTTCACTTAGATACAGCCTGCATTCCTGCATGTAAAATTCATCATTGTAACAGATAATAAAGCTGATTTTTTGCTGATTCATGTTTACACCCCTGTCCGTTTTTACTCAACGCCAATACCTTTTTCCTCTAAACCAAAACCTTTTTCCCTAAGCCAATACTGCTTTCAGCTCTTTTATCATATCCTGTATCTCGGTTCCAGGATTTTCTATCTGTTGTAATGTCAAAAGCACCTCCGGCCATAAAGAAAGCTCCATAAGGCATTCTGCCTTTTGCAACAATATTTTTTCATTACCCGGATAATACAGCAGGCCATAAGAAAGTGCTTCCACTGCACAGGAGACAGAAATTTCACTCATAAAGGCTCCCAGCAGGGCAATCACCTTTTCTCTATCCCGCAGATTTGCATATGCAATCCATACAATAAGATATCCGGAGCTGTTCTTTTTGCACATCTCTTTCACTGCTTCCATACAAAGCTCTTTTCTAATGCCGTTTTCAAGCCGCCACAAGCCGTGTTTTATGGTTAAATATTTCTTTTGTGCCTGCCATACATCGGTAATGTCGTCAAACACATGAGAAGGACCAATCTGCCCCTCCTTTTTCCAGCATTCCGTCATCTCACGCAGAAGCCCTAATTCCGTTGTCTGACGAACGGTGGTTTCATATTGTTTATCCGTTATTATATTATATAAATGCTCATAAGCACTGTTTTCTTTTTTTGCAAGCAGCAGATTTACCCTTTCTAAAAGCTGCTCCCTCTGCTGCTCTATATAGCTTTTTTCTCTTTCTGCCTCCGCTCTGTTCACTGTTTCTATTGCCTGCATCAGCTTCTTTAAAAGACCGCCTTCCTGCAGCAAAAAGACCCGGCTTATGCCTGCCTGTTGCAGCCGGTTCTTTTGTTCCTTATTATCTGTAAAAAAATAGCAGCAGGGATAGAATGCATAAAACTCTTTTTTCCATGCAGCCTGCGTTTTTTCTCTTTGCCACTCCCGCAGCAGTACAATATACGGAATTCCCTTTTCAAAGCATGCCTGAGCAATATTTTCTGCAAATCCGGCAGCCATAACAGTCTGTATCTCCAGTTTTTCAACCGCCTCTGTCAGCGCCCTGCAGGTTTCTCCTCTGAATCTGCATATTTCGGCGCCCATTTCTATTTGATAAACCTGATTTGGCAGTTTCTTTAACGCCTCTGTCATATCAGATGTCTGACAGCCTTTAATATCCACATATAAAAGTTTTGCCTGATTTCCCATAATCCGCTTCCTCTGTTTTAGGACTTACTGCTTTTACACAAAGCCTGTTATTGAAAAAGAGAGCCGGCTCATCGCCGACTCTCCCGGTAGTTTGCTAAAACTCTTACTGTAATAAGGATAATACACCCTGATTAGCCTGATTAGCCTGAGCCAACATTGCCTGTCCAGCCTGTGTAAGGATGTTGTTGTTGGAGTACTTAACCATTTCAGTTGCCATATCTGTATCACGAATCTGAGATTCAGCAGCTGTGGTATTCTCTACAACGTTATCCAGGTTGTTGATGGTATGCTCAAGTCTGTTCTGTACAGCACCCAAATCGGAACGCTGTCCGTTCAAGGTCTTGATTGCATCCTTGATGGTGGTAATTGCCGACTTTGCGTCAGCAGCTTCCTCAACGCTAACACTCTCAACATTTAATCCGTTTGCATCCATTGCAGCAATTGTCAATACAATCTGATTGCCGGCAGCCTCTTCTGCACCAACCTGAAGTTCAACGTCTTTAAAGGTACCGTCTAACAGCATCTTCTCATTGAAGGTGGTGGTTTCAGCTACACGATTGATTTCACTTACAAGTGCATCAACCTCGGACTGGATGTAAGCACGGTCTTCACTCTGGTTAGTACCGTTAGCTGCCTTAACTGCCAGTTCGTTCATTCTCTGAAGCATATCATGTACTTCATTTAATGCACCTTCAGCAGTCTGTACGCAGGAGATACCGTCCTGAGCATTTGCAGAAGCCTGTGTAAGGCCTCTTACCTGACGTCTCATCTTTTCGGAAATTGCCAAACCTGCTGCATCATCTGCTGCACGGTTTACCTTATAACCGGATGATAACTTTTCTGTTGACTTAGCCTGTGTTGCGGTTGTCAGTCCTAACATTCTGTTAGAGTTCATAGCTGTAAGATTGTGTTGTACTACCATAATATATTCCTCCTTGAATTTAAGGTGGCTTCCCTGCCACTCATTTTTTCTGTAATGATTCTTACCGGTCGTACGCTCCGCCAAAAATCATTACGTTAGTTTGTAAGTAAGTCATTTCCTTTACTTGTAATATATATCGGTGTCTTTTTCCGATACTTTATAGCTTATTTTATTTTTTTTATTTTTTTTGATCCAAAAACTGAGGAGGCATTACATTTGCATTATTCATACTCCGGTAATAGTCATAAGCCGCCTTCGATTTCTGCCTGCTCTGCTTCATTTCCTTACGCAGGTCTTTAAAATGCTGCTCGACCATAGTCTTATTGCGACTTTCCTGTGCCTGAATAAAAATACCTTTCTCCGTCACCTGTCTGACCAGTATCTGCAAACGGGCAATCTGGTTTTGATAAGCCTGCCTGTTTTCCTGCAGCTGCACCTTTGTTCTTTCATATAATGCTTCAAAGCCTTCATCCAATCCTGCCAGTTTTTGAATCAAAGCATCTTTTTTGTCCACACAGACGTCAAATTCATCAAACGAGAGCTTGTCCTGTTTCAGGAGTTCTTCCTGCTTTTTGCTATAGACTGCAATTTCATCCAGGATAACCAGCTTCTGTTTAAGACTATCCTCCATAATCGTCAGATAGTTTTCTATCATATGGCACCTCTTTCCTTATTCAGTCGCATAACTTCCTTCCAGTTATCCCGAACAGCATGCAGATGCATACATACTTCTTCCAGTATCTCTTTATCCTTTTTCAGGTTGCCTTTTACAAGACGTTCTCCGAGATAAACATAGATACGCTCAAAGTCCTCCGCTACCGCATACTTCATATCCAGCGTAGAACGCAGATAATCAATAATCTTCTCCACCTTAATGATGTTCGTATGTGCTTTTGCAATATCCTTCTGTTCCGTTGCAATAATGGCAATATTACAAAATTTGATTGCTCCATCATAAAGCATAAGAGTCAGTTCTGCAGGCGACGCTGTCAGGACTCTGCTATTATTATACTGTGCATAGGCATTTGGCAGTGCCATTTCATCAACCTCCTAATAAACTGGTTACCGCGCTGGCATTTGACTGCATTTTTGCCATTGCAGTTTCCATTGCGCTGAACTTTGCATACCATTTATCTTCATAGTCTGCCAGTTTATCTTCTAATTCTGCAATCTTAGATGTATAGTCCGCATAATCCTCTTTCATCTTTTTATCGTCATAAAAGCTTCCGTAGCTTCTATAACCCTCAACGGATTTAGACATTTCATCCATCTTACTGTATAAGTTCTTTGACAACTGTGAAAAGAAGGAAATTACTGTATCGGGGTCGTTGGAAATCATACTCTTTAACTTATCAGCATTACCCGCCGTACTTTCATCATCGCTGTCCCCGTCAATGTGATATGCATTTTTCTCATTGTCAGCCGCCACAAAATATCCCAGCGTATTAATACCGAAATCAGACAGATACATGGTCTCTCCGTTTACAGTAATGCCGGCAGACATCTCTCCCTTGAGAGCCGAGCTGATTGTGGACAGATTGCTGTCTCTTCGCAGCAATGCCTCTTTTACTTTCTTTTCCCATTCTTCGACTTCGCTCTCAGACATTGCTTCTTTTTCTTCACTGGTAAGCGGTTCATACCCCTTCGCCGATTCAGCATTGTAGAGCTTATCCATCTCATTTATGATTGTATTGTACTCCTTTAAGAAGTTTTTAAGCATATCATAAATGCCGTCAGTATCGTCCTGTGTCGTTATGGTAACTGTCTCGCCCGCCTTTGTCTCACTTAAAGCAGTGAAGGTCAGTCCGTTAATTTCAAACACATTGTCATTATCTGTAAATTCCGCACCGTTTAAGCAGATGATTGCATCCTGTCCGGAAACCTTCGTAGCACCCGTAGCCGTGGTATCGTCGGGATTGTAACCCGCCATTACCTGACTCGCATAAGAAGCCTTATTGTAAAAACATTCTTCCACTTCCGCAATAAGCTTATCCGTAGCTGCTGCGCTGTAGGTTACGGTACCGTCATCTGCAGTGCTTTCCGTAATGGTTACATAGCTTTCTACCTGCGCAAGCTGTTCATTGTAAGCTTTTACGTTTTCTGTCTGGGCTGCCAGCGTTTCTGCATCAGCTTTCTCTTCCGTCAGCTTTTTGACATTATCCTGCATCAGCGCCAGTTCCTCTTCCGCCTTTGTCTTTTCCTCTCCGTCCAGATCTTTCATAGATTCTTTACGTTCTTCGATGGACTGGTTCAGCGCCTTAATCTTTTCTTCATACTTATCAACGGATTCTAATGTTGTATCCTTATACTTTTCATTGATTTCATCAATCTTTTTCTGGGCTGTGTCAAGTGACTCTTTCAGGCTCTTATACTGTGTCAGATAGCCGTCCGTCCGTGAAGCAATATCACTGTCAATCATCCCCTGCATATTGGCAAGGGTTGCCGCTTTATCTCCTGCCACGTAATAAGCCGCATACTCTTTATACTCTGCAAGCGTTGCTTTATCGCTGTTTAAATTTACCTCAAGTCCCAATGCCGACAACACCGAACTGCCATTTGCATCAAATGCAGTGATGCTGAAATCGTTATCTGCGCCGGATTCCTTAGAGCTGATAAAGAATCGCTGCTGCTTTGCATCGAAGCTGGCATTTATATCTGCCTTTTTCATCTGTGTCAGGATATCTGAAATCGTAGTTTCCCCTGTCACCTTAATATCTACAACATTATCGCCGGTCTTAATGCTTATGGTGCCTTCACCGGAAAAATCCGTAATATCGCTAAGCTTAGAAAGGGCTGTCAGCTCCTTTCCGTCTTTACTCTCAATCTTTGCACCTGTCAGATAGCCGGTCTTTGCAAGCTGTCTTACCTCCAGAGACTGCACGCCGTTTACTGCATTTTCCCCTGTGATTACACTGACTGCACTCTCGTTTGACACCTTTGTGGTCCGTTTGCTATAAGTAGATATAAACCGCATATTATTCAGATACTTGGTCTGCAGGCCTTTCAGCTTTGTATTCAGGCTCTTCCATGCTTCCTGTTTCCAGTCAAGCTTGGTTTGCGCTTTTTTTGCATCATCCACTTTGGTACGCTTCACAGCTACCAGCTCCTGAATAATGCTCTCCGTATCCATACCGGACATAAGTCCCGTTAGTCTCATTGCCATTTGTTGTTCCTCCTACCTTTTTTCATCGACCAGGATACCTGCCAGCTCCCAGACCTTGGCAATCATATCCAGGGTTTTTTCCGGCGGCAGCTCCTTTATCAATTCCTTCGTATCCCTGTCAATAATTTTGATAGTTACACGATTTGTTCCTTCATGAATACCAAAAACAGCCTCCGAATGCGCCATCTTCTTGTTTAAGGCTTCAACGGCCTTCTTAACCTGTTCATTTGTGGGCTTCTTGCCGCTTTCGCTGTTTGCGCTGCTCTTGTCCTGCGCATTTTCCACAATGCTTATGGTATTATCCACCTGATTCGATACATCCTGCTTAGAAACATCCGTGTAGTCCGTTGCAGGTTTGACAGTTCCAAACTGTCTGCTTTGCGTCTGTACGCTCAATACACTTCCTAATGGTTCTATTGCCATTTTGGTCACCTCCATGTGAAATCGTTCCTACAAGTTTTCTACCTTTTTTATCGGCAAACAGAAGATAGAAGTTTATAGACGCAATAAAAAAACTGCTGTTTTTGCACGGTTATCCTGTCAAAACAGCAGTTACTTCTCATTTTTCATATTCATTCTCATCCACTTATTCCCTACATATGTGTCCAAATTCACACTTCTCAACGATTATCGTACATACAACCTTCCCCATGTTTGCCCCTTCTGCCGACATCTGTCATGCCAGCTTCGCTTTTATTTCGCGAATATCAGCACTGTGAGAAGCCACTACCTCTTCCGTCACAGTCTGCCTGCTGTCCAATTCATCAACTGTACTGACCACTCTGCTGACATTGATGATTCTGTCTTTGTATGGCAGCAGCAGCTTGATGTTCTCGGCATTTTGCAGTGTCAGAAGATATACTTTATCAATCTCCTGTTCCAGTCCAAGTTCGACATTGTCAATCTTTTCTTCCAAACGGTCCATTCTGACATCCATCTTGTCTAACCGCATGTCGATTCCGTCCAGACGTGTGTCGATTTCGCCTAATTTCTGCAGAATTAATTGTGTATCGGTCATATCCCTCTCTCCTTTCCTGAAAACTTCTCTTTTGTTGCCTTTAAAAGAGTGTAAATCCATGTTACTAAAAATACCCCTCATATGTCAATATGTATTTTGTATTTTTATAAACGTTTTTTCGTTTATATCAAAAACTGTCGGGCATGAAACAGCAAAGTCGATTGCGATGTGAATTTTCAAGTTCCGCAACAATGACAAAAAAGACTGTTACACTGCTTATCCTCTTGTCTCTTTACGCAATGTAACAGTCCTGATATACTTTTTTACCCCAGCTCTTAACAAAGAGCTTTTTTATCCCAATAAATTCTTCAAAGCTTCCAGTCCTGCTGTATCAGCAGCAGCCCTATTGGCTTCTTCTATCTGCACATAAACCTCCTTGCGGTATATGGGCACATCCTTAGGGGCAGAAATGCCGATTTTTACCTGATCGCCTTTTACCTCCAATACGGTAATTTCAATGTTGTTGTTGATAATAATCGCTTCATTTTTCTTTCTGGATAAAGCCAGCATATCATTCACCCGCCTTTCCAGCCTGCAAAATATCGTATATGGGGAATTTCACAACGTATGCATCCCCTTCTACAATTACCTGACATGCTTTTTTCGTCTGGGAATTTACTACAATAGGCCCTTTTAAATTTACTGTCATCTTGGTCAAATCCGTAGGAACCGTTACTGTCACCAGCACCAGCAGATTGTCCGCATTTAATTCTCCCAAATCCTTCAGCAGCTCGTCCTCAACCTCCGGATTATAGTCAGGCTGTACCACTAACGGATCCATTACAGGCATTGCAAACCCTTCCTCCTGCATGGACTGCAGCCAGCGGATGCCTGCGCCTACTCCTTTTTCTTCATTATGGATCAACGCAAACTTTGTAAGCTGCGGAAACCCGATAATGCCGCCCGGAAACTCAATTATTTTCTCGTTCTCAATATCTACTTCCCCAAAAATTCTTGTATTTACCTTCATACCTTCATCCTCTCCCAATCTTATATGAAATTCAGCAGATTTGTCTGCATTACCTTACCCGTTGCCATGAGCGCCGCCTCATAAGTCAGCCCTGCGCTGGTGAGCTGTATAGCCACCTCCGTAATATCCACGTCTTCATTTTCGGATTTCAATGTTTCAAAGGTGGTTTTCTGCGTTTTCATACGATTATCAATAAGTTCCAGCTTAGAGCTTCTGGTACCGCAGTTTGTAATTGCCAGATTATTGGCGTCTAAGTATCCCTGCATGGTAGTGATGCCTTTTTCAAACATCTTCTGCATCTTGTCCTTTGTCAGCGTCAGGGCTTTATTTACTGCGTCTAATCTTGACTGCAGGGTAGCTTTCTTTGTTTCATCTGTTTCAGTTTCCAATTCCTTTGTCAGCTTTGCGGCTACATCTTCTAAGTTCTGCACATCCTCCAGTACGCTTATTAAATCATCCGCTTCTCTTCCTATACCCGGATCAAAGCATTCGTCCGCAGTGGTATTTACACGGATAACCTGATTAAAGCCTACATCATATTCTATTACCTGTTTTTCCACATCGCTGCCTGTCAGATAATCCTGATTATAAGCAACCGTATTGCCTTTATCATCCTGTGACGTACATGCGAAATAGTGTTCCGGCCTCAAATCGCCCTTCAGCCACTCCTTCTTTTCATAAGTAATACGGATTTCACCTTCATTTACTGTAGAGGTGGACGCTTCATCCTTATATGTCATCATTTTATTGTATACATTCTCTCCCAAAACCATTTCCCCGGTTTCCGGAATAAAATATACAGCGTCAGGGTCACCGGCTGCCAACTCATAAGCCGTGGGCACATCATACGAATGCACCGTGTGAATCTGTGCCGCCGGTACAATCTCTTCCGTAGTCACATTACCGTCAGCATCCTTGCCTGTTACTCTGGTAATGGAGGGAACCATTCCGTCACTTACGTTGGAATAGGCAAGTCTGATACGATGTACTTCTGTACTGGAAACATCTGCCTCTGCAATATCCATGGCGTCATAGTTGGTAGTGTTCATGTCATTTAAGTCCACGTAACTGCCGTCTGCCATCTTAGCTGTTGTCTTTACAAAGGTCATGCTGTCAATGGCATTATTATCAAGCTGCTCCGTAATCGTATACGCAATATCTTCTGCTTTTGCAAAACCAATGGACGTATCCGTCCTGTATCCGGCAAACACATAACGTCCTGCATAGTCCACATCTGCCGTGGAATAAATCTCTTCCCCCAGCGCCTTTAACTGCTCTAAAATAATCGCTCTGTCAGAGGAAGTCAAATCACCGTTAGATCCCTTGGTACACTGGGCAATCATATTCGTAATGATCTGAGCCGTATTTTTCAACGCGCCTTCCGTTACCTCCAGCCAGCTCTCTGCATCCGGTATGTTTTTGCTGTAATACTGTGTTGCCTCCGTAACACTGCTCCGAAGACGCAGGGCACGGATTGCCACAACCGGATCATCCGACGGCTTGTTTACTTTTTTCTGTGTGGACATCTGCGTACTCAGCTTGTCCTGCATCACCTTGTTGTTGTTAATATTAAGCAGATTATTATTCTGCATAATTTTGTTTGTAATACGCATATGATTCCTCCCCGTATCAGGCTATCCTTTCAGACGCCTGTTTCCAAAATCAGTCTGTCATAAATTTCTGTCAGAGTCTGCACCATCTTAGATGCCAGATTGTAGCCGTTCTGGTATTTTACCAGATTAACCGCCTCTTCATCCTCGTCCACACCCGATATGGATATACGCTGATTGTCTATATTACGGCTGATATTTTCATAGTTAGTGCAAAAGGTATTGGCATTTCCGGCATTCAATGCTACATCCGACAATACGCACTGTAAAAATTCACCTGCCTTGCTGCCGCGAAAGCTCATCTTTTCTTTATCGTTTATCATATCCTGTATTTCTTCCAGAATATCATACTGCTCCGCGCCATCGGAAACATCCTTCCTTGTTGCCAAAAGGTCTGCATCCGCCACAAGTGCTGCCAATACTGAAAAGTTCTCTGCTGTCATCTTATAATAACTGTCATCTGACGAGCTGACTGTCATAGTTCCGTCAGTCTGTTTGTCATAGCGGAATGCATCCAGGAATTCATACTGCTCATTGCTGGTGGCCTTCTTGGCAGCAAACAAATCGTTGCCCAAATTGCCGTAGGCATCATAGCCGCTGTTTAAAATATCGTTGAATTTCTGGGAAAAAGTACGCACCCACTCATTCATCTGCTTCATATAATAGGGAACGCCCTGATAGGATATGCTGTTGCCTATGGAGGCTGTTTTCCCTACTCTGTCATTGGTCAGGTTTTTGTCATTTAATACATTATCCGACAAGACAAAGGTATAGGAATAGGATGGCGTTCCGCTTGCATCATAGCTGCAGGTATAGGACCAGGAATCATAATAAAACAACTGATTCCCCAAATTGATAACACCGCCCGTATCAGAAAGATTACATTTATTCAAATCCTGCAGATAGTCTCTGCCCACCTCCACCGTTACGGTATCATGGGATTTTACATTGCCATCGGCGTCAGTAATGTCGGTTTTGCCGGTTCCGGTAATCAAACCCGTGAAATTTTCACCGTTATTGCCGTCACGCATCTCAATAAGTCCCTGCAATGAACCGCCCAATGTCTTTCCGTACATATTAAAGCTCTGTCCATCGCTCCAGTATATATCATACAGACCGTCTATGTCCGTCTGATTTACTTTTTCATAACCGGTTCTTGCCACGCATTCAAGCTGCTTGTATTCGCTGGTATCAATCAGCATCTGACCGCCGCCAATCTTGACCAAAAAACGGGATGCACCCGTTTCCCGTTCCGGATTATTGGCATCCGTAATGGGAATCTCCTGCGTCTCTATATCCACGATCTGGGAAAGCTGGTCTAACAGCACGGTCCTGCGGTCCCGCAGTTCATTTGCCTTGCTGCCGGTCAGTTCGATTACGTTTATCTGCTTATTTAAGGATGCAATTTCTCCTGCCAGAGAGTTGATTTCGTCCACCTTCAGCTTAATTTCCTGATTGACATCCTTCTGCACCTTTTCGAGGTTGCTGGACATGCCGTTAAAATACTCCGTAAGGCTTCCGGCATAGCCGATAAACTGGGCTTTCGATGTGGTGCTTCCTGCATTTTTCAGTATTGCCTGCAGACCTGTCACCGTAAACTGGTCAAATATAGTCTTGAAGCCTGTAGTGGTGCCGTCATCTGCAAAATAGGTTTCCAGCTGGGACATATAATACTGTTTGATGCTGTATTCACCAAGATTGGTATTGGCTTCCCAGTACTTGTTGTCATAAAATTCGTCCCTAATCCGTTCAATGGCGATGGTATCCACACCGGCACCGGCACAGCCGTAGGTCTGAAATACCCTTAAGGCATCACTGGCCTGCTGTACTACCTGCTGCCGGCTGTAGCCTACCGTCTGTACATTGGAAATATTGTTTGAAGTTGTATTCAGGGCCGCATTGGAAGCAAGAAGTCCCTTATATGCTATATTAAGTCCAAAAAATTGTGAAGGCATTCATCTTTCCCCCTTTACATTGCCAGTGTATTTATCACATGCTCTAACATTTCACTGATAACATTGATATACCGGCTGGCTGCATTGTAGGCATTTTGGAATTTAATCATGCTGGAAAGCTCTTCATCAGAAGATACGCCTACAATCTGTTCTCTGGCTGCATCGGTTGCTTCTACCGTTGCCGCCTGATTGTCATAAATACTGTTAAACACAGCTCCGGTATTGGCCACCTGGGATACCAGATCCGTATAATAATCCACAAAAGTAGTTTTTTTCTGTACATTGGGGTTCAGGCAGTATATTTCCTCCGTAAAAGCCCCCTTCAGTGCGTTTGCCGTATCGTAATCGGCTTTGCCGTCTGCAAGCTTAAAGCTCAGCATGGAAGGCTCCTGCAGCAGATTGGCATTTACCTTCAGATTACTCAGGGTATACATGGTATCGGGGGCACTGTAGTCCTCTTCCATGTAATTCCAAATCTCGTTTCCTGCCGCATCCGTGCCTTTTACCCAGCCGTCCGTAGTCACCTTTTTAAACAGCTGCAGGGGTGAGCCGTCCTTGTCGCACATATACCCTCTCTCAGGGTCACAGGCATCTGACAGCACCTCATTGATTTTAGTTGTGATATTATGTATCAGCTGATCAAATTCCGCCTGGATATTCATTACTACCGACTGGGAAATGCTGTCATAATCCTTTTCAATATCAGCGTAGTTTGCCCTATGGTCACCTCTTGCAAGCAGGGTTGCCTTTAATCCGCCGATATCCGTATCCATGGTTGAGGAAATGGTCTGGTTTAAGTCAAAGACCTTTGCATAGGTAATGTCATAGCTCCTTGTTCCGTCATCCATTACGGTGTACTCGGCATTCTGCGGCCAAAAAGGTGTATAGAAGCCTGTAGTCGCATCCTCCTGCAGACCGATTTCATAGCAGGTGCTGCCTTTTACAAAATCAGTGCCTTCTATCTGTACGGATACGTTGCCGCTGGCATCTTCTGTATAGTTCATCCGGCACAGCTTGCCCAGTTCATCCAAAATATGGTTTCTGGTGTCCCTAAGGTCATTGGCACGTTCTACGCCGGCACATTCAATCTTGCGAATCTGGTCGTTCAGCTCTAAAATCTGCTTACCGTATTTATTTATGGTATCCACCTGTTTTTTTACCTGCAGATTAAGACTGTCCTGATAAGCAGATAAATCACTGTATACGGAAGTGGCACGCTCCAAAAACTCAGAAGCGCGTTGCACAAGCAGTCCCTGCGTAACAGAGCTTGACGGGTCCTTTGCCAATTCCTGTACGGAGGTCCAAAGGTTGGTAATCGAAGTTTGGAAGTCTTCGCCGTTCATTTCGCCCAGCAGTGTTTCCACTTCGCCCAAGGTTTCCGAAGACACTTCATAAAACATACTGCGGCCCGATTCCTTGCGGTATGTTTTGTCCAAAAAATAATCTCTCACTTGTCTGACTGCGGAAAAACTAACCCCGAGACCGTACTGCTGATTAGACACTGCGGCGGGGTTTTTGGATATGGTAATATAATTTTTGGAAGCCAGCAGATTTTGCTGTCTTGTATAACCGGTTGTATCTATATTTGTAAGATTATGCGCCGTTGTATTGAGCGCATTCTGACCTGTCTGTAAACCGGATGCTCCTATATATAAACTTCCCATCAGTGGCATATTATCACCTCACGTCACATACCACGCATATACTTTGTACATGCGTGCAGGAGTATCCTCCTGCTTCGGACTTAACTTTTTGCATCAAAGCCGCCCATATCAGCACCCATTACGTCTCCCGCATTATAGGCGCCCCTGTTATAGTTGGCTGTTTCCGGTGCCGCTTTCATAGCCTGAAGCAAATTCATGTCAAATTCTACCATTTCAAGGGAATGGGCAATCAGTTCTTTATTCTGATTATTTACACGCTGCATATTCCCCACAACAGTCTTTAATCTGTCATGTACCTCGGCGAGCCTGCTGCTCTCCGCCGGTCTGCCCTCCAGCAACTGAACCAGATTCACCAGCTTTAAAGTATTAACATCCTTGTTCATAACGTTGGCAATATCCTTAATCACTTCTGTTCTCTTGCTCTCCAGGTGATTAATTCTGCTTACCACTGTCTGCTCTTCATCCGTGATTTGCTGTAATGCCTGTAAATCCCCGGCCACTATCACCGGGGTCTTTTTCATGGATAATCCCAATAGCTCCTCATATTCTGAGCTTTCCTGTTCCAACACGCTTATCAGATTCTCTATCAGACTTGCCACCGGGATTACCTCACTTCTTCATATTTTGCCAGTAATTTTTCTGCAAAGCTGCCGGCACTCACTTCATAAGTACCTGCTTTGATACCTGCTTTGATAGGAGCCGTTACGTCTTCCCTGACATCAGGGCACTCAGCAACTGCTGTCTTGGCAGTCTGGATATCCTTTCCAATGCTGCTAATCTGCACCTGGTCGGAAAGACTCGTCCCTGAGGTCTTTTTCACCTGTCCCGGCTTTTTCGTATTATAAAGCTGTTGTACCTGATTATATGCTTCGATACGCATATCTGACTCCTCCTTTCCATAAGCCTTTTCACATTCTTACTATATATATCGTAAAAAAAAGGATGAACTTTAGTGTTCATCCGAATTTTTTTCTTAATTGCACCCGCAGCCTACGCTCCGGTAAATATAATCCACCTGCATTGTGATATCTTCCTTTTTTATGGTAAATACCTTATTAATGGGAATCTGCGCATCCTGCAAAAGATAATACAGATTTTTGCCCTTTATATAAAAAAGCGTCCGCAGGACAAAAAAGAGCAGCAGATGATAATAGGTGCTGTCCATATAGGCATTGCCGCCCGGGTAATATTGTGAAAGGCTGCCGTCTCTCTGCATGCAGTTAAGGCAGGCGCTTTCACCGCCTGCCACCAGCGGGCCGATTACCAGCTTCTTTTTTGTCACATTCACAAACAGGCACAGCTTCTGATGCCCCACAATGTAATCGTTTATTTTTAAAAGTGCCTCCGCGGACATGCCTGCCCCGTTGACAAAATAGACATCATCCTCATTTTCCGCCGGCTCCTCAAGCCCGGATACCACCTGTATTGCACTGTTTTCCAAAAGCAATGAAGCAAGCTCCTGCTCCCCAAACGCCGCAAAGCTGTTCATGCCGTCAGCACTGTAAGAAGCATCATAATCAATAAATACCATTTCCTTAAAGCCATACCGCATAAGCTCCTTTGCCGCCAGAACCGTTACGCTATTGACGCCGTAAAAAAGCAGTCTTGTACCGGAAAAATCTGCATCCACGGAAAAATTGTCCGCAAAGCGGGACCGTTCCACAACCGAAAAATAATCGGCTTCCGCCAGCTCTCTTTCTGCCTGCTTTTCGCTAAGCTCCTCAAAAATATCAGGATATTTCATCAAAATTGCACCAAACCATTTAAAATACCGCTGTCCTGCAAGCCAGCAGACCTTATGGGGTCTCTTAAGCTCTTCCTTTACCGCCTCATCACAGACCCCTTCCCCTGCCTTTACCTTCAATATCACTATCTGCTGTTTTTTATCATACACGCAGACAAATTCGTCCTCCTGAAACAGTATATAATCCGCTTTCATTTTTATGATTGCATGCTCGTCCATACGTCCTCCTATCCTACTGCCAACACGTATAATACCTTTTTCTCCGGTTCCCTGATTCCTGCCAGCTTTTTCATGCGGGCTTCAAAAAATCCTCCAAGCGGTACCACAGACAAACCAAGGAGTCCTGCTGCCAGCATCATATTCTGCCCCATATGGCCGCATTCATCATGCATCAGCCTGTAGGACAGCGCATGATACTTCTTTTTCATAGCCTGAGGCGCACCCACAAGACATATTAGCATCTGGGCATTGTCAAAGGAAAAGCTGCCGATAGCCGTTGCAGAAACCAGCAGGTCCACCTCATCCGTATTAAACAGGCTCCCTTTTTCGATGTTCCTTGTATGTACATTGTATCTGACACAATAGCTTTCCGAAAACACAGCATTCTTCCCCGCTATTTTCTTTGTAGGTATCACATAAATTTCTACCGGATACAGTCTGCCGCCCGAAGGGTAGGTCTTTAAGCCGCTCTCCTTCTCATTGACGCCAAAGGAATATGCAAAATACTTTTTGATTTCCGCAGGTGTCAACGGCTCTCTGTGAAAATTCCAGGAGGTTCTCCTGTCCATAAGTGCCTGCTTTAGGGTGTATCCTTCCTCTGCCATATCGGCAAGACAGGGAACCGTATCTATTATCTCCACATTCTTTTTTTCTGCCGTATCTATTATCCCCACACTCTCTTTTTCTGCCGTATCCTTTAGCTCATAATCCATCTTCGGCGCATGAAAGCACTGGGTTCTTGCCGTATGCTCTGCATTTAAGTGATAAAATTCATACACCCTTGCCTTTACCGATGCATCTTCCTTAAAATCCCATAAAACCTCCTGCATTTACGCTCCCTCCCCGTACTTTAACAGCACCTCTGCCATTACGCTTTCAAGCTGCGGCATGATACCCAGCCTGTTATGGTTCATATGAAGCTGGGATGCCAATATCATCCTGCAGGCCGTATCCTTATCAGGATAAGAGGTCTGACAGGCGCATATCCTCGCCATATTGTCTGCAAGGCATGCTTCCCATTCCTCATAAAAATCCACGGTTTTGTTTTTTATGCTAAAAAAACGTTCCCTGTATTGTTCCGCCAAATCCGCTGCATTCAGGATCTGGCTGCCGGAAGGTGCAAAATCCGCCCAGTAGCGCCTGTAAGCGTGCAGATAAGCCGTAAGGTTATCCAGTTTATCCGTTGCAGCGGTAAGCATGTCCAGTGAGAATACAATGCGCTTTACCAGACTGTCCCCTGCAAGCTCACGCAGCTTTAGGGCATACCGGGCAGAGCAGCAGAAAATATCCTCAGAGTATTCCATGCTTTCCCTTCCGCCGTACCGCTCATATTCCGGTTCATAGACCGCAGGATGAAAGGTTTTATCCTCTATCAGTGCTATATCCTTTACGTTTTCCTTATTTTGGGAATAAGTCCTGTAATAGGTCGTCTCATCCATCACATACAAGGGCTTATATATTTTCAAAAAATCCGCAAAACAGGCGGACATTTCTCTTTCCACTGCTTCCTCTTTCCGGCTTCGATAACGGAATCGGATATGGTTTCCTCCCTGCCAGTATGTAATATAGAAAAAACACTCCAAAAGCCCTTCCCTGAAAAGCTTCTCCGCCGCCGGCTTCAGATAATACACCAAAAACCTGTTATGAAAGGTTAAATCATGTATATACATGTGAATTGCTTTCCATTCCATATGCCCGCCCTTCTATATAAAATACGTGGTATGGTTTACCGTATTTTTTGTACCTGCAATCAGGCTGTATATAAAACGCTCTCCCGTTTCGGCGGTATGAAAAAGCGCCTCCACTGCTTCATCCTCAAAATTTCTCATAGGCCTTGCAAACATCCCTTTTTCGGAAACGCCCAGCGCAAAATACTGATTGATTTCCCCTGCCCCCAGATGGGCATTGTAAATATTTTCCTTTTCCGACAGGGTATTGTCATAAAGATAGGAGATATACAGGACTATGGGCATGCTCTCCATGTCTATCATGCGGGCTGTATCATGCAGGAGAATATTTCTGTCACACACAACAGGTTCTTTCTGCAGAAGCCTTCCTTCTCTGATATGCAGCAGAAATTCCTCTTTTTCTTCCCTATACAGAATATAAACTCCATATCTCCTGACCTCCTCCATAAAATGGTTCATGCACAGGGTAAGCTTCTCTGCAAGCTCATGCACCATATCGCCCGAAACCGATTCCTCCATGCTGCACAAGCCGATTCTGTTGTGTGCCGACTCCCGAAACAGGGCCTTTTCAAATACCGGCATCCGCTGTCCGTCAAGGCAAAATGCTTTTTTTGAAAAGCTCTCCGGGGCAGTTAAGAATGCGGCTGCCGCCTCATACCAAAAAACCTCTTCATCATAGTTCATGCTGCGGTCATACTGCCTGCCGATAACAGAAGACTGTTCCCCAAAGGAAACCGCTTTTGATAAATCAATCGTAAGGACAATCGGATTCGACTTCGGAGAAATCCCAAAGAGCGCATAATCTTCTTTTTCTCCTGCTCCGTAAATGACAGCGGCTTCCGTCATATTTTCCTTTTCCAGAAAAAGCTTCATTTCCGCTAGCAGGTGTCCTGCGTCCAAAAGGGGCAGCACCACTCCGAACTCCCCGTAAAATTTCATGATGCGCCACAGCTCAGCGACAAGAATCAGCCGGCACTCCTTTTCTCTTCCGCTGACATGGTTTACACCTTCAAATATATCTGATTTGCAGTTATACCTGATTACGTCCCCCTGATAGAGCAGGTATGCCTCGTTTACATGCACATTCCTTGCTGCCGGTACGCATTTATGAAAAGCATAGGGATTTACGGCCTCATACCGGGTATAACGAAGCAGATTCCTTACCATCCTGCAGACCGTTTCCATTTCCCTGCAGATTTCACAGGGTACGCTCTCGTTTAAGTCGGTAATCATATAATCAATGAATTTTACGGAGGATATGTTGTTTTTATACTGATATCTCTCCTTCGTCAGTCTGTCAAACAATTTCATATATGCTGCTCCTATGGGAAGGGATGCGGGGTTCTGTTGATTTCTTCTGCTGCTATAGGCTTCCTGCGGATTCCTGCTGCCACCGCTCCCTGACGTATCCTTTCCGGGTTAATCCTTTGGTTCTGCACCCCGAAGGTCATTGTCAGCATAGACGGCACGACTGCCTTGACACAATATAAATCCAGTTCCCTTGTAATGGGACTTTCCAGATATCCCAGATAAATATGCTTGTGGCATCTTCTTATCTTATCCACAAATTCCGTCAGATAACAGGTCTGTTCCTCATTACGGTACCAGTCTGCAAAGCGCCGGCAGAAATCCACTTCCTCGGTGTTTTCGTAATATGGTTTTATATAATCAAAGTTTTCATAAATGGAATAAAAGTATACATGGTCCTCCATGGAGCGTACTCCGTCAGGATTTCCTGCAAGCATTTTCAGCTTTTCGTCTACCGTTCCCCCTGCAATGATTTTGTCATAGACATGGATGGAAGTGACTACCTCTGCCAGCGCTGCTTCCAATGCCTTTTCCGGATTTGGATGCGCGCCCGCCGCATTATAGCACTTAACTCTCCCGTGATGCGTTTCATCCACAGCGGCTGCCCAGACTGCCGGAATACCGGATTCCATGGTAATATCGAATACCTTGATTTTATATCCGAGCTGTTCCATATAATTCACCACATTGATTAAATTCCGGTTTTTTATTCCCCGGATATTCAGATTCACAGGCGCAATCCGGTTATACCAATGCATTAAAAAAGCGTCTCTTTCTATTACTTCAAGCAATGCGTAAACTGCTGCTTCCTCAGGGGAACCGCCCAAAGCACAGCCGTTTGAGGTTTCATAAATAAAACGCTCCTCCCCGCTCACTAACTGACTGTCATAATAAAGCACCTGTTCCGGCATATATGCAAAGGAGCCGTCTGCCAAATCCATTACCTTCATCCATCGGTAAACAGCAGCTTCACTGTAAGGCACAAAGCCTGTTTTTAGTCCGTTTTCCTCTGCTGTGGCATTTAAGGTAAGCTCCTTTGGGTTTATCACAGGCTCTCCCTGTTTTTTTAAAGCATGGTAGCTTCCCGTCAGTCCCGGCTTTACATGGGGAACTATGGATGCATAGCGTTCCAGCATTTCAAATCCTGCGGAAATCTGGGATTTCTGATAGGTATCCGCCCTGCCGTAGGAATAATAACGGCTGCCCATCACCTGGGATTTCACATAAAACATAGGTATGATTTTGGCGTCTGCATCCCGCATCAGCTTTTTACCGATGCCACTGTGCATATGAAACAGCCTTGCCTTATTTTTGTCCGAAAAAATATCCCCGCCGTTCTTTATCCGCTTTCCCGGACAAAACCGGTAATCCCAATTCAGATTTTCAAAAAACTGACCGGTCTCCGGCAGATATTCCGTACAGATCGGAGAAAAATGCACCGGAAACAGCCTCGTCCCCAAATCCCTGCTGTTTACCACTGCCACAAACCTTCCGATTTCTCCCTCAAAGGTCTTTACATACGCCATCAACTCGTCCGTAATAAAATAACCGTTTTCCGTTGCAAATGCGCTTTCAATGATATCATAATAAAAGCTCTCGTTGTCCTTAAGGGACTGCAGAAAGCAGGCAAAGCAGGCTTCCTTTGAGGTATATCCCGAAACCGGACCTGCAAAAATATAATTTGCGGATACCACCACCGGAACAAACTGCGCCAGACTGGCTTTGTACTGCTGATACTGCTCTATAGAATGAATCGTAATGTATTGCACCCCTATCACCTCTAATCCACAAAATAGAATCTTCCTACATGCACTCCTGTTTCCTTTATCTGTACCTGACAGGGCCAGATATACTCATCTATCCTCTGTCCTCTTGCAAAGTAATACACTTTTAACCGCTCTAACGCTTCCTCTGCCGAAAGCTCTGCAAGCACTGTCCCTTCCCCGCTTACTGCAGACAGCTTTTTTCCCTGCTGTACCCTGTCTGTTCCGCTTTCCTGCATCATTCCGTCTGTCTGGCTCCCCTGCTGCACCCTGTCTGTTCCGCTTTCCTGCATCAGCGCGATAAGCCTGAAAATTCCCCGAAGCAATTCCGTTTCTCCTTCATAGGTAATATCGCTTTCATACAGTATACTGCCGGCTTCCTCACAGACTGCCACGCTGCCTATTCCCTCTATGACGGAACCGGCATAATAGACGGACAGCTTTTTGCCGGCTGTAAGCATCAGATATTCCAGCCGTATCCGAAGCTCTATAGGCAGCACAGCCACCCGGCTGTAGCTCTTCTCGCTTTTCGGAAGCAGCGAAATATAGCCCTTTGCATAATAATCATTTAAGGTACGCCCGCAGCGCCAGTTTGCCCCGGCTTTCTGATTCAGCGCCTTCTCCAGTCCGCTTATAAAGGCATGCAGTCCGGCTTCCGCATAATTTTCATGATAGGAAACGGCCTGTATATCTGAAAGCTCCCCGGCAAACGCCGCCTCATAGCTGCAGACAGGACACTGATTTTTGGTACTGTTTTCCTTATTGGTCCACTTTAAAATAAAAGGCGCGGTTTCTGCCAGTTTTTCCACCTCTGCCACTGCCTGCATCATGGGTACGTTCGGCATTTTTGTCCGGTTAAAATATTTTGCCTCTTCATATACCATCTCGGCAATATGAAAGGAATGAACCGTGGCATCCCCTGCAATACATAAAAAATTGCTGTTTTTGTGGTTTAAATAGCAGTTTGCAAAAAGAAGCATGATATTGATGGGAAGGATGTACCCCCTCTGGCTGCATACGGAAGGCTCTTCCCAAACAAAATTGCGGAATTTTTGCAGGCTTTTTAAGTCATAGGACTTTAAATATAAAATGTAGACCGTAGAGCCCCGTTCCTCACACAGCAAAACAATATTGCCTGCATCAAGAAGGCCTTTGCATTCCTCCTCCGAAAAGCTTCCTATATAAAGTGCATCCTTTTCCTTATCCGCCATATCCTGAAAGCGCCTGCACAAAAGCCCCATCTCCTGCAGCCACTGATACAGCATATCCTGCCCGGACACATATATAGTATGGGAATCAAAATAGGCAAGCAGCCTTTCATAGTCTCCGTAATTGCTCATGATAAAGGATAAAAAGCCCTCTTCCAAAGGGTATTTCTCCCGAACGTCCTCCACCAGAATATGTTTGTCCCACAATACTTTAAAATACCTTAAACGGTCCGTTCTTTCACTTTCCGCCCACGTATCTGCAAGCTCCTCTGCTACACAGGGTTCTTTACAGCTTTTTATAATATCCTTCATGACACGATATTCTTTTTCCGTATTGGTTATCAGGAAGTTCTGCCCGTTTTTTGCAAGCACCGTGGCACTTCTTTTCCGGTCATAATAAATATCACAGTTCCTTGCATATACAACCTTCATACCACAATCACCCTTTCGGTCATAATCTCTTCCCAATCAGTATCATATTTTTCCATAGTAAAGCGGACTATGGCATAGCAGCATAAATTTTTGTCTAAAAAATTTAAGTTCAGTACCGGCAGAATACCATAAAAAATATTAACTACGGAACGAAATGTCAGATGTATCCTGCCGCTGACAATCTTATGGAGCCTTTCATCTTTTAAAAATGCCTGATGAAAACGGCTGTCAATATCCTTTATATTCTGCTTCATCTGCTCTTCCTGCCGGGCCAGCTCATAATATCCCTCTTCATACAGGCCGCCGTCTTCTGCCAGTTCTTTGCTGTTTTCATAAATGGTTTCCCATACAGCCCTGTATTTGCAAAGCAGGGCCTTTAAAAACGCCATCTCCTCAAACGCCTCCATACCAAGCTTTTCATATTCTGCTTCAAAGTACCGGCGAAATGCCTCTTCCTTTCCGTACTCTCTTGCAATGCCAAACACGCCTGCAATATTGGAGTAGTACATCATGCCGGCATACTTTTCCCCCTGTTCAAACAACTGCATGGTAATCTGATACAGCTTTATCACAAACAAAAGCAGCTCTTTCTTCTCCCGCACTTTAAAAAGTGTCTCTTCTACAAGCGGCTGCAGCAGCATACGGCTTTCAAAATGCAGCCTTACATGCTCCGAAGAATTATAAACCCTCCTGTAATATGCCATATCAAGCGGCGCATCCTTTACCCGCAGATGGTTGTCTGCCAGGATTTCCACCCTATCCTTTTTTTCCATTTTCAGAAGGTTGTCCTGGTTTTTTACATAACTGCCCAGATTTTCCGCAAGCTCCTCCCCCGTCCATTGCAGCTTTTTCCTGCGGCAGTATTTTTTTATTTCCCCCTCTGTTTCCTCTTTTAAAAGAGCTTTCCCATAATAGACAATCTCTGCATTAGGGCCGCCGTTCCATTCTCTGGTCACAAAATACTGTCCGGGTATTTTACGAGAAAAATAAGCAAATACAAATTCTCTCAAAAAAGCTTCCTTCTCCTCTTCATTTCCGAAAAAATAAATATTCATTTTGCGAAAGCCTGACAAATCAACCATTGAATCCCTCCATTCTTAAGCATACAGCGTCTGCTCTATCTGATATTCGTAAATATACTCATCCTCTTTATTATCCGGATATACCTCCTCTAAAATAAACTGCTCTTTATTCTCCATTTCCCGCAGTAGCTCCTGAAACAGCAGCGGGCTGGACATATCTATGTACTGCGGTTTTAAGGAGGTGCGCCCCATATTATAAAAATCAAAGCCGCCGCCGTTAATATAGGGTCTGATAAAAAAACGAAGCGGCAGCTCCTGCTCATAGAAATCCCGTAATATCTCCACATACAGCTCCTCAGCCGGACGGGAAATATCATAAATGCTGTTTAACAGATACTGCGCCCTTATAAAGGTAATGCCGCCGTATTGGATTCTGGGTATATAATCCGCTATCAATACGTCTTTTTTCTCCGCATTCCAAAGATTCAGGTAAGCGGAATCAAATCTGGTAGAGGGCTGCATGCCGTTTATCGTCCTTAAGCAAACCGGCATCAGATTATATGCCAGACTGCCCAGATAGACGCCGTTCACCTCTCCTAACCTTTTCGTTCCGAGCTTTACCGTTTTACTCTCTTCCTCATAATAGAAATAACAGTCATCTATGGAGATATCCTGATCCGTCCTGTCGTTTCTGTCAGTCAGGTTTAAAACAAGACGGTCCTTAAACAGCGGCAGGTGGACATTGGCATTAAACCCAAAGCTTTCCGTAATTTCCAGCGGATTTTTACCAAAGGCCCGCAGGCAGTATGCCCAAAGCTTTTCCGGCGTTTCTGCAAACAGCTTTAGAAACCGGGAAAAAAATAGAAGCTGCCCCTTATATACTTTGTTGACTACCATCCCGCCCTCCCGGTCAGTCTGGAAAAAAACAGTGGCAGAATCAATGGCAAAGTCAAATAAATCCCGGTTGGAAGCCACCTCATTATCAATAAACTGTTTTATGTCCTGAGGAGTGCGGTATTGCTTTAAGCCTGCAATATACTTGTACATATCCTGCTTCAGCTTGGATATACGCCTGATTTTATCGCAGGTTTCAAAGGCAATCTCACTGAAATTATCCTTCCAGACCTCGGAAAGGGAAGACGCCGCCTCCACAAAGAGCTTATATACCTCCAAGTCTCCTGCCTCAACCTGCCTGTTTCCGTATTTCTTAAAGAAATGCTCCCCGAACAACAGGTAGGTCAGCACGCCCTGATCGAAAATCTTAAAATATCTCTGTAAGTCAGCCATACCGCTTTCCGCAATATATTTTTGTGTAACCGGCTTTTTGGGCGTTTGATATATGGTATCCTCATACATTATGATATTATGGGTAAACTCTCTTAAAACCAGTTTTTCTGTCTCCGTAAGAAGCGCATCCTGACGCTTTATAATGGCAAAGCGTTCCTGCCAGCCTGCGTGCGTAAAAAGCCTTACATTTTCCTCCATGCACTTAACGCGGCTTATTACTTCTGCCAGCAGATGGCTGTCATCATCCTTAAGCCTTCCTAATTTGCAGTAAAAATCTTCAAAAATATTACTTTTGGTATCGTCAATGGAAATATCCGGCGTCACAATATTGGTTTTTACAAATTTTTCATAGCACAGGTTTGCTGCCGTTTCCCGGGGCACGCCTGCTTCCGTAAAAAGTCTTACCATATCGGAAAAGCTTAAGGTTTTGTCTGCGTTCCCCTTCTCAAACGCCTCTATCATGCAGGATACCGTATTACTCTTCTTTATCCCGGCGGTAACGTCCACCGTTTTATAAACCTTCCCCTTTTCATAATCCCTTTGAGATAAAAAAAGATAGCTGTCCCCGTAATCCCGGTATGCGTTCAGACGGTAGTCCACCTGTTCCGCAAAATATCTCTGCCCTAAAATGTAATCATATATGGCCTTTACAATATAGTTGTTGATCTCACAGATACTGGCAAGCCCTCCGCCGTCCTCCTTATCCTGACAGGTTCTTTCAAATTCAAACAGACAAACCGAGGTTAAGTACCCAAAGGGGCTGGTCTTCATGGCTGCTCTGGTAAACAATCTGATTAACTGATGATCCAGTTTCCTTATTTTAGCGTTATGTTCCTCCGGGGGCAGCTCCAGATATTTTTTCAATTTACAGTCAAAATCCTTATTAATCAGCGGAAGGGTGCGAAGCACGCCTTCGCTGCCTTCCACAAACCGCCTCAGATACTGTCTGTTAGAGGCAAGACACTCTATGTAGCATTCCCTGCAGCGCTCTTTTCCCTCTTTTTCTTCCTGCAGCCTTGCATTATATTCTGCAATTGCCGCCATACATTCCTTTGGCATACCGTCTTCTATGCTGTTAATCGGCTTTAATGCCGCCATTTTGCGTTTTGCCTTCAATATCACAGCAGCTTTTTCTTCCCCATACGCATGCTCCAGTACTGCCATGCATTCCTTCAGGACGGCGCTCCTTACAGAAACCAGCTTACGGTAATGCAGCACGCTGTCTAAAAGCTCCTTATGGAAAAGCCCCCTAAGCTCCCCTTTGGGAACGTTGGTACTGCGCTCCAGGCAAAACGGAAACAATGCTGTCTCCATTGTATTCGCTCCTTCTCTACTTATCGCTTGAAAATCCCTTTTGCAGTCTGATGAGTATCAGGCAGATGACCACCCATACAGCCAGTGCCAGGATATTAATAAGCTTCTGCGGCTGTCCGTACCATATAAAAATCAAAACCCTGTTCATATGATATACGGGGTTTATATATACCAGGTATTGAACCAGGCTTGGCATATTCTCTACCGGCATAATCATTCCCGAGGCAAATAAAACATATTGAAACCCGATAATCGTAAAGGGCATTACCTGTCTGGCATTGTGAAAAAAACCATGCAGCGCCAGACTGAGCAGCATCATAATCATTACCATAATCACAAACCCCACAAAGAACATCACCATGTTATCACTTAAGGGAATGTGAAAGAGAAATACGGCAATTCCAATCATCTCAAAATATCCCAGCACAGAAATTAAAATCCCTCTGAGCGCATAGGTCAGAACCAGATTATAAATGCTGATGGGCGATAAAAGCAGCCTTTTGAATATGCCGCACTGCTTATCCGTTACATACTGGGTTCCGATATTAAAAAACACCGTCAGGAACGAAATCAGAATCATGTACATGGGAATATACTGGGCAAAGCCTTCCATATTCTCATACATCTTTGCCATGGAGCCTGCATAAACCACAAAGAATATGCCCGGCAGCAGTAATATGGGCAGTGCAAAAAAGGGTTCCCGGAAAAAAATCACCAAATCATACCAAAATTGTTTTCCTATACTTCTAAGAGAAAGCTTCATGTTATTTTTCTCCTCCTTCCACAATTTTAAAGTAGGCATCAGAGAAAAAGGCTGCGCCCAGCTTCTCCTTAATTGCCTCCGGCGAATCGTTCTCCACAATCTTCCCCTTATTCAGAACAATAACGCGGGAACAATATTTGTCCACCTCTTCCATGGAGTGGGTAGATACCAAAATCGTATTTATCCTTGATTTGTCCCCTTTTATTTTATTCCAGACTAACTGTGTCGCCTTGGGGTCCAGCCCCGTTGTCGGTTCATCCAAAAACACCAGCGCCGGATCATGCAAAAAGGCAATTGCAAGCAGAAAACGCTGTTTCCAGCCGCCTGACAGCTTTAAATACTTTACGTTCAGATACGGCTCCAGTTCAAAATAGACAATAAGCTGCTTTACCTTTTCCCTGCTCACGTCATAAAATGCCGCAAACAAATCCAATGCTTCCCCCAGCTTTATGTAGTTATACATTCCGCCCTCCTGAAGCATTACGCCGATTTTTCTGCGGATTGCATCGACGCCCTTCTGCTCGTTCAGATTGTTGCCCAGGATATGAATATCCCCTTTGTCGGCTTTCCGCAAAGTCATCAGCATTTCTAAAAGCGTTGTTTTTCCCGTTCCGTTCGGCCCTACTACCGCAACCGTTTCCCCCTCGTTAATCCGAAAGCTGACATCCTCTAAAACCACCTTGGAGCCGTATTTTTTTGTTAAATGCTCTACCTCAATAATTGCCATTTTTCCCTCCATGCCGGAGCATTTTTGCAACCTTACCGCAAAACCATTACAATCCTGCATCCTTAAAAATTAACTTTGCGCAAGTACCTCGGGAAAACCAGTGGAAAGCTTACCCGTTTATATCAATTGTGAAATACTCAAAAATTACATTACTGCCACTGATGCTGACGCTGAAACACTCACGTCTCCTGCTCCGCAGCTGACACAGGATGTGGAACCGCATGTAGAGCAGCTTCCGCAGGAGCTGGAGCCGCTGCTGGCTGCCGTTTCACCCAATAAAGACGCTTCCGAAACTTCCATTACCTCAATATCCTCTAATCCTTCAAATAATGTCATCATACCTTACCCTCCATTAAAAATACTATGTAAAATAATTGTCGCCTGCCAAATCCAAACCAAATAAAGCTTTCCACTTTCCTGCCGTATCCTTACGCAAAGTATCTTCCGCAAAACCCAATGCTGCTATACAGCTAAAACTTTTTCAGTTTTTTCAGCTGCGACGGCATTTGGGGCTGATATGCCCAAAATACACAGCTGGAATTTGCTTGAACCGCTGCTACTGCCTTTGCAAGCTTTATCACTGCTCTTTTTTTAATTTCCCGCATATCCTGCCTCCCTCCTTTTCTATGTATTATGCATACACTCTCTTAAAATATGAATAGGATAAGCCTCTCCTGATTACGAGCATAGCACAAAAAAAAAGACTGTGGCCGTACATTGCCACAATCCATAGTTTTATTGCTATCATCTAAGATTCTTTCCTATTGCCTTCATTTCAGATAAAGCATCACCTTTGCCGTAAATACACAGTCCTTGTCCTCTAAGCTTAAGATTCCCTGATATTTATTTACAATTTTTTTCACATTCTGCATTCCCAGTCCGTGCAGCGCCTTATCTCCTTTCTGCGTCACCGGCAGAAGGCCTTTCCACTGTATTGCTCCCTCAAAAGGATTCGTTACCTGCAGATACAGCTGATTGCGCAGTATTTTCATAGAAAGACGGATTTCTTTCTTCCCGTTCTGCAACGCCGCATTTGCCTCCAATGCGTTATCCAAAAGATTTCCCAGCAGAACAGAAATATCAAAATCATCCATATGGAACTGCTCCGGCACAACCGTTTCCACACAAAAAGCCACACCTGCCATCTTTGCCTGACCGGATTTGTAATGAATCATGCTGTCCACTGCCGGATGTCCGGTGTATACCTCCGGCATGCCGGATTCCGTTTCCGCCTGCAGCCGTTTCAGATAAGAACCCATATGGTCATACTCTTTCTGTTCCAAATACGTTGTTAAGGTAAAAATATGATTTTTTAAATCATGATAAATACCTCTTACCGTCTTCTGTGAATCAAGAAGCAGCTTTAGTTCCTGCTCATATCCCCGGTTTTGTTCTGCAAGCAGTAAATTTTTACTCTTTTCCTGCTCTGACAAAAGCAGCCTGTCATAGAGATAAATCACTAAAAAATCAAGAAATATAATAAGCAGGGTCATCCTGATTAAGGCGTCCTTTTCCAGCCATGAAGCCAGTGAAAGAACCAAATACACCAAAAGACACTGCACTGCCAGTACGCTTCCCCAGCAATGAAAAGGGACGCTCTCTCCCTGTCCGAGCCCCTTATATTTTTTGAAAGCCTGCACTAAAATCGACATGATAATGCATTGCAGCACCAATCCCATTTCCGGCGCCGCATTTCCGGTCTGCCATACCTCCTTGGGCACATAACCGCATACGATAAGCCCCAGACTCTCTGCCGCAATCATCACAAAATAGATTAGCGCCACCGCCAAAAGATTTCTTTTAAAGTTCTTTTGATACATTCTTGCCAAGATAAACAGCCCCGCTACATTAATAAAAAACACAATGCCGGGCAGACGGAACACCAGATAGACCGTGCATATGACAATATCATAAATGATATATGACAGCATTTCCTTTAACAGGCCCACTTCCGTATTTTCCAGCAAACGAAACAGTCTGGCTATACAAAATGTTACAAAGATATAGGTAACCACATATACCATTTCATAGACAGCATCCGACATTCTACCGCATCTCCCATTCGCTGATTAACTGACGCACTTCCTTCCGCTTTGCCTGGCTGATTTCAATTACCTCTCCATTTGCCATCACCAGTCTGTCATAATGAAAATCACGCACCTTTTGATAATTTACCAGAAGCGATTTGTGACAGTAAAAAAACCGTTTCCCCCTAAGCTCCTCATAAACACCCTTAAGGGACGCATAAAATTCATCCCTGCCATTTTCCGTAACGATTATCGTCTTTTTCAGCAGGCTTTCAAAATAAAAAATATCCACAATCTGACGTCTTACAAGCTGCCCCTTTTTCCGATAGGTAAATATCTTTCCCTTTGCCTGCAGCGCTGTCATCAGCCTGTCCATTACCCCGAAAAGGCTTTGGTCGGAAACAGGCTTAAGCAAGAAATCAAAAGGATTCATTTTAAACAGCTCCATGGCATATCCCTTCTTTGCTGATATATAGATGATTTCCATCCCGTAATTGCTCAGCTCTTCCCGGATAAACCTGCCTGTTTCAACGCCGTCCTGCTCCGGCATTTCTATGTCAAGAAACAGAACGTCATAGCCCTCCTGCTTCAGCCTGCGGACCGCTTCCCTTCCTGCGCATACGCGTACAATCTGCAGCTCTTCTTTTCTGGTTCGTCCATATTCCTCCAGCTGCATCTCCAACACCGAGCCAAAAACCGGATTGTCATCACATATCAGTATTCTCATACCCCTCCGTCCTTTCTTTGCCACACCGGTCTGCTTTCCCCGCTATAACTAACAGGGCAACCAGTAAAATGCCGATACTGACGGAAGCATACAGCATCTTCCATCCCCAAAATGCCGAAATACCATAGATAAGAAGCTCGCTCAGAACAATAATCCGCGCCTTTTTTCCAAAAACCTGCCGCTCTATACTGTCCAAAGGCCTGTTTTCTGCCTCCACCGGTGCAAAAAGGCAGATTACGGCAGCCGCCGAAACAACCAGCACGCTTAAGACAGGCAATGGCAGTACCACAAACTTAAGCCATGCACAGCATAATGCAGAAAGCAGAAATGAAAAAACACCGCACCCCAGCCGGGTCCCGGCATGGTATCCCCCTGCATAGATTCTTGCCCCGTAAGAAAACAGAAAAAACAGGAGGGCTTCTGCTGTCACTCCAAACACCAGCCCCAGCAGCAGCACCACAAAAAAACCGGCAAGAAGCACACAGCCCTGACGGATTCCATATGTAATAATCACTTTTTCTTCTTCTGTGATTTCCTCTGATACCGGATTTTTTTTATGCAAGCTTTCCCTCTCGCCAAATTGGGGCAGACACTGGGAACCCATTTCCACATCAGTGATTTCTGCCCGTTTTCATTGGCCTGTTACAAATAATTTTACTTCCTTCTCTTTATTACGGTCAAGCTATTTATGGCATTTGCGACTACAACTACACCGCAAAAAAGGACAATTCCCTTATAAAGAAAAAAATCCCTATCAATAATACCTCCTTGATAGGGATTTCCTTTTCGTCCTCGTAAGAACTGTCTGTTTATTTAGCTTACATAATTGTCAAAATAACCCTGTATCAGAATTACCGGCGTTCCCTTGTCTCCGGAGCCGCTTGTCAAATCACAAAGTGAACCGATTAAATCTGTCAGCTTTCTCGGAGTCGTTCCCTGAGAAGCCATATCGCCTACAAGGTCTGCCTTCTTGTCCCTGATACGATTTTCAATGGCTTTCTTAAGCTCTTCTCCCGACAAATCCTTGAAATCATTGTCTGCCAGGTACTTCAACTTCACTTCATTGGGAGTACCCTCCAGTCCCGGTGTGCTTGCCGGAGATACACAAGGGTCTGCCAGCTCCCAAATCTTACCAACCGGATCCTTAAATGCACCATCGCCATATACCATGACTTCCACATGCTTGCCGGTTCTGTTAAGGATTTCCTTCTGAATACCCATAACAAGGTCCGTACATTCCTTCGGGAAAAGCTTTATGGTCTCCTCTGTTGATTTGTTGGAGCCTAAAAGTCCGTATTTCTCATTGTATCCGCTTCCGTCTATGGAGCTTGTCATAATATCGTCAAGGCCGCATACGATTTCCGCACCGGCCGCCTTTAAAAGCCTCTTGGTCCGTACTCTGGTATGGATATCACAGTTAATCACACGCTTTGTATAATTTAAAATCTTTCTGCAGTCATTTGCAAAGATAATTTCTACTTCAGCGCCCTCTTC
Organism: uncultured Lachnospiraceae bacterium; assembly: GCA_900551115.1. GTDB lineage: Bacteria > Bacillota > Clostridia > Lachnospirales > Lachnospiraceae > Acetatifactor. The sequence continues at coordinate 75,102 of URUY01000006.1, forward strand.
ACGTATAATATCACCATAATACTGTACATAATCCACGCCTGTAAACGGATGTATATTCTCTCCGAATAATTCTCTGTATCTTTCCAGAGTAAGCAAATCGCTGTAGGGGTTGATTCCTGCCTCATCCAACTGATCCAGTGAAACCAGTTCGTTTCCCACCTCATCACTGGGATAGCTTAACATCAGAACCACCTTTTTAGCTCCCTTTGCAATTCCTCTCAGACAAATAGCAAAACGGTTTCTTGACAAAATCGGAAATATAACGCCAATGGTCTCTCCGCCCAGTTTATTTTTTACATCTGCAGCAATATTATCTACCGATGCATAATTTCCCTGCGCTCTCGCTACTATAGACTCTGTCACTGCAACAACATCTCTGTCTCTTAATTCAAAGCCTTCACTGTCCGCTGCTTCTAAAACACTGTCCGTTACGATTTTCATCAAGTCGTCGCCTGTTCTGATAATCGGACAACGGATACCTCTGGATATTGTTCCTACTTTTCTCTCCATCGCTTATCTTCTCCCTTACTAATTTGTCCTGTTTACGGGTCAGCTACCATACATGCCTTATACATTATAATAGAAACCTTTAAAAAAGGAAAGAGAAATATGCATATTATTGCAGGAATCTTTAAATTACTATTGTAAGGAGGCAATCAGTTTATCCAAAACAGGCTCAAATTTAGCACCGTACCAATGGTTCTCCTCTTGTGCCGTTTCCTTAATACAGCAGACTGTATAATCTGCCGCAATCTTAGCCGCTTCATATGCGCTCTTTCCTCTGACCATAGCTCCCACAAAAGCAGAAGCATAAATATCGCCGGTGCCGTGGCAGCTGTTTGCAAGCTGCTCATGCTCATAATAAGAACGGCCATTTTCTGTCAGTACCTCTACTCCTGTTTTTCCCTCTTCGTAGGAAACACCTGTAAGAACAATATTTTTACAGCCAAGCGCCTGTAGCGCATCGAATATCCTGCTAATATACTCCCTGTCATAGATTTTCCTGTATTCTATTCCTGTTAAAAAACAGGCTTCCGTAAGATTGGGAAGCAGATAATCTGCCTTCGTGCAAAGCGGCTTCATTGCTTCCACATATGCCGCATCAAAGCCTGCATACAGCTTTCCGTTATCTGCCATGGCCGGGTCCACAAACACCTTGCCACCTGTCTTAAGCGTGTCGGAAATAATATCCATTACATACGCTATCTGTTTGGCACTTCCCAAATATCCGGTATATACAGCCGCAAATTTGATTTCTTCCTTCTTCCAATGCTCTTTGATTTTGGGCATATCATCGGTCAAATCCCTGAACGTATAACCACTAAAGCCTCCTGTATGCGTAGACAGCACTGCTGAAGGCAGTACCGCCGTTTCAAGTCCGCAGGCAGACAAAATAGGGAGCGCAACCGTAAGAGAACACTGCCCCACGCAAGATATATCCTGAATTGTAAGTATTCTTTCGTATGACATAATACAAAATCTCCTTTTCTGATTAATTACGATTATTATAAGAAGATTCTGTCCGGGCGTAAACAGCCACTTTCTGTTTCATTTACATGACCAGATTGGTAAAAAGAATGCAGATACTTTCTCTTGCATCTGCATTCTAAATCGGTAAAATCAATATGTCTAATACTTATGTTACCTATCATGCTATGCCTTTGGGCATTTTTCAGATACTCCAAACAGCCGGAGACTAATTTTCATAGGCTGATACGGTGATGGTATAAGGACTGGTACCTTTTACATAAACAGTGCCGTCTGTACCTTGAATGGTAACGGTATTTTGGTTTTCATCAACAATTGTACCTTGATTCTTGAGGCTGCTAAGTGTGCTGTTTCCTGTTACAATCCATGTTGAAGTTTCATCAATCGACAAATTGGCATAGCCGTTTCCACTGTTCATTACAGCGCTTTCATCCTGTTTGAAGGCACCGGATAAACTGCTGTTTTGTTTCATAACAAAGTCCAGGGTACTGATGCTATCCCATAAAATATCGCCGCTCATCGTCTGTGCTTCGGCAGTAAAAGAACAGTCAGCGCCATTTGCACCGCTTTGTCCCCAACCACGTTGATTTTGATTGCCTGTACATTTTAAGAAAAATTCACAGTCATCTGTAGAAATGATTTCTACATCAGAAAGATAAAAAGTACTTTCTGTATTTGTAGTGTAGAACAGTCCACCGTTTTTAGAGGTCAAAGTGCCGCCCTCCATACGAAAGGTGCTGTTGCCAATTTCAGAATCTCCGGACATACTCTGATAAAGAATAACAGTCCAGGTACAATCGTTTTGGGATAAATCAGGCATATTTCCTGTCAGGTTACAATCTGTCAAGGACAGAGAATTCAATCCTTCGATGCAAACTGCTTCGGAACCATTTGCAATGAGGTCAGCATTTGCAACCGTGATGTCGGCAGTAGAATAAATTGCCGGAGAGCCTGACCCATTTGAGGTATAGCTGCCACCATCAACCGTCATAGTACCACCACCACGATCACTTCTGATTGCCGCTGCAGACTCACCATTGGTTTCAACAGTCAGATTCGTTGCATATAGGGTACCGCCGCCTGCAACGTGAATTCCGCCGGATGTATCCTGTTGGCTTGTAATGACAGAGTCGGAAACATAGGCAATACCATCTGCATATGCAAAAACACCTGCAGCACCGGAAGCATCGGTTTCTATGGTACTGTTACTAATCTCTACAGTACCATCTGTGACAAGAACTGCAGCGCCGATTCCATAGAAGCTGGATGCATCACCGCCAGTAGAATCTGAGGATGTTCTGGTAACAGTCATCTGATCAAGCGAAACGGAAGCACCGTCTGTAACTAATACGGCATTTTCATCCGTACCGGTAGAAGAAATTGTTTCGCCGGACAACGTGGCATTATCGGTGTAATGATTGCTTGCAGTGTATGAAGTGGGAGCAGACTGACTGTTCCCAGATCCGCCCATTCCAAAACCTGCATTACTGAGCGTAATTTGTATTGCATTATTATTTTCATCAATTTCTACGGTAATCATAGCATTTTCCTGTAAATCATCAAGCGTAATGCTATTACCAGATGCATCTAAAAAAGTTGTGGCATCTGTAAGGGTAATGGTTATAGTTGTGGCTTCACCACCAGGCATTTCAGGTGCGCTGCCGCTTGGAGCTTCACCGCTTGGAGCTTCGCCGTCGGGCATTTCAGGTGCGCTGCCGTTTGGAGCTTCGCCGCTTGGAGCTTCGCCGTCAGGCATTTCAGGCGCGCTGCCGTTTGGAGCTTCGCCGCTTGGAGCTTCGCCGTCAGGCATTTCAGGTGCGCTGCCGCTTGGAGCTTCGCCGCTTGGAGCTTCGCCGCTTGGAGCTTCGCCGTCAGGCATTTCAGGCGCGCTGCCGCTTGGAGCTTCCCCGTTTGGGGCTTCGCCGTTGGGCATATTCATTATGGCAAGGGTGATAGTGCTATCTTCCATACTTTGAATCATTCCGGTTACCGTATCGGAAGCTTCTTGCGCAGTGGATTGATTTGCAGATTCAGATTGTGAGTATGTAGTAGTATCCGTGACTGTATTTTCGGCAGACTTGCTGCCGCAGGCAGCCAACAGCATACTGCCCGCTAGTAATGTGCATACCATCATTTTTTTTCGTTTCATATTTTTGTTCTCCTAGTCTTTTTTGTTTTTCATTGATTTATAAATTGTTTGTGCCGGAACTTCCAAAAGTCTTGCTGAGTACCTAAATATCATATAAATAATTTGTGTTTGTTTGTTGTTTATAATGTGTATTCTTTGTGTCTTTTTTAGGAATAAACACTTATCTGCCGCATATCACTGAAAAAGAAAACGCCGGAGGATTTCATTTACATTTCCTTATATTTTGGAGTAAATAAGATTTCCCGCAGCAACGAATACCTGTAATGACCTTTACCAGTCCATCAAATCGGTATGCTATCAACTGTTGCAAATAGCTTTCACGCTTAATTCCATGTAGCTCACTCCGTTTCATTGAACATTTCTGCCCATAAAGGCAAAAGTATTCATTCAATATCGCTTTACTCACATTTCAAATTTTCATTTGCCCGAACAACCATCTGCTGATACTGTTCATTAATATTATCAGGTCAGAGTATTTGAGCCTTGCCACCAAACCCGAACATATTTCTTTTTATTCAATTGACATTATTTCTGAATTACAGGAATGCTCCATAAAATGGGCATAACAAAAGCACCAACCATTTCTGATTGATGCCCTATTTCTATCTTTTTTGATTTATAATATCCAAGAATTCTTTTGCTGTAACTACAAATACCTTTTCTGGAAAATGTTTCATATTGCCAGTAACAAGGTATGCGTCTTCCTCTTGTTTTTCTAAAACTACTTCGTAAAACGGAAGATCCTTCATGTCCGGAAGTATTTCTCCAGAAGGTGTCGGTTCTACCATCTCTCCGTATTTTTCAATAGTCTTTACCAATGTAGCAACTATAGTTTCAGAAAACTTGAATTTTTTTCGTCGCAATACCTCATTATATTCTTTCAAAATATCACTACTGAACAAAGGTATCACTTCACCAGAAAACAATTTACCAACAACCTGTACTGTTGCAGCATCATCATGACTTGATAACAACGCTGAAACCAACACATTTGTATCAATCACAGCATAACAAATCATTTATTCGTCACCTCCATAACGAACCTGACGAATCTCTTCATTAATCTCTTCTAAAGACATATCCTGTACACCATTCGCCTTAGCCTCTTCACGAAGTGTCATAAACGCCTGCATACCCGATGCTCTAGAAACATCAGATGAAGCCTGAATCTCAAATGGAATTTTTCTTTCTCTTACAACAGCCCTTGCAAATACATTGAAAGCAGTTGTAGCATTCATTCCAAACTCTGAGCATAAATTATCAAATTGTTTCTTCAATGTTTCATCCATACGAACACTAAATGTTGCCTGTGCCATAAAAAACACCTCCAAATATAATCAGAACTATTATTACTTGTTTCTGATTACATTATACTAACATTCTTGCAAAATTGCAATTATTTGCTCTTGTTTGAGTTCTATTTTATTTAATTTCTAACCTCACAGAACGTGCAACCCCTCTCATCATAAACACTGCCTGTACTCTGTCCCTCATTTCTCTGCGCTCTGTCCAGAGTCATAATTCTTTTTGTCCATCAATTTCAATCCAACACTTAAATCTTCTACCTTCATTTCTTATAAATCGTGCTTTTCTATATTCTATGTACATTATTTTTCCTAAAAAAAGAATCTCCTGTCTCCAAGAGATTCTTTTAAGCATGTTCTCTTTAATTTGTCGCAAACAGCTTTAAATTTCAAATGCTACCCTCTAATTAGTACAGCTTCGCCCCAGCCGGAATTCGGTTATCTACCATCAATAAATTCAGACCTTCACGACCGTCAACTTCGTGTACTGCGGAGATTAACATTCCGCAGGAATCGATGCCCATCATCTTACGAGGAGGCAAATTTGTGATTGCGATACAAGTCTTTCCAACCAGTTCTTCCGGCTCGTAATACTCGTGAATACCGCTTAAAATCACTCTGTCTGTGCCACTTCCGTCATCAAGCACAAACTTCAAAAGTTTCTTGCTCTTCGGAACTGCTTCACATTCCTTTATCTTTACTGCTCTGAAATCCGACTTGCTGAAAGTTTCAAAATCTATAAATTCTTCAAATAATGGTTCGATTTTCACATTGGAGAAATCAACTTTTTCTGCTGCCATAGCAGATGCTGCTGAAAATGCCGCACCTTCTTTTGCAGAAGTTTTTTTGGAAGTGTCTGTTCCACCTAATGACTTCATTGTCGGGAACAGCAGCACATCCCTTATAGCCGGAGAATTTGTAAGCAGCATTACCAGTCTATCAATGCCATAGCCGATACCGCCTGTAGGAGGCATACCGATTTCCAGCGCATTCAGGAAATCCTCGTCCGTTGTGTTGGCTTCCTCATCGCCTGCTGCCAGTGCCGCCTCCTGCGCCTTAAAACGCTCCCTCTGGTCGATGGGGTCGTTTAATTCGGAGTAGGCGTTGCACATCTCGCGTCCGTAAATAAACAGCTCGAAGCGCTCCACATAGTCCGGCTTGTCCGGCTTTCTCTTGGTCAGAGGAGAAATCTCTACCGGATGATCCATAACAAAGGTAGGCTGAATCAGATGCTCTTCTACAAACTCTTCAAAGAACAGATTTAAGATATCGCCCTTGGAATGGCGTTCTTCATAATGCACATTCTTTTCATCCGCCAGCTTCTTTGCTGCTGCCGTATCTGCCACCTCATCAAAATCAATACCGGCATACTTCTTTACAGCTTCTATCATGGTAAGGCGCTCAAAAGGCTTGCCTAAATCAATCATTTCTTCTGCATAAGGAATAAGCGTAGTCCCACATACCTCTTTTGCTACAAAACGGAACATGTTCTCTGTCAGATCCATCATACCGTTGTAGTCCGTATATGCCTGATACAGCTCCATCAGGGTAAACTCAGGATTGTGTCTGGTATCCAGTCCCTCGTTACGGAATACGCGTCCGATTTCGTATACGCGCTCCATACCGCCTACAATCAGTCTCTTTAAGTACAGCTCCAGGGAAATACGCAGCTTTACATCCTCGTCCAACGCATTGTAATGGGTTTCAAAGGGTCTTGCCGCCGCACCGCCTGCATTGGATACTAACATAGGTGTCTCTACTTCCATAAAGCCCTGTCCGTCCAGATATCTGCGGATAGCACTGATAACCTTGCTGCGCTTTACAAAAGTCTCTTTTACATCCTGATTCATAATCAGGTCCGTATAACGCTGTCTGTAACGGATATCTGTATTGGTCAGTCCATGGAATTTCTCCGGCAGGATCTGAAGGCTCTTGCTTAAAAGCGTCACCTCAGATGCATGAACAGAAATCTCCCCGGTCTTGGTCTTGAAAACCTCGCCCCTGATGCCTACAATATCACCCACATCATATTTTTTAAAGTCCGCATAGGCTTCTTCTCCGATGCTGTCCCTTGCCACATAGGACTGGATATTGCCCTCTAAATCCTGCACGTTGCAGAAGGAGGCCTTACCCATAACGCGCTTCTGCATAATACGGCCTGCCATGCTGACCTGCTGTCCTTCCAGTGTCTCAAAGCCGTTCTTAATTTCCATGCTGTGATGGGTCACTTCATATTTTGTAATCTGAAAGGGGTCTTTCCCGGCTTCCTGCAGTGCCGCCAGCTTTTCCCGTCTTACCTTTAAAAGCTGATGAATGTCCTGCTCCTGCACGCCGCCTGTTCCCGGATTGTTCTGTTCCTTCTTGTTCTGTATATCTGCCACTTTTATGCTCCTTTAGTCTGGTTCCCGAATTTTAACCTTAAGCCTGTATCTGTACTTCCGGCGCCACATTCTCCATTAGTTTGATCTCTGAATCTCCAACACCTTGTACTTTAATACACCTGCCTGTGTTTCCACTTCCACGGTATCGTTCAGCTTACTGCCCATTAAGGCTTTACCCACGGGGCTTTCATTGGAAATTTTGCCCTTTAAGCTGTTTGCCTCAGTAGAGCCAACGATTTTATATTCCAATTCCTCATTAAATTCCAAATCCAAAATCCTTACCTTACAGCCGATGTTGATTTTATCCAAATCTACCTCATCTTCTACTACTACCTCGGCATTTTTCAGGATTTTTTCCAGTTCTTCGATACGTGCTTCAATATCACGCTGTTCGTCCTTGGCTGCGTCATACTCTGCATTTTCAGATAAATCTCCCTGCTCTCTGGCTTCCTTAATCTTCTGCGCCACTTCCTTACGCTTTACTACTTTTAAATCGTGTAATTCATCCTCATATTTTCTCAAGCCTTCGTAGGTCAAAATATTTTTCTTTGATTCCATGGTATGCGCCTTCCTATATCCTTAATTCTATTTTCCTGTAGGTATCCGGTCCTCTTTTGTCAAATGACTGCACGACACCTAGATTACCGTAGGTATTATACTGAATTTTAACTACAGTGTCAAGGTCAGAGGTTCTGTAAAAGCAAATTTGCCTTAAAAAAACATGTTATATCCAAAAACCGGGCACCCTCTGTTCTTGCGCACAGTCTCCTGCCCGATATTCCGCCCGCCGCTGTACTCAGCCACACGCAGTTTGCAGGCAGCACCGCCGGCGTAGCCCCATACAGATTTTCCCCGGCTATTACTAAGACCTGTCCCTTCTTTGGCACATGCAGGCTCTTATAGTCCTCTGCCACGTCCAAAATAAAGCCGTATTCATCTGACAGCACTTCTCTATATGCTTCAAGCATGCCGCTGTCTGCTGTCGCAACCCCGATATATCTGGCTTTTTGGACATATCCCGCCGTAAGCGTCTCAATATCCATATCCCTGTCCGCCAGCAGAATCAGGGAATCAAAAGTAAGCCGGTAATACCCGATTAAAAAAAGCAGCCACGAAAGCGGCAGCGGCTCCGGCTTTCTGTGCAGAAAGGCTTCGGCCTCCTCTTCATACAGGTAATATACCTTCTCTCCCTGCTGCAAAACGGGAAGCTCCTGCATATATGCATCCCATGCCTCACTTGTCCACTTCTTTTTTCCGTAGTAAAAAACAGGCAGATAAACCGTGATAAAAAGCACCGCTTTATCTTCACAAAAGACGGTTGTCTTTTCCGTGCGGTACTGCCACGGGCTCTTTCGCTTCTTTTTTCCCCGTCCTTCTTTTTCCATCACAAAATAAACGACAGCCAACTCTTCCATAGTTTTCTCTCCTATTGAAGATATGCTGCCGCCGCCTTCTTTATACCGGGAAAATTTTGTCAATTCCCCTTAAAAGCTCATCCATGGTTTCCATGGTATTTATCATCTGCCTGAATCTGGCAGAATTGGGATAACCTGCCGTATACCAGGCAAGGTGCTTACGCATTTCCCGCACACCGGTATATTCTCCTTTAACCGAAAGCTGCAGGGCCGCATGCCTTTCAATGACGCGCCTTACCTCTTGTGGTGTAGGGCGTGCCGGTATTTCTCCCGTTTCCAAAAAGCTTACCACTTCCTTAAATATCCAGGGATTCCCCTGCGCGCCTCTGCCTATCATAATACCGTCACAGCCGGTCTGCTCCAATAATTTCTTTGCAGAAGCCGCATCTACCACATCACCGTTCCCGATAACCGGAATCTTTACCGCTTCCTTTACTGCCCTGATACACTCCCAGTCCGCATGCCCGGCATAGTACTGCTCTCTGGTCCTGCCATGGACGGCAACCGCCGCCGCTCCGGCAGCTTCCGCAATTTTTGCAATCTCTACCGCATTGGCACTGTTCTCATCAAAGCCCTTCCTGATTTTTACGGTAACCGGCTTTTTTATGGCACGGGATACTTTACTGACAATTTCTTCCACCAGCTTCGGATTTTTCATAAGCGCCGAGCCTTCCCCATTGTTTACCACCTTGGGAACCGGGCAGCCCATATTGATGTCCAGAATCGCAAAGGGCTTCTCTTCAATCCGTTTTGCCATTTCAGCCATAATATCAGCGTCCGAGCCGAAAAGCTGCAGGGATACCGGACACTCCTCCGGTAAAATCCGCATCAGCTCCTCCGTATTTTTGCTGTTATAATAAATGGCTTTTGCACTCACCATTTCCATACATAAAAGTCCCGCCCCCTGCTCCTTGCAAAGCAGGCGGAACGGAAGGTCCGTTACGCCCGCCATCGGTGCCAGTATGACGGGATTATCCGGTTCTATATTTCCGATTTTCAATTTCATCTTTGTGTTCCTGTTTTTTTGTTTTTTTCATAGATAATGTACAGACCGTCCATAGTAAGAGAGCTGTCATATACATCTATGCTGCCCGTTTCATCCGCAATGGCACGTCCCAGTCCGCCTGTTGCCACTACCTTTAAGTCAGCATAGCCGCTTTCTTCCTTCACCTTTTTAATGATATATTCCGTCTGCCCTATCTGTCCGTACAAAAGTCCCGCCTGCATACTGGTAACGGTCTCCTGCGCCAGAATGGATTTGGGCTTTTTGATTTCTATCTTGGGCAGCATAGCGGTCCTTTCCCACAGCGCTTCGGCACTGATACGGATACCGGGAGCCGTAATGCCTGCCTGAAAGCTGCCCTCCCTGTTCACCAAATCATAGGTGGTCGCCGTTCCAAAATCAAGCACCAGTACCGGTCCGCCGTATTTCTCATAGGCTGCCACTGCATCCACAATGCGGTCTGCACCGATGGCACGGGGATTTTCTGTCGCCACTCTGATGCCGGTCTTCACCCCGGGTCCTACAATCAGAGGCGTATGCCCTGTGTAACGCAGAACGGAACCTGTCAGGGAATGCATTACATCGGATACAACGCTGGCTATTATGGCGCCTTCTATCTGCTTTAGCATAATCCCGCGGATTCTCAGCATTTCTGCCAGCAAAATCCCATATTCATCCGAGGTCCTCTGCTGCTTCGTTGAAATACGGAACGTGGCCTTTAAAACACCCTCGTCAAATACGCCGTAGTTTATATTGGTATTGCCCACATCAATTACCAGAATCATCTTCATCCTCCAGTATTTCACTGATATCCTCATGTAAAATAAATACCCTGTAATAAAGGCTTAAGCTTTCCAAAAGCTCCCGACGTTTTCTCCGCACCTCGGAAACCATCAGGCCGCTGCTGATTTCATCATAATAAATATCATCATCATCCGCATTGGTCGTAAGCACCACACTGCCGTCCTCCTCAAAGGCAACAGTAAAGATACCGCCCACTTCCTCCGTAAAAAGCACGCACAAAATATGCAGTTCCTCCTTAATGGAGTCCGGCATGTTGCTGAATTTCTCATTAAAATAATATTTCATTTCGTAGGAATTGGCGCCGCAAAGCACCATCCTGCCCATAGCATCTTTTTCTTCCTGCTTACACATATCCGTAAATACCACGCACCGATACTTCACCGGCATAAACTTCACAAAGCTTTCCATCCGGCGTCTGCACCAGCAGCTCTCCTTTATCATTGATACCCTTTGCCAAACCGGTATATTCCCCTGCCGGGTCTAATACCCGCACTTCTTTATTGCAGTTTACCAGTCCGGCATTGTACGGCTCTGACAGCTTTGATAAATCAAAGGTCTCCGTAAAGATTTGGTAGTTTGCTTCAAACCGCTCCATAATCCTTTGCAGCAGCAGCGCCCTTGATACTGTATTACCGGACTCTGCTTCCAGGGAAGTTGCCTTATCTAAAAGCTCCGGCGCAAACTCCTGCTTCTTTACATTGATACCGACGCCAATTACTACATGCTGGATATATTCTCCCTGCAAACTCATTTCCGTAAGAATACCCGTTATCTTTTTGCCGTTTAGCACAATATCGTTAGGCCATTTGATGCCAGACTCTACACCGCAGACCTGAGCCACTGCCTCTTTCACGGAAAGCGCCATCACAAGCGTCAGCATGGAAGCCTTATCCGGCAGAAAATCAGGCCGTAAAAGCAGCGTGAAATACAGGTTGATACCGGGAGGGGACTGCCAGCCCCTGCCTCTTCTGCCGCGACCTGCGGTCTGGGCCTCTGCAACTACCAAAGTACCGTGGCCTGCGCCCTCCTCTGCCAAAAGCTTTGCCTGCACATTGGTAGAACCCACGCTTTCATAAAAAGCCACCTCACGGCCTGCCCATTCGGTATGTATCCGGCTTTTCAGCTCATTTTCCGAAAGCACCTCCGGCAGGCCCGTCAGACGATATCCTTTGTTCTGTACTGCTTCTATTTCATAACCTTCTTTTTTCAGGCTGCCCACAGCTTTCCAAACCGCAGCCCTTGTTACGCCGAAACGCTCGCACAGCTCCTGTCCCGACAGATACCCTTCTGTTTCCCTAAGGAGGGAAAGTATCTCTGCTTTCATTCGCCCAACCTCGAAATCTTAAAGTGTTGCTGCCATTACGGCTTTTATGGTATGCATACGGTTCTCCGCTTCATCAAATACAAGGGACTGCGGGGATTCAAACACCTCATCCGTTACTTCCATCTCGGTAATGCCGAACTTTTTGTTCATCTCGGCACCGATTTTGGTCTTTAAATCATGGAACGCCGGCAGGCAGTGCATAAAAACAGCGCCCTCCCCTGCATTTTCCATTATCTTTTTATTAACCTGATAAGGACGAAGCTCCTTGATACGGCTCTCCCAAACCTCGTCCGACTCGCCCATGGATACCCATACATCCGTATAGATAACGTCTGCACCCTTTGTACCTTCCTCTGCATCCTCCGTCAGTGTGATGGTTGCGCCGGTCTTTTCTGCAATCGCCCGGCACTGTGCTACCAGCTCAGGGTCCGGGAAATAATTAGCCGAAGTACATGCCGTAAAATGCATGCCCATCTTAGCACAGGCCACCATCAGGGAATTGCCCATATTATAACGTGCATCTCCCATATAGGTCAGCTTAATCCCCTCCACATGACCGAAATGCTCTCTTATAGTCAAAAGGTCGGCTAACATCTGCGTGGGATGAAATTCGTTGGTAAGCCCGTTCCAAACAGGAACGCCCGCATATCTTGCAAGCTCTTCCACAATATCCTGTCCGAATCCGCGGTATTCGATGCCTTCATACATACGCCCTAATACCCTTGCCGTATCGGCAATGCTCTCCTTTTTGCCAATCTGGGAGCCTGTGGGGTCTAAATAAGTAGTTCCCATCCCTAAATCGTGAGCTGCCACCTCAAATGCACAGCGGGTACGGGTGCTGGTCTTTTCAAAAATAAGCGCTACGTTTTTCCCTCTCAGGGTATCTGCCATAACGCCTTTCTTTTTCTTCTCCTTTAATTCTGCCGCCAAATCCAGCAGATAAGTGATTTCTTCCGGCGTAAAATCCAAAAGCTTTAAAAAATTGCGACCTTTTAAATTCATGGTATTGTCCTTTCTTTTCTACACAAACACTCGGAGTCCGCATAGGCGGATTCCGAGTGAATAAAGTCAATAACAGCTCCTGCTGTTTATCCTTACTATTTTTCTGCCACTTCCCTGAACGCAGTTGCAAGAGAAGCAATTCCCTGTAAGTCTGCCGGAAGAAGAATCTTGGTAGCCTTTCCGTCTGCTGCCTTTTCAAAAGCTTCCAGACTCTTAATCTTAAGAACCGCTTCGTCAGCACCGGCCTCCTTCAACATTCTGATACCATCGGCATTTGCCTGCTGTACCTTTAAGATAGCCTCTGCTTCACCTTCTGCCTCACGAATCATCTTTTCCTTTTCAGCCTCTGCACGAAGGATTGCGGACTGCTTCTCTGCTTCTGCACGAAGAATTGCAGATTCCTTTTCACCTTCTGCTACCAAAATGTTGGCTTTCTTTTCACCTTCTGCTCTGGTTACAGCCTCACGTCTTTCACGCTCTGCCTTCATCTGCTTCTCCATGGCATTCTGAATCTCTGCAGGAGGAATAATATTCTTAAGCTCTACACGGTTTACCTTGATACCCCAGGGGTCAGTTGCAATATCAAGTGCTGCGCGCATCTTGGTGTTGATGGTTTCACGGGAGGTCAGCGTCTCATCCAGTTCCAAATCACCGATAATATTACGGAGTGTGGTTGCCGTCAGATTTTCGATTGCCATCATGGGATTTTCCACACCGTAGGTAAACAGTCTCGGGTCGGTTATCTGGTAAAATACAACCGTATCGATCCTCATGGTTACGTTATCCTTTGTAATAACCGGCTGAGGCGGGAAATCCGCTACCTGTTCCTTTAAATTTACCTTTCTGGCTACTTTATCCAAAATAGGAAGCTTAACATGAAGACCTACTGACCAGGTTCCCTGATAAGCACCCAGTCTCTCCACGATGTAAGCCTGTGCCTGAGGCACGATTTTGATACAGGATACCAGTACCAATAAAAGCAATACAATTAATGCAATAATAATAAGTTCCATTTTACTTCCTCTCTTTCTTCTCCCTCATTTTATTATTTAGGCTCTACAATCAGCTTTACCCCATTGATTGCACGCACATAAACTACCGTTCCTACAGGAATCTCTGCATTTTCATTTATACTTCTGGCTGTCCATTCCTGTCCGCTTACCGTTACCTGTCCGGTTCCTTCCAGGTTATTGATTTCGCTGATGACAATAGCCTGTCTTCCAACCAGGCTTTCCGCATTGGTCTTAATCCGGTCCTTGTTAAAATACTTCACTGCCACAGGCCTTGTGAACAGCAGCAGGAGTATGGAAACTGCCAAAAACAACAGAAGCTGTACAACAAACGGTGCATGGCAGGCTGCCGCTATTGCTGCTATTAAAGCGCCCCCGGCAAACCAGATAGTCGTAAGCACCATAGTCACAAGCTCAATTACAATAAATACAATCAACAGCAGTAACCATATAAACAGCATATTTTCAAACATCCCTTATTTCCCCTTTCCTAAAAATATTTATTTTAGATATTCTTATCTTACTACACCTCTTCCTTTGGGGCAACACCTTTATTTGCACGTTTCTATTTCTTAATATTCGTTTTTTTGCACCATTACGGAAAAAAGGACGGGAAACTCCCGTCCTTTGTCTATATCTGTCCGCGCCCGCGGCATTAATAGAATACGTGATTGCCTATAACCAGTCCTTCACGACCGTTGTTACGTCTAAAGTGTGTTAAATCACCTACATTGGAAACACCGGAAATAGCCTCTTCTGCCGCATCAATACAGCTTTGGTAAATATTACCGGATTCCAATACTCTGTTTACCTTACCGCTCTGTGCCGGCGTAAACTGTCCCGATGCATAGATAACGCCGTGAATCGTGTCAGGATAAGCGCCGCTTCTTACACGGTTCATGACTACCGCGCCTACTGCAAGCTGTCCTTCATAGGATTCACCGCCTGCTTCACACTGAATCAGCGCTGCCAAAAGCAGTGTCGTATCCGCATCCGTTGTATATTCTCCATAATTAACATGGCGCTTCGCTTCGGCTTCAGCAGCCTCACGCTCCTTGATTGCCTCCATTGTTTCCCCTGAGTCAATCTTAAACTCTATGGAAACATAATCGGTGGATACATATCCGTCCTCGCCCTCATAATCGATACAAACCCAGCCGTCTTCACCCACAGAAAGCACTTCTACCTCATCTCCCTTAGGGAGTACACCGTATACCTCTGCCTCTGTGCCGGGTGCCTTCCGTACCTTCAGGCCGTCCTCGATATGCGCTACAGTTACACCCACATTAGATGCCAGTGCCTCTGCCTCTTCGCCAAACAGCAGATATTCATCATTAGCCCAGCCGACTAAGTCTCCCGACTGAAGCTTTGTCCAGCCGTCCTTTCTTTCCAAAACAGTACCGCCACAGTCCTTATACAGCATACCGACCTTTTCAGATTCTGCATTCGGTTCCAGACGGACATTCAATGCGTTGTTTACATTTGCCATAACCAGCTTAGATTCTTTTTCCTTCTCGGATACTGCGTTTAAATCCAGATTCAGTTCCATCGCTGTGGCATTCAATACTTCCTGGGTGTTTGTCGCGCCGGGATCCAATATCGCAGACACACCTCCGTTAAAATTACTCAGGTAATTCTTTCCGCTGCCGGCTTCTGCAACCATACTTGTATGCATCGCCATCATCAACGCCAGCGTTCCGCCGGCGAGCGATACAAGCAGCCTTCTGCCTCTTGCCATTTTATTTACCTCCAAATGTAAAATTTCCTCCAGCATCTTTTAAGCACTGAAAGTCTCGGCATATAACACTATTAAAATATACCGATTATGTTACATTTATTACAAATTTGTTAAATTTGTTACGGAAGATATCATAGCAAAGGATTTCTGCTTTGTCAAGTTTTAGGTTTTTACAGGCTTTTTGATTTCTCTATGCAGGCTTCCATGGCATCCATGACCGCAGCACGCATGCCCATTTCCTCCAGCACCTTTACCGCTTCAATGGTAGTGCCGCCCGGCGAGCATACCATATCCTTTAATTCAGCAGGATGCATACCGGTTTCCAGTACCATTTTAGCGCTGCCAAGCACAGATTGTGCCGCCATTTCATAGGCCTGCTTTCTGGGCATGCCGGCACATACCGCTTCGTCTGCCATGGCTTCAATAAACATGAATACATATGCCGGTGAACTGCCGCTTACCCCTACTACAACGTCCATCATACGCTCCGGCACTTCACTGACCGTACCAAAGGAAGAAAGCAGCTTTTTAATATTTTCCATCTCTCCGTCAGAAACCAGCTCTCCCTGTACCACAGCGGTACATCCTGAAAGCACTAACGCCGGGGTATTGGGCATACAGCGGATTAGCTTAATGCGCTTTCCGAACAGCCCTTCTATATACTCCATGGTCTTTCCGGCTGCAATGCTGATTACCACCGTATCCTCTTTCACCGCATCCTTAATCTCTTCTATTACCTCCGGAAAGAAAACCGGTTTTACTGCCAGAAAAAGGATATCAGCAGCAGCCGCTACCGAAGCATTATCTGCAAGAACTCTGATGCCATACTCTTCCCGGCATGCCTCCATGGTTTCCTGCGTCTTTGCAGACCCTACAATGTCACCGGGCAGTACCATTTTCTTCTTTAACATACCTCCTATTATGGCCTTCGCCATATTTCCCAATCCGATAAAGCCTATCGTCATATCGCTTTTCCTCCTTAAATCCTGATTTAATTTCTTTGTCTGTGTGCTTCATACATCAAAAGTGCTGCCGCAATCGCTGCATTCAGCGATTCCACCTGTCCCTCCATGGGAATCTTTACATAATAATCCGCCTCATCCGCCGTCTGCTTTTTTAAACCGTTTCCTTCATTTCCGATTAAAAATGCCGTTCCCTTGCCAAAAGAAAAGCTGTCGTAATAATTTTCTCCCGAAAGGTGCGCCGCATAGGTAAAAATCCCTTTTTCCCGCATTTTTGCAAGCGCCGTTGAAAGAGTTTCTACATATATAAACGGCACCCGGTAAACAGAGCCCATGGTGGAACGGATGGTTTTGGGATTAAAGATATCCACTGTCTTATTTGTCATAATGACGCCGCTTATGCCGGCCCCTTCGCCGGTCCTTAATATAGTTCCCAGATTGCCCGGATCCTGCAAATCCTCCAGTACTATATACAGACCGTTTTCTTTGGAAAGCATCTCTTCCAAAGTATACGCAGGCTGATAAAGTACCGTCAGCACCCCCTGAGGTGTCTGGGTGTCAGCAGCTTTTTTCATTACTTCTTCCGTCACTGTTTCATAACCAATCTTCGTTATTTTTTTCCATAACACCTGTTCTTTTTCACTTTTACCGCTTTTCAGCCTGCCTTCCAGCTCTTCTGATAGATAGATGTCCCGAATCCAGTCTACAGGCGCTTCTTCTAACATTTTAATGCCTTCTGCAACAAAAACCTTATCTTTTCTGCGTTCTTTGGCTTTGGTCTGCCACAGTACAAGCTGTTTGATACGCGGATTTGCCGTACTCGCTATCATATTTTTTACCTTTCTTCTGCCCGGCAGAGGGTCTGCTCCGAACATGCCGAAAACAGTTATCTTTCTGCCTGTCCCATGCAGGTATCTTAAAACAGTATAGCCCAAAAAAAGGCTCCCCGCAACTTAAAGTTGGGAGAGCCCTGTCTTCTTTACTTACGCTTTATTTGGACAAAAGCTTACTGATTTCATAAGGATATTCAGGAATATCCTTGGTCATTGCCAATGCTTCCTCAATATCAAAGTCCGTAAACTGACCGTGCTGATAACCCACAACCCTCTTGGTCTTGCCTGCAATCAGAAGGTCTACCGCATACGCACCCATAATGGAAGCATAATAACGGTCCTTACAGGTAGGGCTGCCGCCTCGCTGCATATGACCTAAAATCGTAGCGCGGGTTTCAATGCCTGTTGCCGCTTCAATTCTCTTAGCCATGGAATTGGAGTGGCCGATGCCTTCCGCATTGATGATAATATGATGCTTCTTACCCATTTTACGCTTTTCAATGATATTGTTAATGATAGCCTGCTCATCATAATCGTACTTTTCAGGAAGAAGGATATCCTCTGCACCGTTGGCAATACCGCACCACAGTGCAATATAACCTGCATTACGGCCCATAACCTCAATAATACTGCACCGCTCATGGGAAGAAGAGGTATCCCTTACCTTGTCAATGGCTTCCATAGCCGTATTGATAGCCGTATCAAAGCCGATGGTGTATTCGGTACATGCAATATCCAAATCGATGGTGCCGGGAAGACCGATTGCATTGATGCCAAGCCTTGCCAGCGCCTGTGCGCCGCGGTAAGAACCGTCACCGCCGATTACCACCAGACCGTTGATGCCGTACTTTCTGCAGATTTCAGCGCCCTTCTGCTGCACATCAGCATTCTTAAACTCAGGACACCTGGCCGTACCTAAAATAGTACCGCCTCTCTGGATAATATCGGAAACATTCTTGGCTTCCATATCTATAATTTCTTCATTTAACAGGCCCATATAGCCTCTCTCAATACCTTTTACCTTTAACCCCCTGGCAATCGCAGTACGCACTACCGCACGGATTGCGGCATTCATTCCGGGCGCATCGCCGCCGCTCGTAAGTACAGCTATTGTCTTCATCTGGTCTGCCATGACATATACCTCCTAACCGATTTCCTATATTTTAATCCATTTTATTCCCTTTTTCAATCTTTTTTTGATATTTTTTTCACAAATATATTTTTTTAATAAAGCGAGCCTCTACTGCTGCACTACTTTGATATTTTCTTTGCCGAAAAGGGCGGAAAGGGTAGCAATTAGAGCATCGTCAGCCTTGACATTACGGTTTCTCGGAAGCTCCTTTTTTGCCTTGGGATTTTCCACGTAGATAACCACGCCGTCCTCTCCCTCCGACTCCGCTATTGCCGCAAACAGCTTTTCTTCAGCAGCCTCATAAGACGCCATATCCGGGAACTTCACCCAGATTTTCTTTGTAAGTTGTTCAAAAGGCTGTATTCTCTCACAAATCAGCTTACCGTCCTTTTCTTCCTCCACAGAAGCCCTGCCCTGTATAAAGACCTTGGCATCCTCCGTCAGAAAAGCGGCATTCTTTTCATAATCCCTCGGAAAAACCACAACCTCCACGGTTCCCACCAAATCCTCTATGGTAAGAAAGGCCATAACCTTGTCATTTTTGGTGTATTTTATGGTCTTATCCGCAATAATGCCGCCTATGACCGCTTTTGTACCGTCCTCTATGGCAACCTCGCCGGTTTCTTCATCCAGTGCAAAATCTGCCGTGGTAGCGGATATCTTCTTTCTCCAGACCTTTTCATACTCTTCCAGAGGGTGACCGCTTACATAGATGCCCAGTACTTCTTTTTCAAAGCCCAAAAGCATTTCCTTGGAATACTCGCCCACATTGGGAAGCTGTACGTCAAAGCTGTCCTTTGTATCTTCGTCCACAATATCAAACAGGGACATCTGCCCCGCCATATTGTTCTTTTTATCCTTTTGGATATGCTCCATAATCTGAACATACACGCTCATGAACTGCTTCCTTGTACCGCCCAGACTGTCTAAGGCGCCGGCCTTTATGAAGTTTTCTATAGCGCGCTTGTTAAGGTCCCTATCCGCCATACGGGTGATAAAATCCTTTAAATTGGTGAAGCCTCCTCTTTCCTTCCGTTCCTCTACAATTCCTGCAATCACAGGCCAGCCCACGCTTTTAATAGCCGTCAGGGCATAACGGATGCTGCCGCCCGATACAGAAAAGCCGCTTTCTCCCTCATTGATATCCGGGGGAAGGATCTTAATCCCCATGCTGCGGCAGACTAAAATATATTCCGCCACCTTCTTGGAATTGTCAATTACGGAGGTTAAAAGCGCCGCCATAAATTCCACAGGATAATAATATTTTAAGTAAGCCGTCTGGTAGGCAACTACCGCATAGCAGGCCGCATGGGATTTGTTGAAGGCATATTTGGCAAAATCCATCATGGTGGCATAAATATCGCCGGCCACCCTTTCATCTATTCCCTGTGCCACGCAACCGGGTACGCCCTCCTCTTCATTGCCGTAAATGAAATTGGCACGCTCTTTTTCCATAACATACTGCTTCTTTTTACTCATGGCACGGCGCACCAGGTCGCTCCTGCCCAGGGTATAACCGCCCAGGTCACGCACTATCTGCATAACCTGCTCCTGATATACGATACAGCCGTAGGTAGGCGCTAAGATATGCTCCAGCTGCGGGCATGCATAGGTCACGTCCCCGCCGCTGTTTTTTCCTTTGATATATTTGGGGATAAAATCCATGGGACCGGGACGGTACAGGGAAATACCCGCAATGACATCCTCCAGATTCTGCGGCTTAAGCTCCTTCATGAAGCTCTTCATCCCTGCACTTTCAAGCTGGAATATGCCGTCCGTCCGGCCTGTGCCGATGGATTCCAACACCTTCTTATCGTCATAATCGATATTGTCCACATCAATGTGCTTTCCGGTATTTTTCTCTATCATATCAACCGCATCCTTGATAACGGTCAGGGTGCGCAGCCCTAAAAAGTCCATTTTTAAAAGCCCCAGTTCCTCAAGGGTCGTCATGGTAAACTGGGTAGTGATAGAACCGTCCGAACCTCTTGACAGGGGTACAAATTCATCCGCCGATTTCTGACAGATTACCACGCCTGCCGCATGCATGGAGGTATGCCTGGGCAGTCCCTCCAGCCGTTTGCACATATCAATCAGATAGTGTACCTGTTCATCGCTGTTATACAGGCTTCTGAATTCCGGGTTAATCTCAAGCGCACGCTCTATGGTAATGTTCAACTCATTGGGTACCATTTTGGCAATGGAATCCACGAATGCATAGGGCAGGTCCATGACGCGGCCCACATCCCGGATAACCCCTTTTGCCGCCAGCGTACCGAAGGTAACAATCTGTACTACCTTATCGGCGCCGTATTTGCGGCCTACATAGTCGATTACCTCCTGCCTTCTTTCAAAGCAGAAATCCACGTCAATATCGGGCATGGATACACGCTCCGGGTTTAAGAAACGTTCAAACAGCAGGTTGTAACGGATGGGGTCTATATTGGTAATCTGCAGACAGTAAGCTACGATACTGCCTGCTGCCGAACCACGTCCCGGTCCTACCGGAATACCGTGTTCTTTTGCATAATTGATAAAATCCCATACAATCAGAAAGTAGTCCACATACCCCATGGTGCGGATAACGGAAAGCTCATAGGCAAGCCGCTCCGAAAGGGTCTGTCCCGTACTGCCTGCCGGCGCATTACCATCACCGTAACGGAAAGCCAGTCCGTCCTCACAGAGCTTATTTAAGTAGGTCCAGGAATCATATCCTTCGGGCACATCATACTTAGGCAGCTTTGTTACGCCAAATTCAATTTCCACATGGCATCTGTCCGCAATCTGCTGTGTATTTTCCACTGCCTCCCACGCATAGGGAAACAGACCCTTAATCTCTTCTTCACTCTTTACATAATACTGACCGCCCTCATAACGCATACGGTCCTCATCCGCAAGCTTTTTTCCTGTCTGCAGGCAGAGCAGGATATCATGGGAATCCACATCCTCTTTATAGGTATAATGCACGTCATTGGTAACAACTAACGGAATCGAAAGCTCCCTGCTCATTTTCATAAGCTCTGTATTCACAATCCGCTGCTCTGGAATGCCGTGGTCCTGCATTTCCAAAAAATAATTGCCCTTTCCGAAGCATTCCTGATACTTTTGCGCCGCTTTTTTAGCTTCATCAATAAGCCCCTTTGTAATATAGCGCTGTACTTCGCCTGCCAGACATGCGGACAGGGCAATAATGCCCTCGTGAAACTGTGTAAGCACCTCCATGTCCACACGGGGCTTGTAATAATAGCCTTCTGTAAAACCACGGCTGACAATTTTCATCAGATTGGCATAGCCGGTATTATTTTCTGCCAAAAGCACCAGATGGTAATACCTGTCCTCACCGCCGGTCAGCTCCTTGTCAAACCGGGAATTTGGCGCCACATATACCTCGCAGCCGATGATGGGCTTGATACCGGCTTCCTTTGCCGCACGGTAAAAATCGATAACGCCGTACATAACGCCATGGTCCGTAATGGCTGCACTGTCCATCCCCAGCTCCTTCACGCGCTTTACATACTCTTTAATTTTATTGGATCCGTCCAGCAGGGAATACTCTGTGTGGACATGTAAATGTGCAAACGCCATGCTGATTCTCCTTCTCTTGTTCTCCTGATTGGGTAAGCTGCCCCGGGCACCCTTACGCCTCCTATTTCAGTCGGTCCGCCATGGTGTAGAAATCGTAATAGATTCCCTGCCGCGCCATCAGCTCCTCGTGGTTTCCTTCTTCCGTGATGCCCTCATCCGTCAGCACCAGAATGCGGTCTGCATTTTTAATGCTGGAAAGCCTGTGGGCTATGGTAATGGTGGTCCTGCCCTCTGAGAGCCTGCCAAGGGACTTTGCCACCTCAAATTCACTTTCGTTGTCAAGGGCGGAGGTTGCCTCATCCAATATCATAATAGCCGGATTCTTTAAGAATACCCTGGCGATGCTGATACGCTGCTTCTGTCCGCCCGATAATTTGACGCCCCTCTCTCCTACATAGGTATCATAACCGTCCTTAAGCTCCATAATAAAAGCATGCGCGCCTGCCTTTTTTGCCGCTTCCACAGCTTCTTCCCTGGATGCCTGCGGTGCGCCGTACAGGATGTTTTCCATGACCGTACCGGAAAACAGATAAACCTCCTGCTGCACAATTCCGATATTCTGCCGTAAGCTTTTTAAGGTATAGCGGCGGATATCGGTTCCGTCAATGGAAATCCTGCCGCCTGTGACGTCATAAAACCGGGGAATCAGATTGCAGAGCGTGGTCTTGCCGCCGCCGGAGGGACCTACGATTGCCAGCTTTTCGCCCGGCTGTATCTGCAGATTCAGGTTGCGGAAAACCCTGTTATGGTCGTCAGGATACTCAAAGGATACCTCTTCAAAGGAAATGCCGCCTGCCGGTTTCCCCATTGCCACAGCGTCCGGTTCATCAAAAATCTCTATATCCGCATCCATAATCTGTAAAAACCGTTCAATACCGGTAAGCCCCCGCTGGAACTGCTCCGCAAACTCTATAATTCTTCTGATAGTGGCAATCAGGGTTGACACATACATGGTATAAGCCACCAAATCACCCGGTGTAATCTGTCCTTTTACCAAAAAAATACCGCCTGCCACAATCACCACCAGATACATGAGCCCGTCAAAGGCTCTTGTAGAAGTCTGAAAAGCCGCCATGTAGCGGTAGGTTTCCTTTTTAATCGCAAGGAATTTCTGATTTCCCTCTTCAAATTTCTCAACTTCCATCTCTTCGTTAGTGAAGGCTTTTACCACCTTCTGCCCCAAAAGACTGTCCTCGATAGCGGCGTTCAGCTCTCCTATCTGCACACGCTGTCTGGCAAAGGCCTTCCGGTTTTTCCGGTTTAACCTGATACAGGTATAAGCCATAACCGGCACCACCAGAAATACCAGGACCGTAAGCGGTACATTAACCGTAGCCAATATGATAAAGGCTACTACCGACTTAATGCCGGCAATAAAAAATTCTTCGGGGCAATGATGGGCAAACTCCGTCACATCAAATAAGTCGTTGGTAATCCGCCCCATAATCTGTCCTACTTTTGTATTATTATAGTAGGTATTGGACAAATACTGCAAATGTCCGTAGGCGTCCTTTCTCATGTCGGTTTCTATCTTGGCGCCCATAACATGTCCCATATCCGCCATATAAAAGTTAGCCATACAATCTATTATCCGAAGAATCAGATACAGAAATCCCAGCTTGCCGATAACCCCTACCGTCAGCGCTGCCAGATTGTTCATCCCCGTATTGGTAATGTGCCTGATAATCATGGGCAGCACCAGCTCACAGAGCGTGGTCAGCGATGCACAGAATAAATCCGTTATCATAACACCCTTATGTTTTCCATAGTAGGGTACAAAGCGCTTTATCAGTTCTTTTGTCGTATATTCCTTATTATTCATCCATTCAAGCCTTTCATCACCTTTTTAGTGCTTGCAAAACCTTCTTATGCAGTCACTTATCTCCTGCCTTCTCCTCCTATATACACTATTTAGAGTAACATTCTTTTTTACCACCGTCAATGCAGGGAAAACAAAGAGTCCGCTCGCGAAACATTTTGATTTACAGGAAAACAGACAGCCCAAATGGCTGCCTGCCTTCCCAAAACACCTATTTATTATCCCAATCTGAAAATTACAGATTATTGGCTTATTTTATGCAAACGGATTTTCCGTAGGATACATCATGCCCTTAGGCTGATTGAAATTCAAATCTTCTACAGGTACGCCGATGTATTTGAATACTTCATATAATGCTTTGCCGAAGTGACCGAATGCAACCGCACCGTGATGAGGATAATTCTTCTCAATCAATACGTGACGATAGAATCTGCCCATTTCAGGAATCGCAAATACACCGATACCGCCAAAGGATTTGGTTGCTACAGGCAGAACCTCGCCCTGTGCGATGTATGCGCGCAGCTTGCAGTCTGCTGTACTTTGGAGACGGTAGAAGGTGATGTCTCCGGGAATAATATCTCCCTCAAGTGTACCCTGGGTTACTTCTTCAGGCAGCGCTCTTGCCATAATCATCTGGTATTTCATATTGCAGAACGCCAGCTTCTTTGAGCAGGTATTGCCGCAGTGGAAGCCCATAAAGGTATCCTGATGGGTATAATCAAATTTGCCCTTGATAGCTTCTTCATACATATCATCAGGTACGGAATTGTTGATATCAAGCAGGGTTACCACGTCTTCGCTGACGCAGGCACCGATAAACTCGCTTAAGCAGCCGTAAATATCCACTTCGCAGGATACGGGAATACCCATACCGGTGAGGCGGCTGTTTACATAGCAGGGAACGAAGCCAAACTGGGTCTGGAATGCAGGCCAGCATTTTCCGGCGATAGCCACATACTTTCTGTAGCCCTTATGTGCTTCCACCCAGTCAAGCAAAGTCAGCTCATACTGTGCCAGCTTAGGCAGAATCTCAGGCTTTAAGTTACCTGCGCCCAGTTCCTCTTCCATTTCTTTTATCTTGGCAGGAATACGCTCATCTCCCGCATGCTTGTTGAAGGCTTCAAACAGGTCAAGCTCAGAGTTTTCCTCAATTTCAACGCCAAGGTTGTATAACTGCTTAATCGGTGCATTACATGCCAGGAAGTTAAGCGGTCTGGGACCAAAGCTGATAATCTTTAAGTCAGAAAGACCAACGATTGCTCTTGCAACAGGTAAAAATTCATGAAGCATATCCGCACATTCTGCTGCAGTACCTACCGGATATTCCGGGATATATGCCTTTACGTTACGCAGCTTTAAGTTGTAGCTTGCATTTAACATACCGCAGTAAGCATCCCCGCGTCCGCCTATCAAATCGTTCTGTGTCTCTTCTGCTGCCGCAATAAACATTGCCGGACCGTCAAAATGCTTTGCCAAAAGGGTTTCGCTGATTTCAGGACCAAAGTTGCCAAGATATACGCAGAGTGCATTGCAGCCTGCTTTCCTGATATCCTCAAGAGCCTGCACCATGTGGATTTCACTTTCTACGATACAAACCGGACATTCATAAACGCCCTCTGTACCGTATTTTTTTGTGTAAGCCTCCATCAGCGCCTTTCTTCTGTTTACTGATAAAGATTCCGGGAAACAGTCACGGCTGACTGCTACTACACCTACTTTTACCTGAGGTAAATTATCAAACATATTATATCCTCCTATTTTTCCTGCTCTGTGCAGGTCATTTTCTGTTTTTAACCGATGCCATCTCTTATATAAATGTTATGAAAAATGCTGCTGTCTGCCGGGAGTTAATCCTCGTATAAATTCAGGTTCTTTCCTTTAAGTCCTAAGAAAGCACCTGCATCTAAGCCGCCCTCCCTGTGCCCAATCAGCCACTTGTTTACTGCCGTAATCAGAGCGTCTTCGCCGGGAGCCTTGCCGTTTTCTACCTTTGCATGTGCTGCTTTTAAAGGATAGTTGGTGCCCTTTGGAAGTATTACCGCTACCTTAAAGCCCTTATTATCCAAATCACAGGGAGCATAGTGCAGGGTGGTCGCATAGACCTCTACCGCCGTTCCCGCAGGAATCAGGAAAGCTTCTACCTTTTCTGTGTCATAGGAAAAATCCTCCTCCACATCCTGCAGCAGTCCAAGCATCAGTACTGCGTCTGTTGCTGCCACATTGATTTCTGAGTCCCTGTGGTATTCCAATGCGTTTAACAGGGTATTGTGACCGTTGCAGTAGCCTATCTGAATGGGCATTTCACCGTATGCCGTAACAGAGATATCTTCCTTCACCGGCAGCGCCTCCAGAAGCTCTACGGAGGGTTCATAAGCAACTCCCTCCGGCAGGGGTGTTTCTGCCATTTTTTCCACCAATGCGGAAAAATCCACATTATCTACGATGCGTCCGTATTTTTTAAATGCGGCATCTGTAACCTTTTTAATTTCCATCCTGTACTCCCTTCTTTACTACTTTATAATTTCAAACACCGGTTTTAATGCCGGATAAATCTCCTTAAACTGTGCATAACGCGCTTCATATTTTGCAGCAATGGCAGGGTCCGGCTCTACCGTATCCACAACCTTTACAAGCTTTTCTGCAATCTCCTCCACGCTTGCATATTCGCCGCAGGCTACCGCTGCCAGCATGGCGCCGCCCATGGCAGGTCCTTCTTCACTCTCTAAAATATCTACCTTCATATTCATAACATTGGCAATAATCTTACGCCACAGCGGGCTTTTTGCACCGCCGCCGCAGATTTTGGTGCGTTCAATATGTATGCCCAGGCTCTTTGCCACCTCTAAAGAGTCCCTTAGGGCAAAGGCAACGCCCTCTAAAACGGCCTGTGTCATATCTGCACGGCTGGTATCCATTGTCATTCCTACAAAAGTACCTCTTGCGTTGGGGTTATTATGAGGTGAACGCTCACCCATCAGGTAAGGCAGGAAATACACATGGTTCTCGCCTAACGCCGTAATGTCCTTCTGCTCCGCTGCATAATCCTTAGTACCGATGATTTCATCCATCCACCATTTGTTGCAGGATGCTGCGCTTAACATACAGCCCATCAAATGATAGGTACCATCGGCATGAGCAAAGGAATGCAGGGCATTGTACTTATCCACGCCAAACTTTTTGGAGGAAATAAAGATGGTACCGCTGGTTCCCAATGAAATATTGCAGCGTCCGTCTCCTACCGTACCGGTGCCTACGGCTGCTGCCGCGTTATCTCCTGCGCCTGCTGCCACCTTTACGTTTTCGGAAACACCCAGCCTTTCTGCAATCTCAGGCTTTAAGCAGCCCACGCACTCATAGCTTTCATATACCTTTGCAAGCTGCTCCGTACGCACACCGCAGATGTCACACATCTCTTTGGACCAGCAACGGTTCTCCACATCAAACAAAAGCATACCGGAAGCATCCGATACATCGGTACAATGTACACCGGTCAGCATATACGCCAGATAGTCCTTCGGAAGCATGATCCTGGCAATCCGCGCAAAATTCTCCGGCTCTTTATTTTTTACCCACAAAACCTTGGGTGCCGTAAATCCGGTAAAGGAAATATTGGCTGTGTATTCCGACAGCTTATCCTTACCGATTACATTATTCAAATAGTCGCATTCTTCATAGGTTCTTCCGTCATTCCACAAAATAGCGGGACGGATGACTTTATCATCCTTATCCAGAATGACCAGCCCGTGCATCTGTCCGCCAAAGCTTAAGCCTGCCACCTGACTCTTATCCGCGTCCTTTAAAAGCTCTTCTAAGCCTGCCATAGTCTCTGTAAACCAATCCTCAGGATTCTGCTCCGACCAGCCGGGATGGGGAAAGAAAAGCGGATACTCTCTTGATACCACGTTTTGAATCTGTCCTTTTTCATTCATAAGCAGCAGCTTTACTGCCGATGTTCCCAAATCTACTCCGATGTATAACATAAATACCTCCTCACATCCATTATGGCACATCTCGTTTCGTGCGCGGGCACGTTACTATCATGATAATATTTCTTTCCCTGAAAATCAAGCAGGGAAATACTTTTCTCCATTTTCCACAAAAACACATTGTTTTTCCGGTATTTACGCACCCGGTTTTCGTCATTTTCACAGTATTTGTGTGCAGGCACGTTTTCGCCTGCCGCAAAAATTGACTTCACTGCAATCTTGTGATAACGTAAAGAAAGAATTGCGTGCAGTCTGTCTCAAAAGCAGGCTGCCGCAATATGGAAAAAGGAGAGCATGTATGGCTACCATAAAGGAAATTGCAGAATTAGCCGGAGTATCCCGCGGAACCGTAGACCGGGTCTTAAACAACCGCGGTGCCGTAAGCAGTGCCACCGCTGAAAAAATACTGGAAATTGCAAAAGCTCTGGATTACAAGCCCAACCGGGCCGGTATCGTACTGGCAGCACAGAAAAAGCGCTTAAAGCTGGGCGTTATCCTGTTTTCCTCTGACAATCCGTTTTTTGGGGACGTATTAAAAGGCGTGACGGAAAAGGCAGAGGCGTTGTCCGCCTATAACTGCAATGTTGTGATTAAGCAGGTACATTTTAATATAGAAGAACAGCTTGCCGCTCTTGATGAGCTGGAAGCAGAAGACGTAAACGGCATTGCCATGGCTCCCTGTAACCATGCAAGCATCAAAGAACGGATTAACAGCCTTTTCCAGAAAGGAATCCCGGTAGTGACCCTGAATACGGACATTGAAGGCTCCAAAAGAATTGCCTATGTGGGCAGTCATTACACCCATTCCGGGGAAACAGCCGCAGGTCTTATGCATCTTATGACCCTGGGAGAAGTAAGCGTTGGTATTATCAGCGGCTCTTCCGATATTCTCTGCCATACGGAACGGATTGCCGGCTTTAAAAAAGCAGTCAATGCACATTATCAAAATATACATATTGTAGAAACTGTAGAAAACCACGATGATGAAATAGAAAGCTATGAAAAAACCACCGCCCTGCTTACGGCACATCCCGATATAAACGCTTTGTTTTTT
Organism: uncultured Lachnospiraceae bacterium; assembly: GCA_900551115.1. Classification (GTDB taxonomy): domain Bacteria; phylum Bacillota; class Clostridia; order Lachnospirales; family Lachnospiraceae; genus Acetatifactor. The sequence continues at coordinate 104,091 of URUY01000006.1, forward strand.
GCTGCCGGCGGCGTATACGGCGGCTGCAGGGCTGTTATTTCCTTAGGTCTTGCCGGCAAAATCCGGATTTTGGCCTTTGACAAGGTTCCCACCACAAAAAAGCTGGTAGAAGACGGCATTATTGCCGCCACCATCTGCCAGCAGCCAAAAATCCAGGGGACGAAGCCCCTGGACATATTGTTTGCGTATCTGACCGCCGGTGAAATTCCGGAAAAGGAATATCATTATGTAGCAGTAGATATCCGTATTAAAGAAAATATATAAAAATCCTGCTCTTAGTTAAAAGGAACTACCGCGCCGCCATAGTTATCATTGATAAACTGTGTAATGGCATCTGATTTCAGTACTTCTACCAGTGCCTGTACGTCCTTGTGGTCTTCATTGCCTTCCTTTACAACAACGATATTCACATAGGTCTGCGCAGCTGTAGAATCAGCAGTTTCATAAGCAAGGGCATCTGTCTTGGCATTTAAGCCTGCCTGCATTGCGTAATTGCCGTTAAGCACACCAAAGGAAACATCCTGAAGCGTCCTTGCAATCTGTGCGGATTCCAGCTCCACTATTTTTACATTGTACGGATTCTCTTCGATATCCTTTACGGTTGCCAAAAGGCCGGCATCCTCCTTTAAGGTGATAATGCCGTTTTCCTGCAAAAGCAGAAGGGCTCTTGCTTCATTGGTCGTATCATTGGGCACGGCAATCGTTGCACCGTCTGAAAGCGCCGTTAAATCCGACTCACTGCCCGGATAAATACCGAGGGGTTCATAATGGATACCGCCTACACTGACAAGATGCGTTCCTCTTTCCTCGTTAAAGCTTTCCAGATAAGGTGCATGCTGAAAGTAATTGCAGTCAAAGTCTCCGGCTTCCACTACCTCATTGGGCTGCACGTAATCATCAAATACGGTGATTTCCAGCGTATAACCCTGTTCTGCCAGAAGGGGCTTTGCCATCTCCAGTATCTCCGCATGGGGAACCGCTGATGCCGCAACTGTGATTACCTTGTCATCCTTTGCCTTTGCACCGCAGCCAACAAGCGTTGCTGCAAGCAGCGCTGTGCAAAGTACCGCTAAAATTCTTTTTTTCATAATAAAATCCTCCTCGCCTTTTCGGCATATATAATAGAACCCTTTCGGTTTCCTATCCAAACCTGCAAGCTTTCCGGCTTATCCTGTAAGTCCACCGCCTTATTCGGTAAGCCTTCAGTCTTATCCGGTAAACCTTCAGTCTTATCTGGTAAGCCTTCGGTCCAGTTTTTTTGCCAGCTTCATTCCTGCCCACTGCATAAGCTGTACCAGGATAATCAGCAGAATGACCGTCACAATCATTATCCCTGCCTGATATCTGTAATAGCCGTACTGAATCGCAACAGCGCCCAGTCCCCCGCCGCCGATGGCGCCTGCCATGGCAGAATAGCCAAGTATCGTTCCCAACGCTATGGTTCCTCCCACCATGAGGGATATTCTGGCTTCTGAAAGCAGCACCTTACGGATAATGGTAAACAGTCCGGCTCCCATGCTTTGAGCGGCTTCCACTACACCTTTATCCACTTCAAGCAAAGAAGATTCTACCAGCCGTGCAACAAAGGGGGCTGCCGCCACCGTCAGGGAAACGATGGTTGCCGTTGGGCCGTATGCTTTTCCCACTATCAGTCTGGTTAGCGGTATCAGCAATATCATCAATATCAAAAACGGAATGCTTCTTAAAATATTGACAATACTGTCCAATATTTTATTGACAGCCGTATGAGGACGAAGTCCGTTTTTTGCAGTCACTACCAATGCAATTCCTATGGGCATTCCCAGCACATAGGAAAACACCGTGGAGCAGAGCGTCATATACAGGGTCATCAGCGTTTCCGTGCCAAGCATGGAAAGCATTTCCTTATCAAACATAATCCTCCACCTCCTCCACCGTCAGATTTCTTTCCTTCAGATACCGGATCATCTTTTCAGCCACTTCATCATCCTCCGGCAGCTGCAGCACCATCTGTCCGTGTGCCACCCCGCCGATGTTTTTCGTGTCCGCCAGCAGGATATTTGCCGGCGCTTTACACGACAATACCATATTCCCGATGACCGGTTCAAAAGAGGAATTGCTGTTGAATACGATACGGATGCAGCGTTTTCCTTCCATTATGCTGTATTTATGTTCGGACATGAATATCAGCTTTCTGGCAGCCAGGGTCCTGGGCGCAGAGAATACCTCCTCTACCGTGCCGGTTTCCGCCAAAAGACCGCCGTCAATAATGGCTACATGGCTGCATATTTCCTGTACCACTGCCATCTCATGCGTGATAATCACAATGGTAATACCGTATTTGCGGTTAATTTCCTTTAAAAGCGTCAGGATTGCCTTGGTAGTGGTCGGGTCTAATGCGCTGGTTGCCTCATCGCACAGCAAAATTTCAGGATTGCCCGCCAGTGCCCTTGCAATGGCCACACGCTGCTTCTGTCCGCCGGAAAGCTGTGCCGGATAAGCGTCTGCTTTTTCGGAAAGTCCTACCTCTTCCAAAAACTGCATCGCCTTTTTTCTGGCTTCTTTCTTTTTCATACCGGCTATTTCCAAAGGAAAACAGACATTGTCCAGCACACTTTTCTGCATAAGCAGGTTAAAATGCTGGAAAATCATGGCAATATTTTTGCGGACCTCTCTAAGCCCCTTCTCATCCAAATCGCACAAATCCTGTCCCTGTATATATACGGTTCCGCAAGTAGGCCGTTCCAGAAAATTCAGACAACGCACCAAGGTACTCTTACCGGCTCCGCTCATGCCGATAATTCCGTATATTTCACCTTTTAATATGGTGAGATTAATATCCTTCAGTGCTTCTACCTTATGGTCCTTGCCCTCAAAGGTCTTAGATACATCCTGTACACGAATCATCTCGCTCATACCAGGCTCCCCTCTTTCTGACGTAATGTAAGTAAGCAGACAAAACCTCTGTTTATCCGCATCTGATTTATTTGTTGTATCATATCATTTTTAGAGCAGTCTTTCAAGCAGGATTGCCTCTGCACCTCTTTTTTGCCTTTTTCCTTTTAAGCTTCCGTAAAAAGCAGGGTAGACAGATAACGGTCACCGGAATCCGGCAGCAGCGCCACAATCACTTTTCCGGCATTTTCCGGTCTCCTTGCCAGCTCTGCGGCGGCATGCATGGCTGCACCGGATGTAATCCCTACCAGGATACCTTCTGTTCTGGCAACGGCACGCCCGGCGGCAAACGCCTCTTCATTTCCTACCTTTATAACCTCATCATAGACTGCCGTATCCAATACCCCGGGCACAAATCCTGCGCCTATTCCCTGCAGCTTGTGGGGACCGGGCTGTCCTCCCGACAGCACAGGTGAACCTTCGGGCTCCACCGCCACGATTTTTATGTGCGGATTCCTGCTTTTCAAATATTTTCCCACGCCGGTAATGGTACCGCCCGTACCCACGCCTGCCACAAAAATATCCACCTTACCGTCAGTATCCTCCCAAATTTCGGGACCCGTTGTTTTTTCATGGGCAGCAGGATTATGGGGATTTTCAAACTGCCCCATAATAACGGAGCCTTCTATTTCCTGATGCAGCTCTTCTGCCTTAGCTATCGCGCCCTTCATACCCAGTGCGCCCTCTGTCAGCACCAGCTGTGCGCCATAGGCTGCAAGCAGGTTTCTCCGCTCCACGCTCATGGTATCCGGCAGTGTAAGGACTGCCTTATAGCCCCTTGCCGCTGCCACACTGGCAAGACCAATGCCGGTATTGCCGCTGGTCGGCTCTATTATGGTAGCTCCCGGCTTTAACAGCCCTTCTTTTTCTGCCTGCTCCACCATATTGAGCGCAATCCTGTCCTTTACGCTGCCGGCAGGATTCAAATATTCCAGCTTTGCTAAAATAACGGCATCCTGTATGCCTGCCTTCTGCATATAATTATTTACTTTTAAAAGCGGTGTCTTTCCAACTAACTCCGTAGCACTTTCTATAATCTTTCCCATACACTTCTCCTGTTCACATTTTATTTGCTTTATTTGCAGTGTTTTCCTTCTGTAAATACGGCTTTCCTTCCGTTTCCATTCCTTTTCCTACTTTTTAGCTAGGAAAATTATGTTATAATAGTACACTCATTTTTTTCTGTTGTCAACCAATTATTTCGTCTCTTCCTTTCTTAAGGCTGCTCAAAGACTGCAGCTGTGTAAGGCTGCAGGTATTTCTTTTTGACAGCAGCGCTTTTTTCCAGTAATATAAATGCAGATGTTTCACAACGCACCGCATATATCAGGTGATTGTGAAACCGTTAAATGCAATTATATTCCTTTGAAAGGATGCAGACAGATATGATTACCGACAGTACCTATCAGGTTCCCTGCCTTTTACACATGGACTTTTCCCTTACAAATATTTTAGTCTCTGTTCCGGGTTCCAAAAGCATTACCAACCGTGCGCTGCTTCTGGCTATGCTGGCGGAGGGAGAAAGCACCCTTGCAGGCGCCCTTTTTTCCGATGATTCCAGACATTTTTTAAACTGTTTAAATACGCTTGGCTTTGAGACTCTTGCAGATGAAAAAAACTGCCTGATAAAGGTAACGGGACTTGCAGGAGCGCTGCCCTGCAAAGAAGCTTCTCTCTATGTAGGAAGCGCAGGCACTGCGGCACGTTTTCTCACAGCCTGTCTTGGCGTACTGCCCGGCACCTTTCACATGGACGCTTCCGGGCAGATGAAAAAAAGGCCCATGGCGCCGCTGCTTTCCTCCCTTAAGAAGCTGGGCTGTGAAATTTCCTTTGCAGAGCAGGAGGGCTTTTTCCCCTTCACCTTAAGAGGACACGGCTTTTCCAAAGACAATATTTGTATTGATATCAATTCCAGCAGCCAGTTTTTAAGCGCCCTGCTGATTGCCGCCGGTCTTTCCCCTGCGGATATGACGATTCAGGTAAAAGGCACGCACGGCATGGCCTACATTGACATGACCACAAAAATGATGGCACAGTTTGGCGTAACCGTAAAGAAACTGCCTGACGGCACCTTTTTGATTCCCACAGGGCAGCACTATAAAGCACTTTCCTATTCTGTAGAACCGGATGTATCCGCCGCCTGCTATTTTTATGCGCTTGCTGCCATCCTCGGCAGTTCCGTCACCGTAAACGGTGTTTACAAAAACTCCTTGCAGGGTGATGTATATTTTCTTCATATTCTTGAAGAAATGGGATGTACGGTCACAGAAGGTGCAGAGGGTCTTTGTCTCACAGGCCCGGCAAAGGGTATGCTAAAAGGCATAACTGTCGATATGTCAGCCTGCTCGGACCAGGCTATTACCCTTGCTGCCATCGCTCCCTTTGCCAATAGTCCCGTTACGATTAACGGCATCGGCCATATTCGTCATCAGGAAAGTGACCGCATCGGCGCCATTACGGAAAACCTGACGGCTATGGGTATTTCCTGTACTGCCCACGCAGACGGACTGACAATTTATCCCGGCACACCAAAGCCTGCACTCATCCACACCCATGACGACCACCGACTGGCTATGGGCTTTTCCCTGACCGGACTGCGCGCCGAGGGTATCGTAATCGAAAATCCGGGCTGCTGCAAAAAAACCTTTGAAAATTATTTTGAAGTACTGGAAGATACTATAGAAAAACTCTCACAGAAAAGCAGGATATATTAAGAACTCCAAAAGAAATAAATATTATGCAAAAACAGGCAAAAGAACCGGAATACCCGCAAAAAACTTTTGGGGCACTCTTCCTTCTTCTGCCTGCTTTTTTATACCCTTTATATGGTTTCTTTCATAATTACTATGTTTTATGATATCTTATGCTTTAATCACTGTACCGGCTTTACCCTTTACCGCGTCCTTTACCTGCTTCATGGAGGTAATCAGGACACTGCCCTCTAGTACCTTTTCAAGATATTCTATGGCTGCTTCAATCTTGGGAAGCATGGTACCTGCCTCAAACTGCCCCTCTTCCATATAGGCTTTTGCCTCTGCCACAGTCATTTCCGTAATCAGTGTCTGCGTTTCCTTGCCGAAATCCTTGTATACATAATCCACATTGGTTAAGATAATCAGCGTATCCGCCTGCAGATCAGAAGCCAGCTTTCCGGCAATGCAGTCCTTTTCGATAACCGCAGACGCTCCCTTTAAGGCACGCTGCTGCTCAATAACAGGAATACCTCCGCCACCGCAGGCAATTACTACCTGATCTGCATCTGCAAGTGTCTTGATGCTTTCAATCTCCACAATATCAATCGGCTTGGGTGCCGCTACCACACGGCGGTAACCTTTTCCCGGTACCTCTGTTACATAGTTACCCTTTTTTATTTCAATATCCGCATCATCCTTGGACATATACCTGCCGATTTTCTTGGTAGGCTCATAAAATGCCTCGTCATACGGGTCAACCGTTACCTGCGTTAAAATCGTGCTGACAGGTTTGCTGATACCGCGGCTTAAAAGCTCCGCCCGCAATGCATTCTGAATATCATATCCTACATAGCCCTGACTCATAGCGGAGCATACACACATAGGTGCGGGCGTATAATCAATATAAACACGGCGCAGCTCGGTCATTGCCTTGTGAATCATGCTGACCTGCGGTCCGTTGCTGTGGGTAATGGTAAGCTGATAATCTTCTTCTATTAAATCTGCCAGCGCTTTGGCCGTCACCTTTACTGCATCCCACTGCTCTAAGGTCGTATAGCCCAATGCGTCATGTCCTAAAGAAACTACTGCTTTTTTTCTGCTCATAAGAACACCTCTCCTGTCTAAAACGTATACATCAGTATAGCATTTTTCTGCGAATTTGTATATACTTACTTTCCTTTGTCACGAAGAGACGCCGCCGTTTTCTTCCGTTCGTTGGAAATATCATAATACTTATCCGAAATGATTCCATGGGAAACCAACGCCCTGTATGTCTTTTCCTGAGCAGGCGTCATAACCATGCCCACGGTGGAATTGCAATCCGTAATGACACAGCCTGTATAGGCAATCAGCCAAAAAAGCGCCGAATCCTCCTTGGGAATCATATCCCATGCCTGCCCCTCGGTCATGTCTGTCAGCGAAAGAAGCGTTCGCAGATGGCTGCCCGCAGTCAGCATATAGCTTCCGTCCGGCAGTATCACGCCTGCAGAATAATCTCCGCCCTCTCTGTCTATCTTTTCAAACAGTTTTTCATCAACTATCATATATCCTGTTCATTCCTATAGTCCGTAAATCCGCGTGTACTTCTCCGTAAAGTGGCGAATAATGGGGGCTGCCGTAATCTCCTTACCGCATACTTCCCGCACAGTCTCCAGGGAGGTACGCAGACTGCCGTATTTGTGGATATTTTCATGGAGCCAGTCCGTAATTTCACTGATTCTGCCTTCTGCCAGAATATCATCGGCACTGCCTATTTTCTTTTCCATTGCCTCCAAAAACATACCATCGTAAATAGTGCCCAAAAGGTAGGTAGGAAAATATCCGAAGGAACCGTCCGACCAGTGTGTATCCTGCAAAATGCCCTCTGCCGCATTAGAAGGACAAATACCCAGCATTTCTTCCATCTTATCATTCCAAAGCGCAGGAAGCTCCTTTGCCTTTACGCCATCGCGGAAAATAGCCTTTTCCAGCTCATAGCGCAGAATAATGTGGAAATTGTAGGTGAGTTCATCAGCCTCTGTCCTGATAAAGCTGGGTTTTACATGATTGATTTCACGGTTAAACTGTTCTAAGGAAATCTCCTGAAACTTGGGCAGATATTCCCCCACCTTTTCATAAACAGGCTTCCAGAAATTAATATTCCGGCCCAGAATGTTTTCATAGAAACGGGACTGGCTTTCATGCAGTCCTAAAAGATTTATCCTTTCTGCCGCAGTCTTTTCATAAATTTCATCCACACCCTGCTCAAAAATGGCATGGCCGCCCTCATGGATGGCACTGAACATGGCATTTATGGCTTCGTTTTCGTAATAATGGTTGGTAACGCGCACATCACTCCGCCCGAACCCAAGGGTAAAGGGATGCTCGCTTTCTGCCATGGCGCCGGCTTCTTTATCAAAACCGATATAAGAAAGCAGGTAAGCCGAAACATCCTTTTGACGGTTAATATCGTAGCTTCCCGTAAAAATACTGCTGTCCGGCTCCGGTTTTTCCATGATTTTTTTGAGAAGCGGCACAAGCGCCTCCTTCATTTCAGAAAACAGGCGGTCAATGGTAGCGCTGTCCATGCCTTCCTCATACATATCAATCATGGTATCGTAAACTTCCTTGTCCGGCTCTATATACCTGGCGAGTTTTGCCTGCATGTCTATCATTTTCTGCAGATGCGGACAGAACATGTCAAAATCCGCGTTTCTCTTGGCTTCCTCCCATACCTTTTGGGAAATGTTGGATGCCTTCACCAGTTCCTCATAAAAATCCGCAGGCACCTTCTTTTTTTTCTCGTATTCCTTTCTGCCGCGTCTGACCGTCAGCTTCATAGCCTCGGACAGCGCGTTATACTCCTCCGGCTCTGACATTTTTTCATACAGCCTTCCTAACTCATCCGATGTTCCCAGCTTAAATGCCTCTGTCGAAAAATAAGTAATGGCATCTATTTTATAGCCATAGCCCTTTTTCGGTGTCTGGGTATACATATCCCACGCCATCTGCGTTGTGACCTGATTATACCGGTCCAGCTTGTTTAAATACGCTTTAAACTGTTCTAATGTTTCTGACATTTTCCCTCCGTATCGCAGTTTCGGCTTCTTCCGTTTACTGCCTTTGCTTTCGCTGCCGCAGCCTCTATATCCTGACATCCCCCTTGGTGGAATGCTTAATGGAATACAGCATTTCATCTGCCTTTTTGATTGCTTCTGTAATCTCTTCCTCTGTGGTAACTTCCCTGGCCTGTGCAATTCCGATGGAACAGGATACTCTCTTTTCTTTCGGAATCACAGCCGGCTGTCCGGTCATCTGTTCAATCCTGTCGGCAAACGCATTGCGGGCCAGAATATTTTCAAGAATAATCCTGCCTGCGGCAAGCACCTCATCCCGGTTGCCGCAAAAGAGCGTAACCAGGAATTCATCTCCGCCAAACCGGGTTGCAAAGCCGTCCTCTCCGGCAAATTCCTTTAAAATACCGCCTACCTCCCGGATAATCATATCACCTACGTCATGCCCGAAGGTATCGTTATAATACTTGAAATTATCCAGATCTATATACAAAAAGGACAGCGTTACCTTCTCCTGCCTTCTTGCAGCCTTATCCAGTATCCTGTGCATTTTACCGTAAAATCCGTTGCGGTTATAAAGTCCCGTCAGATAATCGGTAATGGCAGACTTCTGCAGTTCACTGTTTATTCTCCTTATTTCCTCTTCGTTTTCCAGCATGGTAGCCGCATTTAAAAGCTGTCTGAGCATCAGATTGAACAGATTGAATTCGCTTTCGTCCAGCATATACTTTGTGATGGGAGAGTTCCAGTTGTCCTTCATATTGATATACATAATAAAAACACTGTCAATCTCTTCATTCACATAATAGGGCAGGCATATCATGGAGCATACCTGTGTGGTACCGAACAGTGAAATAATTTTATTGTATTCTATATGATTCTTTCTCAGCTTGGAAGTCACAAAGCCCGAACGGTATTTGGAAAAATACTCTGTAATCACTAAAAGCTGCTCCTCTGTCAGCGGTTCCGGTTTGGTATCAAAGCATACATTGGGAACGCCCTTCTGATAACGGATATAAAGCATTACATCAATGCTGAAATTTGCCGTAAAGGTATTCAGGGCGTTTGTTATCAGCTTTTCTCTTGTCTTACCGGTAATATCAATAATCTTCTGCCATATGGACAAAAATTCCATCTGGTTTTTCTGGGCACTGTAATTTTTGGAAATACCCGCCTGTCTGGTGGCATTCTGAATTTCCTCCAATGTAAGTGTATCCAAAGTAAGATTTCCCGGCTTTCTTACAAATTCTTCCTTCAAAAGCGCACATTTTATCATGCGCTGCTTTTCCTCTGCATTGCAGCCTTCCGCATATGCAAGCCCTTGCAGAAGCGTTTCCTCTGCCTCTTTTTCCCTGCCCATCAGCCGGTACAGCTCTGCATAAGACAAAATAAACTGCACCCTGCTGAAAAACTGGTTCCCTATGGAACGTTCCTCGTAGACCTGCGCCGTCTGCATATAAAAACAAGCCTTTTCATATGCACCCGCCTCCATTTCCAGCAGTGCGTTCACGTAATAATACAGAAAAATATCGTCATCACAGGCCGTATAGGACAAATCCATGCTAACGACTTCTTTGTCCGCATTCTCATCCCGATTCAGGATATGGCTCAGAAACTGGAAGGTATTGTCCAAATAGATACGGCAGTTATAAAACAGCCTTAATTTATAAGCGCACAGCGCCAAAAGCCCAAAAATCTTGGAAATATTGCAGACCCGCAGGTTGTTTAAATGCAGGGTGTTGACAATTTTCAGGCAATTCTGAAGGTATCCGTATGCCGTCTGGTATTCCCCTGCCAGCATACAGTTAATCCCCATATTATACAGCGTTTCTCCCACATAATTCATTAACCCCAGCCGGTAATAGATGGCAATGGTTCTGTTGTAGTAGCTGTTTGCCTTTTCATACTGCTCCGCCGCACAGCTGTTATAGCCGATACCGTTATAAATGTCCGCCAGCTTGAAGGGATCGCTTTCTCCCACAATTTCCATAGCCTTATAGTAATAATGGTTCGTCACATCAAACAGACCGTGCGCCGATGAAAGCATGATATTTTTGCGGTACGCTTCCATCAAAAGGTGTTCGTTCTTCAGCTTCTTTGCAATGGCAATACCCTTTTCAAAAAACACCAGCCGCTCGTCAATATTGCCCTCTCCCTCAAACAGCGCCACATCATTGTCAAAGGCATAAATATAGGTATACGCCAAATGATTATAATAACGGTATTTATCTGCGTCCCGGAAAAAGGACTCCGGCACCTTGCTGTTGCTTTTGCAGAAAAATATATTATGCCAGCCGCTCATGCGAATCATAAGTGCCAGCAAATCTGCCTTAAACAGATAATAGTCATTTCCTTCCTTCTCTGCCAGCTTCCTGCAGGAGACGGCGCAGTCGCTTGCCGCCGTCAGCTTTCCGTTGTACATCTGTGTCTTACCTGATATGTAATAATAATAAAAATGAGTTTCAAATATTTGAGTCTTCTGCATCACCGCCCGCAGGTTGTCACATAAAAGCAGCGCGCCCGAAATATCATCCGAGTACAGGGATATAAGCGCATACAGCCTGAAAAAATTAAAGGCATTGCTTTCGCTCAAGGAAAGCTTTTCCATCTCTATCTTTTGATAGATAATCCCCAAATAATACCCTGCCTGCTCAAAATCCAGCAGATAGTACATATTGCTCAGCTTCAGGAGGTAATCTGAAATCCTGCTGCTGTCAAAGTAAAAGGAGCTTTCCTCTTCTCCTGCCTTAGACGCTTCTGTCATACCGCCGTCCAGAATACAGTTGTAATCCTCCAGCCTGTCCATATATTCCTCCCACACCGCCGTCATATGCGGCAGTACGGGATGCAAATCGTTAAACGCAGCGTACAGCAGAAGATTCTCATTTTTTTCACAGGCAAACAGCTTGTTAAGAAGCCGTATGGTGGAATAGGCCGCACTGTTTAAGTTATCCATAATCACCATAAAAGGATGCTCAAAAGAAAGCTTAAGCAGCACGGAAATCATGGATTCCAAAAGCTTTTCCTGCTCATAGGGTACTTCATCAAGCAGCAGCTCCTCGGTTCTCTTGCACAAAAAATTCCTTGTCATGGATATAAAAAGAGAACGGTGCAGGGAATACACCTCGAACTTATCAATAAATTCCTCCACCGGTAAATCCGCATAATATTTCCTGTACATATTACGGATGATTGCAGGAAACGGTTCCCATGCCGGAACCATATCCGAGCTGCAGAAATGATGGTAGCAGACCGTCAGGTCAGGATGCGCCTCCTGTATCAGAGCCGCGTCCTGCGGCGTGATTTCAAAGGTACTGTAATGCTTTACCACCGTAAAGTTATTTGCTTTTTCTCCAAGACCGGATATAAGCGCTTCCGCCAGCGCCAAGACCGGTATTTCGTCCCTTTTTGCCATAGCCGTTTCTCCTGTATTTACAGTTCATAGGCTCCGCTCCCGGATACCAAAACGCTTAGATAGTTAATTTAAGTATATCACGAAACTATTCGAAAATCTATTCCTTTCTTACGCTGGCTTTTTACGAAGCGGGAGCGCGGTTTTCATGGAATATAATTGCACGAAAGAGTTTCATTATTCCGCACTCAGACAGCATATCAGCGCCCCTGCAATAATACAAAAATCGGATATATTGAACACAATATTGGCAAGACGCTTCCATTTTACAGGAAATCTTACATAGTCTACCACGTATTTCCGCCGCAGGCGGTCATAAGTATTGCTAAAAGCACCGCCCAAAATAAGAGCAAGCCCCGCTTTCAGCAGGTTATTCCCCTTTACAGCAAAGGTTGCTATCAGCAATACCAGTGTGAAAAGGGTAAGCAATACGGATATTACTGCCACAAGCTTCTGTTTTTTATGGAAAAAATTCAATGCAGCCCCCGTATTATGGTATCTTTCCACGCAAATCCGCCCCTTCCACAGCTTTCGGGGCAGATTCGCATCCTGTTCTATTTTATTTTTAATAAACATATCTGCTGCAAAAATAACCAATACAATCACAATACAAATTATTGCCATAGGTACTTCTCCCTTTTCCGCCCGTATACCGGCTCTATACCCCCGCAAGGGCGTTAAAAGTGCCTGCCACATTCAGCCTGCCGTACCCCCATTCCCTATTGGGATAGACGATGTCCGGGGTCCTTGACGCTCCTCTTATAAAATAACTTTTGATTTCCAGGCTCTCTACCAGCGGATTATTCTGCTGTACTACCGCCCACTGGAAAAACTGTGCTACGCCGCCGGCTGTTATGGCAGCTGACAGGCTGGAACCGGTTCTTTTCCCCAGCGAAGTGGAAACGTCCACGCCGGGAGCCGCAAAATCCGGCTTTATCAATCCGTTTTTTAAAAAGCCGCGTCCTGAATTTACATAGAAGCTGTTATTCAAATCATTATAAACCGATGTGGTAATGGGTCTTTCCGCAATACCCGGGTCTGTCAGCGTTACATAGGGACTGGGCCGCAAAAAATAGGTTTCACTGCTGAGAAACTGTGTAATCGGCAGCCACATATGGAACTCTCCGCTTCCGCCGTCCTCTTCCGCATACACCCTCACTGTCCACACGCCCGGTGTAGGCTCTGCAAACCGAAACGCAATCAGCTCTTCGCCTGAACCCGGTTCTACCAATATACTGTCAATGGTAATCTTTGTCTGCTCGTACACAAAGCTGTAAGTCAGGCTCTGCCCCATACCCAGTCTGAATCTTTCAATCGTTTCTCCTCCCGGAGAACGGACAGAAGCATACAAAACATCCGGCACGCTCCCCCAAAGCTCCAGCAAAAAGCCTCTCTCGCCTTCTCCGACCCTTATCTCCACATCCGTATAGGCCCTTCCCTCTTCGCTTTTGTCACGGGGCACCGGCGCGCTGAAATGATGTCCGGCATTTCCTTCATTGCCGCCGCAGATTACGATTCCCCTGTTTCTGATTCTTGCCATGTCGTTAAGATACTGCGCCAGCGCAGAGCCTACGATATGGTTTCCCATATTGCTGCCAAGCCCCACACAGATAACGATGGGCCGCCTGAAGGTTACCGCAAAGGATTCGGCAAATTTGATTCCAAGCATAATATCCATTTCTGCATATGCCGGCACCTCCTCCGGTATCATATAAAAATCCCTGAGATTGCGCTTTGCCTGCTTTAGCTTCACAACCACAATCTCTGCCTCGGGAGCCGCCCCTCTAAAGACTCTTCCACCCTCTACGATGCTTCCTGCAGCCACGCTGGCCATGGCCGTGCCGTGACCGATTTCATCATAAGAAGCCACCTCTTCATAGGGATTTTCCGTTCTAAGCGCCCGGTTGATATCTTCTCTTGTAAACAGTGTGCCATAGTCATAGCCCTCCGGCGGGTTTCCTGTCTGCAGCGTCTGATCCCAGATGGCTAACACCCTGCTGTTTCCTGCCCCATTTAAAAATTCTTCCTGTGCATAGCGTATTCCGGTATCCACGAACGCAATAACCACTCCTCTGCCGCTTAAGGACAAAGGCGGTCTCTGTGTCTGCAGAATACCGGAATTTATCAGGCTCAGCGGGTCAAAGTCTTCCGCCATAAGGCCAAATACCTTGGGCAGATAATGACGGATAAACAGTGAGCCCTCCAAACCGGCAATTTCACTTAAGGGCGGATAAGCAACGCCGAATCTGTCGCTTATCCGCCTGAAGCAGTATGCCTGTTCTGCCTCCCCCGTTGCGAAAGGGTTGAGAAAATCAATAATCACACTGCCATAATCCTCTGATAAAATCTTTTCTTTACAGGTCATATTTTTACTTTTTTTACTATCCTATGATAATAACCTGCATCTATGCATAACCGGACGGAGCAATTATGCTTCTTTTTCAGGAAGCGCTTTTAAGCTGTCCGGATTCAGTGCCGAATTGCTTCTGATGTCAATGACCGGGCCTCCGGTTCCGTCAATATATTCTCTGGTAATGGTAACCCTGCCGATATTGTCATCCTTCGGTATCTCATACATAATATCAAGCATAAACTCTTCGATAATGGAACGGAGCGCCCGGGCTCCGGTATCCCGCTTCAGCGCCTTCTCGGCAATGGCACCAAGCGCCTCATCGGTAAATTCCAGTTTTACCTCATCAAGCTCAAGCAGCTTCTGATACTGCTTTAAAATGGCGTTTTTGGGCTCCTTTAAAATCTTTATCATCATTTCCTCAGAAAGGCCTTCCAGAGTAAAGATAATGGGCAGACGGCCTATAAACTCAGGTATCATGCCGAATTTTTTAATATCCTCCACCGTTACCCTGGAAATCAGGTTCTTTTCCTTGTCAAAGCGGTCCTTAAGCTCTGCATTGAAGCCTATGGAGCTTTGCTTTGTCAGGCGCTCTTTAATGATTTCCTCCAAATCCGGGAATGCTCCGCCGCAGATAAAGAGGATATTGCGCGTATTGATGGTAGCCAGAGGAACCATTGCATTTTTGCTGTTAGAGCCCACAGGCACTTCTATATCCGCACCTTCCAGCAGCTTTAACATTCCCTGCTGCACGGATTCACCGCTCACATCTCTTGAATTGGTATTCTTTTTCTTGGCAATCTTATCGATTTCATCAATAAAAATAATGCCGCGCTCCGCCTTTTCCACATCATTATCTGCTGCCGCTAAAAGCTTGGATACCACGCTTTCTATATCATCGCCGATATAGCCTGCTTCCGTAAGGGAAGTGGCATCTGCAATGGCAAGGGGTACGTCAAGAAGTCTGGCCAGGGTCTTTACCAGATAAGTCTTACCGCAGCCGGTAGGCCCTATCATCAGCATATTGGATTTTTCTATTTCTATCTCATCCATTGTATCGGTTGCCACTCTCTTATAGTGGTTGTAAACCGCCACGGAAATCACCTTTTTGGCATGCTCCTGTCCTACTACATATTCGTCCAGGCTGGCCTTAATCTTGTGGGGCGCCGGGATATCCCGGATATTCAAAACCGGTTTTGCCTCTTTTTCCGCCTTCTTCTTTTTCAGCTTCTGTTTGTTGGGAATGCCGCCCTCTCCCTTTAAATCGGCAATGTTGACAAAGCTGATATTGGGAAAGCCCTTGCCGGCCATATTATTAAGGTCCTGTCCGAATGAGGGATTGTTTAACATTCCCTGATAGTCGAACTGGCTGACCGTATCCATAGTCTTATGCATACAGTCATTGCATACAGAGATATTGTTGGGCAGCCTGAACATCTTGCCGGTCTTGCTCTCCGGGCGTCTGCAGATAAAGCATACATCCTCGTATTCCTTCTCCTGCCTGTCCTCTTCGGCTTTTTTCCCCTCGGTCTTCTCCTGTTTTTCCGCCTTCTCTGTTATTTCCGTACCTTCTGTTTCTTCTGTCTCTTTATCATATATATCCTTATTATCATAATCTGACATCTGTTTTCTCCTGTTATACTGTAAATTTCCTTCGTTACTGAAACTATTATATCGGATACCGTCCGGCTGTACAAGTGAAGTTTTTCTAAAAAAACGGTCAAAAGAAGAGAAAAAAAACCGGAAACGGACTTTTTTTCCATTTCCGGTTTTTCTGTTTTTATTCTGCCAAAGCTTTCTGTATCTGTACGCTTTTTCGCAAATCAGGATTCTGTATCAGGTCTGCTGCCCAAGGTCACGGAAAGGGTAAGCTCCTGATACTCTCCGTTGTCATTTCTCATAACTGTCAGCTCTATGGTTTCTCCTGCCTCATAATACAAAAGCAGTTCACGCAGCTCCTCTGCCGTAGAAACCTTATCGCCGTCAAGCTTTGTTATAATGTCCCCGCGAAGCAGGCCGCCGGCCTCTGCAGGCGTTCCCGCATCCATTCTGGAAACAAATACCCCTTCGGGCATACCGTAAAGCTCTGCTACATCAGCAGTCACTGACTGGGGAACAATGCCCAGATAACCGCTGTTTCCTTCTTCCACCTTATTTCTGGTCTCCTTTGTCATCAGCTCCTCTAAAATGGGCTGTGCCGCAGAAATAGGAATCGCATAACCAATGCCTTCAATAACCGTTCCGCCGATTTTATTGGAGTTAATACCAATAACTTCGCCTTTTATATTGAGCAGCGCACCGCCGGAATTACCGGGATTAATCGCTGCATCTGTCTGGATGAATGTGCCTTGGGAGCCGTCCTCCAGCTCTACCTCACGGTTCAGGGCGCTTACCCAGCCGCCGGTTACGGATTGACCATAGCCAAGTGCATTACCGATGGCAATAACCTGCTCGCCCAGCTTCAAATCCTCGGAATCTCCCATTTTGGCGATTGATATCGCATTTTTTGTTTCTTCACTAAGATCTGACAGGGCAACTGCAATTACCGCCAAATCCATATCCGGATCCGCACCCTTTAAGACAGCCTCTACCTCTGTATCATTAATGAAATACACCGTCAGCTTTTTTGCATCCTTCACTACATGGTAATTGGTTGCAATCAAAAGTTCCGTATCGTTTTCACCGACTATGATACCGGAACCGCCGCTGCTTCCTTCCCGTTCCATTGCCTGTCCGAAATAAGAAACTCTCTCTACATAATTGTTTACGATAGAAACCATGGAAGGCATGACCTCTGCTACCACATCTGACACATCTGATGTAACTCCGGTAATATTGGCAGTGTTGATAACACTCTGCTGTGTACCATCGTCTCCTGCTACGGATCCTGTGGTTTCGTCAAGTCCCGAAGATACCTGCTCCGTCTGTTTGGTTACCTGCCACTTATCAAACATGCCCGTGGTTTCACCTACTGCATAGATGCCGGCTCCGGCAAAGAGACCGAAGCAGAGTCCCATGCCTATGCAGGCAAGCGTTTTTTTGAAAAACCTGCCGCCGGCGCTTTTCTTTTTTCCCTTTGGCGGTTTTGGTGCCGTCTGCTGTCTGTATGCCGCAGCTTCCGGTACGCTTCCGGAGGTTTGGTAATAGTTTCCGCTATATGCACTGCCCTGCTGAGGCACCGGCTGATTCTGTCCGTTTTGTCCATTCACATAACCATTTGTATAATTTTCATTCCCGTACATCTTCATTACCTCTTTTCTTTTTGCCTGTTATCTGTTTTATTTAGCTTATGAACACAGTATATCGGGTAATTGTGTCTTTTCTGTGATGAAAATATGATGATTATGTTAAACAAAAAATTTATTCCACAGTAACGGATTTTGCCAGATTCCTGGGCTTATCCACATCACAGCCTTTTCCTACCGCTACATAATAGCTGAAAAGCTGCAGGGGGATAATAGCAAGGGAATTTGCAAAATACGGGTTTGTTTCCGGTATATAGGTTATATAATCCGCCGCCTTTTCTATAGCTTTGTTGCCTTCACAGGTGATTGCCATAACAAAAGCGCCCCTTGCTTTGACCTCTACCATATTGCTGATGGTTTTCTGAAACAGCGCCGGCTGTGTGGAAATGGCCACTACTAATGTACCGTCCTCAATCAAAGAAATCGGACCATGCTTTAATTCCCCTGCGGGATAGCTCTCTGAATGAACATAGGAGGTTTCCTTTAACTTCAAAGAGCCTTCCATGGATATAGCATAATCAATTCCTCTTCCGATAAAGAAAATATCCTTTGCTCCCACATAACGGTTTGCAAAGCGCTGTATCTTTTGCTTCTGTCCCAGCAAAAGCTCAATCTGATTGGGCAGCTTTTTTAAATCTGACAAAAGACTCGCAAACAGCGCATCATCAATGGTTCCCCTCACCCTTCCCAACTTCATGGCAAGCAGATACAGAGCTGCAAGCTGCGCACTGTAGGCCTTGGTAGTCGCTACGGCAATCTCGGGTCCCGCCCAGGTATACATAACGCTGTCTGCTTCTCTGGCAATGGAGCTTCCTACTACATTTACAATACCTAACACCTTAAAGCCTCTGGATTTGGCCTCTCTGAGCGCCGCCAGCGAATCAGCCGTTTCACCGGACTGGCTGATAACGATAACCATAGCGTCCTCCTCCAGGACAGGATTCCGGTATCTGAATTCTGACGCCACATCCACTTCCACAGGAAGCCGCACCAGTCCTTCCAAAATGTATTTTGCGGTAACGCCGGTATGATATGCGGAGCCGCAGGCTACTATGTGGACCTTTTTTACAGCCTTAAGCTCTTCATCCGACATATTCAGTTCCTCTATTACAATTTCCCCGTTTTTGATTCTGGGGGAAAGCGTATCCGTCACGGTCTTGGGCTGCTCGTAAATTTCCTTCAGCATAAAATGCTCATAGCCTTCTTTTTCCGCTGCATTTGCATCCCAGTCTATCGTTACGGGCTCTTTTTTGATTTCCTCTTCGTCCACAGAGTAAAAATGCATGTGGTCACGTCTGAGCTTTACTACCTCCTGATTATCCACATAATACACCTGTCTGGTGTATTTTAAGATAGCAGGCACATCGGATGCAATAAAGCAGCCTTCCTTGCTCTGTCCTACAATCAGGGGACTGTCTTTGCGCACAGCATAGATTTCCTCCGGGAAATCCGCAAACATGATTCCCAATGCATAGGAACCTTCCACACGGTGCAGCACCTTGGTAATTGCCTCTAAGGGATTTCCTTTATAATAATAATCCAGAAGATGTGCCAAAACCTCCGTATCTGTTTCGGAAATAAATTCATAGCCCTTTCCCAACAGCTTGTTTCTGAGGGGAATATAATTTTCAATGATACCGTTATGTACCACCGCTATGGTTCCGTTCTTATTAAAATGAGGATGGGAATTGACATCACTGGGGGCGCCGTGGGTTGCCCACCTTGTATGGCCGATACCCGCATAGCCCGGCATGGTTTCACCGCCATGGGTAAGATTTTCCAATACCTTTAAACGTCCCACCGCTTTTTTGATATTGATTTTTTCACCGTCAAAAATCGCAATTCCTGCTGAATCATACCCTCTGTACTCCAGCTTGGACAAGCCGTCCAATATAATGGGAGCTGCTTCTCCCGTTCCGATATATCCCACAATTCCGCACATAATTGTCACCTTATGCCATGACCTTTTCAGGGTCATAGGCTCCTTTCCTGTCAAAACACACGAATAATTTATCACAACTACAGCCTTCTGTCACCTGTTTTTTTCGCCTGCAACGGGATGTCTGCACCGCAAACCCGGCTGCCACCCGCACCCCTACAGCCTGCTTTGCCAGTACTGTTTGTTTGAGGTACAGCTTCTAATCAGAAAATCCGGCAAAACAGTGTAGTGCTTCCCCAGAAAATAACCTGCATATCTGCAGCTGCACTGTATACAGAAATAAGGAATCCACTTCCCCTTCCGGCTTTTCCACAACCGGGAGATTGTCCGGGCAACCATCTTTTTTCCTTCCTTTTCCGAAGGTACTCCTTTAAATATCTCGGGATGGTCCGCCTGTGATACTCCCAAATCAAAATTGCGCTTAAGCTGCTGGCTGTTCGTATAGTTATGGGAATGGATCACACATGCCTCTGCAGCATAGGCTACGGCATAGCCGCTCTGTATTGCCTTTGCAGCAAAAATCATGTCTTCATTAAATATAGTATGGCGGGTAAAACCTTTTAATTCGTCATAGACATTCCTTTTATAGGCGGCGCAGACATTGGAACAGAAATACGTCTTAATGCCGAATTTTGGCACATCTGCCAGTTTCTTTAAGCCGGAAGTATCCGGATAATTAAACTGCCGCGTATATCTTTCTATGATATTGCAGTCCTCT
This sequence comes from uncultured Lachnospiraceae bacterium, assembly GCA_900551115.1. Classification (GTDB taxonomy): domain Bacteria; phylum Bacillota; class Clostridia; order Lachnospirales; family Lachnospiraceae; genus Acetatifactor. The sequence goes on from URUY01000006.1 coordinate 124,435, forward strand.
GCCGGAAGCTGTCTTGCATAGGAAACGGCTGTTTTTTCTGCTTTAAAGGGCTCCAGCAGCTTCTCTAAAAGCGTTTCTCCGGCAGGCAGGGCATCCTGCGTCATCATGACAAAAATATCGGCGTCTGATTTGGTAACAGCCAAATGCCGCGTCCCGCCGTGGTCAAACTCTCTTTTCGATATATGATACACTTCCACATACTTTCCGTATTTTTCCTGAAAAGGCGTACCGTATACCAGTTGTTCAAAATATTTCTCTTCTGTATTTATCAGGATAATCCTGTTTATCCCCACACTCTGCCCGCAAAGCTTTGTCAGCAGCGTAAACAATCTCTTATCCGGCTTATAAAGCGGTATAATCACGTCTATTTTCTGTTTGCTTCTGTCCATTTATATCCCCCTCTGTCTTGTCTTATAAAGACTGAGCGTTTATATAAAACCCCAAAAAGGAGCCGTTGCACGGCTCCTTTGCCTTTATTTATTCTTATTGTCAATCCAGTGAAACATACTGTGATACAAAGTCATGAATCACATTGGAGCATTCCTTTACCTCCTCGGAAGGTACATAATCCGTATCGCCAAACAAAAACTCATGCAGCCATATTACGTTATCTTCCAGATCAACAGGATATACACAGCTTCCCTTGGAACCAAGCGTACCGGAACCTCTCATGGTCGACTCGGGGAATCCGCCTTCTTCCACAATGCTGTATTTGGAAATTTCGCCCAAAAGAGCAATAATTTCGTCCAGACTGAAGGAAGTATATACATAATCCGAAACCTCATTTGCCACCTTCGTCAGGGTTGTGAGATCTGCCTGCTTTGCAGTATCGGCAATGGCCTGAATAACCTCTCGCTGAGAAGATGCTCTTGCAAAATCATTACCGCTTCTGTAACGGATACGGCAGTAAGCCGTTGCCTGCAGACCATTTAAGAGCTGATAGCCGGTTTCTGTAACAGGCTCCCAGGAAACCTTCAGATCCTCTGCCATGGTCTTCTGATAGCTGTTGATGTGTTTTAATTCTTCTTCATCCACATCCAGATAAATACCGCCCAATGCGTCAATGGTAGCAGAAAGACCTTCAAAACCTACCGTAACAAATTCCTTAATATCCAAATCAAGGTTCATATTCAGCATTTTGATTGCCTGCTCTGCTCCGCCGTAGCTGTAAGCCGAATTACATTTTCCATACTTATCGTTGCTGAGGTTTAAGTATGTATCACGATAAACGCTCACCAGCTTTACCTCTCCGGTATCCTGATTAATGGAAGCAATGATAATACTGTCGCTCAAGGTTCCCTTTATCATCTCTCCGCTTCGGGAATCCACGCCAAACAGGGCTATATTACGATACCCTTCCATATGCTCATTGTCTTTTACCTGGTCATTTACAACAATATCCTCTTCTTTAAAATCAACGGCAAAAAGAGGTCCCTTACCGCCTTTGCCTTCCTCATTCGTAGTTCCCAAATCCTTCACTATCCACAAAGCTACAAGCAATACTGCCAAAACCAAAATCTCTACTGAAAAAAGAATAATCTTATTGCGTTTTCTTGCCTTTGCCTTCTTTGTTGCCGCCGTTTTACCAGCCGGCTGTTTTCCATTGTTTGCCATTTCCTTATCTCCTTGTTTTCCGCCTTTACCTTTATGGTCAATATGCGTTTTTATTTATAAATCCTGTAAAAAATGTCAGGAAAATAATCTTTATATCCATGCCCAGTGTCCAGTTTTCAATATAATAGAGGTCGTATTCGATACGCTTCCGTATGGAGGTATCTCCTCTGTAGCCGTTTACCTGTGCCCATCCGGTGAGGCCCGGACGCACCTGATGCTTTACCATATATCTGGGGATTTCCTCTTTAAACTTCTCTACGAAGAGCGTCCTCTCCGGTCTGGGACCCACCAGACTCATATCTCCCTTTAAGATGTTAAAAAGCTGCGGCAGCTCATCCAAACTGGTCTTTCTGAGTATCCTGCCCACACCCGTCACCCTGGGGTCGTTTTTTACGGTCCATGCCTTCTGTTCTTCGGAAGGCTTCTGCTTTTCCATACTTCTGAATTTGTACATATAAAACGGTTTGCTGTGAAGCCCTATTCTCTCCTGTTTAAAAATCACAGGTCCCGGGCTGCTTACCTTGACTGCAATGGCTGCCGCCAGCATAACCGGTGAAGTAATAATGATGCCAAACAGAGAGCCGACTATATCAACCAGCCGTTTTACCACTTGGTTTATCGTATTGCTGAGAGGCACATAACGGATATTGATAACCGGCAGTCCCATCAAATCCTCGGTGTAGGGCTTACTGGGAATCATACTGTTGTAATCCGGTATAAACTTAGTATGCACACCATATTTCTCACAAATGCTTACAATCTCTTCCAATCTGTCGTAATCCTTCAAAGAAAGCGTAATGGCCGTCTCATCCAGTTCATTCTGCGGAAGGATTTCATGCAGGTTATCGATTCTGCCAAGCACCTTAACGCCCTTGTATAAAGTCCCGGCAGGCACCGTATCATCCAGAATGCCGCATACCTCATAGCCCCATTCAGGATTGCCCAAAATACGGTCAATATACTCTTCTGCCGCTCTGGAATAGCCTGCAAGCAGGATATGCTTTAAATTGTAGCCCTTAGCCCTGAAGGTACGCAGTGCTTTCCGCACAATCAGCCTTGACACCGATGTAAGAGTAATGTTCAGTACAAAAAAGATACAAATCATCTTACGGGAATAGTCATTCAATTTTATAATATAGAGAAGTACAATAAATGCTACAAGCCCGATTGTATTGGCGCATATTATATTATAAATCTCCCGTCCGTATCCTGAGGTCCGCTGCGGCGTGTATACATTACAGTAGTAATAAAGCAGAATATAGGACGGTACAATAAAGAAAAGTGCCCGCATATAATGCTCCATAGGCAGAATACCTGTCTCCGGACCAAAATAATTGAATACCCTGAAATGTAAAATCCAGGCTGTCGCATATGAAATTATCACAATCAGTGCGTCCATAATCAGGTGCAGCCTGTTAAAGACTTTTTGGTTATCTTTTATCATTTCTGCCACCTGCCAGCTTTATGAAAAACGGCACATGTAAGTGCCCTGAAACGGCTTCCCTTAATAAAGATAGAAATATTTTGTATCATTTTTGTATCATACTCACATCCATGTTGTTAATTATAAATCCGGCGTATCAGATTCTGCCAAAGGGCAAGCTGTATCCGGCAGTAATTTTTAAGATTGCACAGCCTAAAACGCACCCTGTGTTTCCTGCCCTCCTCAGAAAAGCATCGTTTCACCCCGCGCGCGCACCCCTTTACATAGGTGATACCCATTCCCTTTACCGTAAAGAAAAGGATTTTTATAAGAAAGCCCAAAAGTAAAAAAGGCAGGTTCAGCAAAATCTGAAGAACGGGCATATTTTTCCCTATTATATAGACACTGTTTGCCGAAGAAAGGTTTGCTTTAAATTTATTATGTTTGGAACCGCTCACTGCACTTCCGGCATGAAGCACGCAGGCTCCCGGCTCAAAACAGTTAAAAAAGCCATGAACAGACGCTCTCCAGCCCATGTCCACATCCTCTAAATAAGCAAAATGCAGTTCGTCAAAATAACCGATTTTCTCAAAAACAGCTTTTCTGTATATGGCAGCGCCGCCGCAGGCAGAAAAGACGCGGGCAGGCTTTTTATAGCGTGCAGCCGGTTTTCCTTTGCCCCGTCCGTAAGCCCAGCCCAATGCACAGTACAAATCTCCCGCATTATCCAAAACCGCTTCATCCTGCATACAAAGCATTTTGGCACTGACGGAAAAAATGCGTTCTGACGCTTCTATGGCGTCCACTAACGCCTCTGTAAATCCGGCCTTCACTCTGGTATCATTATTCAGTAAAATAACATAGGGCGTCTTTGCCTCTCTGATACCGATATTGACAGCCTTGCAGAAGCCTGTATTTTCTTTCAGGCAGATAAGCTCTGTCTCAGGATAATTCTCTTTTATCCATGCTGCGCTGCCGTCCTGCGAACCGTTATCCACAATCAGAACATGGGCAGGATATTCCTGCGCCTGCACGGACGCAAGACAATCCTTTAAATACTTCATCCCGTTGTAGTTTGGAATAACAATTGTTACTTTCATAATTAAATCCTCATTTAATTTTCTCAGTCCAGGATGGATCCCAGACAATGCGGTATCCTGCTTTTCTGATTTCCCGGCAGATATCTGTGCCAAGCTTTTTAAGCCGTTCCTCCGTAAGCCCCGCGCTCTGTAATTGTATCTTGTCGTCCGCACCCATGCATACGGATATATTCTGACTGCTTTTATTTACATTTCCGGCATTTTCCCGCTTGACCGCTTCCACAGCCGCTTCCACCACAGGAAACAGCTCCGTTTTTATTTTCATCAGCCGGACATCTACGGCATCTGTGTCCTGCATAAGAGAAGCCCGGTGCATATAACCGCTGAAGCCTCTGCGCAGTCCTCTGTAGGGGCATTCTCCCGTTTCCGAATATATTCCACCCGTTATTTTATTTTTCCCATTAAAAATACAGCCTCCCACAGCTCCCACGTCCGGTCTTGCCCGCAATATATCCGGCTCGTACCGTACCTGATAAAATCCCACATGCTTAGTGGGGGATACCGTTCCCGCAATACCGCTCTGCTTTAAGAAATCTGCAATTGCCCTGCCCCCTGCTTCATAAGCATACTGCTTGCTTTGGGGATTTTGAGCCGTAGAGCCTCTGTGACAGCGCCAATGATACAATATCTTGGGAATATGACAGATTTCCTTTTCCGCCTCCGTATTAAAACCATGTTTTCCAGCCGTTTGGCTTGTCTCTCCGCTTATTGCTTCGTTTGTCATTTGGCTTGTCCTGCCGTCAAGTATCTCCTTTACGGCCCGAAGCACCAGATCAAAATCCTGAGCGCCGTCATATTCTCTGCGAAAGCCAAGTCTTTTCATCAGCTCAGCCTTCATCACCGTAAAATGGCAGAAATAATTGTTGGATAAAATTAAATCCAGATTAAACCCCGTTTTCATATGGGGTTCATAATAGGATTCCCCGGATTCATCACATTTATCTTCATCCGAATAGAGAAGTTTCAACTCAGTCCCTTTTTCTGCCGCGAACTTTATTGCCTCTGCCATTTCAAAAAGAGCATCGGGAGAAAGCACATCATCATGGTCCAAAAGACCGATATAATCCCCTGATGCAGCCTGCAGCGCTGCATTGGTATTGTCGGAAATCCCTTTGTTTTCTGCAAGGTGAAGGTATTTTATCCGCTCGTCCTGATATTTCCTTACCTCATTTTCCACACCGGTATCATCACTGGCATCTGCAATCACCAGCTCAAATAACCCATAGCTCTGCTTTAGCACAGAGTCTATCATAGCGCGCAGATAAACCGGAGCCGTACGGTATGCCGGCACAAGAATACTGAAGGTTACCGTCATTCCTACTGCCTTACGGCTTTGCTCCAAAAGGGTTTTATCATCCGGCGCTTCATAAACATAGCTTTTCTGCTCTTTTTGCCCCAAACGTTCTAAGGCTGCGAGATAAGTATCCCGCAGCCCGTTTCTTTTCATATAATATATAGTCTTTTTCAGATTGGCTATACTTAATTTAGACATCTCTTTACAGAACCGCCTTTAAATCTTCCGTCAGTTTTTCTACCTTTGCCTCTGCATCCGCAAGGCTGCTTCCCTTTACACCCATGTAAAACTTAATCTTAGGCTCCGTACCGGAAGGACGGGCGCAGCACCAGAAATTATCAGGCAGCTCAAAGTACAGTACATTAGACTTGGGCAGTCCGGTAGGTGTCACTGCACCGGTTTCCATATCCAAAATTCTGTCCTCTTCATAATCACGGAAACGAAGCACCTTCAGATCACCGAATGCTTTGGGCGGATTCTTACGAAGCTTATCCATGATTTCTGCAATCTGTCTTGCACCGTCCACACCCTTTAAGGTAATGGTATACTGGGTTTCCTTGAAGTAGCCGTATTTTTCATACATTTCCACCATCATATCCCAGAGGGTCTTGCCTTCTTTTTTGCAGTATGCAGCCACTTCGCAGAGGCACATTACTGCTACACAGGCATCCTTGTCCCTTGCGTGGGTACCTGCCAGACAGCCATAGCTTTCTTCCAGACCGAATACATAATTGTTTGAGCCGGTCTCTTCAAAGAATTTAATCTGCTCACCGATAAACTTAAAGCCGGTAAGCACTTCAATCATCTTGACGCCGTAAGCTTTGGTAATCACATCCGCCATATTGGTGGTTACAATGGTAGTTACCAGCGCCGGATTTACAGGCATGGTGCCGGTTTTCGTCTTTTCCCTTAAGATATACTCTGCAATCAGCATACCGGACATGTTTCCTGTAAAGGGAATGTACTCGCCGGTCTTTGTATCCTTTGCATACACGCCCAAACGGTCTGCATCAGGGTCGGTTGCCAGCACAATATCAGCGTCCTTTTCCTTTGCCAGATTAAGCGCGTAGGTAAATGCCTTAGGGTCCTCCGGATTGGGATAATCAAGCGTTGTAAAGTCAGGGTCAGGATTTTCCTGCTCCGGCACCACATACACATGCTTGAAGCCCAGCTCTGAAAGCACTCTTCTGACCGGCTTGTTGCCTGTACCGCAGAGCGGTGTGTACACAATTTTAATATCATCAGCCATCTGGGAAATTACCTCTGGATGGATAATCTGCTTTTTCAGTTCTGCCATGTAAGCATCGTCAATCTCTGCACCGATAACTTCATAAAGCCCTGCCGCCAGCGCCTCTTCTTTGGTCATGGTCTTCACGGTATTATAATCCGTAATGGCATTTACTTCGGCAATAATTTCTTTATCACGGGGCGCTGTTACCTGTGCGCCATCCTCCCAATACACCTTATAGCCGTTATATTCAGGCGGATTGTGGCTTGCCGTAACAACAATGCCGGATACGCAGCCTAAAGTACGGAGTGCAAAGGAAAGCTCCGGTGTCGGACGGAGAGACTCGAACACATATGCCTTGATACCGTTTGCCGCAAGACAGAGTGCAGCCGTATCCGCAAATTCAGGAGACATTCTTCTGGAATCGTAAGCGATTGCCACACCTTTTTTGCTGCCGCCCTGTTTCACAATATAATTTGCCAGTCCCTGCGTTGCTTTTCTTACCGTATAAACATTCATACGGTTGGTGCCTGCGCCGATAACGCCGCGAAGTCCGCCCGTACCGAATTCCAAATCCTTATAAAAACGGTCTTCTATTTCTTTCTCATCATTACGGATAGCTAAAAGCTCATTTTTGGTATCCTCATCAAAATAATTGTCTTCCAGCCAAAACTGAAACTTGTTCTTGTAGCACATAATACATCCTCCTGTTTATCCTCCATCAGCTTTATCCCCGCCGATGATGGCTTTGTTTTGAATAGCTTTCATAAATTACCTTAGAACAGTATAGCAGATTTTATTATATTTTTAAAGAAAAATCACTTCTGTCCAGGGAAAAATTGGGATTGTAGTAAGGGTCTCCGGCTGCAAGCACCTTGCTCCATTTTTCTCTGAACCGCTCTGCTTCTGCATTGTAGCGCTCCGCTTTTTCTCCCTTATCGTCTAAGCCTCTGGAAACAGACTCATGATGATACAGCTCCGCAAAAGGCGTAAAGACATTCAAAAGCCCCTTTTCTCTCAGCTTCAGGCAAAAATCCACATCATTTAAGGACACTGCAAAGCTCTCGTCCAATCCGCCCACCGCTTCGTACAGAGATTTTTTAACAAGCAGACACGCGCCTGTGACGGCGGACACGTTCTGCGCATAACAAAGCCTTCCCATATAGCCAAGGTTTTGTCTGGGCTGCTTATAATGTGTATGTCCGGCAGTTCTGTGGGCGCCCAGCCCGATTACCACGCCGGCATGCTGAATCGTCTTGTCACCATAATAAAGCTTTGCTCCTGCCGCTCCCACGTCTTCCCTCTGGGCATACATCAAAAGCTCTTCCATCCAGTTCACACTGATGACCTCAGTATCATTGTTCAAAAGCAATATATATTCTCCGTCTGCCTGCCGTACTCCCAGATTGTTTACCGCGGAATAGTTAAAGCTGCCCTCATAAGTAACAATTGTTATTTTATCATTTTCCTGCAGTTTCCCGTAATATTCAAAAATTTCCGGCGTAGTGCTGTTGTTTTCCACAATAATAATTTCATAGTTATCATAGGTAGATTTTTTCAAAACGGAGGAAACGCATCTCTGCAAATCCTCCTGATGGTCTTTGTTTGCAATCACGATGGATATTTTAGGATTGTCCAGTATCTGATACCTGATGCGGAAAATGGTTTCAAAGGCTCTGGTACTCTCGATTTTAAAATTTTCAAAGCCGTGCTGCTTTAAGTTCTCAGCCACCGCTCCCTTTGCCGCCTGTATGGCGTAAGGCTTTGCATCAATGCCGGAGGCTACGCTGCCTGCATGGGAACGCCAGTAATAGAGCAGTCTCGGAATGTGTACCACACATTTTGCATTGTCTGTCAGACGCAGTATCATATCATGGTCCTGACTGCCGTTAAACTTGGTACGGAACAGCTCCGTCCCTTCCAAAAGCTCTCTTGCAAATACGCTGAAATGGCAGATATAATTGTTGGCGCGCAGATTGTCCGGCGCATAATCCGGCTTAAAATGCATGGTCAGCATTTTGTTGATGTCACCGTCCTTAAAGGTAGTTTCATCGCAGTACAGATAGTCCGCACCTTTCTCATTGATAGCCTTTACATATTCAAACAAAGCCTCCGGGTGCAGGATATCATCATGGTCAAACAGACCGATGTATTCACCTGTTGCCATTTTGTAGCAGGCGTTGGTATTGCCGGAAATGCCTTCGTTTTTTGCAAGCCTCTGATAAAGGATGCGGCTTTTCTCCCCTTCCCTTTCCATGTACCGGCGGCATACTTTTTCCACTTCGCCGTGCTGTGCGTCAGAACCGTCCGCCAGACACAGCTCCCAGTTTTCATAGGTCTGGTTCACCACCGAATCCAGCATTTCTGTAAGGAAATCAAGGGGCGTATTAAAAAGCGGCACCAGAATGCTTATCTTTACCGGTCTTGCAAAAACAGTTTCCTTTTCCTTGGCAATCTGCTCCGGCGAAGGAAAGCTTTCTGTTCCAAACTGCTTCATAGCAGCCTTTTCTCTCTTTTTGTAGCTTATTTTCGCAGCAATTCCCCTGGGACCGCCGCAGTTTGCCACACGCCGCAGCTGGCGAATCCCCCAGTGCATCATACTCCGCAGGGGCTTGCTCGCCTTCCAAAGCGGATTTTTCTTAATGCGGTCCAGCTTAAACTGCAGCTCTTCATTTTTTGCTTCCAAATCCGCCACTCTTCCTGCCAAATCCGCACTCTTTACATGCTCTTTTTCGTAAGCCTCTTTATAGTCCATTTCCATATCCTTTCCTGCTATATGCTTCGTATCCCTACCGCCATACCCGCAGCTTTCGGGAAACCCCTGCATATATTTATGCCTCCTGCACCGTCAGGGTATGATTTACCCAGTTTACGATTGTGAGACCGGATATTTTATCCGTTGCCATTGCTCCAATCCGGTATTCTCCGGGCGGCAGGCTCCTTGCAAAGTCCACCTTGAACCCGCTTAAGGCAATATTCTTTTGATCCGGCATATTCTCTTCCAGATCCGAACGGTACTGTCCCGTAAACGCAAACCGGTACAGCTTATTGCTTCCGTGTTTTTCTTTAAACAAAAGCTCCTTCTCAAAGCAGGCATTGTCACTGCCCAGCACCACCGCATAGCCCTGCGTCCTGTAAGCTGTTGTCAGTTCAAATGCAAGTCTTAGGCAGTCGTCCCTGCGCGCTCCCTGCAGGCTTCCTAAAAGCTTGTAATCTCTTGTATCGGGAATTGTCCTTCCTTCCTCAAAGGCAGGCCGTATGGTTGTATCCAGTCTGTTGCAATTCAGCCACGGATGGTAATAGGGGTCTTTCCCCTCCAGTCCCGGATGTCTTCCGTACAGCAGGTTCCGCTCCCGCAAAAGGCGCTTCTGTTTCTCTTCCGTTTCATCATTTCCGCGGCTTAGGGATTCATGATGCAGCATATGCCTGGTATTCACAACCACATTGTGAAGCCCCATTTCATACAAGGTAAAACATAAGTCTACGTCATTGAAGGCCACCTGAATATTCTCTGCAAAACCGCCGGCCTCATCAAAAACTGTTTTTCGCAGCATAAAACAGGCACCGGTTACTGCCAGTGCATTCCAGACGCCTATATTCCTCCCGTCATAATAACGCTTGTTATCTTTTAGGAATTGTAATTTATGAACCGGTCCCAAAGATATATTCACTACTCCGGCATGCTGGATACGGTCAGAATCCGGGTACCAAAGCTTTATACCTACAGCACCCGCCCAGGGTTCCAGGGCCTTTGCTGCCATTTCCTCAAACCAGCCCTGCTCTACCGCCTCTATATCATCATTTAAAAACAGCAGCAGATTGCCCTTTGCTCTCTCTGCACCCATATTGCACATACGGGAAAAATTAAATTCCATGGGCTCGTACAGATAGTATGCTCCCTTTAGCGGGCTCTGCTTTGTTAAATCCTGATTTATTTTTTCTACTTCCTTTGAAACGCTGTCACGGGTATGCTTACAGCTTCCGTTATCCACTATAATGATTTCATAGTCAATCCCCTGCGCAGTTTTGCAAAGGGTTGTAAGGCACTGCTTTAGGACAGATACATTGTCCTTGGACGGAATGATAACAGACACCATGGGCTTTTCTTCTGCAGCCTGACAGAAGCAATCCTGCGCTTCTTGGGCACTCTCCGGCCTTCTTCCTGCCCTGCCTTCTCCGGGAAGCTGCCAGACTTCCTCCCGGTGGAAAATGATTTCCCGCAGATGCCCGATGGATTTGCAGCCCCGCTTAAAACCTCCGGCAAGCTCTGTAAGCCTGTCGTGGCAAAGACCTTCTTCCTGCTTTTCCTGCTCTGTCAGTTTATCAAAAAGCTGCTTCCTTACCGCTACCACACTGCCCAGATAATCCCTGCAAAGATAAGCATCCGGCGACCAGTCAGGCTTCAGCCACGGATTGCCGCAGACGCCTTTTTCTGTTTTTACGTCCTCATCGCCGTATAAAAGCGCAGTCTCGGGATATTTTGCAAAAAAAGCCGCTATCCGTTCCTTTGCCCCCGCAGCCACTGTGCCCTTTCCAAAAACAAGCAGTGTAAAGTCTGTATCGGCAGCCACACCTTTTCCGTAAGGCATACCTTTCTGTTTGGATTCCAGTTCTGCCAGCCAGGAGGTGTAATCCAGCTTACGGCGCTTTAATTCCTTTTCATATTTTCTGTCAAGCCGCTTTTCAAGCTGCCTTCTGACGATTTTTTTTAAGTTCAAGGAAAGACCTCCCGTTAAATCAATTTTTTGACTGCCGCCGCCAAATCCTCCGCAACGGAAAGCGGCAGCTTGACCACATCCATTTTAACGTACAGGATATTTTGTGCCTGCCTGTCTAAATCCGCCACTTTAATATAAAGGTTGGGGTCTGCCGTTGCAAAAACCGCTCCCGAAGCCGGTTTAAGCTGTTTGCCGTTGGTATAAAAGATTTTTTTATTCTGAAGCGGCACCGGCTTCCCGTTAAAAAGCATTTCCTCTATTTTGACCACACAGGCCTCCATGGCAGGGTCAATACGAAGTATCTTTACATTTCCGTCTACCGAAAGCTCCGCCTCTACCTTTTTGTTATCCTGATAAAAGCCCGGTATGAAATAGGAGTTTTCCTCTGAAAATCCTTCTCCGCAGTCTTCATATATCTGCATCCGGTTCAGTTCCCAGATACTTTTGTTCTCTTCCATCCATTTAATCGGGTCTATAATGCGGTAGCCAATCAGGCTGCGGATTTCCGCCATGGACTTTCTCTGTCCTGTGACAAACTTCTGAAAATCCTTCTCCTGCTCTCTGTAATAGTCCGCATCTTCTTCTGTTATGCCAAGCTCATGAAGTATCAAATCAAGATTTAGCTTGTTACGTTTTTCGTTTTCAAGAAGGTAGCAGTAGATTGCCCTGAAAGCCAGTTCCTTTACATCCACTTCTTTTCCAAAGGTCCACTCATAATCAATAATCGTCCAGTCATCCCCATGCACCATGATATTACCGAATATCAAATCAAAATCAGCCACAGGAAATGTCTGATTATAACCGGTCCGTTCTACATATTGTCGAAACAATGCATGAAAACCTTCAATATCATCCTTTTCCAGACATTCATCCAGCATTTCTGACAGCAGCCGCCCTTCAATGAATTCAAAGGAATCCCATACTTTTCCGTTTTCTTCATGCAGCTCGCATTTATTGATTGCAAGATTTCCGCCCTCATACCTTTCAAGAAGGTTCCTGTATGCAATCGCCATGCCCCGGATATGCTCGTTTGCCTCATTGCATAACGGGTGTTTTTCTACTCTTGCAACACCGTTTTTATCCCGATAGATTTCCGTTCTGATACGGTACTCCGGCGCACGGTCATTAGAATATTTGGCATATTTGATATCAAAGCCGTCCCCGATAATCACCTCGTAGGAATTGGAAAAGACAGAAAAAAGATTGTCCTCCGCAATACCGTCAAAGGCATATTTCTCATCAAACAAAAGCATTCTGTCCCTGTCAAAATTCCGCAGGTTGTTGGAAAGCTCTCCCTTGCCGGGCAGATAGGCATCCGAATACAATGTAGTCATGAATTTGTAATCAGGATACGGATAGTAGAAGTTATATTTTTTCACGCCGCAGGCAGCAAATATCTTTTCCAGCCCCTTCCTTGAAAAGGTACGGACACCGCCGCCGTCCGCATAGCTTTCAATGCCGGAAAAATAGGTGCCCAGATGGTCCTCCTTGCAGCCGGCAAAGTATTTTAACCCGTACTTATTTTCTATGGCAATAACCACACGCCCGCCCTTTGCAAGATGCTTCATAATAATGGAAAGAAATTCCTCAAAGGGCTTATCCGTTCCCATATAGCTCTGGCCGTATTCAAAAACACCAATCAGAAAAATATAGTCAAAATCATTTGGCAAATCCGGCTCGATATCCTTGAAATTGCCTACATGAATCGTCACATTTTCACATTCACTGTGCCTGTACGCATTAATCATACTGCGTTTTTTAGATAAATCCACACAGACTACTTCTCCGGCTTTTCTGGATAAGGCCCCTGTTATGGCACCGCAGCCGCTTCCCACCTCCAAAACCTTTGCATCAGGCTCCATGGGTATCCAGTCCACCGTGTTTTCCCGAAGCGGGGACAAATGATAGAGAATCGGCCAGCTCGCTTTTTCTTCTATGATTTTCTGATATTCTACTGCTGCATAGTTTTTTGTAATGGCAAGCAGTTCATCCTCCACCTGCCCATCGCAATAAAAATCCTCACCGGGGTAATGTGTTAAATCCAGTGTAATATTTCCGATTTGTTCTGTCATACGCTTCAACCCTTCTTTTCTCTTCTACGCCTCCTGCCGGTAGGGAATAACACGTCCTTCTGCTTTTTCTGCCTCCCGTACCTCCACAGCCGAATCCATATCGTAGAAACCAACGGTATCCTTGTCCGATACAACGGTCACATTCAGCACGTCGTACAGCCTGTGATACACCTGAAAATCATTGCCTGTATAACCGGTAACTCCCAGTGACAGCAGATACTCTCCGCCCTGAAGGCTCATTTTCTGTGTAAAAGTCACTTCCTTTGTGCTGCCCGATGCCACAGGCTCTAAAAATGCCTTTTCTATCATACTGTTGGTGCCGGTAATCTCCGTTCCCCGGATATTTTTAAGAGAAAAAGCAAATATGGGAGCCACAATCCGGTCATGAAACCCTACCCTCATGTGGATGGTAAACTCCGTTCCCTTGATAATCGCTGACGTCTTTACATCTTTTTCATCTGTTATATAAAATTCCTGTATTTCTGCCTGCTTTGTTCCGTACTCCAAAAGCTCGGGATTCACTGCGCCGTTAGGAACGGAATTGACATTCTCCGTATCCTCCGGTATTTCATACTGTCCCACCAGCACCCTTTTAAAGGTATCAATCATTTCCTTGGGACTGCCCTCGCCTAACAGATTACCCTGATTGAGCAGATAAACTCTGTCACAGTACTTGCTTATACTGCTCAAATCATGACTTACAAATACAATGGTCTTGCCAAGCTTCTTAAATTCTTCAAACTTCTGATAGCATTTTGCCTGAAAAAAAACATCCCCTACTGACAGCGCTTCATCTACAATCAGTATTTCCGGGTCGATATTTATTGCCACGGCAAAAGCCAGGCGCACAAACATACCGCTGGAATAGGTTTTTACAGGCTGGTAAACATAGTCCCCAATATCTGCAAATTTTAATATTTCCGGCAGCTTGCTGTTTATTTCTTTTTCCGAAAAGCCCATCATGGTACCGTTCAGATACACGTTTTCAATACCGTTATATTCCATATTGAAGCCTGCACCCAGTTCAAGCAGCGCGGAAATTCTTCCGTTTACCACGACTTCACCGTCCGTAGGATTCAGTACGCCGGTTATTATCTTTAAAATCGTAGATTTACCGGAGCCGTTTGTACCGATAATACCCACGGTTTCTCCCTGAAAAATCTCCATATTGACGCCGTTTAGGGCATAGTGTTCCTTATATTTATTTCTGGCAAACCCAAATGCCTCTTTAAAGCGGTCAGACGGCTTATCATACAGCTTATATACTTTTTTCAGGTCTTTTACCTGTATTGCCGGTTTCTTTTCTTCCATTATACTATCCATTCATATCATCCATTCCGAAGTGTTTTCACACTCCCTATAATACATCCGCAAAATGTACCTTCAGTTTTTTGAATACCAGTGCCCCCACGCCAAACAGCACTACCGTTACAATCCAAAAATACATCGTAGAGAAAAAGTCCTCAAAAAACCAGGAGTGCCCGTAAATTGCACTGCGGTATCCGTTTACAATATATACCAGGGGATTTAATTTCAAAAGCTTTGCCCAGCCTTCGCTGATTGCACCGAAATCCCACATAATAGGCGTTGCCCACATGCCGATTTGCAGGGCAATATTGATAATCTGCGCAATATCCCGTATAAATACTTCCAGGGCGCAGGTGGTATAGGTAAGTGCAAGCACAAATACAAAGGTACAAAAGCTGTAATAAAAAATCTGAAGGGTATAGACGCTTGGCATATACCCGTAGCATGCTGCAATCACCAATAAAATACAGACAAAAAAACCATGGATAAAGGTAGCGCCGATTACCTTGATAATCGGCAGGATACTGATTTTAAATACCACCTTTTTAACCAGGTAGTTATATTCCACCAAAGCCATGGTACCGTTTGTAAGCGCCTCGCTGAAATAAAACCAGGGCACCAGACCGGCAGTAAGGAACAGGACAAAAGAAATATCTCCGCCGCCCCGCATAGCCATACCCGCGCCGTGCATAATCACATCAAAAACCAGCCAGTACATCGCTACCGTGACTACCGGCTGTATCATCGCCCATACCATACCCAGATAAGACCCTGCATACCGCTTTTTAAAATCGTTCTTTGCAAGCTTCCAGATAAGATGCCTGTTTTGGTACAGCTCTACCGGCAGACTCGTGATTTTGTCATATAAAACGCCGAAAAGAACACAGGACGTTACAATAACCAGACAGGAAACTGCTTTTTTAACAATTTCCTCCTGTTGGTCAGCCCTTGGATTGTGGTGTATGACGATAACTGCCGCCATAATGAATGCCAGCACACAGAATATGGTAATCCCGGCTTTCTTTGAAATCTTCCGCTTCATGCTTACTCCTGCCTTAACTGCTCTGTATATTCTTTAAAACTGCCCCACGCCTTATCCTTTTCAGAGAAAATAAGTTCCATACCTTCCTCTATGGGCCATTCTACATGCAAATCAGGGTCGTTCCACAAAAGGCCGCCTTCATCTCCCGGATGATAAAAATCCGTACACTTATAGCAGAATTCCGCATAATCTGACAGTACCAGAAAACCATGGGCAAAGTTTTTGGGAATAAAAAACTGTTTTTTATTTTCCTCGCTTAAAAGTTCTCCGTGCCACTTGCCAAAGGTAGGTGAACCCACACGCAAATCCACCGCCACGTCAAAAACCTCTCCTTTAATTACCCTGACTAACTTGTCCTGCGGAAACTCTTTCTGAAAATGCAGTCCGCGCAGCACTCCTTTTTTAGATGCCGACTGGTTATCCTGTACAAAAATTTCACTGATACCCGCTTCCTTATAATCATTGTAATTATAGGTCTCCATGAAATATCCTCTGGCGTCTCCGAAAACCTGCGGTGTTATCACCTTAAGTCCCTCTATTTCACATGTTTCTACTAGAATCTTGCCCATTTTTTTATCCTTTCCCATGTATCATTACTATAATCTGTCTCGTAATCCCTGTTTTATATACCCACACTGCTTAATATCCCAGATAACTGATATTCATATCCACTTTGCCGTCTATACCGTCCACCTTACCCTTGGAGGTATACTGCCACATATGGTAATAGCCCTGATAAAGCGGGACACTGCGGTATTCTGCCAGCCATATGATATAAGGCTCAAGAGAAGCCGTTTCCAGGTTTTTGTTGTACCAGTTGCGGCTTGCATATACACCGGCTTCATATCCTGCATTTTCAATGGTACTGCAAAAGGCTTCGCATACTGCTGTCCGCGTCTTTACATCCAGACTGTCTGCCCTGCCGTCTCCGCCGGCGCTCTCCGTATCAATAAATACCGGATACTGCAGTTCATAGTCCTTGATAAGCCTGACTGCTGCACTGGCCTCTTCCACCGCTTCCACTTCATTTACAGCCTGCGAAAAGAAGTAAACGCCGACCTTTATGCCGGCTGCCGCAGCACCCTTGATATTCTGTTCAAAATAAGGGTCTTCCACCAGACTTCCCGTTACGGAGCCGCGATATCCGCATCTGATAATGGCAAAATCAATACCGTCATTCTTTACCTTGTCCCAATCGATTTCTCCCTGCCATTTGGACACATCAATTCCCAGTACAGCATTGCCTGTCACAGCCTGCGCCTTCTTAATTTCCGTTTTATCCGCATCCTCAATGGCCTGGGCTGTATCCTCTGCCTCTGCATTGATATCTGCTTCTGTTTTAAGGAGAAGGGAAATATCATCTATCACCACATATTCCACCTTTTCCTTTACTCTTACCCGGGTGCTGCCCCCGGGCACATTATAGCCCTCTATAGGATTTAAGGAAACCGTATAATCCCCGGAGGAAAGACCGCCTATATAAATGATGCCGTCCTTGTCCAGGTCCTTGTATTCTCCCATGCCCTCCAGAGTCACAAAAAAGCTCTCTCCCGTTACCGGATTGTTTTCATTATCTACAATCTGAATGCGCAAATCCCTTTCAACAGAGGTAACAATCAGGGATAATCTGTTCTGTTCCGCGTAGAGGCTCTCCAAAAAAGAATTCGTCTCGGGATCAAAAAAAGTTTCATCCTCCATAAAGGCGGATAAGTCGTTTCCAATCTGTCCGTTTTCATAAACCGCGCCCGTATTCTGCTGCTCTGCCCATTCAGGCTCTGTTTCTGCCATTCCCTGCGTGCTGCCTCTCTGATTCTGATTCAGCAGAAGCACTGCCAAAATGGTAAGCATCGTTATGGAAGCAGCCGCCAAAACCGTCAGTCTCTTTAGCTTAGAGTCCATTTGCAACCTCTACCAGATATTTGCCGTAATTGGTTTTCATAAGGGGTTCTGCCAGTGCCAAAAGCTGTTCCCTGGTAATAAAGCCCCTCTTATAAGCGATTTCTTCAATACAGGAAATATAAAGCCCCTGCCTCTTCTGAAAAGCTGCCACAAAGTCAGCCGCATCTAAAAGTGCATCATGATTGCCCGTATCCAGCCATGCAAATCCTCTGCCCAGTGTCTCTACATGCAGCGTGCCTCTGTCTAAATACTCGTTATTGATACTGGTAATTTCAATTTCCCCTCTTGCGGAAGGCTTTACATTCTTTGCGATTTCCACAACATCATTGTCATAAAAATACAGGCCGGGCACCGCGTAGTTGCTCTTGGGGTTTTCGGGCTTTTCTTCAATGGACAGTGCCTTGCCGTCTGCATCAAATTCCACCACGCCGTATTCTCTGGGGTCCCTGACATAATAGCCGAAAATCGTTGCTCCTTTTTCTCTGGAAGCCACTTCCCTTAACACTCTTGAAAAGCTCTGTCCGTAGAAAATATTATCTCCCAAAACAAGCGCCACTCTGTCCGTACCGATAAAATCAGCGCCGATAATAAAAGCGTCAGCCAGTCCTCTGGGTTCTTTTTGTACTGCATAGGAAAGCTGCATGCCAAGCTGGCTTCCGTCCCCCAAAAGCTCTTCAAAAACCGGCAGATCCCTGGGTGTGGATATAATCAGTATTTCCCTGATACCTGCCAGCATCAGCGTTGAAAGAGGGTAATAAATCATCGGTTTGTCATAAACCGGCATAATCTGCTTGGATATGGCCTTTGTCAACGGATACAGTCTGGTGCCGGAACCGCCGGCTAATATAATTCCTTTCATGGAGAATCTCCTTTCAAATCACATATGTTATATTTTACCATATTCTATGGGAAATTCCTATACAAAACATTGCCGGAGTTTCCGCCTTTTGGGACTTTTCGTCAAAACACCAAATGGGAACGGTTCCCACCGTTCCCACCCAAGGTGCGCAAAGCAAGCTTTATTCATACATATCGCTGTAATATTTCTGATAATCTCCGCTTGTCACATTCTTCATCCAGTCTTCATGCTCAAAATACCAGGCAATCGTCTTTTTAATGCCTTCCTTGAACATGGTTTCGGGATACCAGCCGATTTCTGCTTTAATCTTATCCGGTGCAATGGCGTATCTTCTGTCATGTCCCTTGCGGTCTTCCACATAGGTTATCAAATCCTTCGTAACCAGTGCTTTTCTTGCATCCGTATCCGGCAGCATTTCCTGCAGTGTCTCTAAAATAATATTGATAATTTCAATATTCTGTTTTTCATTATGACCGCCGATATTGTAGGTTTCAAACAGTCTTCCCTGCTCCTGTACCATATCAATAGCCTTTGCGTGATCCTCCACGTACAGCCAGTCACGCACGTTTTTTCCATCGCCGTATACAGGCAGCTTCTTTCCCTGCAGTGCATTGTTGATAATAAGGGGAATCAGCTTTTCGGGGAACTGATACGGCCCATAATTGTTGGAGCAGTTGGTAATATTGGCAGGGAAATGGTAGGTATCCATATATGCCTTTACTAACATGTCCGAGCTTGCCTTGCTGGCAGAATAAGGGCTGTGAGGCGCATAGGGTGTCGTTTCACAGAAAAATTCATCATCCTTTTCCAAAGAACCGTATACCTCGTCCGTAGATACATGTAAAAACTTTTTCCCTTCTTTGAAGCTTCCGTCAGGAAGCTCCCACGCCTCCTTGGCACAGTTGAGCATGACTGCAGTTCCCAGTACATTTGTCTGTACAAAGACTTCAGGATTACGGATACTTCTGTCCACATGGCTTTCCGCCGCAAAATGCACTACCCGGTCAATGTCATTTTCCGCAAATACCCTGCGGATTGCATCCTTGTCACAGATATTGGCTTTTACAAAGCTGTAGTTGCTCCTGCCTTCCACATTCTTCAGATTTTCCAAATTACCTGCATAGGTCAGGGCGTCCACGTTAATAATCCTGATTTCATCACCATATTTTTTAAACATGTAATGAATGTAATTGGATCCGATAAAGCCGGCTCCTCCTGTTACCAAATAAGTTCTCATTCCTTTTACCTCGTTTTATATTCTTTTCCGTTACCGGAGTATTCATACCACGCTTAATATCCCAAATAGCTCCAGTTCATATCCACATCGCCGCTGATACCGGTTACTTTGCCTGTGGATTTGTACTGCCACATATCATATCTGCCGGAATAGGTGGGCGCCGATGCATACTGTGCCAGCCAAATTTTGTACCTGCCAAGCTGACTGGTATCTATCTTGTTGGTAAGCCAGCTCTTGTTGGCATAAACGCCTGCCGTATAGCCTGCCCCCTGAATGGTTTCACAGAATGCCTTGATTACTTCCGTCCTTGTAGCCGTGTCAATCTTATCGGCTCTGCCGCCGGAAGCCTCCACATCCAAAAATACCGGATAGGAAATCGTATAGCCTTTTATCAGCTCCAGTACCATGGAAGCCTCTTCCACTGCTTCGTTTTTGTTGACAGCCTGTGAGAAGAAGTATACGCCGACCTTAATGCCTGCTGCCGTAGCACCCTTAATATTTGCTGCAAATTTCGGGTCTGTAACCAGTACGCCCGATGAAGAGCCTCTGTATCCGCAGCGGATAATAACATAGTTTACACCGGAATTCTTAACGGCATTCCAGTCAATCGTACCGTTCCACTTGGAAACGTCAATACCGAATGCGCCGTTTCCGACCACCAGAGAACCGTCACTGGCAAAGGTATATTTTGCACCTTGGATAACCTGCTCTCCGGTCACATATTTGCCGCTTGCGTCATAATAATACAGCTTACCGTTAAGGGTCTGCCAGCCTGTATATTTTACTACGCCCTCACTCCGTATGAAAAAAGTAGTGATAGCGGGATTGTAGTAATCCGCATAGGTTGCTTCTCTGTAATTATTGTCGGATACCAACACATAGAGCTGTTTATTATCTGCCGTCAGCAGCTTGGTATCTTTATTGACAACGGTCACTGTAAAGGCCTGCCTTACTGCTACGCCGTTTTCCGTATGAATCACCGTAATCGTTGCGGAACCTGCTGCCACACCGTTTACCACAACCTTAGCTGTCATTTTATTGTCAGCTACAGAAGTCGTAACATTTGCCGTAGCCACACCGCTGTTGGAGGTCTCCAGCGAAACCGCACCGCCGGTGCTGTTAATCACTGCCGTCACTTCTGCAGTGCTGCCCGACAATACACTTGCTGTTGTCCTGTTCAGTGTGATGGTACGGTTGCCAACCGTTACGGTACAGGTTTTTGTAAGACCCGTGACAGAATCAACGCCTATCGTAATCACTGCCGTTCCTGCTGCTTTTGGATTAATCGTAATTGTAGCCTTACCGTTTGCGGTAGTACCTACCGTTACGGTTGCAACCGCCTCATTATCGCTTTTTGCGGTAATATTGCCGGCTATGCTGCCACCGCTTACGGAATTGCCTATGGTTGCCGTAATATTCTGAGGGCTGCCGATTGCCATTGCCAGTGTGGTATGGCTCAAGGTCAGCGTTCTTGTTTCCTCTGTTACCGTTACCTTGCAGGTTGCCTTGACGGCGGTATCTGCATTGGAAGTAACCGTAATGGTTACCGTACCGGCTTTCAATGCTGTAATCTTGCCCGTATTGTCAACCTTTGCTATCGTTTCATCAGAAGAACTCCATGTAACCGTTTTATCCTCTGCATTCTCCGGTGTAACCGTTGCCTTAAGGGTAACGGTACCTCCCTTTTCCATGGACAGAGCCGTCTTTTCAAGCGTAATGCCTGTTGGCACTACCGGCGAAGGAGACGGAGATACTGTAGGTGACGGCGATGGGGATACCGTGGGGGAAGGTGACGGTACGTCCGGTGATGCTGTGGGTACGTCCGGCGATGTTGTAGGCGCCGTTGTAGGCTCTGTCGTAGGTGCCGTAGTGGGTGCCGTTGTAGGCTCTGTTGTAGGTGCCACCGTTGGTGTCGGTTCTCCGGGCGATACCGTTCCTCCTGCCGTCCGCATAAAGCTCATACCCTTTGCAAGGTCAAGAGGCGCCTTTATCGAATTCTTTGCAACTGCCGTATAAACAGAATCCATAACCGTTTTCGTAGACTCTACCCATGCCACAGTATCCGTAAGGGTGGATTCTATGGTAGTCTCATTTTCCTTTGTATCCTCCACCTTGGCATTGACTTCCGATTCATCCTTTACTTCATCGGAAACATCTACCTTTTCATAATCTATTTCCTTCTTAACCTTAACTTTCTCTGCTGAAGTGGAAATAATATAGTCCGCATATTTTTCACCCTCCAGTGCATTCATGGCTACCGAATAATTTCCGGGCGTAATATCATTTTTGTAAATGATACCGTCCATATCATCATCCGACCAGGTTTCGGTCTTACCGTCAGGAGTCGTAACCGCAACAGAAAACGGTACGTTTGCAATCAGCTTATTCGTTTTACTGTTTACAAATTTTACCTTCAGGTCCTTTTCGATGGAGGTCATATTCAGTTCTACTTTTACTTCCTTCGTATATTCTGATTCATCATACTCCTTTTTTTCATCTTCAATGGCATTTGCAGCAGAAATTCTTGCCAGTTCCGCATCTGCAACCGCCATCAATCCCTGTTCGCCAATCAAGGTTATCCCGTCTAACTGGCTGCCCACCGTATCAAAAGAAACCGCCTGCCTGTCCAGTGCCCCTGCGCCTGCAAAAACAGCTCCCGTTGCCAGCGCCAGCACCAGCACCAAAATACCGGTAGTTGTAACAACCTTGTCCATGGTATTCATATGCACCAGCTTATCCCACATATTTTGGAAAATATTCTTATCGGACCTGGCGCTCCACGGAATAATTTCATCCTCGTCCTCATCTTCATCTTCATAAAGTTCTTCGTCTGCGTACTCTATGTCATCCTCATAAGCTGCTTCGTCCGCATATACTGCGTCATCCTCATAAACTGCTTCGTCCGCATATACTGCGTCATCCTCATAAGCTGCTTCTTCCGCATATACTGCGTCATCCTCGTAAGCTGCTTCGTCCGCGTACTCTGCGTCATCCCCGTAAGCTGCTTCGTCCGCATATTCTGCGTCATCCTCGTAAGCTGCTTCGTCCGCGTACTCTGCGTCCTCCTCGTAAGCTGCTTCGTCCGC
>URUY01000007.1 GCA_900551115.1 uncultured Lachnospiraceae bacterium
CCTGTTAGTGTAGGGGAGTTCTGGAAGAAAACTTCCGCTTCTTTCTTCCAAATTTATCAAACCTCCTTATCTGCAATGGCGTTGCCATTGCCCTGCCCTCAACCTGCCGTTTGGTACGTCAGAACGAGGACAGGAACTTTGACCGCCTACATATTTTTGTTTGCAACAGGGCGGATACCCTTACAGGTAATCTTCTCCACTAATACAGGAAAGTTTCCTCTCTGCACATAAGGAGCATATACTGGTTCTTCCAGTTCCACCACCGCATAAGGCTCAATCTTTGGAAGTTCCGTTGCTTCCAATCGAATATCCACGCTGTTCCCAAGCCTCATGCTTCCAAGATGAAGTTTTAAAGCTTCCACTTCCTCTGTTTTCTTCTTACTGTCTTTATCATAGCGGTAACAGTTATCCGCACCCATAAAACGAAGTTCTCCAAAGGCTTCTTTTACCTGTTCTTTTGTCAATGTAATCTGCATACACGTTCCTTTCTCCCCGTTGAACCGATAGGTCAGTTTCTCATATTTTTATTTTCCTATTACGACGCCGTTTATTGTTCAGTTATTTCTGAACTTAATTGTATATTAGCATAGACACATTTGTTTTGCAATAGAAAGTTTAGTTTTTTATAAACATTTTGTTTTCTTTTTTCTGAACTTGTGGTATAGTATCCTTAGACGATAAGATATGAGAAGTTATAACGAGATATGGAAAGAGAGGGTTTTCAGATGAATACAATCGCAGAACGGATTAAATTTGCCATGAAAGCAAAAAACAAAAAACAGGTGGATATAGTCAAAGATACAGGTATCAGCAAAGGAGCGTTCAGTTCCTATCTTTCGGGACAGTACAACCCCAAAGCCGATAAAATGGAATTGATTGCTGACTCCTTAGATGTAGACTTGCGCTGGCTTTACGGACAAAATGTACCTATGGAACATACAAGCCAAAATAACAATGCCCTGCAATATGTCTTTTACAACAACTCCTGCTCCGAGTATCTCCTTGATAATTTAGACGATATATATATTGCCATGATGACCCAATATGCCGCCCTTATTCCACGCTTTTATGTTCTTGTCAATCGTGCTGGAAATGCAATGCACATACTGCCATTATTTTTGAAAGAGGATAGTTCCCAATTTTATGAATGTCCGTCTGATTTTTTCTATTCTGACAGGCATACCATTTTTACAAGAGATTTTGAAAGTATTCACATGGTATTAACAACAGCCACGATTTACTACTATGGAATTGATACAAAAACCTATGAACCGAAAGTTACCATGCTTTCCTACTCACAGGCTGACGATTGCTTTTATATCGACAATGGAGTACACGACGGTCACATCAAGGCATTTGAAAAAGAACTGGTAAAAGAAGCACTTTACTTAAAGCATAACGCCCAGTAACAGACAAGAGGACTTGCAAGGTTTCTGACCTTTCAAGTCCTCTGCTGTATCATGGTGCTGTTGGCTGTGTCCGTTCCGTCAAGGACTGCCCTACGGCGTATCGGCTTCGCCTTGTTCCTTGACTTCACTACGTTTTCTCTTTTTCTTACCACAACAAAAGCCTGCACGAATTTTCTTCAATCCGACAGGCTCTCATTCTTTCACATACTCTATCAATTCTTCTATTCCACAATCCAAGTAACTGCACAGTTTACAGATTAGTTGTGCGTCTAATCTCTGAAATTCATTTCTGCAATAACGATTAAAGTTAGACCTCGGTATATCCAATTCCTTACAAATGGTATTTTTACTAATTCCTTTTTCTTTCAGCAGTTCCTCTATGTGAAGTTCCAAATGTCCATACTTCATTGCCTCACCTCTACATAAAAGTATATTCAATAAATCTTTATGTAGTAATTCCCTATATAGTGAGGTACTATATAGTTATCCCTATAACTATATAGAAACAGAGGTATGTCAAAATGAAAAAGAAATTGTTATTTGCCACTATTGTTCTAGTCTTGCTTGCAGGTGTTCTCTATTACATTAGCTTGCCCGATTATCTTGTATTTAACAGTATGTCATTCAGCAATGGGGCTAATCGTGATACCGAATTGCAAGTTATCGTATATCAATACTGGAATATTGATGAAGTGGTGGCAGAAATCGAAGCAGAGCATAATCAAATCAACGGAACTCCCACCACCCTTACAATCAATCTGCACCGTTCTAAATGGTCTTTTCACAATGGATATGAACCATTTTATAGCACCACTATCAATTATGATTGAAAAGGAAAAGCAGACAGTCCTACCAAAACTGTCTGCTACAAACTGGAATTTAGCCTTTTAAACCTTTCGCTTGCCTGTCCATATCCTCAATAACAATGTCGTAAATTTCTCCAAGCTGTGAACAGTATTCTAATACTTTCCATGGTTCGTTTGTATGAAAATGAATTTTTATAAGTTCTTCATCTCCAACTGCTAACAAACAATCTCCGTTAAAATTGTTTGTGAAATATTCGCTAATTTTATCTTCGTCAAGATTTTCGCCTTCTATTAAAAGTTGAGTATCATATTTAAATTCTAACATCTTATTATCCTCCAAATTCTAATTTGTTTATTTCTTTCATTCTAACACATTTCCTAGTCTTTAACATTATTTTCCCAAAAAATTTAAGGGTGTATTGCAAAATACAATACACCCTCAACATTCACAGCGTTCCCTTTCTATTTTAAACAACAAGTAAATTCCTCGTTAAGAGGTTGGGTAAATTTCTTTACCCAATACCCTACCCAATCTGTACCCAAAATAGCACGATATTTTGTGAGATTTTACAGTAGTTTATAACACTTGTCAAAATAGCTAGAAACCGCTTAAATACGCTATTTAATTCGCTTTTTATCAGTCCTACGATTGATAAATTAGTTTCCCATCTGCGCTGCAACCTCTGCTGCAAAATCCTCGCTCTTCTTTTCAAGACCTTCTCCGGTTTCAAAACGAACAAATTTCTTAACAGACAGGTTTGCGCTGTTATCTTTAGCAACCTGTGCAATATACTGTGCAACAGTCTGCTTGCCGTCCTCAGCCTTTACATACACCTGCTCAAGCAGACATACTTCCTTAAGCTCTTTGTTCAGACGTCCGATTACTGCGCCCTCGATAACCTTTTCAGGCTTGCCTGCCATCTTAGGATCTGCTGCAATCTGAGCCATGAGAATTTCTTTCTCATGTGCCTTATATTCCTCAGATACTTCCTCTGTGGATACATACTTAGGAGCCAGTGCTGCAACCTGCATTGCAATATTGGTAAGTGCTTCCTTGACTGCATCATTAACAACATCCGTAGCAGCTTCCACAATAACGCCGATACGTCCGCCGCCATGTACATAAGACACTACACAGCCTTCCTTAGCTACAACCTTCTCAAATCTTCTGATATTTAAGTTCTCACCGATAACGGCAATCTTTTCAACCAGGGCTTCTTTAACGCTCTTGCTGATATCTTCATTCCAGTTTTCTGCCATGAATGCATCCATGTCTGCTGCATCAGATTCTACTGCCTGATTGGCAACTGCTGCTACATATGCCTGGAAATCAGCGTTCTTTGCAACAAAGTCTGTCTCAGAATTGACTTCAACAACTGCTGCAGTCTTGTCATCCTTCATTACAACCATGCAAAGACCTTCTGCTGCAATCCTGCCAGCCTTCTTCTCTGCCTTAGCCTGTCCGTTCTTTCTTAAGAACTCAACAGCTTCATCCATATTACCATTGGTCTCGTTCAGAGCCTTCTTACAATCCATCATACCTGCGCCGGTCATTTCACGCAGTTCTTTTACCATTGCTGCTGTAATATCTGCCATTTTTTCTCCTTCCGCCGTCTGTACGGCCCTGTAATCTGTATAAATTATTCAGCTTCTGCTTCTGCTGCGATTTCTTCCATATCTGCATTTTCAGCATCTACAGCTACATCAGCATCTGTATAAACAGCTTCACCCTGATTAGCCTCAATAACAGCATCTGCCATTTTGGAAACAATAAGCTTTACAGCTCTGATAGCATCATCATTACCGGGAATGATGTAATCCAGTTCTTCAGGGTCACAGTTGGTATCGCCGATACCTAACAGTGTAATACCTAAAGAATGTGCTTCCTGTACACAGATTCTTTCCTTCTTAGGATCTACTACAAAAATAGCATCGGGAACTCTGGTCATGTTCTTGATACCGCCAAGGTTTTTCTCCAGTTTTTCCCACTCTTTTCTCAGTTCAATAACTTCCTTCTTGGGAAGTACATCAAAAGTACCGTCTTCTGCCATGGTTTCAATAGCATGCAGTCTTTCAATACGGGACTGGATGGTCTTGAAGTTGGTAAGCATACCGCCCAACCATCTTTCATTTACATAATACATACCGCATCTCTCAGCTTCTGTCTTCACAGCATCCTGAGCCTGCTTCTTGGTACCTACGAAGAGAATGGTGCCGCCCTGTGCAGCGATTTCAGAAATAGCCTTGTAAGCTTCGTCAACCTTGCCTACGGATTTCTGTAAATCGATGATGTGGATTCCGTTTCTCTCTGTGAAGATATAAGGAGCCATCTTAGGGTTCCATCTTCTGGTCTGATGTCCGAAATGAACACCTGCTTCTAATAACTGCTTCATTGAAATAACGCTCATGTCTCTACCTCCATTTGGTTAATCAGCAAAATCTGCCGTCTTCCGTACCCCTTTTCTGCCGAATCTGCGTTAAAATCCGGTTAGCTCTGATGCACATCTGCACATTCATATCAGACACCTGCACCAAATGAGAATACGTGTTTTATAGTCACAACATTCAGAGTATAACATAAGGGAAACCGCATTGCAAGTGGTTTCCCTTAAAATCCGTTCAAAAATTCTCTCTAAAATCTGTCCAAAGCTTCTCTCTGAAATATGTTCAAAAATTTCCTGATAATCCGGCTTCCTGATCCGGTCTGAAAGAGGACTCATCCTCCCGTAATAATCCGGGCAATTTCCTCTTCAGAAGCACCTGCCGTAAGCTCATAGGTGCCTGTCTGGATTTTTTTGTCATAACCGTTTTCACACAGATATTTATCATACGCCGTTGCATCTTTTACCAGACCGGCTTCAGCCAGCATCTTGCTGACGGAAACGGAACTCTGCCCCGATTTTATCACAATCACAACCGGTGTGCTTTCTGCGGGGTCATTCTCCTTTGGCGTATCCTCGGGTTCGCTCTCCTCCGGTGTATCCGCAGCCCCGCCTTCTTCCGGCATATCCTCAGGTTCGCTCTCGTCCACCTCTTTATTTTCAGGCTCGGTGTCATCAGGCTGCGTCATGTCGGCAATATGGGAAAGCACTGTGCTTTCCACCATCCCAAGTTCCTTGGCTCTTGCCCGTACTTCTTCATCAGTCATCTGTCTTTTTCCCGATGCAATTCCCATAATAACAGCGGTTACCAGAATACCGATTCCCAGTCCCCGCAAATAATATTTCAGTTTCATATTAACCTCACACGCCCTCAAACAGGTCAATTACCAGTTTCACTTCTCCGACTCCCAGTCCCAGTTCTTTTGCTATTGCCATATTTGACTTTCCTTCACTGTGCAGCCTGAGAATCCGCTCATTGTGATTACCGCTTTTACGGCTGCCCTTCATAAAGCTGATATCCGGCGCCGATGTTTTTAGGGCAGTACTCTTAACCACGTTTCCGGGCGGATTTTTTTCTGCAATCTGCTGCGGTATCAGAACAGAGAAATCTTCATCCGCTTCAAAATCCTGGATACCTTTTTCTTCCTCTTTCGGAAAATCCTTTTGGGAATATGCTTCTGCGCGTTCTCTTTTTATTACGTTCTTTGCCGTTTCTTCTTTTTCAGCCTCTTCAAGCTCTTTTACGGTTCTGTCTGCTTTCTTTTTAACATCCTTTACCGTTTTTTCCACTTCGCTGACCGTATCCTTTATATTCTGATGCTTGTCATTAAGCATATCATATAAAAACATTACTTCCTTATGGTTTTTGTTGATATCCTCCAAAACCGTATCGGAATATTCACTGACTGCCATTATTTTTTCATTGGAAACACGTTCTAAGGACCTTTCTGTTTTTTCCACTGCGTAAGAAACCGTTTCGTCTACAATGTCTTCTATTCTGCCCTTCACGCCGTCCATTTCTCTGGCTACCGTATTTCTTACTTCCTCCTGTACCGCTCCCCTGGTTTCTGCATCTGCCGCCCTGTTTCCTGACGGAAGCAGAAAACTAAGCACAAATATAATGCCTCCTATTATAAGAAGGCTGATTTCCAACGCGCCCATTTATACTCACCTCAAATTTTAATATCAAAACTTTCTCTTCCCTTAACAAAAACCTTTCCGTCCGGCTCCTGCTTCTTTTTCCTTTTACTGCCGCCGTCACCGTTATAGCTGTCATTCCCCTTATCTCTTGCATCAAATTTCTTTTTCTGCCAGTCTGCGGCATCACGCTCGGTTACCTGACGGGTCTTCTGTTCTGTTTCACGCTGCATATTCTGTACAAGATTTGTCTGCTGTGCAGCTCCCTTATAATCTTCTCCATGCTTAATCGTTGTAAAATCCTGTGACCTTGCTATGGTTGCCAGTTCTATAGCTCCCAGTGCCATACGCCGCTCCTTTCTGCCCACCCTTTAAGTGCCTGCTGCTTTCATATTCCTGACCGGTATTAAATACCAACCATCTTGACGTCACCCCGCAGCTTTACAAACTTACAGTATTCCATGCTGTTCTGTACCACTGTAGACACATCTCCGATGGCAATTTTTGTACCCGGGAAAACTTCTCCCTTTACAATGACCTGTGCATGAGCCTGCTGTTCAATTACTTCCTGCAAAAGCTCTGTTTCTTTTGTTGCCTTCTCCAGTTCAGCCACCTTCTGCTCCCGCAGTTTCAAAATGGAAGTCAGATATTTGATTTGCTCCTGACTTAACTGTACGCCGCTTTTACGCTTCTGCACATAAGTAGCGATTATAGGATCCAAACTCTTAATTACCTTATTTATTTCCGCGACATCCTTCTGTGCCTGCAAAAATCTTGCCTTTACAACCGGGTCCGCTCCCACCTCTACCACCGTGGAGGTTCCCATAGGCGAACCCAGCGTCTTTACCTGCACCAGATTTGTTGCACAAACTCTTCCGCCGGTAATAAAGCCCTTTCTGCCGTCTACGGTAATATCGCCGCCCGCCATAACCGTGCTGTGCAAAATGGATTCAGCCGTAATATATCCGCCTGCGGTAGCTTTTGTGCTTTCCAAAAACTTGGCAACAATATTGCCTTCCGCCTTTAACTCTCCCTTGGACATACCCGCCATACCTCTGGCTATGATAATATCACCGCCGGCCTCCAGATAAGCCCCCTCTACAAGACCGTTTACTACGATGTTTCCTTTTGCTTTCACAGAAAAATTGGACTGTACATTGCCGCTTACACTGACGCTGCCGTCATACTCGATATTGCCGGTTGAAATATCTACATTTTCCAGCTCCAGAACATTAGATACAAATACCCTGTCTTCCACCAGTGTTACATGGCCGTTGACCATCGAGGTCAGCGTTGTTTTGTCTTCGGAAATTGCAATATTATTGCCGAATTTCAACATGGCATTCCTGATATCTCTGGGCTTAATTTTCGTTCCCTGAATATTCATGCCGTACTCTCCGGCATCTGCCGGAATCAGTTTTGCCAAAACATCACCTGCCTGACAGTGATTAATGGTATTTAGATGAAAGAAATCCACACTGCCATCCTGATTCACAGTCGGCCTTGCCTTTATATCCGTATTAAAATAATACTCAATTACGGCATCCGTTCCCTGTCTTGCCGGCTTTCCTTCCGCTATCACGATATTCTCACAGTATTCGCCCTTCTCTATTGCTTCCGTGATGCGCTCCTCCAGGATACCGTATTTTATCTGCCTCATATTCAGTTCACTGATAAATTCATGCACCGTCATTTTTGCCCCTGTTTCGGAGGGCGGATAAAACCGCACGGTTGCCTTCATGGCATCCTCTTCAATAAACAGACTATAGCTCATATTCACAACGGGGCAATCTCCGCTCCCAAGGTGGACAACCATATCTTTTCTCTGCATAATGGCATTTTTTAACGCAGAAAGGTCACAGGTTACGCTTCTCTGCATAAGGTAATCTGTGACTTCTCCTATTCTGACACATTCTCCGTCTTTAGTCGGTGCTTTAATCTCTAACCCATAGCCTACGCTGTCAACCACTAGCCTAAAATAACCATTTCCCATGTCCCTCTCCTTTTATTACGCCGACTTCGTTATCTGTCTGTAAAGATTCCCATATAACTTCCCATTTTTTCTTTCATTTTTTGAAGCGCACGCGTATGAAGCTGGGAAATCCGGGATACAGAAACTTCCAATACGTTGCTGATTTCTTTTAATGTCAGCTCCTCATAGTAATATAGCAAAATCACCCTGCGTTCTTTTTCTGTGAGCAGCAAAAGCGTCTGTTCCAATACCTGCTTCAATTCTTCTTTCTCAATATTTTCTTCAGGGCCTTCAAATCTTGCAGTGGTATGCCTGTTTCCTTCCGCCGGCACTTCACAGCCCTGTTCCATATATTCATTTAGGGAAACGACATTGGTAATCTTCATCTGGGACTGCCATTCCAAATATTCCTCATCCGTAATTCCCAGTTTTTCCGCTATTTCCTCATCAGTAGCCGCTCTGCCAAAAATCAGTTCAATCTCTTTTATAACGGCATCAATTTTTTTCTGTTTTTGGCGAATTGTTCTGGGAATCCAATCCATTTTACGAATCTGATCCAATATAGCTCCGCGTATCCGCAGACTGGCATAGGTTTCAAACTTTACTTCCTTCATGCAGTCAAATTTATCTATGGCGTCTATTAACCCGAATATGCCGTAGCTTACCAAATCCTCATATTCAACATTGTACCCCAAATACATACTCAATCGGCCTGCTACCAATTTTACAAGGGGCGCATATTCCAGTATGATTTTTTCTCTGATTTCAGGAGCCCTAGTCCTGCCGTACTCATCCCAAAGCTTCTTTCTGCCCGCTTCGTCCATGGCATCCTCCTAAACTGCTTTTTTGCGCTCCGCTTATTCTTTTTCCGTTTTCTGTTCTGATGCTTCCGCGGTTTTGTCTTTTTCTATGACTTCCCCTTTATCCAGCGCCGCTTTCTCATTTTGGGTATCAAAAATATCCAGTGCCCATTTCAAGACACTTCCCAACAGATAAAAAATAACCAGCACCAGCAAAAGGGCCACTAATTTCTGAATAACCGTATACTTCATTGCAAACGTGATAATGCTGGTAACCGCACCCGCCACCAGCATTAATATCAGCGGCAAATATTTTCTGTTCATAACTGCTCCTATATCACTTTTTCAGGCTTGCCTACCGCTCTTATTACATAATCTCCTGTTTCCGGATAAAAAATAACCGTCCTTCCATAGGTTGCACCCGTATCTTCTGCCAACACAGGTATGTTCAACTCGGCCAGCTTCTTTTTGGCTGCCTCCACATTCCGGTCTCCCACGCGTACAAGATCGGACTTGTTCTGAAAAGCAAACATCATAGCGCCGCCGGCCAGCTTTGCCGTCATCCTGTTTCGTTTTGCCCCCAATGCCTCCATCTGCCTTACCAGCTCGGTAATACCGGTGTCCGCAAACTTCGGAATATTGTTTTCTCCGCCGCGGATGGCTGTGCTGTCCGGCAGCATGATATGCGCCAAACCGCCGATTTTTGTTACCGGGTCTCTCACTGCAATTCCCACGCAGGAACCAAGCCCAAGGGTTGTCACCCCGTCAGGACTGGTGCAGACCTTTAAATCCGCCATCCCCACCTTTATAATTTCACTCATAAGTATATTACCTCGGTCTACTCTAATTTACATGGCGTCTACATCAATCCAAGAGAAGAAAGTATCTTTTCATAAGACTCCAGATCCGGAATCAAAATGAAATAACCGTCTATTTCTACCTCATCATAAAACTGTGATTGAATCAAAAGGATTTTGTCGCCGATAGTTCCGAATTCAATAGCAGGCACACTGAGTATAGCTCCTGCCATATCCAATGTCAGGGCCGGCGGTGACGGATAAATTTTTAAATTGGTGAGTGTGGACAGGGAATTTAAATAAGCGCCGGTAATAATATTGCTGACTTCCTTCATGGCCGACAGCTCCATCTCATTTAAATCGGGGCCTTCGCTTCCCATTCCCATCATCAGCTTATTCACAAGGTGCTTTGCACTGTCCTGCTTTACAAGAAACATGATGCTTCCGGTAATATCCCCTTCCACGGCAAGATAAACGCCGATCATAAGCTGCTCCTCACCACCCATCAGGGCGCCTACGTCCTTAAACTCCAGCAGTCTGACCTGCGGTACCTGCATGTCCACCTTACACTGCAGCATCTGTGACAATGCCGTCATGGCATTTCCCGCACCGATATTCCCAATCTCCTTCAGCACATCAAAATAGTCCTGGGTTACTTTTTCCAAACTCATTTCAGCCATACCGCTACGTCTCCTTAATTTGTTTGCACTTGTTATTTTTCCTGTGCCACCATATTTAAATCCAGTAAGGAAATCAATCCGCCTTCATATTTGCCGACTCCCAAAATGAAGTTGTTCTTATCGTCTTTGTCATAAGCCATCTTTTCAACCTGTGTAGCCATATCCAAAGTCACTACTTCCTTTACCTCATCAACAATCATTCCTATGGTACCGTACTGCTCCAGCTTCACAATAATGATTCTGGTTGACTTTGTATTCTCGTCAGCAGGAAGTCCCATCTTTAACCGGATACTCATAATGGGAATAACCTCCCCACGCAGATTGATAACGCCCTTTAAGTAAGGAGCTGTTTTCGGCACCCTCGTAATATGCTGCATCCTTACGATATTATCAATATATCCGATGTCAATGCCATACTGTTCCTGTCCCAGTCTGATGACAATATACTGTGTTGTTTCACCTGCAACTTTTAATTCTTCCATCCTGTCTTCCCTCCCACACTATATTAATGCATTGGCATCCAGAATCAGAGCAACTTCACCGTCGCCCAAAATGGTTGCGCCGCTAATCAGCTTACACTTATTGTCAATATATTTACCCATGGACTTGATAACGATTTCCTGCTGTCCCAAAAGCTCGTCTACTACAAGGCCGGCAGTCTTGTCGCCCTTCTTGGCAATGATAACAATCATATTATCATCGGCGCCCCTTGCGCTTTCCACATCCAGTTCCTTATCCAGTCTGATAAGCGGAATCACACTGCCGCGCAGATGAATCACTTCTTTATTCTGTACAAGCCTGATATCTGCCGGTGAAATATCCTCTATGGTCTGAATGGAGCCAAGGGAAATGGCATATTTCTCGCCGCCCACGACAACCATAAGTGCCTGAATGATGGCAAGTGTAAGCGGAAGCCTGATGGTCCAGACACTGCCTTCACCGAATTTACTCCTTACTTCAACCTCACCGCTGAGCGCTTCAATTTTGCTCTTGACTACATCCAGCCCTACGCCTCTGCCGGAAACATCCGTAACCTTTGCAGAAGTAGAGAAGCTTGGAAGGAACAGCAAATCGATAATCTCTTTTTCCGACATATTAGCAGCCTGTTCCGGTGTAATGGTACCGCGCTCTATGGCTTTATTCTTAACGGCTTCCGTATCGATACCGTTACCGTCATCCCTTACTTCAATTACAACGTTGTTGCCGTCCTGATAAGCGTCCAGCCATATGGAGCCTACTGCCGGCTTACCTCTCTTTGCACGTACTTCGGCAGATTCCAGACCATGGTCTGCTGAATTCCTGAGAAGATGCATTAAAGGGTCACCGATTTCATCTACAACAGTACGGTCCAGTTCTGTTTCTTCACCGGACATATACAGTTCCATCTTCTTATCCAGCTTTTTGGATAAGTCCCTTATCATGCGGGGGAATTTATTGACAACGCTCTCTATGGGCACCATCCGTACCTTCATAACGGATTCATGGAGATTGGTTGTAACGCTCTCCAGATACTCAATCTGCTCATTAACACCGCTCTGCGTTGCTGCTACCGTGGATGCTGCCACAAGGGAGTTCTTTGCGATAATCAGCTCACTCACCAGATTCATAAGTACATCCAGCTTTTCAATATCCACACGTACCGTACGGTTTACAACCGGCTTTCCTGCATTCTGCTTTGCGGCTGCCGGTTTCTTTTCGGAAGCCTGTGACGCACTGGGACGCTTTGCGGGTTCGGAAAGAGAAACTGCATTTTCTGTGCTTTTTGCTTCACTTTTCTGCATCTGCTCTTTATGTGCCGCTGCTGCTTTACTTTCCTCATCCATCTGCATTTTGGAAATATCCAGATTTTCAGCCTGTACGGACTCAATCTCCGACACATTGCTTACGGCGGCTATCACCTGTTCCACTGTGGCATCCGTAATAATAACAAGAGAGAAATCCAGTTCAAAGCGCTCATCCTCGATATCCTGCGCAGAAGGACTCGAGATAATAATCTCGCCCAGCTCCTCCACTGCCTTGAATACCAAAAATGCTCTTGCTGCCTTTAACAGACAGGTTTCCTGTACTTTGACGGTAACGCCGTACACCTTCTTGCCCTGTTTTAAGGCTTCGTTAATAACCATCACATCAGTGCTGTCCAGCTTGATATCCAGCCATTTCTTACCATTGCCTTCATTGCCGCCCTCTGCTGCTTTTTCTGCCGGGGAAGCCTTTGCAGCCTCCGGTTCTGCGGCGTCTGCGCCTTTATTGTTCAGCACATCATTTAACATCTTAATCAGAGGTTCATTTTCATTAGTTCCCTCGTCTCCGCTTTCCCGTATGTTGCCGGTATACTCTTCAAGTGCGTCCAGGCACTGAAACAGAATGTCAATCATATTGGCTTTTACCTTTATGTTGCCATTGCGTACCTCTGAAAAAACATTTTCCATATCATGGGTCAGATTCTGCATGCGCTTATAGCCCATGGTACCTGCCATACCCTTTAAGGAATGGGCAGCACGGAAAATCTCGTTAATGGTATCCATGTTTTCCGGATCCTGCTCCAGGTCCAGTATCTGTGTGTTCAGACTCTGTAAATGTTCAGTTGTTTCATCAAGGAAAATTTCCAGGTATTGGCTTACATCCATTTTACTTTACCCCCACGTTTAATATAATTTCCTGTGCGATTTGGTCAAGTGGTACAATTTGGTCGGAAAGCCCTGCGTTTACCACGCTCTTTGGCATTCCGTACACTGCGCAGGTGCTTTGCTCCTGTGCGATTACATACAGCTTTTTTCTGTCTTTTAAATATGAAATTCCTGCCGTGCCGTCAGCGCCCATTCCTGTCATAACCACGCAGACAACCTCATCAAAACGGCTGTTCTCCAAGGATTCATACATATAATTGGCGCAGGGCTTCACGCCCTCTCTGGCCGGTTCGTCCGTGTAATGAATGGTATACTTACCGCCTGCATTCATCACTACTTTCATGTGCATTCCGCCCATAGCCAAATAAACGCGTCCGTTCTCCAGCACATCGCCTTCTGCCGCTTCACATACCGGAAGCGGGCTTAAGCTGTTGAGTCTTTCTGCAAGCGATGCCGTAAACCCTTTCGGCATATGCTGTACAACTAACACCGGCGCCTGCAGGTTTTCCGGCAGCAGCGGAATCACTGACTGTAATGCCTTGGGACCGCCCGTAGAGCTTGCTATGGCCACGATTTTTTTGCCGGTCACGCCCACCGTACGCTTACCCGTCAGTGTAGCTATCCGCTGAACCGTTTCCCTCTCCTTCTTTTTCCTTTCCTCGGTTTGGAAAACCGGCTGCTTTGAATCAGCCACTACCGCAAGCGTTTCAATCAGATTTTTGCGAAACTCTTCCGCACGGCAGTCAACGGCGCTGTCCGGTTTATGTACAAAATCAAGCGCTCCCAAATCCAGTGCGTCCAATGTAACCTTCGCGCCTTCGCTGGTTGCGGTACTCGCCATCAATACCCTTGCAGAAATTTTGAACTTCTGCATTTCCTTCAGTAATTCAATCCCGTTCATCTTGGGCATGTTCACATCAAGAACCACTGCATCATAGGTCTTGCGGCTGAGTAAATCCAACGCTTCCAGTCCGTTCGTTGCACGGTCTTCTACACGGAATCTCTCATCACTGTTGATTATATCACACAAAACCCTTCTCATGAGTGCAGAGTCATCTACAATAAGTATTTTTTTCATAATTTTATCCCTTTTCGCGGTGACGGTTTTTTCTTTCTTCTTCAAAAATATATTTAATAATTTCTTCCCTGTCGTCCACATCCAGATTTACATACTGTACACGGTGTTCAAAAGTGCCTTTTTTATTTTCCAGCTCCTTCACGCCAAGAATCTTTCCGATAATTTCACATACCTTTATTCTGCCGCCGGTCAGCAGATTGTAAGTGCAGTAAATCAGGCTTTCCGGCTCATAACGCTGGTCGCTCATAAAGCGAAGCCCTCCGCCGCTGATATCTACAATCACACTTCTTTTAAGAGGCAGCCCCGGCGTCAGGAAAGAAGCGTCCTTCTGCTCGATGGCTTTAACCTCCTCTTCTACCAAAGGCCTTGCGCACATTTCAAGGGCACAGCTGAAACGGTAATATTCCCTGCGCTGGTATTTCCGCAGGTTACTTATCATTTCCACCACAAGAATATATACGTTGTTGCTCTTATATCTGTCTATAATGCGCAGGAAACACTGGTACAGATGACTGCCGAAAAAAACAGCATCATATTCACCGTCCACCGGCAAAAGAATCAGTTTTGTCTGCTCCATAGGCATTATGATTTCCATTCTGTCCTCGGAAAGGATATCAAGGACCTTGCTCTTATATACTTTTTTTGCCGCTTCACTATTGCCTTCATTTATCCGGTCAACTGCCTGCAGTTCCACCTTACAGCCCGGCATTATAAATTTTGACAGCATAACTACCTCCTACCCCAGCTTTTTTCCTGTTACAATATGAGAAAAAAACGCCGCCATTCCTCTTTTCCTGACAGTCATTTCCCGGTTCATCAGCTGTGACGCAATATTTTCATAAGCAACACTGGATTTTGCAGAAGGATTCTGCAGGGAAACCGGCACCTGCTGCATCACTGCCTTTGACAGCTGATTGTCCTGAGGTATCGCCCCCAAATAAGAAAACGGCAGCTTCAAATATCTGACAACCACTGCATTCAGTTTATTGTACAGTATCTGCCCATCCTCTTCCTTGTCCACCTTATTGGCTATCATCTTAACCTGTGAGCTTTCCGGCGAAAACCGCGGATGCCTGTTAAGCGCCTTTAATAAAGAATAGGAATCTGTAATGGAGGTAGGCTCCTGCGTTGTCACTAACAGGATTTCGCCGCTGGCTACCAGAAATTCCAGTACCGCATCGGAAATTCCCGCCCCCGTATCCACTATAATAACATCTGCAATAGCGTCAAGCTCTGCCAGATTCTGTATAATATACGTCAGATAATCCCTGTTTAAGTTAGACATCCCCACAATACCCGAACCGCCTGAAATAAATCCCACATCCATAGGCCCCCAGGTAATAATCTCTTTGATGTTTTTTCCCTGATAAATCAAATCACACAAATTGTGCTTGGGAACCGCCCCAAACATGATTTCGATATTGGCCAGCCCAAAATCCGCATCTAAAATAATGACGCGCTTTCCCATCTTACGGAACTGGATTGCAAGATTGATGGAAGTATTTGATTTTCCCACGCCGCCTTTGCCGCTCGTAACCGTAAGCACCCTTGCCATAGGCCGCTGCTTGTTACTTGCCTTGATGATATTTCGTAACTGTTCTGCCTGATCCATATCTTTCCTCCCGTATTGTCATACACAAGAAAATGTAAATACAAAGCTCCTCTTACATCTTTCCGCCAAGAAGCCTTTTTACCGTTTTCTGCGGATTGAATTTTTCAATATCATCCGGCACATTCTGACCACAGGTAACATAAGACAGGCTTGCTTTAGTATAAAGTTTCAGATTCAGCATATTGCCGAACGCAGTTGTTTCGTCCAGTTTGGTAAAAATCAGTTTGTAATCCGCCACTTCCTTGTAGCTGTCTGCTATACGCAAAAGATCACGGTATTTGGTTGTAGCGCTCAAAACCAGAAAAACCTCTTTTTCTACAATACCGTCCATACAGTTTACAAAAGCATGCATCGCTTCCTTCTGCGCCTGGTTCTGATGGGAATGCCCTGCCGTATCCACAAAGATATAGTCAAAATCCTTGAAATCCCGAAGGGCGTTTTCCAATTCCTCAGTGGCATAAATTACCCTGAAGGGCACCTCTAAAATATTGGCATAGGTCCGAAGCTGTTCCGCTGCCGCAATGCGATAGGTATCCGTAGTCAAAAGAACCACCTTCTTTTTATCCTCCACACTGAACCGGGATGCGATTTTTGCTATCGTCGTTGTTTTGCCTACTCCGGTTGGGCCTATAAAGAAAACAACCTTAGGCCCTTTGTCCGCCGGTGTAATTTCCACCGCAGGCCCGAATTTCAAAATCATTTTCTGATAGATATTCGCCAGCGCATAATCAAAAGGCATATTCGGTTTTTGTACCTTTTCGATTTCATCGATAATCTGGTTGACATATTTTTCATCCACTTCATTTTCCAGCATCACGTTGTAAAGAAGCTTCATGAATTTTACCAGCTCTGCGTCCTTTTCTTCAACCACAGCCTTTTCGGCATTCCTGTCCGCTGCAGGCTCTCCTTCCGAATCTGCTGCCTTATCCGTTTCAGGCTTTGCAAGCTGCTGTACCAGCAAGGTCTGCAGACTGTCAAGCTTTTCCTCGATAGTCTCCATTTCCGATGTACTGCGCCTGTAAATAGCAGAAAAATCCTTCTGCCAGATGTCGGTCTGCGGCGTTGTTTTCTCCACTGCTTCAGAAACCGTCCGCCCGGGCTCTTTTTGCACCGTTTCCTTCTTCACCGGTACAAACCGCTCATTTTCCTCCTCCAGCGCAACTGTTACCTCCGTCATGGAACGCTTAAATACTGCAAAAAGTCCTTTTTTCTTTATGCTTTTTACATTCATGACGACAACGCCGTCACCCAGCTCTTTTTTTGCAAGCGCAACTGCTTCTTCTTCTGTTTTTCCCTGAAATTTCTTGATTATCATTATGCTGTCACCATCCCTACAGACTGCAATTCTACATTGGATTCAATTTCATTATAAGATACCACATTCAAATCTTTATAGTAATCTTCTGTCAGACGTTTAAAATACATCCTGACAATGGGAGAAGTTATTATAATGGGGCTCTTTCCCAAATTTTCCAGTTTCTGTATTTCATTTCCCACCGAAGCCATGATTTTCTTTGTTTTATCCGGGTCCAGATTCAGATATGCCCCCTGCTCTGTCTGTTTTACGCTGCCCATGATTTCCTGCTCAACCTTAGGGTCTAAGGTAATGACACTGGTCGTTTCATGCGGCGGAAAATATTTATTGGAAATGGCGCGTTTTAAGCTTTGGCGCACATATTCCGTCAATATATCCGTATCCCGCGTAGTCGGTGCATAGTCTGCCAGAGTCTCAAAAACGGTAAGCAGGTCTCTGATGGAAATGCCTTCCTTTAAGAGATTCTGCAGCACCTTCTGAATTTCTCCCAGTCCAAGCTGTTTGGGAATCAGTTCCTCTACTAAAGAAGGATTGTTCTCCTTCAGATTGTTGACAAGATTCTGCACATCCTGTCTTGTGAGCAGCTCTGCAATATGCTGCCTGATGATTTCAGTCAGGTGGGTTGCAATAATAGAGGGCGGGTCTACCACCGTATATCCCAAGCTCTCCGCACGCTCCCGCTGCCCCTCCGTAATCCAGATGGCCGGCAAGTGGAAGGAGGGTTCAAAGGTCGGAATACCGGTGATTTCTTCTTCCACATATCCCGGATTCATTGCCATATAATGGTCAAACAAAATTTCTCCCTCACTGACCTGTATGCCTTTTATCTTAATAATATACTGATTGGGGTTTAACTGTATGTTATCACGCAGACGGATAATCGGCACCACTGTACCAAGCTCCAGCGCAATCTGTCTTCTGATCATAACCACACGGTCCAATAAATCGCCGCCCTGATTCACGTCCGCAAGGGGAATAATACCGTAACCAAATTCCAGCTCTATGGGATCCACCTGCAACAGGCTGTTCACATTTTCCGGCTGCCTTACTTCCTCGGCTGCCGCTTCGTCAGAATCCACCATAGACTCTATCTCTGCCATCTCCAGATTGCCGGCTATCATCCTGCCCCCTACAATAAAAGCAAGTCCCATTCCCAAAAACAGAATGGTGTTAAGCTCTGTCACTACGCCTAAAAAAGCAAGCGTACCGCCTACCATATACATTGCCTTCGGCACCCCGAACAGCTGTCTGATAATAGCGGGGCCAAATTCTGCTTCCTTGCTGCCCTTTGTGACAAGCACACCTGTAGACAGGGATACCAAAAGGGAAGGAATCTGGCTTACAAGACCGTCACCGATAGTCAGCACGCCATACTGCTGAAGGGCTGCGGAAATCTCCATGCCATCCCTTGTCATACCCATGGCAAGACCGCCGATAATATTAATGGCCGTCAGCAAAAGTCCGGCTGTTGCATCTCCCTTGACATACTTTACAGCACCGTCCATGGAGCCAAAGAAGCTTGACTCCTGCTGTATTTTTTCACGTCTTTTCTTTGCTTCCTTGTCATCGATGGCGCCTGTGTTTAAGTCCGCATCAATTGCCATCTGTTTACCCGGCATGGCATCCAGCGTAAAACGTGCCGTTACCTCAGCCACACGCTCGGAACCCTTGTTAATAACAAGGAACTGAACCAGTATCAGAATAATGAATATAATGGCACCGACAATCAAATCACCGCCGCCGACAAACTGTCCGAAGGTCTGCACCACATTGCCGGCCTGTCCGGTGGTCAGAATCAGTCTGGTGGAGGACACGTTCATTGCAATTCGGAATATGGTAGTAAATAAAAGAATGGTGGGGAAGTATGATAAATCCAGTACCTCCTTGGCAAACATACAGACAAACAATATGGTAAAGGCAATCGCCATATTAAAGGCCATAAATACATCCAAAAGCCATGAAGGAACAGGAACAATCAGCATTACAAAGGCTACCAGCACATAGATTGCCACCATTGCGTCCGTACTCTTCATTTTACCTATGTTCATATTCCTCACCTCCTGTCGCTTTTTATCTTTTATAATGCCCCATAAGCTTTGCCGTGTAATTTATCAAACCTTGCCCTGCAAGTGGTACACAAACGCCAGTACCTCCGCCACTGCCTGATACAGCTCCGGCGGCACAGCCTGCCCCACCTCCACATTGGCGTAAAGCATTCTGGCAAGCGGCTTATTCTCTACAATCTCTATGTGGTTTTCTTTTGCCACTTTCTTAATCCTGCGTGCCAGATAATCCTCTCCCTTTGCAAGCACAATGGGCGCATCTGCCACAGCCGGGTCATACTGAATGGCTACCGCATAGTGGGTAGGGTTTGTAATAACCACATCTGCCTTAGGCAGATTCTGCATCATACGCCGTCTGGATACCTCCTGCATCTTTTGGCGGATTTTACTTTTTACCTGCGGATCGCCTTCCTGCTGCTTGTACTCATCCTTGATTTCCTGCTTGGTCATCCGCATATCCTTGGCAAACTTGACCTTTTGATAAATAAAATCTGCCAAAGCAATAACAATATATATAAGCGATATCCTGATTCCCAAATCTATTACAAGCTGCCCCGCCAGCTGAATAGCCTGCAGAAGCGGCATATCATACAGCACATAAAGATACGGCCACTTATCCTTTAAAAAGCTGTAGCACACATATACTATCAAAATAATCTTTAAAAGGGATTTTATCAGCTCCATAATGGAGTTTGCGGAAAACATCCTCTTAAATCCGCTTAATGGGTTTAGCTTACTGGCTTTAGGCCTAAGCGGCTTTCCTGTTACCTGCCATCTAACCTGCATCACATCTCCCAAAACGGCCACCACCAAGGCTACCGCAAAGATAGGAGCTACCATGTACAGGACTTCC
The DNA here is from genome assembly GCA_900551115.1 of uncultured Lachnospiraceae bacterium. Taxonomy (GTDB): domain Bacteria; phylum Bacillota; class Clostridia; order Lachnospirales; family Lachnospiraceae; genus Acetatifactor. The sequence continues at coordinate 20,032 of URUY01000007.1, forward strand.
ACTATCATCTGTCTGAACATTAAAAGCATATCATTTTCGGGCAGATAGCCGTTCCAGTTCACTACTGCTTCCGGCATTTTTTCATATACGGAGGAAAATACTTCCAAAAACTGGGTGCCCATTGTTCCCACCCACAGCTTTAAAACAAGAAACAAAGCAAGCAGGCCTAACGCATTGCCGACTTCCCTGCTTTTTGCAACCTGTCCTTCTTTTCTGGCATCCGACAGCTTTTTCTCGGTTGCCGGCTCTGTTTTTTCTCCTCCGGGTCCATCTGCAGCAAAAAACTGCAGATTATATTCTAAAATCACATCATGCCCTCCACAAATAAGACTGTGACCTTCTTAATCTCCGTAAAAATGAAATTAGACGCATCCGCAAGCATCCCGGTTGTCAAGAACATAATGCTTAAACCTACCAGTATCTTAAGCTGAATGCCTACCGCAAACATATTGAGCTGAGGAGATACCTTTGCCAATACTCCCAGCACTGCATTCAATAAAAGCGTGACACAAAATACCGGCAGACAGATGCGGAATCCGATTGCAATATAGTCTCCCATAAACAGAACCATGGCTGCTACCAGATTTTCTCCCTTAAATACGGCGCCGTTTACGGGTATTACCAAAAAGGAATCGGCAAGAGCGCCTAAAAGATAACGGTACATACCGCTGGCAATGAGAAGCATCATCACCACATATTGATAGAAAACACCGGTCACGCTGGTCTGCTCCCTGCTTGTAGGGTCCATAAGCGTAACCATGGAAAGCCCGGTTTCCATATCTATAATAGAACCAGTAAAGTTGACAATAGCCATACAGATATTGGCTGAAAATCCGATTAACAGCCCGGTAATGGCTTCTTTTCCCACGATAACCGCATATTCCACAACCGTTTCGTATACGATTCCCTCCGTGGGTGTCAACGTGCCGTACAGTAAAAGCGATGTGAAAAAAGATATCGCAATCCGCACCGGCGCCGGTGTATTATTCATGCTGAAAAAGGGTGCGATAAACACAAAACAGGACACCCTGACTAAAACCAGCAAAAAATATTCCAAATCCAAAAACGAAAAAGACAAATTTATCATATTTTATCTCTCAACCGCTGACATAGGTTGCAAAATTAAGCCACAGCTCCGTCATGTACTCAATTATAATGCTCATCATCCAGCGCCCCATTATCATCAGGGCCAGAAAAACACAGATAATCTTGGGTACAAAGGTCAGCGTCTGCTCCTGGATGGAGGTGACAGTCTGAAAGATGCTGATAATGAGCCCCACTATCAGGGAAACCAATAAAACGGGCAGCGAAGCCTTAATAATCAGATACAGCGCCTTGTTGGCTATTTCAGTTACGACTTCTACGTTCATCCGTTTTTCCACTCCTTCCCATCTTAATGCGTAAAGGTAGTCATCAGACTGCCGATAATCAAGCTCCAGCCATCCGCCATGACAAACAAAAGGATTTTAAACGGCATGGAAATCGTAGTAGGCGGCAGCATCATCATTCCCATGCTCATCAGCGTAGACGCCACTACCATATCAATAATAATAAACGGTATATATATCAAAAATCCTATGAAAAATGCCGTTCTCAGTTCACTTACCATAAAGCTGGGAATCAGTACCGTAAGAGGAATGTCCGCAAGCTCACCGTTCCAGTCCTGTCTGGCTATCGTCATAAACAGTTCCACGTCCTTTGCCTGCGTCTCATTATACATAAACTGCCTGATTGGTTCTACAGCCGCCTCCAGTGCTTCCTCTTCATTCATTTCACCGGCCTCATAGGGCAGGTATGCTTCTGAATAAATACTTGAAATCGTAGGCGTCATAATAAAAAACGTGAGAAACAGCGCCAGTCCAATCAGAATCTGATTAGGCGGCGCCGTTTGTGTATTCAGCGCTGACCGCGTAAAATGAAGTACAATGATGATTCTGGTAAAGGAGGTCATACAGATAATCAGAATCGGCGCGATTGCTATCAGGGTAAGTATCAGCAAAATCCTTAGTGCGCCGTTTATCTGCCCGTTTCCGTCATTGTACTGAATCGTCATGGAATTGGCTATATTCAGTTCGCTTAAATCCTCCGGATCTTCCGCGGTTCCCGGCTCATCAATAACGGTAGTGCTTTCCGTCTGTCCGGTAAGACCGCCTGAAGCCGCCCTGACATTCTGTGCAGGCAAAATACACAATATGCCTACCGTAACCAGCAGGCATATTATACTCTTAACTATTTGGGGTAACATACTCTTGTGTTTTTTCACTTTTAGCCTACTCTTCTTTCACTGCATCTTCCTTTTTAGTACTCTCTTCGCCATGATACCCTGCCTTTGCCTTACGGAGCAGTTCTCCAAAACGTAAAGATGTTTTACCGTCGCCGGCAGGAAACTCTATCTGCTCTTTCGGAAGCTCTGCAAGCAAAGTAACAGTGTCTTTACACACGGCAATTGCCACATAGGTATCTGCCAGCCTGACAATCTGTATGTATTTGCCGTTACCGACGGGACAGGTTTCCACTACATCAATATTGCTTCCCGAACGCTGCCCCTTTTGATATCTGGCAATCCATCTGGTTGTATACAGGGTAAGAGCCAGCACCAAAACAAAAATAAGCAGTACAGTTATCAGCTGCGAAACACTGTCCGCAGTATTCATTCCTGTTAAAAGCATTATCCCACAACCTTTTTAACAGCCTCCAGAACACGGTCTGCCTGGAACGGCTTTACAATAAAGTCCTTGGCACCGGCCTGAATGGACTCAATAACCATGGCCTGCTGTCCCATTGCCGAACACATAATGACACGGGCATTAGGATCTGCCTGCTTGATTCCCTTTAACGATGCAATACCGTCCATTTCCGGCATGGTAATGTCCATAAGCACCAAATCAGGATGCAGTTCATTATACTTTTCAATGCCTTTTGCACCGTTTTCAGCTTCTCCGACTACATTGTAGCCGTTCTTAGTCAGGATATCCTTAATCATCATTCGCATAAACGCCGCATCATCACAAATTAAAATATTTTTTGCCATTTTGTTTCCACTCCTTATTTGCCTAATTTTTATTTTATAATCTCAGTTACTCTGATACCAAAGCTTTCTTCTATTACTACCACTTCACCTTTGGCTACAAATTTACCGTTTACCAAAACATCTATGGGCTCTCCTGCTATACGGTCAAGCTCTATGATGGTTCCCGGTGCAAAATCCAGTATCTCGGCTATTGATTTGGTTGTTCTTCCCAATTCTACCGTAACCTCTAAGGGCACATCCATAATCAGTCCGATATTTTCCTGCCCTGCCGCTGACATAAAATCATTAGAAAAGGTCTGGAACTGTGCAGGCTGAACGTTTACATTCTGCTGCATATTCATCTGTGGCGGCATATATGCCTGTGCCATACCGTTTGGTGCTGCCATACCATTCATCGGCATGTTCCCCATTCCCATTTGCTGGGGCATGCCCATCTGCATATTCATGCCGTCCGGCTGTCCATACATGGGATTTCCCATGGCAGCCTGCTGGTTCATCCCCGGCTGTCCAAAGCTTCCCGTCTGTGCATTCATACCGCTGTTCACGGTCTGAGGTTCCGAAGCCGTCTGCTTAGGCTGTTCCTGCGGTGCCGCTGCGCTCTCCGACATCTGTTTTGTAATAAAGGTTTCTACCAGCCTCTTTGCAAAATCAACCGGATAAAGCTGCATAATGGAACTGTCTACCAGCTCGTCAATCTGCATACGGAAAGCTATCTTTACAAATGTGCCTCCTAAAAAGGGAGAGATATCGCTGCCGCTGTGATATTTCGTCAAATCTATGAGACTGGATTCCGGCGGACTGATATCTATCAGGGTACCTAACATGGTAGAAAGCGAGGTGGCTGCCGAACCCATCATCTGGTTCATTGCCTCTGAAATAGCGCTCAGATGCAGTTCTCCCAGCTCCTCCTCCTCTGTATTGGTGCCGTCTCCGCCCATCATCAGATTCGTTATAATCTTTACATCATTTTCCTTCAGGACAAGGATATTGGTACCTTCCAACCCCTGCGTATATTTAATCTGTATAAAAACACAGGGTCTTTCATATTCTTCCAACACCGTATCCCAGTTGGCCAGTGTTACCACCGGTGTGGTTATATTCACTTTTCTGTTTACCAAAGAATACAGCGTTGTTGCCGAGGAGCCCATACTGATATTGGCCACCTCGCCGATTGCATCCTTGTCAACGTCCGACAGCAGGCTTTCATCCACCGTCTGAACCTGTCCTGCTTCCGGCACCTCCTGCGCGCTTCCTGCGCTCTCTGATAGGTCCATGCCGCTTAGCAGTGCATTTATTTCGTCCTGGGACAACATGCCATCCATGTTTTATTCCCCCTCTCTGATTACCGAGGTAACTCTGACTGCATAATTATCTTTGCTGGCTCCCGGTAATGCGGTAAATTTTCTAAGATTGCCCACATAAACAGATAATTCACTGTCTACATGTGCGTCCAGCCGGATTACATCTCCGACCTGCAGATTGGCAAAATCGCCGACTGAAACCACGCTCTTTCCCAAAACCGCTTTGATTGGTATATCTACTCTGCGAATCAGGGATTCAATATGCTCTTCATAATCCTCATCCCTCATTTCCTGCATGTTTGCATACCAGTATCTTGTATTCAGCTTGTCCATAATATCTTCCAGGGTAAAGTAAGGAAGACACATATTCATGAAGCCCTGTACCTCGCCGATTTTTATATCGAGTGTTACAATGGCAACCATATCATTGGGTGCAATAATCTGCGCAAACTGCGGATTGGTTTCCACCCTGTCAAGCACCGGGCTGATATCCAGTACGTTTTTCCAGGGCTCACGCATAATCTGCATACACACAATCAATATCTTTTCCAAAATCGTAAGCTCTATCTCCGAGAAATCCCTGTTTTTTTCAAGGGGGGAGCCCGGTCCTCCGAGCATACGGTCAATCATGGCATAACCCAAATTGACTGACATATCTATGATAATATTGCCGGAAAGAGGGATGAAATTAACAATCCCCATGATAACCGGATTGGAAAGTGCATTGGTAAATTCCGAAAAGGTTACGGTTTCTGAGCTTGCTACACTAACCTGCACGTTCTTGCGCAAATAAACCGGAAGGTTTGTGGACAGCAATCTTCCGTAATGTTCAAAAATAATTTCCAAAGTCCTTAAATGCTCCTTGGAGAACTTTGCAGGGCGGCGGAAATCATAATTCTTTACCTGCTTTTCATTTGCATCCTGAATCTGGTCTACATCCAATTCTCCCGTAGAAAGTGCTGCCAGCAGGTTATCTATTTCATTTTGGGACAATACCTCGCCCAACAAAATCACCTCCCATCATCTAGTAATCATATATCTGTACTGTGAGGCTGTCAATATACCTTTACATCACTAAATACTACTTTATAAATGAAATCGGAGTCATACATCTTGCGCAGTCTTGCCAGTATCTCATTTCTGATACCGTCCGTATCATTTTGGAACTCTTCTAACGTATGGGAAGATACTACTTCTATGATTTCTCCCTTAATCAGACTTTCGTTGTTAAGAAGCCCTTCGGCATATTTCTCATAATCCTTGTTTGTTTTATCAAGCTGCAGAGATACCGCAATCACAGCATAACGCTGTTCTTCTCCGCTTCCCTTTAAAGGAATTGTCATGGAATCCGCAATATTGTGAGCTATCGTATCGGACATTGCCAGCTCATTGCCGTCCGTCTCCAGATTCAGTTCCAAATCCAGCACTGCGGCAATCCTGCTTACAAGTGCGGTAGTACTTTTCATTGCTCCTGCCACACTGAACATCATAATAGCAGTAAGCACAACATTCACAACCAAAAGGGCGAGTATTAAGATAGAAATTAAATTCCTTTTCATACTGATTTTCCTGCGCTCTGCGCATCCTTTCCTTACTAATCCCGGCTTTACCGGTAATTACTCAAATCATGATAAATCCTGATTTCTACGCGTCTGTTTCTTGCGCGTCCCTCTTCTGTAGAATTATCCGCTATAGGCACATACTCGCCTCTGCCGGCATACTTGATAAGCGCCGGGTCGAGATTTGTGGTTTCCAGAAAATAATCAAATACAGAAAGCGCTCTGGCACAGCTCAACTCGCTGTTATCGGCAAACCTGCCGCCTGTAATCGGCACATTATCCGTATGTCCTTCAATCTCAATGACGCTGCCTGCATATTTTTGCAGGATAACGCCCACCTTATCAAGAACCGGCAGTGCATCAGAACGGATTTCGGCTCTTCCCGAATCAAACAGCAGCGCTCCCTTTAAGGTAAGCTGTACATACTGTGAAGTAAACTCAATATTTATGGCATCGGATAAATTGCTTTCCGTAATACTCTCTTCTATTTTCTCAGCCAGCGCCTCGGATGCCTCCCACTGAGCCTGTTCCACAGCCTCTGCAGCTTTTTCAAATTCGCCCACATCCTCTGCTTCTTCTTCGCTTTCAGCGGTCTTTCCCGTACTGTTTATGTATTCATCCAGTTCATTAAGCTGGCTTACGCCGTTGCTGATTAAGATACCTTCTCCTATGGCTGTTGCTCCGCCGTCAAAAATTGAAAAGGTCTGGCTGAAGGACTCTGCAACCTGCTGCAGTTTTTCATTGTCAATAGTCGACATGGAAAACAGAAGAACATAAAAACACAGCAGCAGATTCATTAAATCGCCAAAGGTCGCCATCCAGGCCGGCGAACCGGGTGCCGGCGCTTCTTCCTTCCTTTTAGCCATTCTCCTCACCTCCGTCATTTTCAGCGCTGCCGCGGTCTGAAGGAGACATGAAGGATTTCAGCTTTTCTTCGATAACACGGGGGTTTTCTCCTGCCTGTATGGACAAGAGCCCCTCTATCATGATTTCCTTCTGCATCATTTCCATTTCATTGTGCGTCTTCAGTTTACCTGTTACCGGCGCACAAATCCAGTTGGCGAGTAAGGAACCATACAGCGTAGTAATCAATGCTGTTGCCATATTAGGACCGATAGAATCGGGATCACTCATATTATTTAACATATTAACAAGACCTACCAAAGTACCTATCATACCCCAGGCAGGTCCCATAGCCGCCACGCTTTCCCAAAAGCCGATTATCGCCTTATGCCTGCTGTCCATGCTGACAAGCTCTGTTTCCATAATGGCACGTACCAGCTCGGGGTCTGTACCGTCAACAATCAGAAGGATACCTTTTTTCAAAAATTCATCCTCCAAATCACCGGCGGCCTCTTCCAAAGAGAGAAGCCCCTCTTTACGGGCAACGTTAGACAAATCTATTATATTGTTAATCATCTCTGATGTATCATTCTTAGGCGTCTTTAAAATCAAGGAAAAACTCTTAATTCCGGTCACAAACTGCTGAATGGAACAGGATGCCAAAACTGCCGAAAAGGAACCTCCAAAGGTAATAGCTACAGAAGGAAGATCCCAATAACTGGGCAAAGCCGCCAAACCACCGCTGGTAGCAACGCCAACGAGAACCATTCCGAAACATATAACCAATCCCAATATTGTTGCAATATCCACTCGAATCCACCTGCCATTTTCTGCTCTATTTGTGCAAATATGATAAATTATTTACACTAATCTGCAAAAATATCCTTTCTATACAATTTTACTAGATTTTTCACATCTTGTCTACTTTCTTTTACAATAATTTTTCTTCCTGTGGTAAGGGTCATGACCGTATCCGGCGTCTCTTCCACCATTTCTATCAAATCGGGATTTATCAAAACTTTCTGTCCGTTCATTTTCGTAATTTCTATCATCGCACATACCTCTTATCATCCTGTATCTTGTCAAGCCTTACTGTAATCAATCCTGCAGAACACAGTGAAAGGGGCAGAGGTTTAGTCTGTCCCTTTACTGCTGCGTTATTTTATTATCTCTTTAAGTTTGTCAGTTCTTCCAAAAGGGTATCCGATACCGTAATGATTCGGCTGTTTGCCTGGAAACCTCTCTGTGTGGTTATCATTTCCGTAAATTCTGCGGAGAGGTCTACATTACTCATTTCCAGCTGACCGGTTGACATCTTGCCGCCGTTTGCCGTAATATCCACGCCGATACCGTCAAATTCGCCGGAGTTCAAGGTTGCCGAGTACAGGTTGTCGCCTGCCTTCTCAAGACCGGAAACATTTGCAAATTCCGCAACTGCAATCTGTCCTAAAAGCTTTGTCATACCGTTGTCATAGGATGCATAAATCATACCGTTTGTCTGAATGGAAACACCGCTCATATCTCCGAGCTTACGTCCCATTCCCAGCCCTTCCGTATCGCCTGCAGTAGCTGCGATTGTACAGGTTCCTGCATTGTCGTACATGGAGCTGGTTGAAAAATCTATAGAGATATCGGAAAAGTTGCCGCCCAGGGCAGAAAGTCCCAGCGTTACATCCGTCACGGTACTGATGCCGTTTACGCCCAGGAAACCACCCTTATCTCCATCGTAAACCAAAGTAGCTCCCTCAAACTTACGTCCTGTAGTATCAAAGGAATCAAGTCCAAAGTTCTTGATATCTTCTGTATAAGCAGTATCCGGCGTATCAAAATTGGGCTGCAGTCTCTTCGCCTGATTATGTAAAAGCTGCTGCACCGTATAGTCTCCGCTGATAAAGGTAGTACCGCTTGTCGGGTCATTGGTCAAGGTAACCGTCAGATTCAGGAATTCTTCCGTTGCACCTTCGTAGCCATATGCCTTAGCCAGTTCATCCAATGCTTCCATGGCCGCGTCATCCCCGGTATTTAAAATCGGATTGTCCATGGTAGCGCCTGCCGCAAACAGCGTGGTAATATCACACACGGTTGTGCCGCTTGTAGTCTGCAGCTCATTGCCGACCCACTTATATGCCGTACCGTCCAGGGTAACCGTACCGTTTACCTTTTGAGAAGTATCAGCACCGAAGGTAACACCGCTGATATCCAGCTCATTACCTGTAGAGTCTAAAATCTTACTTAACTCAATACTGTATTCATTGTTGTCTGCCGACTGCCTGATTACCATCTTTGCCGTATAGGAATACCCTAATGCGTCATAGAAATTTAAGTTAATGGACTTACCTGCCGCACTCGTCACATCCGTATTGTTCTTATCAATAATACCGGAAACATAAGCCTTGCTGGTTGCTTCAGGAGGATAAGTCATATTGGCTGCGCTCATAATACGGAGTGCGGAAACCGTATCCTGCTTGATGGTCATGGTTTCTTCATCTACCTGCCATCCCATAACATTATAACCGTTGCTGGTCATTGCCAGGTTGCCGGCACCGTCCACATAAAAGGAGCCGTCTCTGGTAAAGAAGTTTTCGCTGCCGTTGTTTACTACGAAGAAAGAACTGCCGCTTATCATGATATCAAAGGGATTGCCTGTTGACTGTGCTGCTCCCTGTGTACTGATATTGGTATTAATGGCACCGCCCTTTACGCCCAGACCAATCTGTTTTGCATTGGTACCGCCTGTACCGGTGGTTGCATTCGGTCCTGATGCTCTCTGAATCGTCTGACTGATCATCTCACTGAATACCATGGAACTGGATTTATAAGCTGTTGTGTTGACGTTTGCGATATTGTTACCGATAACGTCCATTCTTGTCTGGTGGGTTTTCAGTCCTGCCACACCAGAAAAAAGTGATCTCATCATAATTAAATGACCTCCTGTTTTATATAGAACGAAGCCTCTGTTTCCTTCTGTCAGTCGGGAAACCTGCGCCTCCAAAAAGGTCCGGCTACATAATTACCGCTCCGTCTATGTTTGTAAATACGTTTTCTGTCGTCTGCGCACTGTCCATCGCCGTTACTACTGTCCTGTTTTTCACATTTACGATGAATGCCAGTCCGTCTACTATAACCAGTGATTCCTGAATGCCTTTTTCTCCCGCTTTTTTTGCACCGTCACTTAAGCGTTCCATCTGTCCGTTTGTCAGCTCAATATTTCTGTCCGATAACCGGTTTGCCGCATGCTTGGAAAATTTAAGCTTTTCCGTGCTGCCCGTGATATCCGCCTGTTTCCTGTCCAGTATGTCCTGAAAGGAAAGCGCATCTTCACTTTTTGTTTCGTTCGTCCGTCCGTTCTGTCTTAAGTACTGGTCCTTGAGCTGCTCTATGGAGAGAAAACTGCCATTTTGTATTTTCATATAAGCACCTCCCTGTGCCTGTTCCGGCTAAGCATCTCCGTTGCCTGCATCACCTGCATCGCCTGCACCATCCGTATCGCCTGCATCACCTGCGCCATCCGTGTCACCCACGTCTCCTGCGCCGTCCGTGTCGCCTGCATCACCTGCGCCATCCGTGTCACCCACGTCTCCTGCGCCGTCTGTGTCGCCTGCGTCTCCCACATCGCCCACGTCTCCTGCGCCGTCTGTATCGCCGTCTGTGTCTCCGTCTTCTTCCGCAAGCTTTCTAAGCTCTGCTATTTTCTCAATATACTGCTGCAGTGCGTCTGCCTTTTCCTTTGCAACAAAGGTCTTTTGGTAATCTGTCATCTCGTTGTACATTTTTTCCAGCTTATCAATAGCTTCTCCATCACTCAAGTCTATTGCGCCGACATTAGGAAGCTTATTGATGCCTACCAACAGTTCGGTTGCCAGATTGTACGCTTCATAGTAGTCTTCATCCACGATTGATTCAAGGTCATCAAGCGGATATCTGTTTTCATTGATATACATATACGCCTTACCGCTCTCATAACCAACATAATCCACCTTACCGTATACATAGGTGCCTTCTCCGGCGCTGTTCGTGGTACGCACATACACAGTTTTGCCAACTAAGGAGCTTGCCCTCTGTAAATCCATGCTGGCGCTCAGATTCTGCAGTGATTCTACCTGTGAAAATTGTGCGAACTGTGCAACATATTCTGTGTTGGAGGTGGGCTGCATGGGATCCTGATACTTCATCTGTGCTACCAAAAGCTGTAAAAAGGAATCCTTGTCCATGGTACTGCCTGATGCGCTGGTAAGACTGCTCTGCTTATCCGTAGACGTTGTGTTTGTTACTATTTTTCCATCTTCTACCGGTGCTACATAACTCATTTTCCTTCACTCCTTTCTTTTTATACTGTGTAATCCACCGTGCCGCCGCTGTCTTTTAACAATTCCGCTGCAATACGGTCTTCTTCCGTGAGGTTTTCTTCCTCCGTGAAAGCATTCAGATTGATACGTCTGTTCTTTTGTTTTCCACCCTGTCTGTTTTCACCGTTCATGCCGTTACTGTTCTGGCTCATGCTCTGGTCAAACTTGCGGCTTTCTACCATAACTTCTATGGCCTCCACCGTAATTCCCTGCTCCTTAAAGGTCTCCTTAAGCTGAATCATCTGACTCTCCAGAACTGCTTTTACCGTATCGTTCTGTGCCGTAAACTGGGCGGTTACCACACCCTCTTTTGCGCTCAGCCTGATATGCAGGTTGCCCAGGCTTTCCGGATGAAGCTGCATTTCCAGCTCTGAAACTCCGTCTGTAATCTGCCCCTTCATGTAATCGGTAATCTGATTCAGAATCATTTCGGTATCTGTGTCAAAAATCGGTGCTTCCTGTACAGTCTGCATTACATTGTCGGTGCTGACTGCTGTCAGCTTTTGCATAAGGGGATTTTGGGCAGCTTCGTTGAAAAACTCATTTGCACCGTTTTTCGCGCCATCCTCTGCCGCACCCTGTGCAAGACTTCTCTCAAGCATTAGCTTCGTGCCATCCTCAGTCTCTTCTCCGTCCGACCTTACCGTCTGCTCCGGTTTTTCTGCCGTCAGGTCGTAAGCTTCTGCATCCTCCGTCTGTGCAGTCTGCAATGTCTGTACGGTTTGGGCATCTGTCTCTTCTCCGCTTACTTCCTGTACAGCTTCTGCTTTTGCAGAATCCATCAGTCTGTCAAAGACCTCTGAAACCTCCTCAGGCTTAAGCCCCGTAGCTTCGGATACCTCTGCAATCACTTCCGTAAGCTCATTTTTCAGATTTTTAAATGCTGTATAAAGCTGTTCATCGGTGACTAAGCTGCAGACATCCGTTTCTCCTGCTGCTGCAAGCACTACTGTCTGCAGATTTCCTGTATCCAGCAAATCCATGGGTGTCATATCAAGGTCACTAAGAAGCTGCATTACCTCTTCTTCGCTGATCCCCAGTTCCTGGGCTATCTGCGTTACCATCTGACCGGCTGCCGCCTCTGCTGCTTTTTCCGCCTGTTCGGTTGCCTCTTCGGATGAAATTTCTTCCTTTTCGGCTGTCCTTACGGGATTTTTTCTGCCGCTCTCGGAAATCCTGTCAGTCGCACTTTCCGTCCTTGTACGGTCCGCATTTTCTGTCTCAGTTACCTTGCCGTCGTTTTTCTGACTTTTCAAGATATCAGAAAAACTGTTTTCCACATCGTTTCCTGACGATGTGCCCGCCGTCACTGTTCCTGTAAAGAAACTTTTTGCGCTGGCGGTTACTGCTGTGCTAGTCATTCACATTCCTCCTCTCTTTAGTTTTCAAGGTACTTTTTTCGGCTGCCCCGCCGGTATTTCCCGTCAGGAACACACCTACTATTATATCGGTCAAAAGCTTCAAAAGCTTAAGACTCCGGGTCCATAATTTTGGTAAGCTTTGCCGCTACTGCCGGGTCCATTGCTCCCAAAATTTCTCCTCTGCTTTCCGCATCCATGGTATTTAAGATACGGGCTACCAGGTTCAGATTATCCGTCATCTCCTCAAATATGGCGGCTGCCGCCTTGGGTTTCATGTCGGCATAGGTTTTTGCATAATCCGTAATTTCCTTATCTTCTTCTAACTGCTCTACCACCTGTTTATATAAATAGTCGGCGGTAGCAGGATCCATAGCCTCGTAATACTCCTTATAGGCATCCGCTCCGGGACCGTTTTCCGCATAAACCACATTCTCAAAAAATTCTGTTTTGAGGCGCTGGAACTCTACTTGTTTTTCTTCAAAGGCCTGAAGCCGCACCACCTCTGCCTTCAGGTTGGTAATCTCCTCCTCCTTGGCAAGGTTTTCCGTCTGCTCCTGCTGCAATTGCAGTTCCAAATATTTTATCTGTTCCACCGCATCGCTGATACTGGTATAACCTCCGTTATCTTCCGTATCCGCAGGATCTTCCGTTTCAGGAGACGGCAGAATCTTGTTTACTACAGGCACATCCTTCAAAAGCGGTGTCAGTACATTGGAACCGAAACCGCCCACATCCAGCTTTATAACGATACAGACAATCCCCAGCCATACTGCAATGATGGCTAATGTAGCAAGAAAGGTAAAAAAGCCGCCGCCTTCCTCATCCTCGGAAAGCTGTGCCTGCTGGGCCGCAATTTCCTTTGCCCGCTTCTTTGCTTCCTTTTTCTGCCGTTTCTGATCTGCCTTCAGCTTGTCCTTTTCACCCTTAAGTTTCCTTTTTTCTGCTGTGAAAGAATCTACTTCTCTAGCCATTTTATCGCCCTTTCAATTCAATTCTCTGTCCATAGGTATAGCTGGTCAGCTCATCCACTTCCTTGCCTTCCTGTTTTTTCTCCTCGGCAAGGAACTCTTCAAAAGCATGCTCCTTCAGCTTTTCATGCATCTTTCTGTCCTGCATGACCTCTTTGAGCCTGTTTCGTGCAGTCTCCAGCTTCTTTTCCGCCAGTTTAATCTGCAAAAGCTGGGCACTTATGTATTCGTCCATTTTCAGAATTGCTTCTTTGTTATCCGCAATCTCCTGCAATTTAAGCGTCCCTTTTAAAAGTGCTTTGGCTTTTTCTTCATAGCCGCTCTTACGCGCCTTTAATGCCAGAAGCTTCTCATTTTCCATATCAAGTACTGCCTTTGCCGCTGCGAATTCCTGCTTTGCCTGGGTTTCCAGCTTCATCTTAATATCCAATATGCTCTGCATCCTATACCTGAATCTGGCCATTATTCATCCTCAAAAAGCTGCTTTAAAAGCTCGCAGGTCTGTTCATAATCAAATTTCTCATCTACGTCCTGACAAAGGAAGCTGTTGACCGCATCTATCTTCTTTATTGCCATATCGATAGCCGGATTGCTCCCTGCCTTGTAAGCGCCGATATTGATAAGGTCCTCAGCTTCATTATAGGTAGCCAGTACGCTCTTTAACCTGCCGGCAAGCTGCTTATGCTCCCGGTTCACTATCTGACTCATGCATCTGGAAATACTCTGCAGCACATCAATGGCCGGATAATGGTTTTTATGTCCCAGTTTTCTGCTTAACACAATATGTCCGTCCAAAATACTTCTGGCTGTATCCGTAATCGGCTCATTAAAATCATCGCCGTCAACCAATACGGTGTAGAGTCCGGTAATAGAGCCCCTGCTTGCCCTGCCTGCCCGCTCTAAAAGCTTCGGCATCTCCGAATATACGCTGGGGGGATACCCTCTGGAAACAGGCGGTTCTCCGCTTGCCAAACCGATTTCCCGCTGCGCCATGGAAAAACGGGTAAGTGAATCCATCATCAAAAGAACATCCTTGCCCTTATCCCTGAAATATTCTGCAATAGCCGTTGCAGTTTTGGCGGCTTTATTTCTTTCCAAAGCCGGCTTGTCCGAAGTAGCAACCACCACTACGGAACGTTTCATGCCTTCTTCTCCCAAATCTCTTTCTATAAACTCGCGTACCTCTCTGCCACGCTCTCCGATAAGGGCAATTACATTGATATCGGCTTTGGTATTCCTTGCAAACATACCCATCAAGGTGGATTTTCCCACTCCGGAGCCTGCAAATATACCGATTCTCTGCCCTTTCCCCACCGTAAGCAGACCATCCACTGCCTTCACGCCTAAGGACAGCACCTCATCAATAATGGCCCGGCTCATAGGATCCGGCGGCGTTGCCTCCACCGGATAGCTTCTGCCTCTTTGCTGGATACCGCCATCCGTAGGCCTTCCCAAACCATCCAGGGTCCTGCCTAACATGGCATCGCTTACCTCTACGCTGAGAGGCATTCCCATGTTCTGCACCAGGCAGTTCAGTCCGATGCCCTCCACGGCTTCATAAGGCATAAGCAGCGTTTTTTTATCCTTAAAGCCCACTACCTCCGCCATAATCGGCGCAGCACCTTCCTCCTCCGGAAATATCCCGCAGATATCCCCCAGTCTGGCATCCGGCCCTGCCGATTCAATCGTCAGTCCCACTACATTCACAACCTTGCCCAGCTTGTGAAAATAGCTGTATTCTTTTAATTTTTCATATTTTGCAAAATCAACTGTTACTGTCTGCACTTTTTTCCTCTCCGGACTTTTCATAGGACAGCAGCGTCAGTTTCTTTGAAAGTTCCGAAAGCTGTGTACCCAAGCTGCAGTCAAAAATTCCGCCGTCTGTTTCTATCAGAGCCTGATTTTGGGAAAGGGTAATATCTTCAATAATCTCCAGGGAGCTGTTTCCCGAAGCCGAAATAGCTGCAATCTGCTTTTTCTGCATGCTAACATAAGGATAATCTTCTTTGGAAACATGGACAATATAACTCTTTCCGCCTTCCGTTTTGCGCAGGGTGTTCGCTATCAGATGGACGATAATGTCCCTGTATCCGGATAGCTCTACGTTAAAAATATGCTCATAGATGCCGGTCATGGTATCTATAAACCGCGGCTCTAAACTGTCAAGCTGTTCTTCGTACTGTCTCTCCAAACTGCTTTTTTCCTCTGACAGCTGCTTTTTTAGCTTTTCCGCTTCCTGCATTCCCTGCTCATATCCATCCGTGTAGCCCTGCTTCCTTGCCTCTTCCAAGGCCTTTCTTTTCTCGGATTCCAAGACAGCCGCCGCTTCTTCCTTCATCTTTTCGATTTCAAAAAGCGCCTGTTCTCTTAATTCCTCCGCAGAAGGTCCTAAAAGCTCTCCGTCCTCTGCCGATGCCGCCTCAAGCACTGCATCAGCTTCCTCTTCCTTCGGCAGTACCTCCAGCACGTCAGCCGAAAGCCCTCTTGCAAAACCGTCTTTATCCTCCGGCATGGGCGTTATCCTGTTTACCCCTGTCTTCCCGATTTTTTTTGCCACAAGCGCATTGGAATCGATAATACGGGTATCCTCTTCCTTCCATGAGGTGAACCCTCTTTTTAACAAATTATTAGACAATAATCTCGTCTCCTCCGCCTCTGGAAATGACAATTTCTCCTGCATCCTCCAGCTTTCTGATAATATTTACAACCTTCTGCTGCGCTTCCTCCACATCCTTCATACGCACAGGACCCATAAATTCCATATCTTCCTTTATCATAACAGCAAGACGTTTTGACAGGTTGTTGAATATCGCATTCTGCACCTGTTCGTTAGCGCTCTTTAATGCAATGGCAAGGTCGTTATTGTCCACGTCACGCAGCACTCTTTGAATAGCCCTGTCATCCAAAAGCAGGATATCTTCGAATACAAACATTTTTTTTCTGATTTCGTCCGCAAGCTCCGGCTCTTCGATTTCCAGTGTCTCCATGATGTGCTTCTCCGTACCGCGGTCTACCGTATTCAAAATTTCTACTACCGCATCTACACCGCCGATAATAGTATAATCCTGGTTTACAAGGGATGCCAGCTTGGACTCCAAAACCTTTTCTACTTCTTTTATGACATCGGGACTGGTACGGTCCATAACGGCAATACGTTTTGCCACATCCGCCTGTCTGTCGGGCGGCAGGGATGAAATAATAAGCGCCGCCTGGGAAGAAGACAGATACGACAAAATAAGCGCAATCGTCTGAGGATGCTCATCCTGAATAAAGTTAAGAAGCTGGGAGGCATCCGTTTTGCGCACAAATTCAAAGGGCTTAACCTGCAGGGACGCCGTCAGCTTACTGATAACCTCAAGCGCCTTGTCGTTGCCAAGCGCATGCTCCAAAAGCTCCTTTGCATAGGAAATACCACCCTCGGCAATATACTGCTGCGCCAGACAGACTTCATAAAACTCATTGATTACTTCTTCCTTTGCCTGAGGCGTAACGCTTCGTGTGTTGGCTATTTCCAAAGTAAGCTCTTCTATTTCCTCTTCCTTCAAATGCTTGAAAATACCTGCTGAACGTTCCGGTCCAAGGGAAATCAGCAATATGGCCGCTTTCTGCAGGCCGTTTAATTTATCATCCGCTACTCTCGGCATCATAACTACCCCCAATCCTCATTCAGCCAGTTACGCAGCAGATTGGCTGCCGCTTCCGGATTGTCATCCACAAATTTCTCTATCATCTTTCTGGTATCCGACTTTGTTTCCAGCTCAATATCCTCTACACTGGTTTCCGGCGTAGACTGCAACAGATTCTCTACGGAAAGCTCTTCTTCCTGTGTTACTTCCTTCTTTGCCGCCATGCTCCTGATGACAACAAAGCCAAGCAGTGCCAAAATCACCATAATCAGCACAACTGAAAGAACATCTGTCGTTTTAACGGCCAGTCCTTCTTTGTCAATAAACTGCGGCACCTCAAACGCCAAAATAGCAATGCTGTCCACGGGAATGCCCGTAGCATTGGCTACCACGCTGTAAAAATCCTGATCTACTTCTTTTTTTGTATAGACATCATTGGCCGCCTTATATTCCTCCCAGGAAATACCGTCTAAAAGTCCCTGATTTCTGGCGTCCTCTTCCTTTATGACTTTGTAGGTAATTGCTGTCAGGGAAAGGGAAGAATCGTCAAAATTAATGACCCCCGGCGGCAGGTTTTCCACCGATATCAGTTCATTGGGCAGATAGTCTGTCAGGCTTTGGCTGGAGGAGCTGTCCGTATTGCTTCCGTCCTCATACTGTATCGTGATTTCATCGTTGGAATCCGTTCCCGGGATTCCGCCCACACCACTGGAATTTTCATCCTCATACAGTTCCTGATGGGAAAGCATTCCCTCTTCCCGGTCCGCATTTGCATAATACTCATGTATGGTACGCTGGTATTCTGCGAAATCAATGTCCAGTCTGCATGCAACCTCTACCATATCAAACTGTTTAGAGCCTACCAGTACCTTTTTTACATCCGCGCCCACCATAGTCTCTGCCTGGGCGCGCAGCTCCAGCATATTATTGGCAACCCCTGCCGTGCTGTAGTCCTCTTCACCCGAAAACAACAGGTTTGCATTGGTATCTACGATAGTAATGTTGGCTGTTGAGCTGTTGCCCAGCGCCGTTGCCACGGCCCGTGCTACCGTAGTAGCCTGCTCTGCCGTAAATTTATCCCTGAGTGTAAGCTGAATCCAGGCAGAGGTTTCTTCCTCTGTGGCAATCAGCGTGCCTGTCTGGTCGGGAATATGTAAATTAACCGCTACGTCTTTCACTGATTCAAAGGTGGAAATATCTCTTTCCAATTTCTGTTCCAGATAATATACCCACTGTTTCTGTTTATCAGCCTGTGTAGCGGAGAATCCTCCTGATATGGCATCACTTATGGAATAATCATCCGGCACGTAGCCTGCAGCACCGAGCGCCAAATTGGCAGCTGATACCTGACTGGTCTTTACCCTGATACTGAGTCCGTCACTTGATACCTCATACTGAATAGCATTGCTATCCAATATTTCAATGACTTCCGCCGCCTCAGAGGTAGTTGCACACTGCTGCCATTGCATATACTGGGGCTTTGTAAAAACATATACCAGTATGGCAAAGGTAAACACAACTGCCGCTGCGATACCAATGATTATCGTTTTTTGTTTTGCAGTGAATTTATTCCACCACGCCAATGCTTTTTGCAAAATCTCTTTTATTTTATCCGGCATGCTTCTTTCTCCTTACCCATATGATTTTGGGCGGCGCCTTAAATCTGCATATTCATAATCTCTCTGTATGCTTCTAACACCTTATCCCTGACTGCAACCGTATATTGCAGCGCTGTTGAAGCCTTCTGTAAGGCAATCGTTAAATCGTGGGTATTTTCCGTTTCCCCAAGGGCAAACTTTATCTCTTCGTTTTCTGCATCGGATAAATAACTGTTGGTCGTTTTTATATTGTCAATCGCTGTGTTTAAAAGCGCATCAAACATAGTCCCCTCAGCGGAAAGACTTTCTTCTGCGTTTACCCTTCCTACCATTCCGTAAGAAGAATTCAGTCCGATATTTTTTGCATTCTGTACAACGTTTTCTGCGTTGATGCCTGCAAGTGTTGTTGAAATATCCATATGTTCTCCTTGTTTTAACCCTTATTTATTTATGTACTCCCCCGAGTTATGCCTTGCCCACATTCAGTCCCTGCATAGCCATGGATTTGCTGGCCGCAAATGCCGTTGCATTGGCTTCATAGGAACGGCTGGCGTCAATTAAATTTGTCATCTCCGTCACAATATTTACATTAGGATAGGTCACATATCCGTTTTCGTCCGCATCCGGATGGGACGGATCATAGACCATGTTCATTTCCGTCCAGGTATCCTCATGCACGGCATCTACCTTTACACCACTGCCGGAATACTGGTTTTTAGCCGTTTTAAATACACTGCCAAAGGTATTTCCTGCTCCCTTTTCTTCAAAGGTAACTACCTTCCTGCGGTAGGGAGTGCCGTCCTCTGTCCTTGTAGTATTGGCATTTGCTACATTTTCCGAAATGATATCCATACGGTACCGCTGTGCGGTCATGCCGGAAGCATTGATATTAAAAGCTGAAAACATTCCCATAGCTTATTCCTCCCTTTTATTTCATCACAGACTGCAGGTTTGTAAACTCCTGTGTAATGCTGTCTAACAGCCCCTGATATTTAAGCTGGTTTTCTGCCAGCATTACGTTTTCCGTTTCGATATCCACGTTGTTGCCGTCCAGCCTGTAGGAATACCCTTCCATATCCGTATAGGGCTTGGGAGTTAACTGCGATGTCCTGATTCCGGAAACCCGCTGGTCCATATTGTCAGTATCGCTGCTTCTGCCCAAAGCACGCTTTAACTCGCTTTCAAAAGCAACATCCTGCCTTTTATAGCCCGGCGTATCCACATTCGCTATGTTGTTGGCAATGGCGTCATTACGCAGCCATGCTGCATCTGCCGCCTTATCCAACACGTTAATATAATCAAACGCATTCGTATTTATCATATCTTTCTCCCTTCATCACTTCAAAAGGCACACAGCGCCTACTCTATTACATTATAATTTATTTGTCGAAAAACACAAGCATTTTGTAGTATTTTTGTCAAAAAAAGTACTCCATCTTGTGCTTACGAAAAGCAGCATACCAAATATATTTTTTTCGTTTTTTAACGAAAAACCACCCTCAAAAAAGCAAAAGGGATTTATTGAGTTATTCAATAAATCCCTTTATTATCTGCAATCCGTTTCCATATGCAATTTTTTTGAATTTTACTATCCGTTCTGTTTCTTTAATTCTTCAATTTCATCAAAAACCACATCATTTAAAACCTTGATATAGGTTCCTTTCATGCCGGAAGAACGGGACTCAATCACGCCGGCACTTTCAAACTTTCTTAAGGCATTTACAATCACAGAACGCGTAATGCCCACCCGGTCCGCTATCTTGCTGGCCACCAGAATACCTTCCATACCGTTTAATTCTTCAAAAATATGGGTGATGGCCTCCATCTCGGAAAAGGACAGTGTGGAAATAGCCGATTTCACCACAGCTACCTTCCTGCTTTCCTCAGCACTCTCTTCATTGACTGCCCTCAGCATCTCCAGTCCTACCACCGTCGTACCATATTCACACAAAATAATATCATCAATATCGTACGGCTCGTTGCACTTGTAAATAAACAGCGTTCCCAAACGCTCGCCTGCAATCTCAATCGGCGTAATAATCGCCTGAAATTTCTTTGTATCCACATGCTCAAAGCCCAGTGTTTCCAAATTGACATTTTCCTTGGTGGACAATACGCCAAGCAGTCTTTCATTCAGCATGGAATCAATAAAGCCACCGACATTTTCATCAATCAATTCTGTTATGGGTTCAATATTGTCCAGTTTGCCAAGGCCCAGTACCTTACCCTTGCGGCTTATTACCAGCACATTGGAACTTAAAATTTCACGCATAACCTTGCAGATATCATTAAAAACAACCTTGCTGGAATTGTTATTATGCAATAACTTCCCGATTTTTCTGGTTTTATCCAATAACTGTACACTGCTCATTCAGATTCCTCCATGGCCGGCAATATTGCCTTGCCGTAAAACAAAAATGCAATATAGTTTTATGTCACTTTTTTATTTTACCATACATAAATCTGCTTTTCAATGCGTATGCAGCCTATTTTTTTATATTTTTCGTAATTTATATATAATTTCTGAAAATTACGCTTCTTTATTTGGTCTGTTCACAACATGCCCGCACTTTTCATCCATGCACACCAGCTTATTTCCTTTTTCCAACATCAACGAACCACATTTTTCGCATTTTACATCTGTCGGTTTCTGCCACACCATAAAGTCGCATTCCGGATTGTCTATACAGCCGAAATATTTTCTGCCTTTTTTGGTCTTCTTTAACACAATATCCTTACCGCATTTAGGACAGGCTACACCGATTTTCTCAAAATAGGGTTTGGTATTACGGCAGTCAGGGAATCCCGGACATGCTAAAAACCGGCCACGGGGACCATACTTAATCACCATGCGTCTTTTGCAGTTTTCACAAATCTCGTCCGACTCCTCCTCTTTTATTTCTACCTGAGAAAGCTCTTTTTCTGCAATGCTTACTGCTTCGTCCAAATCAGGATAAAAATTAGACACCACCGTTTTCCAATTTATATTTCCTTCTTCCACACCGTCCAGGAGCGTTTCCAGATTGGCCGTGAAATTCACATCCACAATCGTAGGGAAGGCTTCCTTCATCATATTGTTTACCACTTCCCCAAGCTCTGTCACATACAGGTTTTTACTCTCCTTTACCACATAGCGTCTGGCCAAAATAGTCGTAATGGTCGGCGCATAGGTACTGGGACGTCCGATTCCCAGTTCTTCCAGGGCACGTACCAAAGACGCCTCTGTATAATGGGCAGGGGGCTGCGTAAAATGCTGCTTTTCCTCAAATCCGATATGGGTAAGCTGTGTATCCTTATCCAAATTGCCCAAAAGCCGGTTGTTTTCTTCTTTCTCTTCATCCTCTTCCGTATAGACACTCATAAAGCCGTCAAACAGGATTTTAGATGCCGTAACCGTAAAAACATGACCGTTTGCGCCTATTTTTACCGAAGTTGTTTCATATCTGGCCGGCTGCATACGGCTGGCTGTAAATCTCTTCCATATTAATTGGTAGAGTCTGAATAAATCACGCGGAATCTCATCCTTTAACTCCACAGGTGTCAGGCTTATACGGGTAGGCCGGATTGCTTCATGGGCATCCTGTATCTTCTGTCCCGCTTTTTTATCCGTTCCCTCGCCTGCATACTCACTGCCGTAGGCCTTATCTATATATTCCTTTGCCATGCTTTCTGCTTCTTCGGAAACACGGGTGGAGTCGGTACGCAGATAAGTAATCAGACCGATAGTCCCCTCTCCCTTTATTTCTACGCCTTCATAAAGCTGCTGTGCCAGACGCATGGTTTTTTGTGTTGAAAAATTTAAAACCTTACTGGCTTCCTGCTGCAGCGTAGAGGTCGTAAACGGCAGCGGCGCTTTTTTAATGCGCTCCCCCTTTTTAACTTCCGTCACCTGATATTTTGCACCGGCAAGCTCTGCCTTAATTTTATCCAGTTCTTCTTTGGAGGCAATCGTCGTCCTGCCCTTTGCTCCGCCGTAATACTTTGCCACAAGCGGCTTTTTTTCTCCCTTTAAGGAGAAGGCAGCATCCAAAGTCCAGTACTCCTCCGGTATGAATGCACTGACCTCTTCTTCTCTGTCACAGATAATACGGAGCGCTACAGACTGTACACGTCCCGCCGAAAGCCCGCGCTTTACCTTTGCCCACAAAAGCGGGGAAATCCGGTATCCGACCATTCTGTCAAGGCATCTTCTTGCCTGCTGCGCATCAACCAGATCCATATTGATTTCCCTTGCATTTTTCAGCGATGCCTTTACTGCATTTCTGGTAATTTCATTGAAGGTAATTCGATAGGTCTTTTTATTTTCCAATTTGAGCGCATGATATAAATGCCAGGAAATTGCCTCTCCTTCACGGTCAGGGTCAGTTGCTAGATATATTTTTTCTGCTTTTTTTACTTCCTTGCGTAAATTAGCTAAAATATCGCCCTTTCCTCTGATGGTAATATACTTGGGCTCATAATCGTGTTCCACATCTATGCCCAACTGGCTTTTGGGTAAATCCCTGACATGTCCGTTGCTTGCCGCCACTTCATAATTAGAACCCAAAAACTTTTTAATTGTCTTCACCTTTGCCGGTGATTCTACGATAACCAGGTATTTTGCCATGTTTTTTCCCCCGATTGCACTTTTTCACAGTAATCGGGTACAACTATACACCAAAAGCTGCAACTTAGCAAGCTAATTTAAAAATTATTAACAAAATAGCCTTATTTACCCTTCTCCCAGTATTTATCAATATATGCTTCTGCCTTCTCTCCTGACAGAGATAATTTCTGCATAACCTTTACACAAGTGGAAGCCCTTGTCACCCCCAACTCTCTGCAGATTTCTATCAGTGCAGCCACGCCCTGTTCCATTCCCTGTTCTATTCCCTGTTCTATTCCCTGTTCTATTCCACGTTCTATTCCACACGCAATGCCCTCTTGCTTTCCCGCGTTTCTTTCTTCTTCAATCCATTCCTGCAGTGCCTGACACATATCATACTCCTCCTCACTCTGTTCCCTCTGCATGTACCTTTCCCTCTCTTCCCAGATTTTCGGTGCGTTTAACATTACTGCTATAACTTCAACCGTCTCCGAATGCAGATGACGATAGGCTGCGTTTTCCCTCAACAGCTTCTTAAGCCTCTTTTTATCACTGCGACATTTCAGAACCGAAAATAATTCTTTTAATTCAGTATGAAACATGGAGAAATCTTCTTCCTCATTGATGCAAAACAGCTTCATAGAATAATCTGCAAACAATTCTCCCATATTATCTTCATCTTTCCCGAACTCTACCATATCACGTAAGGAGTGCGGTCCGTCCCATTTTTCCTCTCCATGATACAGGCATAACGTATATACCGGTGTAAGCCTGTCCGATTTCTTTATCCCGCAAAACCGCTCTGCCGCTGATGCATAATCAGCTTCCCTCTCATTCTTTCTGCGCAATCTCGCAATCTGCTGTCCATACTCCATAGAATCATACTGCATACATCGAAAAGGCATTGTATAATCCACAAGGTTCTGGTTCTCCACCGCCAATATCCGCAAAGCACCTTGGGCACGAAAAATTTTCTTTATATCCCGTATACGTTCCAGCCGTTCTTCCTTTTCGCCTGTCCTTCTGTTCTCAGCTTCACTCTCACTATATTGCTCTGAAGCTTCTGATAAATCCCCGGCATCTATCACTTTACTCCCATGAAAACAGACCCCGTTAAACAAATCCGCAAATCTCTCTTCCTCCATCAGATAGTGCCGCAGCACATTATTCACTTTTCCCATGTACTTCCTCCTTTGCCGGCATCGGTCAGTACATGGTCCCGGCCTCTGCCACTTCATTATTTTCTGAGTAAAGCGGCAGAACTGCCCGAATGTGCGAAAAGCACGTTTCATAGATTACTTCAGATAAATTTATTTTAATCCCCGCCCCTTTGTTTGTCAATATGTTTTTTGATTTTACAGAAAACGTTTTATCGTTTATCCGGCTTTTATTATGAAAAAAGGGAATATTGAAAAGGTCTGTCACAACCGTCTCAATATTCCCGCACCGTATCGTTTTTTGTTATTGTATTACTTTAAAATAGAAAATACCTATATCCGTTGTACCGTCATTGTAATGATATGCCGGATTGTCCCATTTAAGCTCTACTCTGTACAAGCCTTCCGATCCGTTTTGGAAATTTATATACATATTCCAGCCTGTAACATTGCCTTCCAAAGATACATCCTGCCAAATGCCGTCAATCAGCTTCTGCCCCTTCAGCTTCAAGTGCTGGTTGATATAGTTATCATTTGCACCGACCACTTGGCTATAAGCAAAGTAATAACCTCCATGGCTGCGCTGTAACACAATGGGGTTGGTCTGTGTACCTGCACTGTAGCAGTTTTCTGTAAATCCTACCGGATCCTCCTTAAAGCATACATACGTCCGGGACACCTGGAAGGTGGATAAATACTCTGATTCCGGTGTATCTGCTACCGGCCAGACTGCATTTCCCGCGCTGTTTACTACGCAGGATTTGACCTGTAACTCATAATTTTGATCCGGAGCAAGCCTATCCAAATCACTGGCACCGTTAATATGGAAATCTGTTCCGCCATGGTCGCTCAGCATCAGCCATTCTGACCATTCGCCGCCGGGTGTTCTATAACGCCAGTAATGTCTGATATCCACACCGCCGTAAGCATTCTTTAGTGCTGTCAAATCTCCGTTAAAGCCCACCTTGGATGTCACTGAACCTCGCTGCAGTCCTCCCTCAATGATCTCATGAGGTCCCTCCGCAGTGTTTTCCAATATGTATTCCGCCTTTACATCGCCGTACGGAAGCGCTGTTTTATTATATGTACTTCCCCCTATAATACCCTGAGGATGCTTTGCCGTGACCGTAACAACAAGCCTGCTGTCAGACGGCATATCCTGCTTTAACCGGATTGCAATATAGGGCGCGTTCACATCCTCCTGTACGCTCATAATTTCAACATAATCACTCAGATTTTTTGTCTCTCCTGACACCGTAAATTCACAGGAGTAGTCTGCAAAATAAGGATTCTTATAGTTTTCTATGCTGTCATATTCTACACCCAGCACCCTGCTTAAATGAGTGCCGGCTGCGGCGGCGTTAATCTTATAAACCGCATCCTTTTTTAAATCGATTCCGGATACAAGCCATCCGTTCACATTCATAGCGTTGACGCGCCTGATTTTTACTGTTACCGGCTGCCACGCCATTGCATCGGCAGTGCCTTCCTTTTTGGCGTTGGTTTCTACTGTAAGGGTAATCTCCGCTGCGCTCTCATCTGCTCCGACCTTAATATACCAGCTTCCGCCTGAGGTATAGACTATGGTATTGGAACTGGTATTCCCCGCCGGTCCGCTCCAATGAACCGTTTTATCGCTTACCGTTCCCAGCACTTCCGCATCCAGTCTGTATTCTTCATTGGGCTCCAGCGTAATCTCGGAAACTGTTACAATAGAGGCTGTTTCTTCTATATTACTGTCTACCAGACCGTTTCTTGCCGTAATCGTGTACCAGGATTCATAGGTTTTTCCGTTGCGCTCAAATGCCAGAAAAATCCGGGCATTTCCGCTGTTTATAAAATCCGTCACGTCCGCGTCAAAACCGGAAACATCTTCTGCCAAAAGCTGATTTTCTGCAACCGGGCTAATCGCCCCATCAGCGCCTATCATATACTCCGAGTATACAATCTGACATTCCGCCGCCTTATAGGTAATCTGATACTGTCTGTCTGCTTTTCTGATATCCAGTGTCTTCTGTGTGCCTGCATCCGTATATATCACATCAGAAGTGGTATCAATTACAATATCTGCAATCTGATTGGCAGTAAGCTGGGCTTCCTGCTGCAGCTCTATCTCATTGGTTCCTCTCTGATAGCTGTTGGCGCTGACAACCATTACGCCTCCTACAGCCGTCCCGATTACACCAAAAATGGCAACCGCACAGACAAGCTCCACAAACGTCAGTCCTTTGTTATTTTTCAGGACCGCGCGACAGACTTCTTTTTTACCTTTTATCCATTTTTCCCATATGCCCACAGTTTTTTCCTCCTATGACCATTACTCCATTGTAACTTTTCCGGT
Source organism: uncultured Lachnospiraceae bacterium (assembly GCA_900551115.1). Classification (GTDB taxonomy): domain Bacteria; phylum Bacillota; class Clostridia; order Lachnospirales; family Lachnospiraceae; genus Acetatifactor. The sequence goes on from URUY01000007.1 coordinate 46,748, forward strand.
CAGGCTAAAAAGCTCTAATGTTTTTGTCCTGTCTCCCTTACTGACCTTTATTTCCACACAATACTTTCCTATATAATCTCCCCCCATGGCATCCAGCATTTTAAACGCTCCGCTGCTGCGGTCAAACCCAATAATAAGCGGGTGGCTTTCGTCTCCCAAAGGACGGTAGGTGGTATCCCCGGTAATCTTAAATTCCACCGTAACCCCCTTATCTCCGATTGGGGTTGTCTGCGGCTCTGCGGCTCCTATAACCTGCCTTATCATAATGCTGCCGTCCGCAGCTTCATAGATATAAAGCCTGACTTCCCCGGCCCCTTTGCCCATGGTTGTGATTCGGCTGTTTCTGATGGCTGAACGAAGCTTACCGGCGCACTCATCCGCCGCTCTTCCGCTCACCATGCCGATTCCCAGGCCCACTGCGCCCGCAAGCACGGCAATAAGAGCCAGTATAATAATTATTTCTACCATTGATAAGCCTCTGTTATCTCTCTCCATATCCTTTTCCTACTTCTTTATCCAGTTATAGTACTGTACACAGTCCGCCATATCAACCGTCTTACGTCCTACCACATCCCCGTCAGTCCATGTGGTTTCTGCCCTATCCACACTCCATTCAATCTGCGGAACCTTAATCACATAATCCGTAGTGATTTCCGTCACATACCCCTCCGCATCCGTGTAAGAAAGCGTAACACCGCTTAAAACCGCATAATTTTCCTTAATCTCAATACCGGCTTCTGAGCAGGCTACAGTCGGTGCTGTAAGCCCTTCGCCTGTATAACTTACTGCTGCAATGCTCTGCAACACCTCAGAATATGTATACAGCGTGATATCCGGGTTTGCAGGGTCCTTCGTTCTTGCCGCAAAATTATCCTGCAGTATAGAAAGAAAACGGTTTTGATACTGATATGCCCTGACGCTTCCTTCACTTGCCGCATAATTGATCATAGTCTCAGTATATGCTTCTGCGCTTGCCCTGCTTACCTCCGCTTCCAGCAGCGCCTTTATCTCTTCTAATGCCGTCTCTGCCTCATAAAAGCTGACCTTCGTCTTCAAATCTGTCATCTTCATATAGAAGTTCATGCCGGAAACATAAAGAATCGTAGTGGCCAAAATACTGACAAAGGCTACCACCACTATAACCGTCACAATAGCGGAGCCTGCATTATTGATTTGTAGGATTCTTCCTTTTTTCTCTCTGCGCTTTTCCATTCCCCTGCATCCTTTTCACATCACTTGCCGTTCATAGAACCGTCCAGACGCAAAAGCACCTCATGTCCGGTAAAATTATCAGCTGCCGCGCCTTCTGCATAAGCCGAAACGCTTACCTTATACAGCAATATCTCCTCTTTCTCAGATAAAAAATCCGACACTGCCGTTTCCGCATCGGGTACCGGCGTCACACCGTTAAAGCTTGCTCTGGAAAGCGGACTGCCGCTTATAATATGGCTGTTCAGATTATGGTACAGCCTGATATCTGCCGCATTATTTCCTTCAATGGCAGGCGCATATATATTGTCAAGGGTAGTAATTTTTATATCTGAAATACCCGGTGTTTTTTGCTTTACTAGATAGATAGTCTTTTGTTCTCCGGTATTATTATTAAACACTATCCTTTCGGAAGAAAAGGGCACTTCTCCGTTATAAGCCGGATAATAAAAATAATACAGATTGCCTAACGCCGCGCCTTCGCTCTTCGTAGACGTATTATCATAAACCGTCTCTGCCGCCGCTGTGATAACCTCATCAAAGGAAGCAATGCTCTCTGTCGTGCCGTCCAGTTTTTTCAGCTCATAATTCTCCACCCTATAGGTATAGCTGCTCTGTACCGTTACCGTATATACATCTTCTGTTTTGTTGATAGCAACTACTGTGGTTTTCTCCACAGATATCTTATCCGTATCAATCCCTGCCTTTGTGCTTTCCTCATAAACAGGCGCTGACGGGTCCGTGTTGTAAGCATTTAATTTATCCGTTATGTTATCCAAAATCTTATCGTAGATTTCATAGTCCTGCTGCATATCCTGTCTGTATACCGCATCAAGATATTTGTTGATATTATCAACAGAAGCCATGTCATAGCCGGACATGGGCGTAACCTCCACATAGGCATCATATTTCTTGCCGTCAACCAAAAGCCCTTTTATCGCAAACTCATACCGGTTGTCTGCATGAGGTACAAAAACAGGTACTGCGCCGGATGTGTCAATGCTGGGAATCCCCATTTCCGCATAATCATCCACCGCACTATACAGTAAAAACGGCTTCGCACCATTAAACTGCATGCACAAATCCTCAATGCCGTAAGCCTTAAAACCTTCCATAACGCTCTGTGCCACCGTGGTAACACGCTGTCTTTCTCTTGCGCGGGCGTTATAACGGGCGGCAGATACAAAAGTCTGCAGCAGAGGAATCATCACGACTGTCAGAATCACAACTGCTATGATGACCTCCACAAGGCTCATGCCTCTGTTATTCAGTTGGCTTCTTTTTTTGTCTGTAAAACAATCCATAGTTTATCCCCTGATACCCGCCGTTTCTATGTCTCTGTTTTCTGTTACGCTTTAGTTCATGCCCTGCAAAGCTTTTTGTTTCAGATTATTCCGCTGCCGGCGCTTCTCCTTCAACAGATATTTCAGGCATGCCAAACAGATTCCACAGCCCGCTTTCATAGGGCGGCAGCTTCTGCGGCACATATTCCCTGTCAGTGCCGATAACAGAATAATAGGTAATGTCTATCGTGCCCTCCAGCAGCCCGGTATCTTCATTTTCACTGTAGGAAATATCACTGATAGCCAGCCTGTTGGGGCTGTCATTGATTGTTTTTATACAATTCTTTAAGCTAAAATATTCTGTCTCGTTGACATAGCTGGTCTTTCGCTGTACAAATATCAAATCTCCCGTAAAGCCTTCCATCCCTGCTCCTGCAACCGTTTCTGCCGGAATCGTAAGCATTTCTTCTCTTTCCGCAATATTGATATTGGTATAATTGACAACGGCTGTTTTTTCCGTATCAATAGCCATCACAAGAATATCTTCTTCCTTTACGTCCACGGGAATTTCCTCCAGCCACGCTGTTACCTGTGCCTGCATGGCTGCAATTTCCGCATTGTAATTATCCATGTTGTCATAGTACTGCTTCAGTTCATTAACCCGCGAAACCAGCGCGGCATTTTCACTCCTTAATGTTTCCGCCTTATCATTGTAAGCTTTATATACATAAAAATACACGACTAAAAAAAACAATGCCCCTACCAGAACCACACACATCATAACCTGTTTTGCATCTATTTTTTTCATGTTTCCCCTCCTACTGTGCTGTACCGGACGTGGCCGCCGTATCGTCAACCGCCGTATAATAATAGCAGACAATACTGAAGATAACTCTCAGGTCCTCTTCTTGTGCGTCCGAAGCTGCCTGCTCTGCAGTCTCTTTGTCCAGTGTGCCGATGGATACATCCATAACACTGTCAAAACCACGGAGGGTCTGAATGACCTTTGCCGCCTGTTCCTTATCTGCCACTTTCATAGTAAGCACAGCCTCCTTGTTATTGGAGGAAAATTCTATCAGCTCCGCTTCAGAAGGAAGCTTTTCTTCCAGCTCTTCCAAAAAAGCAATCAGGTTATCATTGGGATGCTCCGTCTTTTTATAACCGGCTTCCACCTCATTGTAAAACACAGTCATATTATTAAAAGCATTGTATACCGCTTCCGCCGGTCCGTACTGTGCCTCCAAACGCTGCAGCCGCATCTGCTCTGCCTTGGCCTCATTGTATCCGGCAAGCGCCATTACTGAAATAGCTGCCGAAGCTACCAGAAAAAAGATTCCTGATAAAATTGATACATTCCGGTAATTTACATTCTTGAGGTCGTTCTTTTTCTTTTCTTCATTTACAAAACCAACCGGTGCAAAGGCCGCACCGATACAGGCCGCATAGCAGCCCGGGCTTTCCTCTCCGCTTCCCCGGTTTAACGCAACACTGTTTAAATCATTCAGCGTAGCCGTCCTGATGCCAATCTCGTTGGTAAACAGCTTGGTAAGTCCGTTAATATCACTTCCAAGCCCCACCAGTCTTATCTGCTTAATCAGATGCTCCGGATTTTTGGAATTATACAAATCCACAACTCTTGCTATATTACTGATAAGCGGCATGAGCGCATTGGCAATCTCTTTTTTTGCCGCGGAAATCTCTTCATTTTCATCATAATCATAGACTTCTTCAATGATATCTGTATTTTCATTCAGGACTACCTTAAAACAAGTCTCCTTTTTCATCCTTGCAAGGGCTGCCCTGTAGCTTTTTTCTTCATATGCGGCAGAACGCATCAGTGTCTGCACCGCATCTTCAATACCATATACTACATTTCTCTGTAAAATCAACGTCTGTTCACGAACCACGCTGGCAATCGCAGCATGCTCCTCGACCTTGATTACCATTTCGGTATCTTCCGTACACTCATTACGCATAACCTGATAGACACTGTTTCCGGAATAATCGAGTGCTATCAGATGCAGTCCGCAGTTTTCCGCAAAACGCTCATAGCATGCTATCAGATTCTTTCCGGCTGCCATCACAAGTACCTTGTAACGGTCCGCCATATCTTCATTCCTGACCACACCTAAAACCAGATGTGCAAGCTCATATTCTGTCAAATCAATAGGAAAATAATCAGATGCATTTGCCTTTACAAGCGCTTCCATCTGACTCATCTTAACTGCCGGCATCGTCACCTCTCTCGTTGCAATCTTGCTGGAGGTAACAGAAAACACTGCCTGTTTTGTCCTTATTTTCTTTTCTGTCAAAATACTTTTAACCGCAGCCACAAACTCTGCGTTATCCGAAAGAAAGCCGTCTTCAACAACTCCCTGCGGTGTGGGAATGCTTACGCATTTATAAACCTTCGGATTCTTTGTCCGATAATCCATTTCGCATATTCTGGTAAATGAATAGCCAATCTCTATGCTGAGAACCTTAGCCATAAAGTGCCCCTTTCTACTTCCCTTTTATAAAAGCCGGTAATATACATTTATTTTGGGCAGCGCGGGTTATAACCCCATACTGTCTAAATACCAGTTTAAAAAGGTATTTCCCCACAATGCTGCCGTCATAACGCCCATAGAAAGATATGGACCCATGGCAAGCACATGTTCTTCTCCCGAAACCTTCATACGGATGACATGGATAACAGACCCCATAATGCATCCGATAAAAAAAGCCAGTATAATCAGCTTCCAGCCTAACAGAAGACCGCAGACCGCCATCAGTTTGATGTCGCCCCCTCCTATTGCCCTGCCTTTGCTGATTATATACAGTACATACAAAAATGCACTTACTGCAACAAAACCGATTAGATAAAGAGACCAGTTTGTATAATCTGTAATCACTCTTACAATCCCCAGCGCTCCGATAAAAATATTGAAGCCTACCGGAATTTCGTAAGTTCTGAAATCAATAACGCTAAGCGCTAACAGTGCGCTGCCTGCCAAGCAATAGAGCAGGGATTCTATGCTCAACCCACAGACACTCAAAACCAAAATATAGAGAAAACCGTTCAGCACCTCAATAATGGGGTGCTGAACAGAAATTTTTGCTCTACATTTACGACACTTTCCTCCCAAACAAAGATAGCTGAAAAGAGGCACCAAATCATACCATTTAAGCTGATAGCCACAGCTTTCACAGTGGGAACGCACCTTTACAATGCTCTCCTTTTTCGGAATCCGGCAGATACATACATTTACAAAACTGCCGATAATGATTCCGTATAAGAAAACGATTATGTACAATAATATTTTCAGCGATGTAGGGATTAAATCCATGGGAGTGTCCTTTCAAAAAAATTAATTATTTTTTAAGACCAACACCTGTATACGGCTGATTTATACCGTCAGTTGTATTATCCGGATTAGGATATACTTCATAAGTGGTTTTTCCACTGTCATTTGTTACGCCAGATAATGTAATTTTATCTACTCCGTCTGTATTATCACCGGTAATTGTAAAGGTAGCTCCAGTAAATTTTGATGTTGCAACTGCATCAATACTGGTTTTAGTCCAATCAACTGTAGTACCATCAGCAGCAAAAACTTCCTGACCATCAGCAATTGCAACATTAATAGCAGTTGCCATTTCCTGCGCATTTGTTGCATCTGTGGATATTTTTGAATTATGTACATACTTCAGATACTGCGGTGCTAAAATACCAATCAGTACTGCCATAATGGCGATAACAATAATTAATTCTACCAGTGAAAAACCTTTGTTGTCCTTTTTCATAGTATTTCTCTCCTTTTATTTAGATATATTATTTGATGCCCTGCGGACATCTTTTATCTTAGACACTGCCTTCCCTACACGGCAGTGTTTAATTCATTTTATACATGCATGACTTTCTTATAAGTTATCCAACGCTCCATACATAGTAACCATAGGCGCCATACAGGCACCAATCAATATGCATACAATAACCGCCAGCACAATAATAATCATAGGCTCCATGGCTGCCATCAGAGACTGCACTGCCATCTCCACCTCTTCATCATAATAATCCGCCAGCTTATTTAACATTTCCTCCGTATTGCCGGCCTCTTCTCCGATACGGGTCATATGGTATACCATGGGGGGGAACAGCCCGCATTCTTCAAGGGGTCTGGACAGGGGCTGACCGATTATAATCTCATTTTTGCACATGTCAAGCGCTTCTTTAAAATACACGTTTTCCATAGTACCGCCTACAATATCCACTGCCTCAATCAACGGTACACCGGCTGCCATCAGGGTACTTAAGGTCCGTGCCATCTGGGAGGAGGACTGCTTTACTATCAGATTTCTAAATGCAGGAAGCTTTAGCTGCAGGCCATGAAATACATGTTTTCCCACGTCCGTTCCCGAAAAGGCTTTCAGTCCTGCCATTGCAGCAAGCACTACCGGAACCAGAATGAACCATTTGGTAATAATAAAATCACTGCAGGCGGCTACCGCCTTGGTAATCGCCGGCAAATCCGTGCCCAGGCCGGCAAACATCTCCGTATAATTAGGAATAACAACTACCAGCATGACAATAACCACCGCTATCGCCACACAGCAGACTACAATGGGATAAATCATGGCTTTCTTTACCAGTGCCCTGGTCTTGGCTGATTTTTCAAACTGAATGGCCATACGCTCCATGGCTACATCTAGACTGCCGGAGGACTCTCCCGCCGCCACCATATTCACTAAAAGACCGGGAAACACCTTCGGATAAGCCCCCATGGAATGCGCCAGTGTCTCTCCTTTTTCCACGCTGACCCGGACACCCTCCACCGCTTTTTTAAGCTGTTTATTTTCTGTCTGTTCGCAGAGCATTTTCAGAGCTTCCAAGATGGAAACGCCTGCCTTGGTCATACTGACAAACTGCCTGCAGAATACGCTTAAATCTCTGGGAGTCGGATACCCCCCGATTTCAATATTGATATCCCTGGTAAGCAGGCTCTGCTCCTTTATTTCCAAAAGCGTCAGACCCTTCTGCTTTAAATCCAGTCTAGCTTTTTCCGTCGACTCGGCTTCCATACTGCCCTTTACTACTTTTCCGGCCTTGTCAATGGCTTCATAACCGTAAACCGCCATTCTTATTCTCCCTTTATAGCAATGTTTCAGTCGCATATTTATGTACAATATATACTAATTTTATATATATTTTACCATTATTTTTTAAAAAATCAATACATTGTAATATATTTATTCATTTTCTGCGCTTTTTAACTTATTTTTTAAATTTATTTTTTTGTATTTTTTACTCTTTTTTTCACAAAAGCCTGCGCCTGTTCTGTAAAACACACTTTTAGGAATCAAAGGACACCTTCATCATTTCATGGAAGGAAGTAATACCGGACAGCACATACTCTGACGCGCTCATTCGCAGGGTACGCATACCGTCCTTCATTGCCTGCTCCTTTATTTCCTCTGCCGAACCTCTTCTGCTGATAATACGCTTCTGCTCCGATGTCATCTCCATAATTTCATACACACCGATACGGCCCTTATATCCCATGTTTTCACACTTTGGACAGCCACAGGGCTCAAAAAGCTGCATCTGCTCGCCGGGTTTTCCACCCAAGATTTCCACCTCCTCCGGGGTTGCCGGACGGGGGCTTTTGCAGTGTGGGCAAAGTCTCCTCACCAACCGCTGCGCAATAACGCCTACGATGGAATCCGCTATCAGATAAGGCTCTATCCCCATATCTGCAAGACGGGTAATCGTGCTGGCTGAAGAATTGGTATGCAGGGTACTTACAACAAGGTGTCCGGTAATAGAAGCCTGAACGGCAATCCCTGCGGTTTCCGTATCACGTATTTCACCTATCATAATGATATCCGGATCCTGACGCAGAATAGAACGCAGCGCATTGGCAAAGGTCAGATTTGCCTTGTTGTTCACCTGCACCTGATTGATGCCGTCAATATTGGCCTCTACCGGGTCTTCTACCGTTATAATGTTTACATCCTCCGTATTCAACTCGCTAAGCGCCGTATAGAGGGTCGTTGACTTACCGCTTCCGGTAGGTCCGGTTACCAGAAGAATGCCGTGGGGATTTTTCAGAATATGGTCAAACTGCTTCATCTCGGCAGGCTTTAGTCCCAGCTGGCTCTTTTCTCTGTTAAGTGCCGCCTTTGCAGCAAGACGCATAACGATTTTTTCACCGAATACCGTAGGAAGTATGGATACACGGATATCGTACTCCACCCTGTCAACCACCTGTGTAATACGTCCGTCCTGCGGTTTTCTTTTCTCTGAAATATCCATGCCGCCGATAATTTTGATACGGGCCACCATAGCCGGCAGAACCTTTACATCATACCGTGCCTTTTCATAAAGAGCGCCGTCTATACGGTACCTGATACGCACTTTCTTCTCCAAAGGCTCTATATGAATATCGGAAGCTCGCTGTCTGGCTGCTTTTTCTATCATTTCCTTTACCAGCATAACAATGGGGGAATTGTTGATGTCCTCACTGAAAGCGTCCTCTTCCTCTGCTTCCAGACGCTCCTTTGTATATTCCTCCAGCGCTGTAGCTACTTCATCCTGCCCGCAAAACCGGTCAATCGCTAGCATAACGCTGCGGGGTGTTGTGACAACAGGCTCCACCTGACAGCCTGTTATAATGGAAATATCATCCATGGCATCCATATCCAGGGGGTCAGCCATGGCTACCTTTAAAATATTCATATTGTCCGGTGCATATTCCAACGGAAGCACCTTATTTTTTTTAAGCACAGAAACGGAAACCAAATCCAAAATATCCTGCGTTATGGTAACATTCTGCAAATCCACGTTCTCGTATCCCAGCTGTGCGCTCAAAACCCTGGCAATTGCTTCTTCTGTCACCATACCGGCGTCTATCAGCGTTTCTCCCAGCTTTCTGCCGCTGCCCTTCTGAAGCTCCAATGCCTTTAATAACTGTTCTTCTGTAATTGCCCCCTCTTTTACCAGTGCATCTCCAAGACGGATTTTCTTTCTTCCAAAATCAGCCATTTATTCTACCTGTACCTTTTCCTTCTTCTATTATAAATTTTTGTCAAAAATTTTATCTCCAATTTGTAATAATTATAGCACAATTTGCCGGATGATAGCAATAAAAAAAAGGAACCCGACTGCTTTTAACAACGGATTCCTTTTTGTTTAAAAATTACTTGTAATTCACGATTTTTCCAAAATCTTCCTTGAGGGAAGCGCCGCCTACCAGACCGCCGTCAATGTCAGCCTGTGCAAACAGTTCAGGAGCGCTTGCGGCAGATACGGAGCCACCGTACTGGATACGGATTGCCGCTGCCGTAGCATCGTCATAAACTTCAGCGATACATGCACGGATTGCTGCACATACCTCCTGTGCCTGCTCGGTAGTCGCTACCTTGCCGGTACCGATAGCCCAGATAGGCTCATAAGCGATAACAGCCGTTTTTGCCTGCTCTGCCGTTACGTTTAAGAAGGCAATCTTAATCTGCTGGCGAATCCAGTCGATGGTGATGCCCTGTTCTCTTTGGGTTAAGGACTCACCGCAGCAGATAATGGGTGTAAGGCCGTGTTCAAATGCCTTTAATACCTTCTTATTTACAGTTTCGTCAGTCTCTGCAAAATATTCTCTTCTCTCGGAATGTCCGATAATAACGTATTTTACACCTGCATCGGTAAGCATATTGGGAGCGATTTCACCTGTAAAAGCACCCTTCTCTTCAAAATACATGTTCTCTGCACCGATTTCGATGTTTGTTCCCTTTGCTGCTTCCACAGCGGGAATGATGTCAATAGCAGGTACGCAGAATACTACATCAGCATCCTCTGTTGCTACCAACGGTTTTAATTTTTCAATCAAAGCAACGGCTTCACTGGGAGTCATGTTCATCTTCCAGTTACCGGCAATAATTTTCTTTCTTGCCATTTCTTTACCCTCTTTTTCGTTCTTGTAATCTGATATATTTATTTGTCGTCTGCTGCTGCAACGCCGGGAAGCACCTTGCCCTCCAAAAATTCCAGGGAAGCGCCGCCGCCGGTGGAGATATGGCTCATCTTGTCGCCAAAGCCCAGCTGGTTTACTGCTGCTGCAGAGTCACCGCCGCCGATAATGGTGGTTGCTTCTGTCTCAGCCAAAGCCTTTGCTACCGCGATGGTACCTGCTGCAAGAGTAGGGTTCTCAAATACGCCCATAGGTCCGTTCCATACTACAGTCTTTGCAGTCTTAACCGCCTCTGCAAACATAGCCTGCGTCTTAGGTCCGATATCACAGCCTTCTCTGTCTGCGGGCATAGCTGTTACATCACAAACTACAACCTCTACAGGTGCGTCGATAGGATTAGGGAAATCAGCGATGGTTACGGAGTCAACGGGAAGTAAGAGCTTCTTGCCTAACTTCTCAGCCTTTGCCATCATTTCCTTACAGTAATCCAGTTTTTCATTGTCTACCAGAGATTTACCGATTTCATAGCCCTGTGCCTTTAAGAAGGTATAAGCCATACCGCCGCCGATAATCAGGGTATCGCATTTTTCAAGCAGGTTGGAAATTACGTTTAATTTGTCAGCAACCTTTGCACCGCCAAGGATTGCAACAAAAGGTCTTACCGGATTTTCTACCGCATTGCCAAGGAAGTTGATTTCCTTCTGCATCAGGTAGCCAACTACATTTTCACCGCCCTTTGCAGAGATAAATTTGGTAACGCCTTCAACAGATGCATGCGCTCTGTGGGAAGAACCAAATGCATCGCATACATAAAGGTCTGCAAGGTCTGCAAGCTCCTTGGAGAACTGCTCGCCGTTTTTGGTTTCCTCGGCACCACGGAAACGTGTATTCTGCAGAAGTACTACATCGCCTTCGTTCATTGCTTCCACTGCCTTTGTAGCAGCTTCGCCGGTTACGTTATAGTCTGCCACAAAATTTACTTCCTTGCCTAATTTCTCGGAAAGTCTCTTTGCCACAGGCGCAAGGGATTCACCCTCATTGGGGCCGTTCTTTACCTTTCCTAAGTGAGAGCAAAGGATAACCCTGCCGCCATCGTTAATTAATTTCTGAATGGTAGGAAGTGCTGCCGTAATACGTGTCTCATCTGTAATCTCACCGTTTTTTAAAGGTACATTGAAGTCGCATCTTACAAGCACTCTTTTGCCCTTTGCATTGATGTCATCTACTGATTTTTTGTTCAAACCCATTTTCGATTCCTCCTGAATTTATAATTTCCTATAAATTGAAAAAAGGTCCGGTCCTTAAGACCGGACCCTTGTAGGTCTTTCTTAACCAAACTCGAAAATCTGCCTGACTTTCAGGCTCGTGCTTCGCACTCAGGATTTTCTCGCGGTCATTTTATTCCCTATGCTAACTCACTGAAGTACTTGATAGTACGAACCATCTGGCTGGTGTAGCTGTTCTCATTGTCATACCATGAAACAACCTGTACCTGAGTATTGCCGTCTTCCATAGGAGCAACCATGGTCTGAGTTGCATCGAAGATAGAACCGTAGGTGCTTCCAACGATATCGGAAGATACGATTTCATCTGTGTTGTAAGCGAAGGACTCTGTAGCTGCTGCTTTCATAGCTGCATTGATTTCGTCCTTGGTAACTGCGCCCTTAACAACTGCAACCAAAATAGTAGTGGAACCGGTAGGGGTCGGTACACGCTGTGCAGAGCCGATCAGCTTGCCGTTCAGTTCAGGAATAACAAGGCCGATTGCCTTTGCAGCACCTGTAGAGTTGGGAACGATGTTGCAAGCGCCTGCACGGCTTCTTCTTAAATCGCCCTTTCTCTGAGGTCCGTCAAGGATCATCTGATCACCTGTGTAAGCATGTACAGTTGTCATGATACCGCTCATGATAGGTCTGCAGTCATTTAATGCCTTAGCCATGGGAGCTAAGCAGTTGGTTGTACAGGAAGCTGCGGAAATAACGGTATCTTCCGGCTTTAAGGTGTTATGGTTTACATTGTAAACGATTGTAGGAAGGTCATTACCTGCGGGAGCAGAAATAACAACTTTACGAGCGCCTGCTGTGATATGTGCAGATGCTTTGTCCTTAGAGGTATAGAAACCTGTACACTCTAATACTACGTCTACCTTTAAGTCTCCCCAGGGAAGCTTGGAAGCGTCTGCTTCTTTGTAGATAGTGATGGTCTTGCCGTTTACGGTGATGTTGTCTTCGCCTGCTTCTACAGTATCAGCATATTTGTATTTACCCTGAGAAGAATCATACTTTAATAAATGTGCAAGCATCTTGGGGCTTGTCAAATCGTTGATTGCTACTACATCATATCCTTCTGCATCAAACATCTGTCTGAATGCAAGACGACCAATACGGCCGAAACCATTAATTGCTACTCTTACTGCCATTTTAGTTTCCTCCTAAAATCTTTATAATTATTTTTTATCCAATCAATACGATTGTCAAAATTTTATCAGCAAGGTTATTTTACCTAATTCCCTCCCATAATTCAAGATGTAAATAAAAAATATTTGGTATTTACAGGGAAATTTTTGCGTTTCATTACTTTTTAACCGGTTTTTCTGTTATAATAAGGCCTGTGCAGGGTGTCCGGTATCAGATATCGGAACATATATACTGTCTGCGGCAAGTTATGCCGGACAGTATATATGTTCCAATATCCCAAACACAGACACACTCACAGAAAGGAAAACCTATGGCAATTACAGCAGACTATCACCTTCACTCCTCTTTTTCGGGAGACAGCACAGAGCCTATGGAAAACATGATTCAGGCAGCCATCAAAAAAGGCCTTACGCATATCTGCTTTACGGAGCATATGGATATAGGCTATCCCGTTACGCCGGAAACACCGGAAGGTATGTTTACGGTAAACACGGATTCCTATCTCTATGACCTTGCAAAATACAAGGCAAAATATGCGGATCGGATACAAATTCTTTTCGGAATTGAATTAGGGCTTCAGCCCCATCTGCAAAGAGAGCTTTCTCTCTATGCCCGTTCCCATGAATTTGATTTTATCATCGGCTCTACCCATGTGGTAAACCGCACAGACCCCTATTATCCCGCTTACTACGAAGGCCGGAACGAGGAAGAAGCCTATCGGGAGTATTTTCAGGAAATCATTAACAACGTTAAAAAGTTTAAAAACTTTGACGTATGCGGGCATCTTGATTATGTGGTCCGCTATGGCCCCAATATGGATAAAGATTATTCTTACGCAAAATACAAGGATTTATTCGATAAAATGCTGATTCTTTTATTGGAAGAAGAAAAAGGCATTGAGTTAAATACCGGAAGCTTACGGGACGGAACCAAGGATGTCAGTCCCTGCACGGACGTCTTGAAGCGCTACAGGGAGCTTGGCGGTGAAATCATTACCATTGGCTCAGACGCCCACAAGGCAGAGGATGTGGCTGCCGGTTTTGACCGTGCCGCCGATATTTTAACGGACTGCGGTTTTAAGTATTACTGCCTCTTTGAAAACAGACTGCCGGAATTTAAAAAGCTTTAAGCTTCTAAAAAGGAAGCTTTCAAGAATCAGAAGGTGCCGCTCAATCATCTAAAACGATGATTTTGCGACACCCTCTATTTTTATATTTATAGTACGCGTAAAGCTAGAATTCTCCTCTTAGATGAGTTTATTTTCAGAACCCAAATTATATGGACATGCATCTCTACATTTATGACATGAAATAACCCATGCTTTTGTAATCTCATCATCACCAAATGCATTATCCCAACACACCGACTGATTCATTTCTTCATTTTCTAATGCATTTACAGGACACGCTTGAACACATTTATTACATAGAAGCTACACCACACAAATCAGCCCCTAAAGAATATACAATTTCTTTTACTTCTTGATTAGTTATTATCATTAGTTACCACCTCTTCTCTGCGTCAAATTCAATGCTTTCTATTAATCCAATCTCTCGTCAGACTAAATTTTACTTCCCAGCATATGCAATGCCATCTAGTTGAAATTGCAGACCATTCTCTCCACCAGTATGGGCAAAATTCGTTTGAATTGACTTTCTTACTGGGTATTTCCCGTTAAAACGTTCCTTAATTACTTTTTCCACCTCAAGTGAGAATTCAAATTTTCAAGTCTGACAAACTAACAGTTGTTCATTTCAAATATTGTAAAAATCAAATCTTACCCAAGTTTTATCTTGCCGGTTACTATACCGGAAATAACTTCAACCAAAAATTCATGTTCTTTTTCCAACACTCTTGTAGCCAAAATTTCCGGAGTATCACTATCAAAAACAGCTACTTTTGTTTGTGCCACAATCTCTCCACTATCGTATTCTGCATTTACTCTATGTATAGTAACACCAGTTTCTTTTTCCTTCGCATCAATTACTGCGGTATGAACATTTATCCCATACATTCCTTTCCCGCCAAATTTAGGTAACAACGCAGGATGTATATTAAAAACTCTATTATTGTATTTTTGTAAAACTGAAATATGAAGCATTCTCATGTAACCGGCCAAAAAAATCATTTCAATATCATATTGATTTAATACTTCTAAAATTTCTTTCGCAAGAATTTCTTCACTTCCATATTTTTTTGCACTCATATGAAAACATGGGATTTTTTCTTTTTCCGCGCGCTGCAACGCCATAGAACCTCTATTGTTACTAATAACAACCGCAACTTTAGCATTTATTATATCGCTTTTACACCCATCTATTATTGCCTGCAAATCACTTCCGCCATGTGATGCAAATACAGCTATATTCATATTTTTCCTTTCCTTTGCAAATTCTACTTTGTTAATATTTCTAGTATACCGTTACCGTACGCCTGCGTCAACAAATTGCATTTAGTTCTCGCTTTATCAACTAGTCTGCGAAATGTATGGAAAATCCGTACACAATCGGAAAATATCTCTAATTTTCTACACATCCCTACGACTGGTTGATAAAATATGAAACAGGGCAGATGTAACAATTGAACCGACCTCCCAAAAGTCGGATTTCTAAGTCCAACTTTTGGGGGTCGGTTCAAACGGTATATTTGCTCCTTAACTTAACAAAATTATTTTAAACTAAATGACATTGTTACAGGCCCTTCTGTTTTTCTTCCAGTATCCTGTTAATTCCCTCCACTTCTCTTTTGGTAATCCGATATCCCACAAAGGTCATGATAAGATAGGTTCCGAAAAAGCCGCCCAGTGTCGAGAAAAATGCCTGCGGGTACTTGGGAAGCTGCCAGATAAACGCCACAATCGGTATCCATATGGCACCGGTCATCAGAACATACAACAGGTTTTGAATGACAAACCCGATTCTGTCCTTCTCATAAATAAAGGTCGCCATGGAAAAGGCAGCACCGATTACCCCATAAAGCAGTATATTGATTTCCATTGCTATCGTCTTGGATGGAAATACCCCTGCAAATTCAGGAGAAAGCGGAAAGCTTTCTGTAATCTCTGCCACACTTCCTGCAGCCAATTCTATAACCAGATTCACAATCAGTCCGCAAATAGCAGAAATGCAAAAGCTCATTGCTCCTCTTTTTAAAATCAGTTTGCTCATAAGGTCTCCTTTCCTATCCCCAAAGCCTTTTTTAAGCGAGGGATATTCCGTCTTGAGGTATAGGTCTGTGTGCCGTCAACAAAAATGATCTTGATTGTTCCTGTCATATCCATATCCAGCCGCCTGATTTTATGAAGATTGACAAGCTCTGATTTGGATGCTCTGAAAAAACCGTTTTCTGCAAGCTGTTCCTCCAGCTCATACAGCTTTTTTTGCACGCTGTATATCCCCTCACTATTCTGTGCAAACACCTTCTGATTTTGCGCATAAAAACGAACAATCTCGCTTACCATAAAAAAACTGACACCGTTTTTATCCGTCCCCGCCACCGTATCATTTAACATTTTGGAAATCCGTTCTGCCACGTCTTTTACCTGTGGATTCATTTCCCGATTGCACACATGCACCTCTATTTCAGGATACATGCTGTCTATCTTTGTCTTTACCTTCATATTACCCACCCTTTTAAGTTTCTTTCCGATACTCCGCCTGCACTTACTGCTCTGTTTGCACTTACGCTTTGCTTGCTTCCCGTTCTACTTAACGGCTGCCCGCCTGAAAACCAGCCAGGATAACACTCCCATCAGACCGGTAAAAACAAGGCTCACAAAAATTCCCAAAAGCATTTCTCCCGCCGAAGCATCACCTCTTATTTTTGCAAGCGTATAGGCATAAGGTGTCAGCTCATATAAGCTGTCAAGTACCGTCACTTTTTTTGCCAGCGTTGCAAGAAGTGCCGTAATCATCCCAAAGAAAAAGCCAAAGGCCGTTACTGCTATGGGTTTTTTCACCTTAATTGCAACCGGAATGCAGATGCTTATCTGTCCGATATACACAAATGCCAAAGCAACATAGGACAGAATCGCTTTTCCCAAAGACAATCCCTCTCCTGCATGCAAAACATTATAAAGATATGCGGATATGACCACCTTCTCCGCTCCTGTCATGTCCACGCCTGCTGCAATACAGATAACGGAGCCTAATGTATAAGGAAGCACCAGCACAAAAATTGCTGCCGCATATACCAGCATGTAATTTAAAACAATTCTCCCTCGCCCGTAGCCGATTGCTCCGTGAATTGTCTTTTTTTCAAAATCAGAGCCGATAATCAGTCCGGTTAAAAGCGGTCCGAACAGCCACAGAATCATGGCGTCCCCAAGGCCCGTCACACTCCCTGCCTGTTCTGCCGGGATGCTGCCCTGTCCCGTCATATACGCCAGTACATAATAAAGAACTGCTGCCAGGGTTGTAATACATACGGCAATTTTTGCGCCCTGCGACTTTGACATTCTATAAAGCGTTGCTTTCAATAGTTTACTCATCTTTACTGCCTCCCGTCAACTGCCTGAATAACGGAAAGGAAATACGCCTCCAGACTTTCATGGTTTTCCGCTTCCAGCTGCTTTTGCGTAATTTCTTTTTTGATAACGCCGCCGTCAATAAAAAGAAAATCATTTGCCGTCTGATAAAGCTCCGGCAAATTGTGGCTGGAAATAAAAACAGTCATTCCAAATTCCTCGCACAGCCGCTTTATCAGCTTTCTGATTTCCACTACACCAATCGGGTCCAATCCGTTAATCGGCTCATCCAGCATGACAAACTCCGGCTTTCCTAAAATTGCTACCGCAATCCCCAGCCGCTGCCTCATTCCCAGAGAATAGTCCTTCACCTTTTTATGCCTGTCATTTTCAAGCCCTGCTAAAGAAAGCACTTCTTCTGCCCCAAAGGCTTCTGTCTTTTCTGTCTTTTCTTTCTTTATTTTTACCGTCTTTGACAGCATACCAAAAAATTTCAGGTTTTCCGCTGCCGTCATATTCTCAATAAGCCCCGGCGCTTCAATCAGCATCCCTGCCGGCTTTTGGGAAAACAACGTAACACGCCCGTCATCGGGCATATCAAGGCCCGCTATCAGCCTCATCATGGTAGTCTTTCCGGCTCCGTTTTTTCCCACCAGACCATAGATTCTGCCCCGCTCTAATTTGAGTGTACAATCCTTAAGGGCTGTACATTTTCCGTACCTTTTCGCCACATGCTCCAGTTTTACAATCGTCTCTGCCATCTTTTTCTTATCTCCTCTGCTGTCAGCCTGCTATAAAGTTTTTTCGTGCCCGCCTGACTGTTGAATTCACCTGACTGTTAAATTCGCCTGACTGTTAAATTTAAGATATCCGCTTTCTTTGCCGTTTGAAACCTTTTTTTGCCAAACGGTATCTTACAGACGATAAGCGGTCACAAAAGAGCAGCAAATAAAAAAACCGCAACCACACGATTGGGGTTGCGGATTATCCGTTTCTGTTTTATATTACCACTCACACATGACTACCACTTTTTCCGGTGTGGTAATTGCCGGAATACTTTTGGTTGAAGCTTCATAGAGGACAATCAGATAACGGCCTCCCGGAGAGCCAAAGAAAACCTGATTGTTGCTTGTGACTACCGGAACATTCCCTGTCAGATTCAGTCTGAGGGTATTGTCGGTATTGATAAGGCGCTGATTAAAGAAGCCCACAGCCACATTAGAAGCGCTCACTGTAGAGACGACTGCCACTGCCGTAAACTGCGGCGGAAAAATAGCCGGCGCCGGTCTGTCCGTATTGTATACAAAATGCGCCTGCATCCCCTGATACAGGGTGGCAAAGTCCGCAATATAGGTGGAAGGGTTTACTATAAAATTGGTAATATTTCCGGCATCATCCTCTACGGTGACAAACTGGCTGCATTCATTGCTGCCCCGGCTTCCAAACGGACTAATCTGCGTAATAGTCCCTGTAACCGTCGCAAACTCTGTTCTTCTGTTGATATTCCAAATATTGAAGTTATCCATTATAACTGGCCCTTTTTGGTATTTACCTTATCTTATGCAGAACAGACCGGACAGTTCGCAATATGCCTCACGAAATCATACCGTTTCACAGAATCGTACCACCGCCCAACACATAGCCGTCCTCATAAAAGACCGCTGCCTGTCCCGGCGTGGCCGCCCTTACCGGCTCGTCAAAGGTACATTTTACCCTTCCGTCTGCAAGCTTTTCAAGAAGGCAGGGGCTTCCCTTGTGGGCATATCTTATCTTTACCAGGGCTCTCTTAGGCTCTCTTAAATCTGCCATCGCCATATAATTTACGTCCCGGCAGAACACTTCGTTTGTATGGATATCCTCGTTTTCACCAATTACCACCTCGTTTGTTTCCGGACGCAGAGCCGCCACAAAAACAGGATGCCCCATGGCAAGATTTAAGCCCTTTCTTTGTCCTATGGTATAGTGGGTAATTCCCTTATGCCTGCCCAATACGGTTCCGTCCGTGCTGACAAAATTGCCGGGGCCGGGAAGCCTGTCCGGCACCTCCCTTTCTAAAAATGCTCCGTAATCTCCGTCCTGAATAAAGCAGATGTCCTGACTGTCCGGCTTTTCTGCTACCGGCAGTTTCAGGTCTGCCGCCATCTGACGGATTTCTTCCTTTGTATAATCCCCGATGGGCATCAGGGTACGGGCAAGCTGCTCCTGCGTCAGGTTATAGAGGGCGTAGGTCTGGTCCTTTGCAGCAGTAACGGAATTTCTCACTGCAAATCTGCCGTTTGGCAGCTTATCAATCCGGGCGTAGTGACCTGTTGCAATATAGTCAGCTCCTATCTGCATACTCCGCAAAAGCAGAGCCTCCCACTTCACAAAGCGGTTACAGGCATTGCAGGGGTTAGGCGTTCTGCCATGCAGGTATTCTTCCGTAAAATAGTCTACTACCCTGCATTTGAATTCTTTCTTAAAATTCATTACATAGTAGGGG
Source organism: uncultured Lachnospiraceae bacterium (assembly GCA_900551115.1). GTDB lineage: Bacteria > Bacillota > Clostridia > Lachnospirales > Lachnospiraceae > Acetatifactor. The sequence continues at coordinate 66,547 of URUY01000007.1, forward strand.
ATATCCAGCATGGCCGCTACCCTTCTTGCGTCATCCACAGCGCTTAATCCGCAGCAGCCTCCGTTTTCCTCTATTACAGCTTCTTCCTCATCCTGCCATATCTGCATGGTCACACCGATGACCTCATAGCCCTGTTTTTTCAAAAGATATGCGGCAACGGAAGAGTCCACGCCTCCCGACATGCCTACCACTACTTTTTTACCCATCTGTACTCCTTTTTCTGTACTGTGCCTTCCCTCACTGTGTTTTCCGGTACTGCATTTTCCGATACTCTGCTTTCGGATACTCTGCTTTCCGATACTGCATTTCCCGCACTGCTGTTGCTACTAATATTCTTCCGGTTCTGCCTCTTCCCCTTCATGGATATCGGATTTCGGACGGCTTAGGCCTTCGATAACGACTCCCTCTTTTTCCGCATAGTCCCAAAGCGCCGCATGTATAGCCTCTTCCGCAAGCAGTGAGCAATGTACCTTTACGGGAGGCAGTCCGTCAAGAGCCTCCATAACAGCCTTGTTTGTTACCTTCATTGCCTCGCTGATACGCTTTCCCTTTACAAGCTCGGTAGCCATGCTGCTTGTTGCAACTGCCGCACCGCACCCAAAGGTCTTGAATTTGCAGTCTGTAATTACACCGTCCTTATCAATATCCATATAAATCCGCATGATATCGCCGCATTTGGCGTTGCCTACCGTTCCCACGCCGCTGGCATTTTCTATTTCACCCACATTACGGGGATGGTTAAAATGATCCATTACTTTTTCAGTATACATCTTTTATCCTCCTACTTTACCATGTTTTACTGCATCCGTCTATTTGGTTTTTTGTTTTATGCCGACCTGCTTTCGCACTTCTTCATAAAATCCTCGTACAAGGGAGACATTTCCCTGATGAAGCCTACTATTTCCTTTATATTGTCAACCGCATAATCTATTTCCTCCCTTGTGTTTTCTCCCGAAAGCGTAAGCCGCAGGGAGCCGTGTGCGATTTCATGGGGAAGGCCGATTGCCAAAAGCACATGGGACGGGTCCAGAGAGCCTGAGGTACAGGCGCTGCCGCTTGAAGCCAGAATGCCTCTCTGGTCTAAGTGAATCAGCAGGGATTCCCCTTCAATGAACTGAAAGCTGAAATTGGCGTTTCCCGGAAGCCTTTTTTTGGCATCCCCATTCAGCCTGCAATAGGGAACTTCCCTTAAAATGCGGTCTGTCAGATAATCTCTAAGGCCTTTCACATATTCTGTTTTCTCTTCCATTACGGCAAATGCCTTTTTTGCCGCAGCATGAAGACCTGCAATGCCGGGCACATTTTCCGTACCGGCCCTTCTTCCCCTCTCCTGTGCCCCGCCATGAATAAAGGAGCGTATTTTCACACCCTTTCTGATATAAAGAAATCCACAGCCCTTCGGGCCTCCGAATTTATGGGCACTTGCCGAAAGCATATCTATATGGGATTTTTCCACATCCACCGGTATCTGTCCGTAAGCCTGTACTGCATCTGTATGAAATAGAACACCATGTTTTTTTGCTATTTCCCCGATTTGGTCTATGGGCTGTATGGTGCCGATTTCATTATTGGCATACATCACGGAAATCAAGACGGTATCCTCTCTGACGGCTTCCTCTAGCTTTTGCAAATCCACAATACCGTTTTCATCCACGTCTATATAAGTAACCTCATACCCTCTTTTTTCCAAATAGGCACAGGTATGCAGAATGGCATGATGCTCTATTTTGGTGGTGATAATATGCCTTCCCTTATTTACATAGGCTTCAGCCGCAGCCGTAAGCGCCCAATTGTCAGATTCGCTTCCGCCCGCCGTAAAATAAATCTCCTCCGGCTTTGCATGCAGGCTTTCTGCCACAAACTCTCTGGCTCGCAAAATCGCTTTCCTGCTTTTTTCCGAAAGGGAATAAACAGAGCTTGGGTTGCCGTAAAATTCTGTAAAATAAGGCAGCATTGCTTCTACTGCCTCCGGTATCGTTTTTGTGGTTGCCGCATTGTCCAAATATATCATAAAAATTCCTCCTTACATTTATTGTTTTTATTTCCTAGTATTTCTATATGTTTTATATGCATACTATAATCCTATCTTGTCGTTCTGTCAACATTTCTTATGGAATATACTTATCAAAAGCACTTCATGCGCATCTTAAGCAGGAAAGTTTATTTTTCATGAAGCGAAACCATCCTTTTATCACTGGTACTATTATTCTTACCCTGACCGGTCTTATCAGCCGCATTATCGGTTTTTTCTACCGCATTTACTTATCCCGTCTGTTTGGCGAGGAGGGCATGGGCGTCTACCAGCTTTTAAGCCCCGTTTTGGCTCTCTCTTTTTCTATAACAGCCGCCGGCCTGCAAACCGCTATTTCCAAATATGTGGCAGGCGAAGCCTCAAACAAAAATGATAAGGCTTCTTTTCGCGTGCTTATCGTAGGGCTTTTGCTTTCCCTGACACTTTCCTTTTTCTGCATGGGAATTACCATACATTTTTCCGAACTGATTGCATCCCGGTTTCTGTTGGAGGCCCGCACCGCTTCCATGCTGCGCATTATTGCCCTGTCTATTCCTTTAGGCGCCGTACATTCCTGCATTAACGGTTATTTCTACGGCATCAAAAAGACAGGCGTACCGGCTGCTACACAGCTCCTTGAACAATTTTGCCGGGTGGCCTGCGTCTTTATGGCAGACCGGATAGCTGCAAAGCACGCTGCCACTCCCACTATAAATGCTGCCGTCATCGGTCTGGTAGTAGGTGAATTTTGTGCCATGCTTGTTTCTATTGTTGCCATTTATCTGCGGTTTTATCAGGTTTCTTCAAAAAGAAGCCTGACTGCCAATGTAAATGTAAAAAATATGCTGTCTTCCCTCTCCGCTTACGCCGCGGTAACCGGCAGACTGCTTGCGCTCTCCATCCCGCTGTCCTTCACCCGTATCATTATCAATCTGCTGCAGAGTGTGGAGGCTGTCTACATTCCCAACAGACTGCAGGCTTACGGCTATGATACCGCAACAGCCTTAAGCGTATACGGTGTCCTTACCGGAATGGCGCTGCCGTTTATTTTCTTTCCCAACGCCCTTACCGGTTCCATGTCTTTGCTGCTTCTGCCCATTGTTTCAGAAGCCGATGCCGCCGGAAATAAGGACGCCGTCAAACGAACATCTGCAAAGACCGTTTATTCCTGCCTTCTGCTTGGCGGCATCTGTACCCTTGGTTTTCTGCTTTTAGGGCAGCCCATAGGCAGGTTTTTGTTTCACAGCGAACTGGCAGGCAGATTTATCTGTTCCCTCAGCTTTATCTGTCCCTTTTTGTACCTGTGTACCACCCTTTCCAGTATCCTGCACGGGCTTGGCAAGGCAGGCAGTGTGTTTTTTATAAATGTCAGTTCGCTTTTCATCCGGCTTGCTTTTGTGTTCCTGCTGCTTCCCAGATTCGGCATTGACAGCTACATAGCCGGTATGCTGCTCAGTCAGGTATATGCGGCACTTTGCTTCCTCTATGCGCTGAAAAAGACTGCAATTTAACCTTGCACACCTTCACGTTTTATTATATAATGACTATCGAGTTTTGGCAGACAGCAAAGAGAGGTGCAACATGAGTTTTGAATTTATAAAGAAACTGCCCACACCGGCAGAAATCAAAGAACAATTTCCCATTCCCGAAAAGCTGGCGCAGCTTAAAAAAGAAAGAGATGCGGAAATCCGCAAGGTTTTTACCGGTGAAAGCAATAAATTTCTGGTTATAATCGGTCCCTGTTCCGCAGACAATGAGGATTCTGTCTGCGACTATGTAAACAGGCTGGCAAAGGTAAATGACAAGGTAAAGGACAAGCTGATTCTGATTCCCCGTATCTACACGAACAAGCCCCGTACTACCGGTGAGGGCTATAAGGGTATCGTATCCCAGCCCGACCCTGAAAAAAAGCCTGACTTTTTAGGCGGTCTCATTGCCATGAGAAAAATGCAGATTCGCGCTATCGAGGAAAGCGGTCTTACGGCAGCGGATGAAATGCTTTATCCCGAAAACTGGCACTATGTATCCGATGTCCTGTCCTATGTGGCAATCGGCGCGCGTTCCGTGGAAGACCAGCAGCACCGACTTGCCTGCAGCGGCTTCGACGTACCCGCAGGCATGAAAAATCCTACCAGCGGTGACTTTTCCGTAATGCTCAATTCCGTTTACGCGGCCCAACATCCCCACTCCTTTATCTACAGAGGCTGGGAAGTCCGGACCACCGGCAACGAACTGGCACATACGGTACTGCGCGGCGCTACCAACAAATACGGGCGCAATATTCCCAACTACCATTACGAAGATTTGAATACCCTTCTTACCCTTTACGGAGAGAGGGATTTAAAGAATCCGGCCTGCATTATTGATGCCAACCACAGCAATTCCAACAAACAGTTCAAGCAGCAGATTCGCATCGTAAAAGAGGTTATGCACAGCAGAAAATTAAATTCCGATATCCACAGCTTAGTAAAGGGTGTTATGATTGAAAGCTATATCGAAGAAGGCTGCCAGAAAATCGGCGGCGGCATCTACGGCAAATCCATCACCGACCCCTGCCTCGGCTGGGAAGACACCGAACAATTGATTTACGATGTTGCAGACTACGAGTAATGCAGCCGAATAAACAGGAACAGGGAGCCAAACACATTCATGTGCTTGGCTCCCTGTTCCTGTTTATACGGCTATATAACGACAGTTATCAATCCGGGTAAATCGTAGATTTACCCGGATTGGCATTACTCGCAGGCTGCAGATTGCGGCATTACCCGTAGGCTGCAGGCTGCGGCATTACTCATATGCTGCGGACTGCGGCATTCTCGCGGGCTGCAGGCACGCAGTCTCATCCTCTGGGATGTGACTTGGCATATACTTCCCGAATCCGGTTATGGTTCATATTGGCATATATCTGTGTCGTGGAAATGTCAGAATGTCCCATCATTTCCTGTACGCTGTGCAAATCCGCCCCGTTTTCCACAAGATGGGCCGCAAAGGAATGTCTCAGCGTGTGCGGCGTTATCTCTGCAGAAATCCCGGCCCTTACCGCATAAGACTTAATCAGCTTCCAAAAGCCCTGTCTGCTCATAGGCTTGCCGGAGCAGTTGACAAACAAAATATCCTCCTCTTCCGACAACAGCATAGCGCTTCTTGCGTATTCCAAATAGGTAAGCAGTGCGCTTCTTGCCTTATTGCCAAAAGGAATAATCCGTTCTCTGCCATTGTCCCTGCATATTACAAATCCCATTTTCAGGTTTAAATCCGACACCTTTAAGGAAATCAGCTCTGAAACTCTTATACCGGTTGCATATAAAAGCTCCAGCATGGCTCTGTCCCGGCGTTCCTTGGGCGAGTCTCCGGAAGGCTGTGCCAACAGCCTGTCTGCTTCGGAAACGGTCATGATTTCCGGTATCTTCTTTTCTACCTTAGGCGCCCGCAGCAGCTCTGAAATATCCTCGGAGACCAGATGCTCCTTAAAAAGGAAATGGTAAAAAGCTTTTACAGAAGCAATATTTCTCGAAATGGTAGCCGGAGCGGACCGATGCTTTTCCAGATACAACACATAGGAATTGAGATTCGTCTGCGTAATATCTTCTACCTCGGTCACTCCAAGACTGTTCAAAAAGCCCTGTAGCTTGCGCAGGTCTCTTCCGTAGGACAATCTGGTGTTTTCAGATGTCTTTTTTACATTATGTAAATAAGCCATAAATGCTTCTATCGCCTTTTCCATGAACTACTAAGCCCTTCCTCAAAAAAGTACTTCCCGATTTTTACCGCTAGAACTCTATTATACGCATTAAAACTTTGAAAAGCAATTACTATTTCAAAAAAATTTTAACAAATTTAAAACAAGCATCGGGTTTACATAACTTTCCAAAACACATCCAATTATGACAACTCCCAAAAGAAGAAAAAACTGCAAAGCCTTTTTACGCATTAAAAAGGGCTTTTCCGCACCCTCTATGCCGTCACGGCTCCCTTTGGCTATCCTGTGCGGGAAATACATAACCGTACAAAATTCATAGCTCCATTGCAGTAAAAGCAGGCTCACAGGAAAATATATCAGAATCTGCGGAAATATTCCTGCTAAAATCAACAGTATTCCCTTAATGCCGTACCGCAGAAGAGATGCCATTACCAGCATGCCAAAGGAAACACCCAGCCATGCGGCACAGGTCCATGTAGCTGCCAGTCCCAGCCATGTAGTAGAAAGTACCGCCAGTATCAGTGCTGCTCCCGCTCTCTTTTGCAGCACATACAGAAAAAAGGCGTTACTGTCAACAACCGCATACTTCATTTCATACAGCGTGTATTCACTCAGTAAGCCTGTGTTTCCCAGCAAAGCCTTTTTTCCCATATTCATAAGCACAAGCCCCAGTATAAAACCTGCGGACATAATTCCCGCAAGGAGAGGCTTCTGCTTCTCTCTTGATTTATAGAACCACTGCATTTTATCATCTCCCCTTCATACGGATTTATTACGCTCTAATGTATGCGGAGACAGCTATATATATGTCAGGGGTTTCCTTCTGTTTCTTCTGTTTCTGCTATTTCTGCAGATATTTATGTGCATAGGTCATAATGGCACAGATGGTTTTGGAATCCTGTATGGTACAGTCATAAATCATCTTCATCAATTCCTCCACCGTATAAGCTTCCACATTGATAAACTCATCTTCATCAAGGTGCTGCTTACTTTCTATGAGATTCCTTGCCACATAAATATCTATTTTTTCATTACAGAACGCTACCGTAGTACGGATTGTAATTAAAAAATCCAAATCCTCCGTCCGGTATCCGGTCTCCTCTTCCAGTTCTCTGGCGGCTGCTGTTTTCGTAGGTTCCTCTGCTCCGTTTAATCCGCCTGCCGGAACCTCAAGGGTATAGCGGTCCAACGCATTCCTGAATTGCCGTACCATCAGGATTTTTCCGTCTTTTCTGACAGGCACCACTGCCGCCGCACCCTTATGTCCGATAAAATCCCATTTTACAACATTGCCGTTAGGAACCTGTACCGTATCCTTATAATAATCAATGATACTGCCTTTATGGATAAGCTCTCTGCCCAGTCTCTTAAATTCTTCTGCCATTTCACCCTCCGTTTTCAACGTAAGCATCCCTAAAAACGTCTGAAAAATATCTGCTTTTTCTCCGTGCCAAAGCCCTTTTGCTTTATCTTCCCAACAGCTTTTGCACACTCACCAGTTTTACGCAGAGTACAAACAGCTCCGCAGCCTGTGCCATTTCTTCCGGTGTCGGGAAAGAAGGCGCAATACGGATATTGGAATCCTTTGGATCCTTTCCATAGGGATAGGTAGCGCCTGCGCCGGTCAGTACAACACCTGCCTCCTTGCACTTTGCAACAATATTTTTAGCGCAGCCCTCCATTGCCTCAAAAGAAATGAAGTAGCCGCCCTTAGGCTTAATCCATTCTGCAATTTCCAAGCCCCCCAGTTCCTTTTCCAATATGGAAATCACTGCTTCAAATTTGGGACGCATGATGTCCGCCTGTTTTTTCATCTGCGCCTTTAAGCCGTCCAGATTCTTAAAATATCTGACATGACGGAGCTGGTTGATTTTATCATGACCGATTGTCTGAATCGTCATGGATTTTTTCATAAAATCCAAATTCTTTTTAGAAGCTGCCACTGCCGCTATGCCTGCTCCGGCAAAGCTTACCTTGGAGGTGGAAGCAAATTCATATACCATATCCTCGTTGCCTGCTTTTTCGCATTCTCCCAAAATCTCTAACAGCTCATCCTGATCGTCCTCGTACAGATGATGAATGATATAGGCATTATCCCAAAAAATTCTGAAGTCTTCTGCTGCGGGTTTAAGCGCCGCCATCCGCTTTACCGTTTCATCGGAATAGGTAATCCCCTGCGGATTGGAATACTTGGGCACACACCAGATACCCTTCACAGCCGCATCATTGTTTACATAGCTTTCTACCATATCCATATCAGGTCCCGTGGGTGTCATCGGAATCGTAATCATTTCAATGCCGAAATGCTCCGTAATAGCAAAATGTCTGTCGTATCCCGGTACCGGACATAAAAACTTAACCTTCTCCAGCTTACACCAGGGCGTGCTGCCGCATACGCCATGGGTCATGGAACGTGACACCGTATCATACATAATAGTAAGACTGGCATTACCGCACACAATTACCTTGTCGGCAGATACTCCCATCATCTCTCCCATCAGAGCCTTCGCTTCCGGAATACCGTCTAACACACCGTAATTTCTGCAGTCCATTCCGTCCTCAGTCTTTAAAATACTTTCTGCACACAGAACATCCATCATCGGCATGGTCATGTCAAGCTGGGTAGCCGCCGGCTTTCCTCTTGACATATCAAGCTTAAGCCCTTTACCCTTTGCATCTGCATAGGCCTGCTCCAATTCCACAGCAAGCGCTTCCAGTTCACTTTTGCTCATTTCTCTGTATGACTTCATTTTGCCACCATCCTCTATAAACTTCCCTTATTTTATCCAATTGGATAATCGTATACAATCATACACATCTTGTATATTCTACTATACCCGTTACTCTAACACAAGGGAAAATTTATATTTTTACAGATTTTTTCATAAATGAAGTCAAAATGGGTTAATTCTGCATAAAGACCTGCTGCCCTTTTATTAAAGGATAAGAAACAAGCTCGCTGCCCTCCAGATTTTCCCTGTGCATATCAACACCGGTAATCTGACTGTTTTCATAAGTCCTGTAATAATAGATACCCTTATCTGCATTGCAGCAGGAGCTGTATACCGTGATTTCGTACTTATCATCGCCTAAATGTACGCAACCTCTCTGTTGAAAAACAGAATCTAAAATATGGAAAAACTGGCTGATGCTCTCAGATTCCGAGTCTCCGGAAACAGAATTAAGCTTGGTATAAGCAGCTTTTACAAAACGGGAGGTAGATGACAAATCTCCCGGAAGCCCTATGGCACCCATACCCAGGCAGTAAGTTTTCAAATCCAGTTTGTCAGAAAAACGGTTTGCCGGTTCTTCTCTGGAAAGATTCATATAATTATTCAGGTTAAACATGTGAAAGTCAAAGGCAGGGTTATTCGTCAAAACGCCTGCCGGGTTATCATAAACCCGCAGTCCCTCTTTTACGCTTTCTACTGTAACAGCACTTTCTTTATCCGCAATGATAAAGTGCAGCGGAGACAGCGGCAACTGCTCATTAAAGCTTATATCCACTAAATTAATCGTTTCAAGCAGCTTTTTCGCTTCTTCAAGTGTGGCGCACTGTCCTAAAATCCAGGGAATAAATTCAAAGGGGGTAATATTGTCCTTCCCTTCTACGCAAGGCTTATAATCCGCATTTCCGGGAAAATTCAGTCCTGCCATGCTTAAGCCCTTTTCATTCGTCGCATCATAATAAAGGGGATAATCCTCTGTTACAAATGCCATGCCAATCATGGCATAATGGGAATCCATTTGGGGAACCTTGCAAAATACAAGCGGATAATTCCTGGGTGTTACCGTTACCGTTTCCTTGTAAGAATACCCCAGGTCAAGATTTCTTCCAAAGTAACTGTCTTTTGTTTGATAGGTTATTGCCGTACACATATGCCCTTCCTCCTTGCACAATATAAACCGTCAGATGCCAAATTCTGCAAATAACTTTTTCTGATACTCTCTATCTTTGGCAGCACGGACAATATCCTCCATTCTTCCTGCCTCACTGAGTTTGACAATCAATGAATTTACTTTCGTTTCTCCTTCTTCTTCTTTTGCATCCAGTTCATCCTTCATCAATTCTTCCAATGCCTCACACATAGTTTTTACCTCCACAAATTTCTCCTTGTTTGCACGCACTATCATATCCATAACCGACTTATATAATTTGTCTTCTTTATGATACTATAATTTCCAATTTCCCTCAAATGATTTATCAGCTTCTCCGGATAACTGTTGCACACGAAAGAAATCGTAATTTCTTCTATCTTTATGCTGTCTTCTCCGGCTGCGTCTGACTTGTAAAAACAGGCATAAGCATAAACCTTATAGAAATCATCCACCCCAAGATAATCCTGCGGGCTTTTATATTCTATAATATTATACTTTCTAAAAATCCTTCCAATATTCTTACGAACCGGCTTAGCAACCTCTTTTTTTATAATTAATACATCAATCTCCTTCGGCTTGGTACCCAACTGATGCTCGTTTTCAAAAATAAGATTTTCTGCATCCCCTTTTAACTCAATCTGTAAACCTGCAAAAAAAGCCGGATGCCACTGCAACACCTGCTGTTTTTTCTCACGTGTATCCATAAAACCTCTCTTTTTTGTTGTTTGGGAGGTTTCTGTGTCAGAAAACTCCTGCTATTTAATGTGATGGTAAGCAAGAATTTTCTGAAATGAGGCAAACTGCCTTAAGAAATTTATGGGATATTCAGAATTATGTATTCTGAATGAGATATATCCGATAGAAAATTTGCTTAAAAAGATAATAGCATATGTTTTTCATAAAATCAATTGCTTTTATTCAAAAGTACGTTTATATAATAAAAGCCCCCTCTAAGCCATCGGACTTCTCATGCTCTGTCCGCAGCTGAAAGGGGGCCGTCATTCACAGCGTAATCAGCCTTCTACAATCAGGTAGCGGCCGTCACCGATATCAAACACTTCCGATGCCTCTAAAATTTCCTCGTCCATGGCACCGTCCATATCAATACCTTCTTCATCAAAGTATTCAATAATCTCTTCTACCGAATCCACAACAACTGCCATGCACTCCTCTAAAAAAGCTTCTGCTTCTTCTAAATTAGCTGCTACAGTTTCAGGAAAAAGCTGTAACTGATTTTTTAAAAAACAGGTTAAAACAGCATCATCAAACTCATGCATACCATATGCCTCCTAGTTTTTACTTTTTATGCATTCATAATATTCTCTCTATTGCAAATAGTCAAGTAGCTGCAGCGGATTTTTAATAATTGCATCTGCGTGATTTTCCAAAAGCTCCTGTTTTTCCCGAAATCCCCACAAAGCCCCTATGGTAAAAGCACCTGCCGCCTTGCCGGTCTGCATATCCGTCCCGGTATCTCCCAGATATAAAATCTCTTCTGCCGTAAGCTGCAGCTTATCGAGAATACAGAATACCCCTTCGGGACTGGGCTTTTTTTCAATGCCTTCCATCTGTCCCTGTACAATATCAAAATAGTCTTTTCCAAAAACAGTATGAATGACATCCTTCGTTCTCTCATGGGGTTTGTTGCTGAGAACCGCTATTTTCACACCTCTTTCCTTAAGTGCAGAAAGCAGCTCGTTTATCCCCTCATAGGGAATTACATGATACATACAGTATTTTGAAAAAACCTTCTGATATTCTGCATATGCCTCTTCAAAATGCACATGCTCCTTATCTCCTCCGGCTTCCAGACACCTTTCTATTAAAACAGCGGCTCCGTCTCCTACAAAATATTTGTACTGCTCCTTCGTATAGGGACCAAATCCTAATTTTTCCACCGCCATATCAGCGCTTATTTTAATAGAATCCAAAGAATCGGTCAGCGTACCGTCCAGGTCAAAAATAACTGCTTTTTTCATTTGCGTAAACACTCCTTCAATTCCTGATAAAGTCTTCCCACAGGAAGTCCCACCACATTATTGTAATCTCCCCGGATTTCTTTGATATAGGCTGCACATTGTCCCTGTATGCCGTAGGCGCCCGCCTTATCCATAGGGTCCTTTGTGGCAACGTAAGCTTCTATTTCCTCTCTGCTCATGGGATAAAAGGTCACTTGCGTCCTTTCAAAAAAGGTGTGTATCTTCTCTTCTCCTTTATCGCTATAACAGAAGGTAACACCGGTATACACCTCATGGGTATGGCCGGAAAGCTCTGTAAGCATTTCTGCAGCCTGTTTTTCATTCTCCGGCTTTCCTAATATTCTGCCCCCGAAGGCAACTATCGTATCCGCCCCGATAACGAAAAATTCCTCCCTTGTCGATACTTCTTTTTCTGCTAAAGGCTTTCCGTCTGCAAACTGCCTGAAAACAGCCTGCGCCTTCTGTCTTGACAATTCACAGACAACCTCCGAAGGGATTGCACTGCTTATCTTTTCCTCACAGGCGCCGGTTAATACAGTAAACGGGATTCCTATCTGCAAAAGAAGTTCCCTTCTTCTGGGAGAAGCGCTTGCCAATATAATCTTATTCATGATGTGTCTCCGGAATAAAAACCCTGCTGTCAGCCTCTTCCCTGCTTTCTGCTGCCAGCTCCACAGCCTCCCTGCAAAAGGCATCCTGTGAATTAAAGGTTTCTTTTCCTCTCCTGTCTACTTTTTCATAGCTTCCGTCCGGCATTAACAGATGTGCCTTCACCGTATCCTTAAGCTGGCTTTGCAGAATATGCCAAAGCTCTTCTTTTAACTCTTCCTTTTCTACCGTGAACAGTATTTCCACACGGCGTTCCAGGTTTCTCGGCATCCAGTCTGCGCTGGAACAGTATATTTCAGGGCTGCCGCCGTTTTCAAAGTAAAAAATACGGCTATGCTCCAAAAAGTTTCCTACAATGGAACGCACATGTATATTCTCGCTGATGTCCTTTATTCCTACCTTCAGGCAGCAGATACCCCTGACAATCAGTTCTATGGTGACTCCGGCTGCACTGGCCTCATAAAGCGCCGCAATCACATCTGCATCACAGAGAGAATTCATCTTTGCAATAATATGAGCAGGTTTTCCTGAAAGTGCAGCGTCTCTTTCACGATTGATTAAATATAAGAATCTATCCTTCAGCCAAAGGGGGGCAAGGGCAAGCTTGTTCCAGTGCAGAGGCTCCGAATAGCCTGACAGCATATTGAATACTGCCGTTGCGTCCTCGCCGATTGCCTCCGAACAGGTTAAAAGACCCACATCCGTATATAACTTTGCAGTGGCATCGTTATAGTTTCCGGTTCCCAAATGCACGTACCTTCTGATACCGTCCTCTTCCCTTCGGACTACCAGTGTAATCTTACTGTGGGTTTTTAAGCCTACCAGGCCGTAAATAACATGACAGCCTGCCTTTTCTAACATCCTTGCCCACACAATATTATTTTCCTCGTCAAATCTGGCCTTCAGTTCCACCAGCACGGAAACCTGCTTGCCGTTTTCCGCAGCCTGTGCTAATGCCGCTATAATCGGGGAATTGCCGCTGACACGGTACAGGGTCTGCTTGATTGCCAGCACATCAGGGTCCTTTGCTGCCTGCCTGATGAAATCCACCACCGGCATAAAGGTCTGATACGGATGGTGCAGCAGAATATCGCCCTCTCTGATGGCAGCAAAAATATCCTCGCCTGCAGGCAGCCTTTTAACCTGCTGCGGAACATATTTTTCTGCTTTTAATTTTTCAAAGCCTTCCAGACCATACATTTTCATCAAAAAAGTTAAATCCAAAGGTCCGTCTATGGAATAAATGGTTTCCTGACCGATGTCCAAAGCCTTTTTCAGCAATTTTAATAACCGCTTATCTATGCCTTCCTCAACCTCTAAACGGATAGCTTCTCCCCACTGTCTCTTTTTTAACTGTTTCTCAATTTCCTTCAGCAAATCGGCAGCTTCATCCTCTTCGATTGTCAAATCGGCGTTTCGCATAATGCGGAAAGGATGTACGCAGACAATATCATAATTTAAAAACAGCTTATGGATATTCCTCTCAATTACTTCTTCCAAAAGGATTATCCTTCTCTCTTCCTTCCCTGCCGGCAGCTCTATCATTCTGGGCAGCACACTGGGTACCTGTACGGTAGCAAATTCCAGTTCTCCCTCTCCTGCCTTCTTGGTTACAAGCGCACCCAAATTAAGGGATTTATTCCTGATAAGCGGAAACGGCCTTGAGGAGTCCACCGCCATAGGCGTCAGCACCGGATAAACGTTATTTTCAAAATACCTGTCTACATATGCTCCTTCCTTCTCCGTAAGCTGCTCATGCTTTTTAATGACATGCAGCCCATGCTGCTCTAATTGCGGAAGCAGGGAACGGTTATAGGTGGAATACTGCAAATCCACCAGTCCGTGAATCTGCTCATCCAGCTTTTCAAGCTGTTCCTTTGCCGTAAGCCCGGCAATATCCCGTTTGGTATAGCCCGCATTTACCATATCTTTTAAGGAGGCTACGCGGATCATGAAAAATTCATCCAAATTAGATGCTGTGATACTTAAAAATTTCAGACGCTCAAACAGCGGCAGGGCTTTGTCCCTTGCCTCAGACAGCACTCTGTGATTGAACAGCACCCAGCTCATTTCCCTGTTCGTATAATACTCGGAATTTCTGTAGTCTATCTTTTTTTCTCCCATTTTTACCTCCATGCCTGACAAAAAATCTTAAATGTTTCTCTTTCGCTTAATCACCGGCTGCACATTAAATACTTCTTCAAAAAATTGTGCCCGGTTCTCAAAAAGTCCCTTTTCCAACGTGATATCCTCTTTCGTATCCACCGTCAGTATCAGTTCCCTTTCCCGCAGTACTGCCTTTATATTTTTAAACTTCTGCTTATGGCTTCTGTCCAGTCCATTGGCAATCCTTAAAATTGCCGTCAGCTTCGCCACCGTCAGATACGCCTGTTTATCCAGCGAAGAGGCACGGTGCAGTTCCTCGTAATACAAAAATTCCTCATGGTTGAATTTTACCACATTTGCCACAATCTCCCTTTCCATATGGGAAAGCCCGATCATTTCCGTAGCCATAATAATGTGATAGGAGCATTCACCCAGATTCACCAGACTGATGTACTTGCCGCAGTCATGCAAAATAGCCGCTATCCGCAGATAAAGCCTTTCTCTCTTTCCCAGCCCGTGCAGCTTTTTGGTACTGTCAAAAATGGTCATGGTCAGGTTTTCCAGAGTCTCTGCCCTCTTCCTGCTGCCCATATACCGTTTGCTGATATTGATAGCGCAGTCAATAATATCCTTTTCAAAATTGTGTTCGCTGATTACCATTTTCTGCTGCTGTGCATATTCATAGGCAATGCCATCACACAGCGTTACACCGGGAGCCCATATCAGTTTGGCACCCGTCATGACTATCATTCTGTTTAAAAGCACTGCCGATACAAACATGAGCCTTGCATTTTCCTCTGAAATGCCAAGCTTTACTGCAATTTCACCGGTACTCCTGTTCCTTAGAAACTCCATAAACTGCCCATACTCATCACCGGTTGCATAGCCTGCCCGCTCTCCGTCCTCGTTCTTTTTACCGAGCCAGCCGGAAAGGTAGTCATCCACCAGTATGACATTCTCTATCTTCGTATCCTTTAAGTAAAATCTGTCCAGCACGGAAAGCTGCGCATCATCAATTTCACCAAGAAGCTCTTCCATCTGCGCAGGCTTTGCATTAATGCGTCCCAGTCTTTCAAGCAGTCGCAGCACACCCAGCCTTAAATTCTGCGTGGTGGTAAGCGTTCCCTTGTCAAACAGGGATATCTGAATGCTGCCGCCGCCGATATCCACAATGGCGGTTCCCTTTTCCAGTATGCGGTCAAACTCTTCTCCTCTGGACGCTATGGACTTGTAATCCAAAAAACGCTGTTCCGAATTGCTTAAGACCTCTACCTGTACGCCGGTTCTTTGGGCAAGCTGCTCCAGTACAATAGCAGTATTTTCCATTTCCCTGATAGCGCTGGTTCCGTATGCCTTATAAGCATCTACCCTGTAGGTATCCATAATTTCAGCATACTGCCGCAGTACCCTGCACAGCTCATCCACCTTTTCATAGCTCAGCTTCCCTGTGGAATAGGTTTCTGTGCCCAAATCAATCCTGTGTCTGATATGGTCTATCTCCCTCATCCTGTTTTTCCCGGAAAACTCAAAGATTTTCATGGACAGCTCATAAGAGCCTACATCAATCGCCGCAAAAGTCTTCATCTCTGCCTCCTTCTTTATCCTTACCCTTCAGTAAAGCGTTCCTTCTCACACCTGACTTAACAGATAATCAATAAACTGCTGGGCACATCTTCCCGAAAGTCCGCCATGGTTTAATTCCCACTTATTTGCTTCCAAAAGCAGCTTATCTTCATCCATGACAATACCGAAACGCTGTGCCAGGGTTGTCACGATTTCCTGAAACTCTTTTTTATCCGGCGCGCCAAAGTAAATGGTAACGCCGAATCTGGATACCAGTGACAGCTTTTCCGCCACCGTATCCCCTTTATGCAGGTCATCCTGCCTTTCTTCCTTATCGCTGAATTTTTCACGGACAAGGTGTCTTCTGTTAGAGGTTGCATAAATCAGCACATTGTCAGGCTTCTTTTCCAGACCGCCTTCTATCACTGCCTTTAAATACTTATATTCTATTTCAAAATCTTCAAAGCTCAAATCATCCATATAAATAATGAATTTGTAATTCCGGTTCTTTATCTGACTGATTACATCATTTAAGTCCTGAAACTGATGCTTGTATACTTCAATAATACGAAGTCCCTTTTGATAGTATTCATTGGCAATTCCCTTGATGCTTGAGGATTTTCCGGTTCCTGCATCCCCATACAAAAGACAGTTGTTCGCCTTTTTCCCGTTTACAAAGGCTTCTGTATTATCCACCAGCTTTTTCTTGGCAAGCTCATAGCCAACCAAATCAGACAGCTTTACATGGGCAATATTTAAAATGGGTTCAATATGCGCGCCATCTTCTCTATGTACAACCCGAAACGACTTGTGCAGACCGAATTTTCCCACACCATATTCTTTATAAAATTCCGTTAAGGTTGTCTTCATTTCCTCCGGTGTATGGTTTTTCTGAAAACGGACTGCCAAATCACAGATGCGGGCACAGATACGGGTATTGTATACACGGCTTTCCTGCATGCTGGCCTGATAATCCAAAAGCAGCTCATATTCCGGCACCTTTAACGTCTCCATAACCGGTGCAAAATCAAAATCATAGAATTCTTTAAAAATAATAATATCATGGAGAACTGCCCTGTTTATCGTGCCTTCCACTTCTCCTCTGATTTCACATGCCTTGCTGTAGCTGTTCTCATTGTTTACCAGAAGATTTGCCAGATAGCAGTGCCAGAGATTGCCATGAAAACCATGGCTGCCTGCCAGGTCAATCAGCCTGTGGATACAGTCATAAAAAAGCGCTGCCATATCCTCCCTGTTATAATACTCGTCTTTGTAGTGTTCCATGAGAAAAGCCATATCATACAGCAATTCTCCGTCTTCAAAATTTTTGTATACAATCAGTTCCTGTTCTCTCATCGTACCAATCTACTCTCCTAAATAACTGCCTTAAATTTTAACAATTGCCCAAAATTTAATAATTACCTAAAATCTTCATATTGCGCGTCTCTTCCCTGAGGCCCCGCAGCGCATTCTTTACGGCGCTGTCTGCCAGATTCCCCTCAAAATCAATAAAGAAACGGTATTCCCAGTTTCTATCCTCAATGGGACGGCTCTCTATCTTTGTCATATTGAGATTATTGTATATGAAATGCGACAGCATATGGTACAGGGAGCCGCTCTTATGAGGCACTTCAAAGCAGATGCTGACCTTGCCTGCATCCTTTTTAAATATTTTCTGGTTGGTAACAATAATAAACCGCGTGGAATTGGTATCCGACTGGTTAATTCCTTTTTCCAGAACCGAAAGACCGTAAATATCCGCCGCATGCTCACCTGCAATGGCAGCCTGGGTCCTATCCCCTTCTTCACCTACCTTTTTTGCCGCAAAAGCATTGTTCTTCATGCTGATCTGCTGCCAGTCACAGTTTAGCAGATACCGGGCGCACTGCATCAGGGACTGGGGATGGGAATATACTCTCTTTATCTCTTTCTTATCCGTTCCCGGTACGGCTAAAAGACAATGCTCAATTTTAATAATCTGTTCACCCACAATATAATTTTCAAACTCTACCAGCAAATCGTATATTTCATTGACAATGCCTGCCGTAGAGTTTTCAATGGGAAGCACCGCAAAATCCGCACTGCCTTCCTCAATGGCGCTCATGGCGTCCCTGAAGGTGTCCACATGGAAGCTGTTTACATTTTTACCAAAATAGGAAAACATGGCTGCCTGGGAATAAGAGCCTTCGCTTCCCTGAAATACCACTCTTGCATGCTCCGTATCAAAGCTGTCCACTCCGATAAAAGGAAGCTTTCCCATACTGCCGCTTTCCGCCAGCATCCCATACTGCAGCTTGCGGCTCATGGACATAAGCTGTTCAAACAGCTCCTCCACGCCATGACTGTTAAAATCATTGTGGGCAAGGGCCTTTACCTTTTCCAGCTTTTCCGTTTCCCGCTGTCTGTCAAAAACCTTTTTCCCGTTTTCTATTTTATACTGCGCCACATGCTTGCAGACATCCATTCTCTGCTCATACAAATCTACTATCTGCGCGTCTATTTCATCAATTTTCTCCCGCAGTTCTCCTAAGTCCATTTTCTCTCCTTTTGGCCTGCCGGCACATTTTATTTTATTCCTTATCTTATACCAAATCCCCCTTGATAGCAAGTAAAATAGCGGCTATAATGGTATAAAATAAACGTAAAATGAACCTGACGGAAAGGAGCCTTTCTGCATGAATAAAAAAACAAAACTGATTATCGGCTGTATCTTAGCCGTTTTGATACTTTCTCTTTTCGTACTGCTTTCCCTTCTGCAAAAAAAGATTTCTCCCATTCCTGCCGGCACCGTGGGCAATACCGCCGGCAATGCCAATAACGGCGGTCTCTTCTGTGAGTATGACGGAACCGTCTATTTCTCCAATCCCTATGACGGGGGTGCCCTCTATTCCATGTCCCCCGATGAAACAGACCTTAAAAAGCTGAATTCTGTCAATGCCTCCAATATCAGTGCCGGAGGCAGCCATCTTTTCTATTACCAAAGGGAAGCCTCCGGCTCCTCGGGCCTTGGCTATGTCCGCAGCGCCCATGGCCTGTACCGCTCCGATTTAAACGGCGAAAACGCCGCCTGCATTTCCCGGGATTTGGTCTTTCATATGCAGCTTATCGACAACTATCTGTACTATCTGTCCTCTGCCGATAACGGTGCCGAATTTTACAAACTGAAAATCGACAAATCAGAAAAAGAAATGCTGGCGGATACCGGCTGGAATTTTGCCTGCGCTCTGCCGGACGGCACGGTATATTATAACGGTACGGAGACTAACCACTATCTCTGCCAATACAATACCCATAGCGGCGCATCTTCCGTAGTATGGGAAGGCAACCTGTGGTATCCCGTCTATGATAGCGGATATATTTATTATCTGGATGTATCCTCTGACTACAGACTGTGCAGATATTCCTTAAACGATGATGTGGTAGAAATCCTGACCCATGACAGAGTGGACTGCTTCAACCTGGCCGGAGACTATATCTACTACCAGAAAAATTCCGCAAAGGAACCAGCCTTAAAGCGCATGACCTTAGACGGAAAAGATGTTGAGATTGTTGCAGAAGGAAACTACACCCATATAAATACCACCTCCCGCTACGTGTATTTCAGCGCCTTTGACAGTGAAATGCCCATCTACCGTACACCGGTAAACGGGCCCGTATCAGTGAGTACCTTCGATGCTGCTTTAGAAGCCGCTTTGCAGCATGCCCAAAAATGATTTTCCGGCTTAAGCCGTTATATAACACGCTTCCTGCTCCATCTGCCTGTTTTATACCAGATAAAGGATATGATAAAGTTGACGCCCCAGCCTATGGGAACAGCCCACCAAACCGCCGCCACGCCTGCAGCGGGAGCTAACAGATTTGCCAGAAAAACCCGTATAAACAAATTGACCAGATTGGCCGCCATGTACATGCCCACATCTCCTGCGCCTCTTAAGACGCCGTCCGTTACCGCCTTGGCTCCTATGAGTACAAAGAACCAGCTGATGAAGGTCATGTAACTGCTGCCGGTTTCGTAAGCATCAAGCCCGCCGTCTCCTTTCAAAAAGGCCTGTATCATGCTTTCATGGAACAGCTGCAGTATGACGCAGATAATAACCGCAAACACCGCTATCATGAGAAATCCTGCATGATAGCCTTTTTTTACCCGTTTTTGCTGTCCTGCTCCCAGATTCTGGGCCGTAAAGGTAGAGACTGCATTTCCTGTTGCTATCATCGGTACCACGCAGATGGACTCAATCCGCATACCTGCAGAATAGCCTGCCAAAACGGAAGAACCGAAACCGTTTACGACTGACTGCACCAACAGCATGCCGATACTGACTATGGATTGCTGCACAATGGAAGGTACGGCAATTTTAGTCCCCCGAAAAAGCATGTCCCTGTCATAGATTTTCACCTTTTCCTTATCCGTCTGATAGTACCTTAAAATCCGCATCAGAATACAAAAGGAAATCACTGCGGAAATCCCCTGGGCAATGACAGTAGCCACCGCTACGCCCGCCACTCCCATATGCAGGCTCCTTACCATATATAAATCCAGAAAAACATTTAATACGGAAGAAAAAATTAAAAGGAAAAGCGGAATTTTTGATTTTCCCAATGCATTAAACATGGCAGAAAGAATATTATACATAAACAGAAAGGGAAGGCCGCAGAAATAAATTTCCAGATACAGCACCGCCTCTTCTAAAACATTATCCGGCGTCTTTAAGGAAATCAGTATTGTCCTATTGAACAGATAACCGAAAACTGCCAAAAGGATGCTGACAGAAAGAAAACTGATAAGCGCCGTATAAATACTGGTTTTCATATTGCCGTATTCCTCTGCGCCCAAGTACTGGCTTGTAATAACAGACGCGCCGATACCGCCGCCTATGGCAATCATAATAAATACCGTAGTCAGAGAATAAGAAGCACCTACCGCTGCCAAAGCATCCTCTCCCACATATTTTCCCACTATCATAGAATCCGCCATATTATAAAACTGCTGGAACAGATTGCCCAGTATCATCGGCAGTGCAAAGAAAAATAGAGTCCTTCCGGGCTTTCCCGTAAGCATATCCTGTTTTTTTGTCTGATTCATCCTGTGTTTAACCGTACCTTTCCTACTTCTAATTTGTATTGTAATACCATACTATATTCTTACCACTTTTTCTGATATTTTTCTATTGACAATTTACCCATATCATGGTTATATATACATATGAACAGTTATTCATATGTTCATCAATGGAGACATATCGAGAAATGACGGTGATTGCCGCTTTCATATAAGACAACTGCCTCCAGAAATTTTACAGTCACTAAAATAATCTTATCACGAAAGGATTTATCTTATGATCCCAAAACCTTTTCAATCAAAAAAACAAAATACCTGCTGCGTTCCTAAACAGGAGCAGGAACATGAGACACATACGGCGCATACTCACGACTGCTGCGGACAGGAACATGAAGAACATGCTCCCGGCTGCTGCTGCGGGCAGGAACACGAAGAGCATGCTCACGGGGAATCCTGCAAGGACGCCGGCAATGCCCCTGTCCGCACCTATATCGTTGAAAATCTGGACTGTGCCAACTGTGCTGCCAAAATAGAACGCAGGATACAGTCCCTGCCCGGGGTGGAATACGCTTCCCTTACCTTTGCCACAAAGCAGCTTAAGGTAGCAGCCATGGACCATGAAACCCTGCTGCCTCTGATAAAGGAAGCATGCCTCTCCATTGAACCGGATGTGACTGTTATTCCAAAAGAGCTATCCGAAAAAAAACCGGCAGGTGATGAAGAAGAAGGCAGAAAGGATTTGCTGAATATTGCGGCAGGCGCAGTTTTGTTTGCCGGCGGTATTGCCGTCACTTCCTTCTTCCCTATTCTTTCCACTGCCCTGCTTGTAGCTGCCTATCTGGTACTGGGTCTGCACATTATACTGACTGCCATCCGTAATATTTTTAAAGGAAATCTGTTTGATGAAAACTTTTTGATGAGTATTGCCACCATCGGTGCCTTTGCCATCGGAGAATATCCCGAGGCGGTAGGCGTTATGCTCTTTTACCGGGTGGGCGAATGGTTTGAGCATAAAGCCGTAGCCAAAAGCCGCAGCCAGATTATGGACGCTTTGGATATGCGCCCTGAAACAGTAAACCTGATACAGGGAAGCAAGATAAGCATCATCCCTGCCGAAAATGCAAAAGCAGGCGATATCCTGCTGGTACGGCCCGGTGACCGTATTCCTTTAGACGGCTCCATCCTTTCCGGTGAAAGCCAGCTGGATACCTCCCCCATCACCGGCGAACCGGTCCCGGTAAGCATCTTTCCGGGAAGCAGTGTGCTATCCGGCTGTGTGAATATTTCCGGCGTTGTAAAGCTTAAAGTAGAAAAGCCGCTTTCTGAATCCATGGTTACCCGTATTTTGGATTCCGTGGAAAATGCCGCGGCAAGCAAACCTAAAATTGACCGTTTCATCACCCGTTTTTCAAAAATCTATACACCGTTTGTTGTAGTTTTGGCACTTTGTACCGCTATTCTGCCTTCCCTTGTTACCGGAGACTGGAATACATGGATATATACCGCTTTAACCTTTTTGGTAATAAGCTGTCCCTGTGCGCTTGTTTTAAGCGTTCCCCTTGCCTTTTTCTCCGGTATAGGCGCAGGCTCCAGGCAGGGAATTCTGTTTAAGGGCGGTCTTTCACTTGAGGCCCTTAAAAATGTAAAGGCAGTCGTCATGGACAAAACCGGTACCATTACAAAAGGAAATTTCGTGGTGCAAAACGTGCTGCCCGCTTCGGAAGACCTTTCCGAAAAAGAGCTGTTAGCCCTTGCCGCTGCCTGTGAAGCCGCCTCCACACACCCCATTGGCTTAAGCATCTGCGAAGCTGCCCGGGTTCAGAACCTGCCTATAGAAAAAGAAGGCTCCATTACCGAAATATCCGGCCACGGCATCAGGCTTACTGCAACAGACGGCAGCATTCTCTGCGGCAACAAAAAGCTGTTGACGGACGAAGGGGTGGATATTTCCTCTTATACTCCCTCTGCCTACGGAACCGAAGTGCTTCTTGCAAAAGACGGCAGCTATATAGGCAGCCTGGTGATTGCCGATACCATTAAGGAAGAGGCTGCTTCTGCCATAAAAATGCTGAAAAAAGAGGGGCTTATGACAGCCATGCTGACCGGTGATGCGCCTGAGAGTGCCAAAGCCGTTGCAGAAAAAACAGGAATTGATGAAGTATATGCAAGGCTGCTGCCTGCCGATAAGCTTCAAAAGCTCACGGAAATACGCAATACCCGCGGCGCCGTTATGTTTGTAGGCGATGGCATCAATGATGCGCCGGTGCTTGCCGGTGCAGATGTGGGTGCTGCCATGGGAAGCGGGGCGGATGCTGCTATTGAAGCAGCAGATGTAGTATTCATGACCTCCAGCGTAAACGCCATTCCCGCTTCTGTCAGGATAGCAAAGGCTACGGGCCGCATTGCAAAGCAAAATGTTATTTTTGCCCTTGCCATAAAAGCCCTTGTGATGATTTTAGGCCTTACAGGAGACGCCTCCATGTGGCTTGCCGTATTTGCCGATACCGGTGTTGCCATGCTCTGTATCTTAAATTCCATTCGGATTCTGTATAAAAAGTAAGACTTACGTTTTATCGTACGGAATCTGCATTTGTCAGAAATAAAACGCAGCATATGATATCTTTACAGGTATCATGCGCTGCGTTTCCGTTTTCTTACTTTTCTTATGGATTTTCTGTAAACAGGCTCTTTCCGTTCTTAATTTCACCCAAACTTCTGATAAGAAGCCTTAATAATACAACTGGCCGGTTGCTCCCAAATAAGCCCCTAACAGAGAATTAGCAAGCGTAAGTACCAAGGTAATGGCCGATGTAATGATTCCGGCTATAGCCATACCCCTTCCGCCCTTTTTCATCCCTACAATTCCCAGTACCAGTCCTGTGATGGAAACCGGAAATCCCAGTAAAGGAATACACCATGCCAAGAAACCACAGATACCAAGTACCATGGAAGCAATGGACAGGCCCTGCTTTTGCGGCTGTGGCTGATTCATCGGATACTGACCGGTATAATTAGGGTCATTGTTGTAGTAGTCACTCATTTATACATCCTCCTCATTCTTCTATATGGTCAAGCCCCTGGCTAAGTATCGTTACAATATGGCTGTCTGCAAGCGAATAAAAAATGGTCTTGCCTTCCCTCCGGTTCTTTACCAGAGCCATCTGCTTCAAAACCCGAAGCTGATGGGATATCGCCGACTGTGTCATCCCCAGTAAGCTGGCAATATCCAAAACACACATTTCCGAGCATTTCAGCACATAAAGTATTTTAAGCCGGGTGGCATCGCCAAACACCTTAAAAAAATCTGCCAGATCCTGCATTTCTTCCTCCGGCGGCATAGTATCCGTTATTTCCTTACGGGTGCTTTCATCCACATGGATGAATCCGTTCTGTGCCTGTTCCATGGCCGCTCCTTTACTCCTGCAATACACTGACATATTTTACGGGAGTACGATATTTATAGTTTGAAATCTTAATTCCTGTCTTGGGACTGCTTGCATGGATTACTTTTCCGTCTCCGATATACATTGCCACATGATTGATGGTTCCGGCACTGTTGGCATAGAATATTAAATCACCGGGCTGAAGCTCCTCCGCTGTAATCTTTGTTCCCTCACCTGCCTGTGCCCTGGAAGAGTGTGACAGGGAAATGCCGAAATTTTTATATACTGCCAGCACAAAGCCGGAGCAGTCCGCTCCCTTTGTCAGGCTTGTGCCGCCCCATACATACGGATTCCCTAAAAACTGCTTTGCATATTCTGCAATATCTACACGCAAATCGGAAACACCCTGTCCGTAGAGCAGTTCACTCATGGTAACAGCCGTATCCAGTTTTTCCTCTACGGTAACAAAATCGGCGGAAACATATGCTTCTTCCCCATCGATTAATACCTTAATCCAGTCATTCAGCACCTCTGCCACCTCAAGTTCCTCACCTAAGGGCACCTGTGTCAGCACTGCGCCGTCTAAGCTTGCATCATCCCGTACCTTAAGCGCATCTGCATTGACAACTGCTACCGTACGGATTAATTCCATGGCACGCATTTTCGCATCTGCACCTATATAAAGAAACTCCGTGCTTACATACCCTTCTACCTCTCCGGAAGTAATATGAGCCCAGCCGTCCGCTGTTACCTCCAGCACTTCACAGGCACTGCCTTTAGGCATCTTACCTACCAGTTTGCCGCTTGTACCTGGTGTCTCACGGACATTTAAGTTACCGCTTTCCACATCGGCAATCCCCAAATTCGTATAGCCCCAAAAAGCGCCGTGGGAAGACTCCGCTGCCGCCAGGCACTCCTGTTCATCCAAAGTCATATTAAATAAAGAAGCTGCGCCGGCATAAGGTGTTACTTCAGAAACAGCCACCGTTCCTGCTGCCTTTGCCTCTATTTTTCCTTCCGCAGAACCTGCAAGCAGCATGCCTGCAGCACATATCGTCATAATTCGTACAATTTTTTTGTTTTTATTCATGCTTCTATCCTTCAAATATATTCTTTTTCTATATTTATATGTAATGTATTTTCCCTGTAAGCTGATTTATTACAAAAATATTACGAACTTATTATAACCATCTTCTTATAGCCCTGTCAACCAAAAACAAAATTTTCCAAAAAGCAGCATACCTTAACGAAAGTATGCTGCTCCGGCTGCGATATCTTCCTGCATCTGTTTTTTCAGCGCTTCCATGCTTTCAAATTTCTGCTCCGGACGCTTAAACTCATACAGGCTTACTTTTATTTCTTCTCCGTAGGCGTCACCGTCATATCCATACAGATAGGTTTCTACCCCAAGCTGTTTCCTGCTTTCCAGAACAGTCGGCTTATATCCGATATTGCTGATGCCTTTGTAATACCTTCCGTCCATAGCAACCCCTGAATAGTATACGCCGCAGGGGGGGAGCAGCTTATTATCCGGCGGCAGCAGATTAACGGTGGGCATCCCTAACGTCCTGCCGATATGGTTGCCGTGCTGCACAATACCGCTTACCATATATGGCATCCCCATCAGCTTTTCCACATAGGGCATATCCCCGGCTTCCAGTGCGCTCCTTACCAAAGTGGAACTGATTTCCTTCCCTTCTAAGGTTATTTTATCTATAATGCGTACTTTAAGCCTGCATACTGCCGCCATTGCACGCAAAAGCGCCGCATTGCCTGCTCCCTTTGCGCCAAAGGACAAATCCGTCCCCGCCGCCACGAGGCCTGCTTTCATTCTGCTGCAAAGGATTTCTGTTACAAATACCTGGGGCAGCATTGCCGCCGTCTTTTCGTTCATGGGAAATTCTATCAGGATGTCAATGCCCATACGTTCAAAAAGCGCTCTTTTTTCGTCTCGGGTAGTCAGCTCTTTTTCGTCTGCCTTTCCGAAAAAAACAGCGGGAGGGGGATCAAAGGTAAAAACGCACGCCTTTTTCCCTTTTGATTTTTCAGTCAGGATTTCCTCTAAAAGCCGCCTGTGCCCTATATGCACGCCGTCAAATTTTCCGATTGCCACTGCTGTTTCTTCTTTCAGATAAAAATCGGCAGTACCGGTAATAATCTCCATGCAGTTTCCTCCCTAGTCTCCTAAAAACATCTTTTGGGGTACAAAGCGGCGTTCTGTTTCTTCGTATCTGTAAATGCCGAAAAAACGGCCTTCCTGATTGTATACCTTTACCTCTTCACCGTTACAAAACAGCCGTCTTTCCAGAATCTGACGCAGATAAAAGCTGTTTCCGTTTTGTAAAAGCTTTACAAACGGCTCCGGTACATGCACAGCCGCAAGTTCCTCAAACATCTCATCCACCGGAATCAATACCTGATTTATTTTATCTTCATCCCTAAGCTTAGTAAGCTCTTCAAGCGTAATTGCCGTATCTGCCGTAAAGCGTCCGGACTTTGTTCTTTTAAGGGAAACCATAGCGCCGCCGCAGCCGGCTTTTTCTCCGATATCGTGACAAAGAGTCCTGATATAGGTTCCTTTAGAACATGCTGCGCGAAAAGTCATTTCCGGCAGCTGCACACTGAGAACCTCTATTTCATGCAGCGTAACATTTCTTGGCTTCCGCTCTACCTCACGCCCCTGCCTTGCAAGCTCATACAGCCGTTTTCCGTCTATCTTTATAGCAGAATACATGGGCGGAATCTGCGCATACTCGCCGATAAAGGACGCGGCTATTTCCCGCGCCGCATCTTCTGTGACCGTTACTTCTTTTTCTTCCAAGACAGTACCCGACATGTCCTGCGTATCCGTCACCACGCCAAAACGCATGCATGCGATATACTCCTTATCCCTGTCTGTCAGCATATCGCAAAGCCTTGTAGCGCTTCCCAAACATACAGGAAGTACCCCAACCGCATCCGGGTCCAGGGTACCTGTATGTCCTATCTTTTTCTGTTTTAAAATGCCTCTCATCTTTGCTACTACATCATGGGAGGTAAAGCCTTTTTCTTTATAGATATTGATAACTCCGTTATACATTCTCTCTTTTCCTTATAACCGTTTCCGTTTTACTGCACAAAAAGGGGAGCGTTTAACTGCACAAAAAGACCTGGTAATTACCTTTTAAGCTGTTCTGCTATATGCAGGGAAAGGTTGTTGATAACATCATGTACGGTTCCCTTCATGGTGCAGCCCGCTGCCCTCATATGGCCGCCGCCCCCGAAAAAGGAAGCCACCTTGGACACATCCACACACTCATTGGAACGCATACTCACCTTGTATTCCATCAGACCCGTTTCATACATAAAAATTGCGCAGTCTACGCCCTTTATGTTCCGAAGCTGGTTTACAATACCGTCCAAATCCGAAGGCACCACATTGTAAAAATCCATCATTTTTTTGTCCACACAGCTTACAATGCATCTGCCGCCCATAAAACGAAGGCTTTCCATCAGAGCCCGTCCCAAAATCTGATTCTGTAAATAGGTTTTCTGATAAAAGCTCTCTTCTATGATTTTGGAAAAATTAAAGCCAAAACCTATCAGCTTTGCGGCAATCTCCAAGGTTCTTGGCGAAGTATTGGAATACTGGAATACACCGGTATCGTGAATCATGCCCGTATAAAGCGCCACCGCGATATCTTCATCCAAATATGCTTCTTCAAAGATGCCGTAAAGCACTTCCGCGGTAGAGCCCACATCAGGCTTTACTTCATTTACATCCCCGCAGCCGTTTTTATTACTGATATGGTGGTCTATATTAATCTTCTTTTTTGCATTTTTAAAAAAGCCCTCGGCCTTCCCCAATCTGTCGGCGGAGGTGTCAAGTGCAAAAAAAACATCAAAAATACCGTCAAAGACATACTCTGAATCAATCTCTTTTACATATTTAAGATGCTCAAAACAGGCAGGCGGCGTTTCTGAAAACAGCTTAACTTCCGCCTCAGGGCAGAGCTTTTTTAAATACAGATACAGCGCCATGGAAGACCCGACGGCATCTCCGTCCGGCCTTATATGTGCGCTGATGCCGATTTTCTTTGCGTTCGCACACTCCATTTTTAAATCCATGGCTACTTCTCTCCTCTGATAACTTCATCAATTTTTTTGGACATGTTGACACCGTATTCAATGGACTGGTCCATAATAAAGGTAATGTCCGGCGTATTCCTTAAGTTGATGGTTTTGGCAAGCTGGTTTTTAATATAGCCCTCGGCACTCTTTAAGCCCTTGTAGGTCTCTTCCCTTGCCTTATCATCCCCCAGCACACTGATCCATGCCTTGCAGGTCTTTAAATCAGGCGCTACCTCTACCGCAACCACACTGGTCAGCGGACTTATCCGCGGGTCCTTAATATCCCCACGGATAATCTCAGCCAGCACACGCTGCACCTCCCCGTTAATACGGGTGCTTTTTACACTGTTTTTTCTCATTGATACTCCTTTTTTGAGCTATTGCTCATCCACGGAGAATGACCCCCTGGGTCATTCTCCCCGCTGAGACTTGGAAATTCTTGGCGAAGTACCCTTTGGTACGAGCCTCTAGAATTTCTTCCTACCCACTAAAGTCCTTTAGCGTGGTACCTCGACCATAATATAAGCCTCTACAACATCCAGCTCCTGCATCTGGTCAAAGCCGTCAAATACAAGACCGCACTCAAACCCTGCCTTTACTTCCTTTACATCATCCTTAAATCTCTTTAAGGATGCCAGCTCGCCCTCAAATATCTGCTTGCCTTCCCGGCTGATGCGCACCTTGGCGCCTCGCTGGAATATACCGTCAAGCACATAGGAGCCTGCGATGTTGCCGACTGCAGATGCTTTGAATATCTGCCGAACCTCTGCATGACCGATAACCTTTTCTTCAAATACAGGGTCAAGCATACCCTTCATGGCAGCTTCAATATCCTCGATTGCCTGATAGATTACCTTATACAGACGGACATCCACGCCCTCGCGCTCTGAAATGGCTTTTGCCGTTGCATCCGGGCGCACATTAAAGCCGATGATAATCGCGGAAGATGCGCTTGCCAGCATAACATCGGATTCGTTGATGGCGCCAACGCCGCCGTGAATGCATTTTACGATTACTTCTTCATTGGAAAGCTTCACAAGGCTCTGCTTTACTGCCTCTACGCTGCCCTGTACATCGGCCTTCACAATCAGGTTTAATTCCTTCAGATTGCCTTCCTGAATCTGAGAGAACAAATCATCCAAAGACATCTTGCTCTTAGTCTCTTCCAACATCTTTTCCTTATTCTGTGCAAGATAGGTCTCAGCAAAGGATTTTGCTGTTTTATCATTTTCATGGGCAATAAATACTTCGCCTGCGCTGGGAACATCATTAAGACCCAGGATTTCTACGGGAGTAGACGGTCCTGCTTCCTTTACTCTTCTTCCCTTGTCATCTATCATGGCACGCACTTTACCGTGGCTTGCGCCTGTGGAAATAAAATCACCTACATGAAGGGTACCCTTCTGTACCAGTACGGTTGCTACCGGACCGCGCCCCTTATCCAGCTCGCCTTCAATCACTAGACCTCTTGCCTGCCTGTTGGGATTTGCCTTAAGCTCTAAAATATCGGAGGTCAGAAGAATGGTTTCCAAAAGGTCCTCAATTCCTTCTCCTGATTTTGCGGATACGGGTACAAACTCCGTTGTTCCGCCCCAGTCTACCGGAATCAGTTCATATTCTGTCAGCTCCTGTTTTACACGGTCAACGTTGGCACTGGGCTTATCAACCTTGTTGATTGCCACAATAATCTCAATGCCGGCAGCCTTTGCATGATTGATTGCTTCTACAGTCTGAGGCATAACGCCATCATCTGCCGCAACTACCAAAATCGCAATATCCGTTGCATTGGCGCCGCGCATACGCATAGCCGTAAACGCTTCGTGTCCGGGTGTATCTAAGAAGGTAATCTTTCTGTCATCTACGGAAACCGTGTATGCACCGATATGCTGCGTAATGCCGCCTGCTTCCCTTCCCGTTACATTTGTCTTACGGATAGCGTCAAGCAGAGAGGTTTTACCGTGGTCTACATGCCCCATAACACAGATTACAGGAGGACGGGATTCCTTTTCCTCTTCCTGCTCTTCTTCTTCCTTTAAAAGTTCCTCGATAACGTCTACCTTAACTTCCTTCTCACAGAGAATTTCATATTCCATGGCAATATTTTCTGCTTCCTCATAAGAAATTTCCTGATTCAGCGTTACGATTTTGCCCTCTAAAAACAACTTCTTAATAATGGCAGAGGACTGAATCTTCATTTTTTCTGCCAGTTCCTTAATGGTAATGCTCTCAGGCAGTACAATAACCTTGATAACTTCCTCTACCGTCTCTTCCTTTTTCTTTTCCGGCTTGATAAATCTGCCCGGTTTGTTCTTTACCGCATCCTCCTCTTCATAGATAAAGTCCTTGCGTGAACGCTTATCCTTTTCCTGACTGATGCGGCGTTTTTCTTCATCTCTGTGCTTTTCGGCATCCTTAATCGGAGCTTCTGCCACAAAGCCTTTGCTCTGGCCCGGTTTTCTGAAGTTATCTCTCTGTCCGCCGCCTGGTCTGCTATCGCGGCTGCTATTGTTATAAGGCCTGTCACCACCCGCATTAGCGCCATTGCTGCGGAAACCGCCCTGACCAGCAAAAGCACCCGGCCTGCTGCCGCCTTCCATTCTTCTGTCCGGTCTTTGACCCTGAGGTCTGTCACTTCTGTTGCCGCCGTTTCCATAAGAAGGTCTCTCGCCTCCTGTCCTTGTCTGATTATAGCCCTGACCCGTCTGTCCGGTTCTGTTATAGCCGCCCTGAGACTGTCTGTTCTGATTGTAACCCTGACCGCCCTGAGGTCTGTCACCTCTGTTCTGGTAACCCTGACCGCCCTGGGGTCTGTCGCCTCTGTTCTGGTAGCCTTGACCCTGAGGTCTGTCGCCTCTGTTCTGGTAGCCCTGACCCTGAGGCCTGTCGCCTCTGTTCTGGTAGCCCTGACCCTGAGGCCTGTCATTTCTGTCTGCTCTTTCCGCTCCGTCCTGTCTATCCGTTCTTTCCGGTCTGTTTTCCGTAACGGCTGCGGTGTCGCTTACCTGTACTTTTTCCGGTACTGCCGGCTTTACAGCCTGCGCAGGTTCCTTTGCTGCATTTACAGCCGTATTCTCTGACTGCTGGCTCTTCTGCTGCTTTATAGGCGGCACCATCTGTACGCTGGGAGTGGGAGAAGGAGGCGTCAGGGGTCTAATCGGTCTTACCGGTGCCGGCTGTCCCGGTCTTACATTCTGGGCCGGTCTTGTATTCTGAGCCGGTTTCCCTCCTGCATTGCTCCTGCTCTGATTATTTCCCGAAGGCCTGTTTCCCTGCTGTCCCGGTACTCTGGAATTCTGGGGATTGCTCACAAAAATAATCTTCTTTTTCTTTTTGGGAGCGTCCTCCTTCTTTTCCTTTGAAACAGCAGACTGCTCTGCGGGTTTTTCTTCCTGCACATTTTCAGCAGCCTTTGTACCGCTGAAATGTTTTCTCACCATCTCCGCGGCGTCATCCTCTACCGTACTCTGCGCTGCTTTTGCTTCTATTCCTTTTTCCTGTAAGAAAGAAAGGATTTCTTTACTCTGTTTATCTAATTCTTTTGCAAGTTCATGTATCTTCATTTTCGCCATGCTTCTTAAACCTCCTAGTTTTGCAATTCTTCCAGATGTTTTGTTACCGTGTGCGCAAGACCTTCATTGATAAGTGCAACCGAAGTACGTTCGCCCTTTCCCATGGCATGCCCCAGCTCCTCCTTAGTCCCGTATGTATATACCGGCACATTATAAAAAGCGCACTTATCCCTGAAAAGCTTTTTTGTATTGTCTGACGCATCTTCTGCTACGATAACCAGCACAGCCGAACCGTTCTTTACGGCATTTTCTGTGGAAAACTCACCGCTTACCACATTCCTGCCCCTCGCTGCCAGACTTAACAGTGCATATATCTTATTCTGCTTCAATCTCACTAAACTCCTTTTCCAAGTCCTTATAAACCTCATCCGGAATAGTCATTTTAAAGGAACGTTCCAATCCCTTGTTCCTTCTTGCCTGCTTCAAACATGCGGCACTCTTACAAAGGTATGCGCCCCTTCCGTTCTTTTTACCTGTTACATCTAAAACAATGGGGCCTTCCGGTGTTTTTAAAATGCGCATCATTTCTTTTTTGCTCTTCATTTCACCGCAGCCAATGCATTGTCTTAAAGGAATTTTTTTATTCATTATCGATATCAGCAGCCTCCTCATAGGACTCTTCAAAGCCGTCCTCTTCATAGTCTTCGTCCTCGTACTCGTCATACTCATCCACATAGTCCTCGTATCTGAAGCCGGGAGCATCCTTTGCCTGTGTCTCTGACTTGATATCAATCTTGTAGCCTGTCAGTCTTGCGGCAAGCCTTGCATTCTGTCCTTCCTTACCGATGGCAAGGGAAAGCTGATAATCGGGTACGACTACTTTCGCAGTCTTTTCATCCGGGTCAGCGAATACAGCAACGATTTTGGCGGGAGACAATGCATTCTGAATCAGATTGCCGGGGTTCTCATCCCAGTTTACAATATCTATTTTCTCTCCGCGCAGCTCTTCTACTATGGCGTTTACCCTGGCACCGTTTAATCCTACACAGGCGCCTACGGCATCTACATTGGGATTGTTGCTCCACACTGCAATCTTGGTACGGCTGCCGGCCTCACGGGCAATGCTCTTAATCTCTACGGTGCCGTCCTTGATTTCCGTTACTTCGGATTCAAACAGTCTCTTTACCAGCTCCGGATGTGTGCGGCTTACATTGATACGGGGACCCTTCGGGGTATTCTTTACTTCCAGAATGTAAACCTTGATTCTCTCGGTAGGTTTAAATACCTCACCCTTCACCTGCTCGCTTTCTGTCAGCATGGCATCAGCCTTTCCTAAGTTGATGCTGATATTACGTCCTACATAACGCTGTACCACACCGGTCACTACATCCTTTTCCTTCTCATAGTACTGGTTGTAAATTACGCTTCTTTCCTCTTCGCGGATTTTCTGCAGAATGACATTCTTTGCATTCATGGTAGCGATACGTCCAAACTCCTTGGATTTGATTTCCACATGCAGAATATCTCCGACCTTTGCCTTGGAAGAAATCTCCTGTGCGGCGGGAAGCGCAATCTGCAGGCAGTCGTCCTCCACATCCTCCTCCGTTTCTACTACCTCTTTTTCTGCATAGCATAAAAAGTCGCAGGTTTCCCTGTTGATTTCCACCTTAATATTATCCGCCTTGCCAAAATGGTTTTTGCATGCCGTTACCAGAGAATTTTCAATCGCTTCAAACAATGTTTCTTTGCTGATTTCCTTCTCCTTTTCTAATATATCAAGTGCTTCCATCAATTCTTTATTCATTTTCCGTTATCCTCCTGTTTTCGTTCTATATTTTAAAAATCAAACGCAAGCCTGATAAGCGCCACATCGCTTTTTGCAAATACCATTTCCCCGCTCTCTGTTTCTACGGTTATGGAATCCGCATCATAGGCTTTCAATACGCCTGAAAATTCTTTGCATTTTTCAATTGGTTTATACGTTTTAACCTCTACCTTTTCTCCGAGGCTCTTTTCAAAATGCTTATCCTTTTTTAAGGTTCTGCCAAGTCCCGGACTTGAAACCTCCAATATATAAGCGTCCTCGATAAAATCTTCCTTATCCAGTACCTCGGACAAGGCCCTGCTTACATTTTCACAATCCTGAATGTTTACTCCCTCCGGCTTGTCAATATAAGCTCTTAAATACCAGTCTGCACCTTCTTTTACATATTCCACATCATAGATGTCCACACCGTTTGCGGAAGCTATGGGTGTAAGCAGTGCCTCTGTTTTGGATTCGTATGTCTCTCTTTTAGACATGTACCCACCTTTTCCTTTCCATATGAAGTTGTATTTTCCTGCATGGCGGAATATATCACACCATTTTTTGTTACACACATACAAGAAAGAGTGGCGCAAGCCACTCTTTCTAATATCATCACTATGCAACTATACTCAGTTTATACCTGTTTATCAAAAAAGTCAACAGCAAAAAGCTAATCTTTCCTTATTCTTCGTTTTCCTCATCCGTAAGCACCAATTTCTGCTCAACCGTTACCAGCTCTTCATAGCAGATAAACAGTTCATCCGTCTTCTCCTTCTTCATCTTGGGAGAAATAAGGCTCACAGCCGGTACTACGATAAGACCTGCTATCATAGCAGCTGCACCTGCATTAATCGGAGATTCTATAAATTTAAAGAACATATTGGATACCGTAATGCCGATACCGCAGGCAAAGCTTGCCCAGACAGCCGCTTTCGTCACTCCCCGCCAATACAGACCGTAAAGGAAGGGTGCCAGGAAAGCGCCTGCAAGCGCTCCCCAGGAAATACCCATAAGCTGCGCAATAAAAGCAGGAGGGTCAAGTGCCAGTACTACAGAAACTGCCACAAAGACAATCAAAAATACACGCATCCATAAAAGCTGTTTTTTGTCATCCATCTTTTTCACAATATTTCCCTTGATAAAATCCAGAGTCAGCGTAGAGCTGGAGGTCAGTACCAGAGAGGACAGCGTTGACATGGAAGCTGACAGTACCAGCACAATAACGATTCCGATTAAAATATCGGGCAGTGTATTTAGCATAACCGGAATAATCGCATCATAGATAACGCCGCCCTGTGCGTTTCTGATAGCTTCCGTATCGAAAAGCCTGCCGAAACCGCCAAGGAAATAGCAGCCGCCGGAAATAATTACCGCAAATACCGTAGAAATAATAGTTCCTGTCTTTACAGCCTTTTCATCCCTTATGGCATAGAATTTATGTACCATCTGAGGCAGTCCCCAGGTTCCTAAGGAGGTCAGGATTACTACACCTAACAGATTTAAGGGGTCCGGTCCGAAGAAGGAGGCAAATGCTCCCTGCTGTCCTTTTGTCACCGCAATATCGCTTGGAATCTCGGAAAGCCTGAATACAGCCTCCATAAAACCGCCCTGTCCGTTCAATACAGCCGCAATAACTGCCACAATGCCAAAGAGCATGACGATACCCTGTATGAAGTCGTTGATTGCCGTAGCCATATAACCGCCCATAATAACATAGACACAGGTCAGTGCCGCCATTACGGCAACGCACACCGCGTAGGGAATGTCAAAGGCCATTTCAAACAGCCTCGAAAGGCCGTTATACACCGATGCCGTATAAGGAATCAGGAACACAAAGGAAATCAAAGATGCTGCAACCCTGAGTGCATTGCTGTCAAAGCGTTTGCCAAAGTAATCCGGCATGGTCTTTGCCCGCAGATGCTTACTCATAATACGGGTTCTGCGCCCCAATACCACCCAGGCAAGCAGAGAACCGATTAAGGCGTTGCCGATACCAATCCAGACTGCCGACAGTCCGTACTTATAACCGAACTGCCCCGCATATCCCACAAAAACCACCGCGCTGAAATAGGAGGTGCCGTAAGCAAAAGCAGTAAGCCACGGGCCTACGCTCCTGCCTCCCAATACAAAATCATCTACATTGGTAGCGTGCCGTCTGGCATACAGCCCCACACCTAACATCACGCAAAAAAATACCAGTAACATCAAAACCTTCGCTATCATTCCTTATCCCTCTCACATTTTGTATACGTTTTCAGGTAATTGAAAAATATTTTGGTGCAATTATATTCCATGAAAACCGCGCTCTCGCTCCGTAAAAAACGTAGCAGTACATAGGGCTGTAAAATACACAGCCCAAGTGCTGACGTTTTTTAAGGGCTTTTCATCGGAATATAAGTTGCACTTAACTATTTTTCAATCACCGTCATTACTCTTTACATATTCTGAATTTCTTCCGCTGTCACCAGCTCCACGTCTGTTCCCTTAAGTACCTCTGCCGCCTTTGCAAGGTCAGAGGTCTTTAATACGATGGAAGCGTCATCCGTTCCCGTGGAAAGTGCATACATATATTCAATATTGATGCCGGATTTGCAGATTACCTCCAAAAGCTCCTGCAGCTGGCCTACCCTGTGGCAGAGCTTAATGCCCAGCACGTCTGTCAGCATAGCGGAAAAGCCGTTTGCCGAAAGGGCTTCCCTTCCTGCCTCCGGTTTTGTTACCAAAAGCCTTAAAAGGCCGTAATCGCTGGTATCCGCAAGACTTAAGGATACGATATTGACATCATTCTGCTTTAACACGTCCAATACCTCCTCCAGTCTGCCTTCTCTGTTTTCAATAAAAACGGATAATTGTTTAATATACATAAGCCTCTCCTTTCCTAAACCAGTTTACGTTTATCAATGACATGGACAGCCTTGCCCATGCTTCTCTCGATTGTCTTCGGTTCCACAAGCTTTACCTTTACAGCCAGACCGATAGCATGCTGAATAACGGTAGCTATCTTCTTTGTCAGCTTTTCAAGCTCCTTTATTTCATCGGAGAAAAATCTTTCTTCTACCTCTACCTGTACCTCAAGGGTATCCAGATTGTTTATACGGTCCACTATCATCATGTAATGAGGCGTTGTTTCGCCCATTTCAAGAAGTGCCGACTCAATCTGGGACGGGAATACGTTGACGCCGCGGATGATCAACATATCATCAGAACGGCCCTTGAAGCGGCTGATTCTTGCAAGCGTCCTGCCGCATTCGCAGGGTGTATAGTCAATGCTGGTAAGGTCTCTTGTCCTGTAACGCAAAAGAGGAAGCCCTTCTTTGGTGATGGTAGTAAATACCAGTTCTCCCGTCTCTCCCGCAGCCACAGGTTCAAGCGTCTCTGGATGGATAATTTCAGGCAGGAAATGGTCCTCATAAACATGAAGCCCTTTATGGAAACGGCAGTCGCAGGCAACACCCGGTCCCATAACCTCACTGAGGCCGTAAATATCATGGGCATTGATATGCAATTTATTTTCAATCTGCTTACGCATATTTTCGGTCCATGGCTCTGCACCGCAAATGGCTGCCTTTAACTTGATATTGGGAATATCTCCCGCCTCCTCCAATGTCTCAGCAATATGCAACAGGTAAGAAGGGGTACAGGCAATGGCCGTTACGCCGAAATCCTTCATCATGGTAGTCAGCTTTTTCGTATTGCCGGTAGACATGGGCACTACCATGGCTCCCAGCTTTTCTGCTCCGCCGTGGGCGCCCAAGCCCCCGGTAAAAAGACCGTAGCCGTAGGCTACCTGAATAACATCATCTCTTGTCACGCCTGCCATGGAAAGCGCTCTTGCCACACATTCGCTCCAGATTTCCAAATCTCTTCTGGTATATCCCACTACCGTTGCTTTGCCTGTGGTACCGCTGGAGGCATGCACTCTTACGATTTCCGACTGGGGAACTGCAAACAGGCCGAAGGGATAATTGTCCCTTAAGTCACTTTTGGTGGTAAAGGGTAATTTAGATAAATCTTCAAGCCCTCTGATATCACCGGGTTCAATCCCCAGCTGCTGCATTTTTTTACGGTAAAACGGTACGTTATGGTAGACTCTGTCCACCGTCTTTACCAGTCTTGCACTCTGCAGGACGGTCATCTCATCCCTGCTCATACATTCCTTCGTTTCATTCCATATCATTTTGCCTTTCCTCCTAGTCTTCAAAGCCTCTTAAAAACGCCTTTTTGTTGATTTCCACCGTCTTAGGGGGCACTGTTTTTTCGATTACCTTAAGCCACATATCCTTATCAAAGTCCATATGCTTTGCCGCAAGTCCCAATACGATTACGTTAAAAGCCTTCACGTTGCCTAACGCCGCTGCTTCTTCCATAGCATTTATAGCATATACCTTATACTTTTCTGACAGCTTTTCTATAATATTTTCAGGGTAGGCTGCTGCGCCGGTCACCACCGTAATCGGATCGATGCGCCAGTCATTTACCACGATAACGCCGCCTTTTTTAAGAAAATGAGCATATCTTAAAGCTTCCAGCCTTTCAAAGGCAATCAGTACATCCGCACAGCCTTCTTCTACAATAGGCTCTGCCACTTCACTGCCGTAGCGTACAAAGGTAACCACGCTGCCGCCGCGCTGCGCCATGCCGTGTACCTCCGATAATTTTACGTCATAGCCGGCTTCTACCGTCATACCGCCTAAAATACGGCTGGTAAGCAGCGTTCCCTGCCCGCCGACGCCTACAATCATAATATTTTTTGTTTCCACTTATTCATCCTCCTGCTTTCTTTCAATAACTTCTGTAAGTACTGTCTCTTCAAGTACCATTGCTTTAAATACTATCGCTTCTCACAGGAAATTGCATCAAACATACAAAGATTCTTACACAGTCCGCAGCCATTGCACATGGTTTCGTCTATGGAAATCGTACCGTCCGCATTCTTTGTCAGAGCCGGACAGCCCGGACGCAGACAGGCACCGCACTTTTTACATTTTTCAGGAATGGGTCTGCACACATTGGGGAATACATTGCCCTTTAACAGCACGCAGGGAGACTTGGTAATGATAACGGAAACCTCTTCCCTGTTCGTTTCCTCCTTGATAACCCTCTCAAGCTCTTTTAAATCAAAAGCATTTACTTCACAGACATGCTTGATGCCCATGGATTTGCAAAGCTCATAAATATTGATGGCAGGAACCACCTCACCCATTAACGTCTTACCGGTTGCCGCATGGTCCTGATGCCCTGTCATGCCTGTAGTGGAGTTATCTAAAATCATAACCGTGCCGTTACCCTGGTTATATACCATATTCATCAGGGAATTGACGCCTGTATGCATAAAGGTAGAATCACCGATAACTGCAACCCAGTTTTTGATGTAATCCTTTCCCTTTGCCTTTTCCATACCGTGAAGAGTGGAAATGCTGGCTCCCATACATACCGTGGTATCAATAACGTTAAGGGGGGCAACTGCACCTAAGGTATAACAGCCGATATCCCCTGCCGCATGGATTTTTAACTTGTTAAGCACGGAAAATACGCTTCTGTGGGGACAGCCGGGACACAAAATAGGCGGTCTTGCAGGCACCTTTTCCGGTTCTTCCATAAAGGAAGTATCCTGAAGCACGGCCTTGCGCAGCATATTGGCGCTGTACTCTCCCTGAATGGTAAAGATTTCCTTGCCGACAGCTTTAATGCCCCAGGAACGTACCTGCTCCTCTATAACCGGTTCCAGCTCTTCAAATATGTACAGCTTATCTACTTTAGAAGCAAATTCTTCAATTAATTTTCTGGGCAGGGGATGCACCATACCAAGCTTTAAGACAGACGCATCAGGACACGCCTCCCTTACATACTGGTAAGGAATACCGCTGGTAATAAAACCGATGGAAGTGTCCCTGTACTCTGCTCTGTTAATAGAAAAATCACAGCTGTCTTCTGCAAGCTTCTTCATCCGCTCTTCCACATACAGATGACGGCCCTTCGCATTGCCGGGCATCATAACGAATTTAGCCGGATTGCGCTCATAAGCCTTGTCTTCAGGCTCCACCCTGTCACACAGCTCCACTGTTCCCTGAGAATGGGAAAGTCTTGTAGTAGTCCTTAAGATCACCGGTGTATCGTAGTTTTCACTTACCTCAAAAGCAAATTTCATAAATTCCTTTGCTTCCGCACTGTCAGAGGGCTCTACAACCGGCACAATGGCAGCTCTCGCCACACATCTTGAATCCTGTTCGTTCTGGGAGCTGTAAAGGCCGGGGTCGTCTGCTGCCACCAGCACCAAACCGCCGTTCACACCTGCGTAGGAAATGGTATACAAAGGGTCGCTTGCTACATTTACCCCTACATGCTTCATGGAAGCCATAGCTCTGACACCGCTTATGGAAGCACCTATTGCCACCTCCATAGCTACCTTTTCATTGGGAGACCACTCTGCGTAAATCTCCGGATATTTTACGATATTTTCACTGATTTCTGTACTGGGCGTGCCGGGATAAGCAGCAGAAACCTTTACTCCTGCCTCATATGCACCTCTGGCAATCGCCTCATTTCCCAACATAATTTTTTTCTCTGCCACGTCTATACATCCTTTCTCAAATCTTTTACTCTTTTGGCTTTTCCTTCAAAGCGCTGCAGCGTATTGGGGGATTCCAGACTGATTTTGGCATCCAGCCCCAGCATCACGCGCAGCTTGCTCTTTATCATCTTTTCAATGGCTTCCAGCTCCTTAAAGGAGTCGGTTGCCTTTAACAGTTCTACCCTGATTTCCATTCTGTCCGTATGATTTTCACGGGTCAGGATAATCTCATAATGGGGACCGATTTCCTCCACGCTTAAGATAACCTCTTCAATCTGGCTGGGGAATACGTTTACGCCTCTGATTTTCAGCATGTCATCCGTTCTGCCGTCCAGGTTTTCCATACGGCAGGTGGTACGCCCGCATTTGCAGGGTTCATAGATAAGACGGGTGATATCCTTTGTCCTGTAGCGGATAAGCGGAAGGCCTTCCTTATAAATACAGGTCACAACCAGCTCGCCCTTCTCTCCGGGAGGCAGTACCTCGCCGGTCTTTGGATCTATAATTTCCGGAATAAAATAATCCTCGTTAATATGCATACCGCAGAGATATTCGCATTCTCCGGATACACCGGGACCCATCAGCTCGCTCATGCCGTAGTTGGAGGTCACCTTTATATCATCTCCCCAGAGCTTATGCATCTCCGCACGCATGGCATCTGTTAAAAGCTCGCTTCCCACCAGACCTATTTTTACCTGTAAATCCTTTTTGGGGTCGATGCCCATGGACTGCGCCACTTCCGCTAACCGGAGCGCATAGGAGGGCGTTGCTACCAGAAGCGAGGTGCCAAAATCCTTCATATACATAATCTGCTTTTCGGAATTACCCGTAGAAGAGGGAACCATGGTCGCACCGATATTTTCAAGGCCGTAATGCAGTCCCAGCGCGCCGGTAAACATACCGTATCCGAAACATATCTGTGCCACATCCTTTTTGGTGGCGCCGCCCATTACCGCAATACGGGATACACATTCCGTCCACATCTGCAAATCTCTTCTTGTATATCCGACTACCGTAGGCTTGCCGGTAGTGCCGCTGGACGCATGAATACGCACAAGCTCTTCCTTGTCTACGGCAAACAGACCGAAAGGATAATTGTCACGCAAATCCTGCTTCGTGACAAAGGGCAGCTTTGCCAAATCCTTCAGGCACTTGATATCAGCAGGCGCAACACCTGCCTCCTCCATCTTCCTTCTATAGGCAGGTACCTTATCCCATACCTGATGCACCGTCTGTTTTAAGCGCTCAAGCTGTATGGCTTCTATTTCCTGTCTTGACAAGGTTTCTTCTTTTGACCATATCATAATTTATCCTCCAAGTTTCCTTCCATTCCCCTGCACTTTAACACTACAAAGCATTAATTTCACAAAGTACACCCATTGTACCACACTCTCCACTCGGATTTCTACCATCAAAACCAACAAAGATTTGGTCGTTTTTTTGGCAATAGGAAACAGCACCCGGTAAATGGGTGCTGCCTGTCCTATTTTTCCTCCACAATCCTTTTGCTTCCATAATAAGTAGCAATAAAGTAGCCGCCGTAAACCGCAAGCAGAAGCGCTGCCGTAATACCCACGCCCGAAAGCATGCTGCCCTGATTAAAGGCTTGGAGCATAAACGATATAAACCGCATGCCGAACCATGCATGGATGACTGCCAAAAAAAGAGGCAGTATAAAAAACAGTCCTATCTGCCAGAACAGCGCACGATGAAGCATTTTTTCATCCGCTCCCACCTTCCTGAGGATTTCATATCTTCCTTTGCTGTCCGTACTCTCAGACAACGCTTTCAATGCAAGAATTGCCGCTCCTGAAATCAGAAAGATAATCCCCAGATAGAGTACTACAAAGGTGACAATTGCCGCCAGTCCTGTAGCGGTTTCATAAATCACAAATTTTGTAATGCCCTGGGATCCTGTATATTCCTCTGCTTTTTCTTCGGGTATATTTACAAGGATATCCTCTATATGTCTTCTTTCTTCCTCCGTATCTGCGTCATAATTCCCTGCCAGGAAATTATATTCCCGCGTAAGCGCCTTCCCTGCTTCTGCTTCTATCACCGCATCCGGCACTAAAATGACGCCGACATTTACATGACTGCCGCTCATCATAATATAACCTTCCTGACATTCCGCATACCGGGGCTTTAAGGTAGATTCTCCTATGGTGAGATAAACACCGCCTGAAAGCGCCATATTTCGCAGATTTGCCATATTGTCATAATCGCAGAGTATCAGATATTCATCTTCCTTCAATTCATAAACAGGAATCCC
Organism: uncultured Lachnospiraceae bacterium; assembly: GCA_900551115.1. Taxonomy (GTDB): domain Bacteria; phylum Bacillota; class Clostridia; order Lachnospirales; family Lachnospiraceae; genus Acetatifactor. Next base: position 109,105 of record URUY01000007.1, read on the forward strand.
GTAAAGCGCTGCCAGTCTGTTATAAGCAGAAACTCCCATAATGCTTTCTGCCATATCCATATTGATAAAGGGAAACTGCTCTCTGATCTGCGTCTCATATGCACCCAGCGAGGTCTTTAGGGTAATGGCGGCATCCGTATAAACACTTTCCTCCACATAGCCGTCTTTTAGATATTCCATGGAAAATCCTATATCGTTAAGCATCTCTGCCACGCTCTTTTTTGAATTTTCCACAAGGATATCGTCAAAGCTGCCGTCCTTCGGTAAATCCATGGTCTTTTCCATATACATATCTACCGGCGTCATCTCCTTCAAGTCAGCCCGCAGGGCACTGTTCATGGACATGCCTGAACAGAATGCACAAATAGTGGCAAAGAGCAGCAGGCAGATAACCGTCATGGAAAAAACTGCCGTATTCATGTTGCTGCCAAGCTGCCTTAAAATAAACGCATTAAGCTCCTTATAATAAATTCCCTTAAACTGCTTTACCAGCTTTAGCAAAAATCCGGTCAAGGACCAAAAAACCAGAAAAGTACCTACGCAGCCAAGTAAAATCATGATACCGGCCTTTTCTCTGGATATGCTTGATGACGCATATCCTACCTGATAATAGGCATAACCTAAAATTCCCGCAGCCAGCAGAAATACAAGAACCGCAACGCCCGTGTGCTTCATGGTCTGCCTTTCGCCTTTGTGTCCTGCCAAAAACAAATCAATCAGCTTATATTTGGAAATCGTAAAAGCATTGAACAGCAGCACAATGCCGTACATAATACCAAAATTGATAACCGTTTTCTGTAAGGCAGACACAGAAACCGTAAAGGTGTAGCCCGTCAGGTCTGCTTCAAACAGCCTGGCAACTAAAATGGACATAAACTGAGATGTAAAAACACCGATAACAAGACCTACACCTAAAGACAGGATGCCGATTAATACGGTCTCACCGAACAGAATCCTGGAAATTCCGCCTTTGCTCATTCCCAGCATCATATATACGCCAAACTCTTTTTTTCTGCGCTTAATCAGAAAATTATTGGCATAAACAATCAGAAAACCTAAAATAAACGCCACAATTACCGATACAAAGGAAAGCATATTCACCATAAGCTGTACCATCTGATAACCTGACTCTGAAATGCCCTTCATTGCCCGCTGGCTTTCCAACGCATTAAAAACATAAAAAATTGCCACGCCCAAAATCAGTGTCAGAAAATAGACAGCATAATCCCTCATACTTTTTCTGATATTCTTTACGGAAAGCTTAAATAACATCGTTCAGTTCACCTCCCAGCAAAGAAACCACATCTATGATTTTGTTGAAAAAGGTCTTTCTGCTCTCCTCTTCCCCTCTTCGCAGCTCCGTAAATATCTGTCCGTCCTTGATAAATATAATGCGGGAAGCATAGCTTGCCGTAAAGGCATCGTGGGTTACCATTAAAATAGTAGCGGAAAGCTCCTCGTTTAAATAGGTAAAGTTTTCCAAAAGCAGCCTTGCCGCCTTGGAATCCAGCGCTCCCGTAGGCTCGTCTGCCAGGACCAGCCTGGGATTGGTAATCACTGCCCTTGCGCTTGCCACCCGCTGTTTCTGCCCGCCGGACATCTGATAAGGATACTTCTTCAGCACCTCCGCAATCCCAAGCTGTCCTGCAATAGCCCCTACTCTTTGCTCTATTTCCCGGCTGCCCTTCCTTTGAATAGACAAAGCCAGCGCAATATTTTCATAGGCAGTCATGGTATCAAGCAGATTGAAATCCTGAAAAATAAAGCCCAGCCCCTCCCGCCTGAACCGGTTTAAGGCGCCGCCCTTAAGCTCTGTAATATCCCTGCCGTCCACGTAAATATGGCCGCCCGTCACCCTGTCAATGGTAGAAATGCAGTTAAGCAGCGTTGTCTTGCCGCTGCCGCTGGCTCCCATGATGCCTACAAATTCACCTGTTTCTACCTCAAAGCTGATATTTTCAAGAGCTTTTGTCAGATTTCCCTTACTTCCGTAATATTTTTCTACATTCTGTACCTGTAAAACCGTACCCATTTTTCCTCTCATTCCTCTCTTTTCTCGTAAATCGGGAAGCGTTTTCTTCCCGCGGCTTTGGCCGATGCTTCATGTTACGGTTTTATCTTAATAAAAAAATTGTCTTACTGCCATTTTTTCACCTTACGCTTACCTTACAGTTTTGTAAGGTTTTCCCATACCCGGTCAATCCTATCCTCTTTGGCCCTTTCTGCTTTACCGTACCTCATCTGTATAGGCTGACTTGGGAAATACAAGCGTTACCGTACTGCCTTTCCCCTCCGCCGAGGAAAAGCGGATATTGTGTCCCAGCCTGCCGCACAGCTTTTTACAAAGATACAGACCGATTCCCGTGGATTTCCTGTATTTACGCCCGTTTGTACCGGTAAAGCCCTTATCAAATACTCTTGCTACCTCTTCCTCTTTTACACCGATACCGTTGTCCTTTATATATAGAAGAATCTGCTCCTTTGCCTCCTCGCTGTATATCTCCAGCACCAGCCCTCCCTTTACCGCGTATTTTATGCTGTTATTCAAAATCTGCCCCAGAATAAATTCCATCCATTTACCGTCACTGTAAACCTCCCTGTCAAGGTCATGCAGATTTATGGACGCATGTATGCCGATAAGCTCTCTTTTCTTTTGCAAAAGCGCCTGTCCCGTTACCTTCTCCAGATTCACCTTTTTAATCAGATAGTCCTTTTCCACATCGGAGCTTCTGGCATAGAAAAGCGCCTGCTCCACGCAGCCCTCTACCCGGTCAATTTCCGTGATAAGAGCCAAATCCGTTTCCGCATGATTTTCCAAAATCATGCGAATCGCCGCAATGGGTACCTTCACCTCATGTATCCACATTTCGATATATTCCTTATATTCCCTGCTGTCGTTTCTATACCCGGCAACATGCTCGTTCATGCTCTTGCCTACCGCTCTGAAAATCTCATAAAGCAGCTTCTCTTCCTGCCTTTTTCCGGCATGCATCATTTCCGGCACAAGATACTTTCGGGAGAGACTATCCGTCATTTCCTGTATTTCCGTCAGATACTTTTTCTGTTTTCCATACTCCAGGAAAGTACCTGCAAAAAAAGCAGCCGTAAGGCTGATTCCCGTATAAATCATCAGCCACCCGCCGCTGTTTAAGGTCAAAAGAAATGTTTCCATTGAAAAGAGGAGCCACAAAAAAATACAAAGCCAAACGCCATGCTCCTTTAACCATGTTAAATATTTCATAATAATTGATAACCCATGCCTCTCTTTGTAACGATTGCGCCCTTGATTCCTATGCTTTCCAGCTTGCCTTTCAATCTGGTCATATTAACCGTAAGCGTATTGTCATCCACGAACATACAGTTGTCCCAAAGCGCGTTTATAAGCACGTCCCTGGTTACAATTTCTCCCTGTCTCTCCGCTAAGAGCTTTAGCATCTGCAGTTCGTTTTTGGTAAGCTCTGCACTCCTGTCCCCGTTGGAAACCCTGCCCTTTGCCAGCTCCAACGTAAAGCTCTGCTCACAGTGTCCCCATCCGCCGTCTTTTTCATTGACCGTTCTTTTTTGTAAAATCCGCATATTGGTGCCGGGCTCCTTGTAAGCTCTCTTCATAACGGCTTCCATACGTGCTAACAATATCTGCGGTCTGAAGGGCTTTGCCACAAAATCATCGGCGCCGCCGTTTATACTCATAAGCTCCGTCAGCTCCGTATCCCTGCTGGTTATCATGATAACCGGAATATCTGCCCTTTTGCAGAATTCCCTGCAAAGATGCAGACCGTCAATGCCCGGCAGTCCGATGTCCATAAGGAGCAGATGGCAGCCGCTTTCCAAAAGCATCACAAGTACCTGCTCTTCGTTTTTGTCTGCATAATCCTCTATCAAAAAAAGCTGTACCTCATATCCGTTTGTAGAAAGAAAATATCCAAGCTCCCGCAAAAGAGCCTCGTCATCCTCCAGTATACCGATTTTTTTCATGATGTCTGCTCCTCCAGCTCCAAAAGCAGCTCCTGCATGGTCTTTCCATATACCGGATGCCGCATAAACGGCGCTATCTGCACCATAGGCTTTAATACAAAGTCCCGGTTCTGCATATCTGCATGGGGAATCGTTAAGGTTTCATCCCCGTAAATAAGCTCATCATAAAAAAGAATATCCAAATCCAGCGTTCTGGGACCCCAGCGAACCTTTCTTTCCCTTCCTGATGCCTGCTCGATTTCGTGAAGCGCATCCAAAAGCTCATGGGGCGTATACAGGGTCTCAAGCTTCAGGACACCGTTTAAAAAATCCGGCTGCGGGACATTTCCGTAAGGCTTTGTGACAATCACATCACTTACCTTCAGCACCCGATTGTTTCTGTCCTTTTCCAAGGCCCTTACTGCCTCCTCTATGTATGCCCGGCTGTCACCCAGATTGGAGCCAAAGGCAATATAGGCTTCATGCCATCCTCTGTGGATTTTTACCGATACGGATTCAAATTTCATGGGAATAGGCGCCTTAGGCTTACGCAGTTCAAAATCCAGCGCCCGGATACGGGGATAGTTTAACAAAAGCTCCGCTGCCACCGTCTCAGCCGCCGTTTCAATCAAATCATAGGTATGCTCCGTAAGCCACTTCCCGATAAACAGGCTCACCTCACCGTAATGGGTGGACAGGGTTAAATCGTCCTTTAATCCTGCCGGACGCAAATCCGTATAGAGTACTGCATTTACAAAAAAAGGCTGTCCTTTTTCCTTTTCTTCGGCAAATACGCCGTGATGGGCAAAAATCTCCAAATTATCTATTCTGATTTCATCCAGCATATAAAATTGCCTCCGTCATCTTAATGGCGCGGGCATTCTCCTTCACATCATGCACACGCACAAAGCTTACCCCCTTCATTACACCCACAACCGTTGTTGCCAGCGTACCTTCCACTCTTTCTGCCGCCGGTAAATTCAGCGTCAGCCCAATCACAGACTTTCTGCTGGTGCCAAGAAGCAGGGGGCATCCGAACATATGCAGCTCCTCCAAACAGCTGATTACCTGCAGATTCTGTTCTCTTGTCTTTGCAAATCCTACGCCCGGGTCCAAAATAATTTTATCCCCTGCTATTCCTGCCTTTTCAGCTATGTGCAGCGTATCTGCCAAATCAGCGGCCACTTCCTGCATGAAATTTTCATAGACTGCTTCTTTTCTGTTATGCATAAGGCAGCACGGAAGATTGCTTTCTGCTATGACACCCGCCATTTTATCATCATATTTAAGTCCCCAGATATCATTTACCAAATCTATCCCTGCACCGATACCCGCCTTTGCCACTGCCGATTTATAGGTATCCAGAGAAACGGGCACGTCAAACCTTGCCTTCACCGCTTCGATAACCGGCAATACCCGGGACAATTCCTCTTCGTCAGACAATAAGGTATATCCCGGTCTTGTAGACTCGCCGCCGATATCCAAAATATCCATTCCGTCCTTTATCATTTCCTCTACATGAAAAAGAGCCCTGTCCATTTCATTCCATTTTCCTCCGTCAGAAAAAGAATCCGGTGTTACGTTTAAGATTCCCATGATATAGGTTTTTCCCTGTTCCTTAAATTCTCTGTTTCCGATTTTCATTTTTACCTCCATACCGATAGATTTCTTTGCAAAGGTTCTGTAAAACAGAATTTCTGACAGACGGCTTCTGTTTCTCACAGGGCTGTCCGCTTCCGCTGCTCCCTTACCACTTTAAAGTCCGGTTTTTCTTTTCCTTTTTCCAGTCACAGGCACCTTCTGCCTTACAGGCAAAGCATGGCCTGCTGGCCTTATCTGCCCGGTATAAAATGCCGTTTAAAGAAGGCTCATCCGCAATTTCCTTTGTCCTGTGCAGACTGATTGCCTGTACAATAACATCTGTTTCTTTATCGTCATAGCCGCATTCTGTAAGGATTGCGGGTGCAAGCGCCGCGCCCGCCTGCTCATGGGGCGTACCGTTTTCATACTGCACATGCCTGCCGATATCGTGCAAAAGCGCCGCGCCGTACAGGATATCCTTTTCTATCCTAAGCCCCTGTTCCAAATTTAAAATCATAGCTATCCGCGCCACATCCAAAAGATGCCCCATATTGTGACGGCAGAAGCTCCTGTCAGCCTCTGCCGCATCATTTTTTGCCATATATTCAATAAATAAATCGTGATTTAATATTTTATCTATTCGTTCCATGCCTCACCCTGCGTCCCGACTATATAGCTGTACTGTTTTTCAGTATATTAAGTATATTATAATTTCAGCAAATGAAAAAACTGTTCCTTCAGTGCCGCATCTTCATCAAAAATTCCTCTGGATGCCAGTGTCACGGTCCGGCTTCCCGGCTTTTTGATTCCGCGCATGGTCATGCACATATGCTCTGCTTCCACGGCTACCATCACGCCCTTTGGCTTCAAATATTCCATAATGGCATCCGCTATCTGTCCTGTCATCTGCTCCTGAATCTGCAGCCTTTTGGCATATACCTCCACCGTCCGCGCCAGCTTGCTTAAACCGACAACCTTTCCGTCCGGTATATAGGCAATATGCGCCCTTCCGTAAAAGGGCATCATATGGTGTTCACAGGTAGAATAAAAAACAATATCCTTTTCCAGCACCATTTCATTATTATCCACGGAAAAGGTCTTACTAAGATGCTCCTTAGCCGTTTCCGCCATGCCTCCGCAGATTTCTTCATACATTCTGGCAATGCGCTTCGGTGTTTCAATCAGTCCTTCACGGTTTATATCCTCGCCGATTCCCTGTAAAATCAGTTTTACCCCGGCTTCTATTTTCTCTTTGTCCATTCTGTCTCACCTGCTGTATAAAGCTTCCTTTCAGCATTATTTTTTCCGACGTTTTTCCAATATCTCCGTCAAACGGCCTAAATAGGACAAGGACCCAAAGCAGATAACCACATCTTCCTTTTTTGTCAGAAGATATGCCATTTCCACAGCCTCCTCCAGACTTCCTGCCGCCGTTACGCGGGGATGATATTCCCTGACAGCCTGCGCCAACATAATTGCCGGCAGCCCGCGGGGATTATCAGGGGGCGTTACCGTAATAATCTGGTCCGCATAAGCATACGTCTCTGCAATTATCTTTTCGTACTCTTTGTCCTTCAATATTCCCATTATATATACAATTCTTTTATTTGTAAAATAAAAACGGATAGATTCTGCAAGTTTTTTGGCTGCATCCTCATTGTGGGCGCCATCCAGGATAAACAGGGGTCTTTTTGCCACTGCTTGAAACCGACCCGGCCAGTTCGTTTCAAGCAGACCCTTTCTAAGCTGTTTTTCTGAAACCGGATAGCCGCACGCCGAAAGTCTGTCTATGGTTTCCACCGCAAGAACGGCATTTGCCACCTGATGTTTGCCTGCAAGCGTAATCTCCAAATCAGAAAAGCACCTGCCTGATGCAGTGGTATAAGTAAATTTTTGTTTTTCCAGTCCGTACCGGATTTTGTCGGCTTTCCCCGTAACCGTAAGAGAACAGTCCTTTTCTGCCGCTTCCCCTGCAATTGCCTCCATTGCCTCCGGTTCCTGCTTCGCACTTATTACATAACATCCGTTTTTTATAATTCCTGCCTTCTGGTACGCTATTTCCCCCAGCGTTTTTCCCAAAAACTGCATATGGTCCGGGCTGACGGAAGACAGCACTGCCGCCCTGGTATTCCGTATCAGGTTGGTGGCGTCCTCCCTGCCTCCCATACCGGTTTCCAATACTACAATATCACATGCCTTCTCCTTAAAATACAGAAAGGCTGCCGCTGTTTCCGCTTCAAAGGGAGTCGGATGCGGAAATCCCTCTGCTACCATGGCTTCGCAGGCTTCTTTGACCTTATCCATACATGCACAAAGCGCTTTTCTTGCTATGGGACGTCCGTTTACCTGTATTTTCTCACAATAGTCAAAAATAACAGGCGATATATATCGTCCGACCCTGTATCCTGCACATTTTAAAACAGTGGATATATAGGCTAATACCGACCCTTTTCCGTTTGTCCCCGCTATATGCACAAAGGAAAGTGCCTCCTGCGGATCCGAAAGCCTTTTGCACAGCTCCGTGATATTAGAAAGTCCGGGCACAATGCCGTAAGCCTTCAAAGAATCTATATACTCCAGGGCTTGTGTATAATTCATGTATAAACCGTCCTTTCCCGGATATACTTCATCTTATGAAAAAGTATATTCACAATTTTATCCATTGCGGTATTTTGGGCTGGTGCATGGAAATCATTTTTACAGCCCTCCACTCCTTCAGACAACGAAAATTTTCACTAAAGGGAAATACCTCCATATGGATGTTTCCCATTTATGGCTGCGCCTGCTTTTTAGCACCAGTCTGCCGCCTGTTAAAAGGAAAACCTCCCCTTGTACGAGGTCTTACCTATGCTTCCCTTATTTTTACCGGAGAATACCTGACCGGTACCCTTTTAACAAGGAAAAGCATCTGTCCCTGGGATTACAGCCGCTCTAAGTGGCATATTAAAAAAATCATCCGCTTAGACTACCTGCCGTTTTGGTTTTTTGCAGGACTGCTGTTTGAAAGACTGCTTTCGGAAAGTGATTCGTAAGCGGTCTTTTTCCGCTCCATATACCGCATAAGCAGGATAAACAGTATGACGAAAAAGACGGCTGCCCCGGTCCATGCGGTGACATTTGCAAAGCATACTCCGATATAGCTTTTCTGCTTTGCCGCTGCAAACGCTACAATGGCACGGCTAAAAAGCTCTACTACGCCGCCCAGCATCGGAAGGACTCCGAACCCGCAGCCCTGCAGCACATGCCGGAATACAAAGATAAGTCCCAGCGGAATAAAAAATGCACCGCACAGTATGGCATAAGTCCTTACATAGCCGTATACTGCCGCCACCTCTGCTTCTGCAATAAACAGCCGCACCATAAGGGGCAGTACCAACATCATAACGCCATATATGACTACAGAATAAATAACAGTCATCATTACTGCGCTTTTCACGCCTTTTTTGATTCTGCCCAAATCGTTGACGCCCCTGTTCTGGGCGCCATAGGTTGCCATGGTAGTGCCCATTGCGCCGTAGGGCTGGGTAACAAACTGTTCCACCTTACCTGCAACGGAATAAGCTGCTACTACGGTAGAGCCTAACAGATTTAAGGCAGACTGCACTAAAATCGTGCCGATAGCCGTGATGGAATACTGCAAAGCCATGGGCAGACCGATTATAAGCTGATTTTTTACACACTGCCACTCCAGCCTGAAATGCCTTCTTTCAATCCGAAGTGCCGGTACGCCTATCAGCATATAGATAAGACACAGGATACCGGAAACACCCTGTGAAATAATGGTAGCATAGGCTGCACCTTCTACTCCCATGCCGAATACTGCAATAAAAAGTAAATCCAGCCCTACATTCAAAGCGGCGGCCAGCACCAGAAAAATAAGGGGAATCACGCTGTTTCCGATGGCACGCATAATGCTTGCCAGCAGATTGTAAAGAACGTTGCAGGAAATCCCGAGACAAATGATAATAATATATGTTTTTGTCATAGCATAAATATCTTCCGGCGTATTCATCATATAAAGCAGCTTATCCATCTGCGTCACACTCAAAATTGTCATTAATACAGCTAATATAGCGGAAAGCACATATGCACTGCCGATGCTGTGCTTCATGCCCTCCTTATCCCCGGCGCCGAAACGCTGTGCCGTAAGAACCGTAAAGCCGGTAGTCAGCCCCTGGGTAAAGCCCAGTATCAGAAAGGTAATGGAGCCGGTTGCCCCCACTGCCGCCAATGCCTTCACACCGACAAAATGCCCTACAATAATGGTATCTGCCATACTGTAGAGCTGTTGAAAGATATTTCCTATAATAATCGGTATAATAAACCGCACAATCAATTTCGTAGGACTGCCTTTTGTCATATCCAGTTCCATGACATTTCCTCCTGATTATCACGCATTTTAAAAATTGCACCGTTAAAAGGACGGAGTAACAACCGCCTCCGTCCTGCCTGTCTGTTTTATTTTGGGAAGTTACATATCCGCATCATCTATGTCGCCGATTTCACCCGTTCCGATATCAAGCGTATTTAACGTCCTTCTTCTCATACGGGCCGCTTCGGAAGCCTCCAGAATATAGTTCTTAATCTGTTTGGAGTTTTTTATATGCAGCATAATCAGCTTGGAATGCGTAGTATCTCCCGTGTAGCAGGTTATCGTCCCCAGTCCGAACATCCGCTCCAAAAGACTGGCAGTATGCTCCACATCCTGTACTTTATACATATAGCAGTCATTTTCTATTTTCTTGAAAAATCCCTGGTCTATGGTAAGCATATCATCCTTTATGATATATTTGGTAAAAGTAAAGGGAAGTCCAAAAAACAGCCACCTTTTTCTTTCCTGAAATACAATATCCTTATCCGGCTCCTTAGCCATACTCTCATCCCTCCGTATCTGATGCATCCTGTTATCCGAAAGCTACGTCAAAGCTTGCCGTCCTCTAACTTTTCTGCATGAATTATGCCCTTATTATAATGGAATTTCCTGCGATATGCAAGCAGTATCAATCTTAAGTTTTTAGCAGTTTCCATATTGATTCTGCTCTCCGGTTATGGTATTATATCCAAAAGAAATTGAATCGGTAAAGGAGGATTTTCATGACAGCCAAAGAATGTATCCGCGGACGCAGAAGTATCCGTCAATTTGCAGACAGACCGGTTCCTCACGATGTCCTTGAAGAGATCGTAGAAACCGCCTCTTATGCACCCAGTTGGAAGCATACCCAGATTGCACGTTACATTGCCATCGAAGGCGAATTAAAAGACCTGATTGCTTCCGAATGTACTTCCTCCTATGCGAAAAACGGGGAAATCATGAAAAATGCACCCATGGTGGTTGCTGTTACTTTCATTAAGAACAGGAGCGGCTTTGAAAGAGACGGTTCCTTCAGCACTCCCAAGGAAGGCGGCTGGCAGATGTTTGACGCCGGTATTGCAGCAGAAGCCTTCTGCCTTGCAGCTTATGAGCAGGGACTTGGTACTGTAATCATGGGAATTTTTGATGAAGCCAAAGCAGCTTCTTATTTAGAGATTCCTGAGGACAGGGAGTTAGCTGCCCTGATTCCCATCGGTTATCCCGCAGAAGAGCCGGCAGCTCCCAGACGCAAGCCGGTAGATGAATTATTATCTTATAAATAACAGAATCGAAGAGATTTTTTCTCTTCGATTTTTTTGGGAAAGGAGATTTGATTTTTATGAAACATTTAATGAGCCCGCTTGATTTTTCTGTAGACGAGTTAAACAAGCTTTTTGACCTTGCGGTCAATATCGAACAAAATCCGAAAAAATATGCCCATGTCTGCGATGGCAAGGTGCTTGCCACCTGCTTTTATGAACCCAGCACCAGAACCCGCTTAAGCTTTGAATCTGCCATGATTCATTTAGGAGGAGAGGTTTTAGGCTTCTCTGAGGCTGCCAGTTCTTCCGCTGCCAAGGGGGAAAGCGTATCCGATACCATCCGTATCATCTCCTGCTACGCCGACATCTGCGCCATGCGCCACCCCAAGGAGGGGGCTCCCATGGTTGCTGCCGAAAAATCCGGCATCCCTGTTATCAACGCAGGCGACGGCGGTCATCAGCATCCTACGCAGACTCTTACAGACCTTTTAACCATCCGTACCCTAAAGGGCCGGCTTGATAACCTGACTATCGGTCTGTGCGGCGACCTAAAGTTCGGACGTACAGTCCACTCTCTTATCAATGCACTGATTCGCTATCCCGGCATCCGCTTCGTCTTTATCTCCCCTGAAGAGCTGAAGGTACCGGATTATATCATTGATATGCTGAAAGAAAAAAATATTCCCTATGAAGAGGTTATCCGTCTGGAAAATATGATGCCCTCTCTTGACCTGCTCTACATGACCAGAGTGCAGAAGGAACGTTTCTTTAATGAAGAGGATTATGTCCGTCTAAAGGATTTTTATGTACTCGATACCGCTAAAATGAAGCTTGCACGTCCCGATATGTTAGTACTCCATCCCCTTCCCCGCGTCAATGAAATTTCCGTAGAGGTGGATAATGACCCCAGAGCCGTGTACTTTAAGCAGGCACAGTACGGCGTATACGTCCGTATGGCGCTTATCATGACACTGCTCGGCATCACAACAAAGGAGGATTCACTATGTTAAACGTCGGCAAAATAGAAGAAGGCTTTGTACTTGACCATATTAAAGCCGGAAAAAGTATGGCTATTTATGACCATCTGCAGCTGGGCAAATTAGATTGCACCGTTGCCATCATCAAAAATGCCCGCAGCAATAAGATGGGGAAAAAAGATATTTTAAAGGTAGAATGTGATATCAACCAGCTGGATTTGGATGTACTTGCCTTTATCGACCACAATATTACGGTAAATGTTATCAAGGACGGAGAAATTGTGGATAAAAAAGAGCTTGTGCTTCCAAAAATGATTAAGAATGTTATCCGCTGCAAAAATCCCCGGTGCATTACCTCCATTGAACAGGAGCTGCCCCACATCTTTGTACTGGCGGACGAAGAAAAAGAAGTTTATCGCTGTAAATACTGTGAAGAAAAGGGAAACGGCTCCCTGTAATATACTGCAAAAGCCCGTACAGTCCATGGCTGAGACCGGACTGTACAGGCTTTTTTTACAGATATTTTTTCCCGGATACTTTTTCCGTATATTTTTTTACAGATAGTTTTTGGCAAAGTAATACACTTCATTTACATGGTCGGAATGAAGAAGCTCATGCGCCTTGTGTCCTAAAGGTTCTCCCAGAAATTCTGCATAAGCCTTCTTCACCTCTTCATTTTCATGGGAAAAACGCAGTTTTCTTTCCTTATCCAGCGTATACAGTTCCTTCCCTCTTGTGCCGGCCATTTCACAGCCGTCATGGATAGGCTGTCCACCGCCGCCTACGCAGCCGCCCGGACAGGACATAACCTCTACAAAATCATAGACAGCATTTCCGTTTATAATATCCTGCATCAGGCTTTCAGCCTCCCCCAAACCGCTTACGGCACAGACACGCAGCTTTTTACCGCCAAGCATAAATTCTGCCTGCCGCCTGCCGCCCCAATTTTTTGTATGCTCCTCTCGAATTTCCCTAAAAGCATCCGGTTCGGGATTTTTTCCTTCCACCACTGCATAAGCTGTTCTGAGCGCAGCCTCCATAACGCCGCCTGTTACGCCGAAAATAACTCCTGCGCCGCTGCTCTCGCCTAACGGCGAATCAAAAGCCATTTCGGAAAGGATTTCCGGGTTGATATGCTCTGCCTTCACCATTCGCACAAATTCCCTTGTTGTAAGCACGATATCCACATCCGGTCCGGCTTTGGCACTCTTCATATAAGGCAGGGCTGCTTCTCTCTTTTTAGATACGCAGGGCATAATGGAAATACAGCAGATATTGTTCGGGTCAATCCCCTTTTTCTGTGCAAAATACGTTTTTGCCATTGCGCCAAACATCTGCTGGGGTGATTTCGCCGTAGACAGATTCCGCAGATACTGCGGATACCTCTTGGTCACAAAATTCACCCAGGCAGGACAACAGGAGGTAAACATGGGCCATGCATATTTTCCCGGTTCCTGCAGCCTTGAGAGCAGCTCGCTCCCTTCCTCCATAATTGTCAAATCTGCCGCAAAATTAGTGTCAAACACATAGTCAAAACCTATTTTCTTTAAGGCTGCCACCATTTTCCCTTCCGCAGCATTTTTTTCTGTAAGACCCAGTTCCTCTCCCCACGCACTTCTCACCGCAGGCGCTACCTGTACTACCGTAATTTTTTCCGGATCCGCCAGCACATCAAAGACTTTCTCTATATCATTTCTCTCCCTGAGCGCCCCTGTGGGACAATGGGTAATACACTGGCCGCAGAGCGTACAGTCAGACGCATCAATGGTCTGATTCCCTGCCACATCCACCGTGGTACGCGAGCCGGTATTCTGTACATCCCATACATGCATTCCCTGTACCTTGTCACATATCTGTACACACCGCATACATTTTATACACTTTCCCGAATCCCTGATAAGCGGAAAGCTTTGGTTCCACGGAACAGACGGTATTTCCTCCTTATAAGGCACTTCTAAAATACCAAGGTCGCCGGACAGCTTCTGCAGCGCGCAGTTGCCGCTCCGCGTACAGGTTGCACAATGGCAGTCATGCTGGGACAGGATAAGCTCTACATTAGTTCTCCGCACACGCCTTACCTTAGGGGAATTGGTAAAAATCACCATATCCTCTTCTACCAGGCTGTTGCAGGCAGTAATCAGCTTCTCCTTTCCTTTCATTTCCACTACGCATACCTTGCAGGCACTTATTTCATTGATTCCCTCCAAATAGCACAGGTGCGGTATATTAATGCCGATTAAAGCCGCTGCCTTCATGACCGTAGTACCTTCCGGCACGGATACGGGAATGCCGTCTATCATCATATGAATCTGTTTTACCATATTGCTGCCCTTCCTCCCTTTAAGCTTCCGTAACCGTATCTGTCACAGCGCAGACACCTGCCGGCCTCCTGACAGGCCTCCTGCTTTGTCATACCGCTTTCAAACGCATCAAAATGCTGTTTTCTTCTTTCGGCCTCCTCCTCGCTAAGCTGTATCCGCCCACAGGGATTTTTGTCATCATATCTGACCTGCGGAATCTCCACATCACAGGTAATTACATGATGGTACCCCAGATATTCATCGATATTAGCCGCCGCCACCTTTCCGGCACCGATAGCACGGATGACGGTAGCCGGTCCCGTTACACAGTCGCCGCCTGCAAAAACGCCGGGGATATCCTTTACCTCACTGTCACTCATGGCCAAAATCGTCCCTTTCTTTACGGAAAGCCCGGATTCCTCAAAATGCCTTGTCTCAATGCCCTGTCCGATTGCTACCACCACCACGTCACAGGGAATGCGCATCAGCGGCACATCTGCCTGTACCGGTCTTGCCCTGCCCCACGCGTCTATGGGACCGATAATCTGCGGCTCCACCCAAAGAGCTGCAACTCTCCCCTTATCGTCCGCCTCAATTTTGACAGGTGCTTTCAGGCTGTATACCTCTGCGCCCTCTGCAACAGCGCCCTCTACCTCCTCCGGCAGAGCCGTCATATCCTCTTTACGCCTTCTGTATGCAATTCCTACCTTCTTTGCACCAAGCCTGACAGCGGAACGGGCACAGTCCATCGCCACATTTCCGCCGCCTATGACGATTACGGTTTTATCCTTAAAATCAGGCAGCTTATCGTCTCCGATATTCTTTAACATTTCTACAGCGGAAATGACTCCCTTAGAATCCTCTCCTTCAATGCCTATTTTTTTATCCGTATGGGCGCCAATGGCAATGTAAACCGCATCATACTCTTCCCGCAGTTTTTCAAAGGGAAGCTCCCCCTCTCCGTTTCCGATTTTCGTCTTAAGGTGTACCTCCACGCCGGTAGACAGGATGGCATTGATATCCTCTTCAAGCCTTTCTCTCGGAAAACGGTAGTTGGGAATTCCATACCGAAGCATACCGCCAAGCTTTGCCGCTTCTTCAAAGACAACGGCATGGTGTCCCATCAGCTCCAGATAGTACGCTGCCGACAAACCACCCGGTCCGCCGCCCACAACAGCTACCCGTTTGCCCGTACTTTCTTCCTTTTTGGGTATCTCTACCGTATCGGCACGGGCATTATCCACTGCCATCCGCTTCAGGCCTCTGATGTTCACTGCACTGTCTATCATATTCCTGCGGCATCTTGCCTCACAGGGATGCTCACAAATCAGTGCGCAGGCTGTGGGGAACGGATTGTCCTTCCGTATCAGCTTTACCGCGTCAGCATAGCGCTCTTCGCCTACTAACGCTATGTATCCGGGGATATCTACGCCTGCCGGACAGAGCGCCACACAAGGTACCGGCTGTGTAATGTGGCCTGCACACTTTCCGTGTTCTATATGATATATGTAATCATCCCGAAAGCCCTCCAATCCTGCCAATACCATATGTGCCGCCTCGTAACCTATCGCACAATCCGCAGAATTCATAATGCCGCCTGCCGTTTTTTCCATCTGTTCCAGGGTCTTAAGAGAAGCCCGTCCCTCCAGCACATCCTCCATCATATGCGAAAGCTGCTGCAGACCCACTCTGCAGGGCACGCATTTTCCACAGGTCTGCGCATGACACAGCTTCAAAAAGGACAGCTGTAAATCTACCGGACAAAGTCCGGGCGGACTTGCCGTAATATGGCGTTCCAAATCCTTGTATAAACGTTCTACAGTAAGCTGTGCCTTATTGGGTGTTGCTATTTTCAAACGGCTCATTTTCTGTTTTTCCTCCATCCTGTATATATATCACTTTATGATTTTTAAACATATCCTATCACACTCGCAAACACGCGCTTTCGCGCTCTTTGCCTGCTTCGCAGCCCGTTTGCTCGTTAATGCCACAAGAAAAACAAATACCGCTTCGCGGTGCTTGTTTTTCTTTTGTGGCTATTATAGCATATCATTTTCAGAATTGTAAGCCCTTACATTAACAAATTTATGACAATAAATTAACAGACAAAAAAAACGGAAGAACACTGTCTTTGCATTCTTCCGTCATTTTTTGCCTCTTTACTTTTTCTTTTTTTCATCCAGCTTTCTTTTCAGCTCTTCCAATACTTCTTTATATCTTACGGAACTCATAGTGGGGTTATTGCGGATTCTCCGTGAAAGCGCCTTCAGGCTCCTCTGGCGCTCCTGAATTTTCTCATGCAGCTTATATTCTGTATGCAAATCAAGGATTTCTTCCCGGATATCCTGCGGGTATTCCGCATTCTTCTTTGCCAGACTTTCTTTTATGGTTTCCAGCCGTTTCTCTATACCGGCTTTCAGTTCATCCACATGGAGCGCTTCTGTTATATTGAAAGACTCTTTTTTGGTATTCCACTCTTCGTTTGCAACTGCAATAATAACATCCAGACGTTTCTGCATTCTGAGAAGCTCTTCCTTGGCCTTTTCCATCCGTACCAAAACATCCCGCAAATCCAGTGCAGCCTTAAAGGACAGCGTAAAGTCACCCACAATATAGACCGTCAGCAGAATGGTAAGGACTGTCAGCAGGTCTGCCGGAATCATAAACATCAGGCTCTCCACAGGCTTATGTATTACATAATTCATTAAAAGCGTCAGACCGCCCCATGCCAGCGATGAGCCAAGGCAGATATGCCCCTGAAAGTTAAAGGGCTGATTTGAATAGTCCCAATACCGCACTTTAAACAGTGCCTCCATGACAACTCCCGTCACATACTCTAAAACCGTGGCACCGATGCAGCCTGCAATATAAACTGCCCACCAGTGTTCTAAAAAGGGGCTGGAAACTACCAGCATCATCACTGCGCCGCTGCCGTAGAGAGGCAGAAACGGCCCCTTCATAAACCCTCTGTTCACCCATTTCCTCTTTTTTAAGGATACATAGGAAGATTCAAAGCACCAGCCGAAAAAGCAGTAAAAATAAAACAAAAACAGCCACTGTAAAATCGTATATGAAAACATAGCTTCCTCCTATCGGTATACCGCAAGCTCCAGACAGAGCCTGCCCTTTTTCGTCTCGTACCTGATTCCCTTAAAAATAAACTTTCCGTATCCGCGCACATTCACAGTCTCTCCCTGTAAAAGCTGCCTGCTGTTATTCTCCACCAGCCTGCCGTCCACATATACCCTTCCGTTTTGAAACAAAGAAAGGCTCTCTGTGCGGGAAATATGATAGAGCTTTGACAAGCAGCCGTCAAGCCTAAGGGAGGCCGCCAGCACCTCCGTTAAACAGGGCTCATCCTCTGCTGTTTTTTCCATTTTTTCCACCACCTTGCAGGTTACATGGGTGTGTTTTATCTGTAAAAGACTGTCACAGATGAATTCTGCCATGGAGGAAAGGCAGTACAGATACCCTTCTCTGTTGCCGACACGGATATCTCCGATACAGCCCCTCTCGATGCCAAGGTTCATTAATGCACCCAGAAAATCCCTGTGGGAAAAATCATCTGCAAACTTTGCAGCAAACGGCTTTACGTGAATACAGGCAATCGGATATTCTTCTTCATACCCAAAATCCTCCACGCTGCCAAAGCGGACTATTTTCCGCTCCGCTTCCTCATCTCCGCCAAACAAAGCAGGATGGGCAAAAAGAAGTTCTTTTTCCATCCTGTAATAAACATCCAGCTCTGCCAGACCAAGAAAGCTGCTGAAGGTATAAACATTCTGTCTAAAAGACTTTTCTGCCAGGTCCTTCAGCCGTTTCTGCAATTGTAATAATTCTTTTTCTGAATTTATCGCCATATACTACCCCAGTGCTACGTCCAACACCATCATCAGTATAAATCCTGCCAGCACGCCTATGGTGCCTGCATGGGAATGCTCGCCCAGATGTGCCTCAGGAATCAGTTCCTCTACTACCACATAAACCATAGCCCCTGCCGCAAAGGATAAAAGCCAGGGCATAAAAGGCATTAGTACCGATGCCAAAAGTACGGTTATTACACCGAAGAGGGGCTCTACAATACCGGACAGACAGCCTGATACAAAGGCCTTTAACGAAGAATTTCCTTCCTTTTTCAGCGGCAGGGAAATAGCCGCTCCCTCCGGGAAATTCTGTATCCCGATACCCAGCGCCAAGGCAAAGGCCGCTGCATAATCTGCAGCGCCGCCTCCGTTTAAGGCGGCATTGGCAAAGGCAAGCCCCATAGCCATGCCCTCCGGGATATTGTGCAGGGTTACCGCAAAAACCATCAGCGTTGTCCGCTGCAGGGAGGTTCTCGGTCCTTCCGCCTTCTTTTCTCCAATGTGAAGATGGGGAATCAGCTTATCCATTAAAAGCAGAAAACAGGCTCCCAAAATAAAACCGCCTGCCGCAGGTATCCAGCCAATACCACCCGCCTCTTCTGCCTGCTCGATTGCCGGTATAAGAAGAGACCAGACACTGGCTGCAATCATAACGCCTGCCGCAAATCCTAAAAAGGACTTGTGTACGGCCTCTTTCATTTCTTTTCTGAATAAAAATACCACAGCCGCACCCAGTGATGTCATAAACCAGGCAAAACCGGTGCCGGAAAGTGCCAGTAAAATGGTATTCATCCTCGCCCTCCTTATTATAGATAAGTACAAATATTTAAGTGCAACTTATATTCCAATAAAAAACCCTTAAAAAAAATTTTGCACTCATCTAAAATTCTTTTTTAATTAAAGCTGATTATCTCGTTTTTGGGAGCTTTGGTTTTTTCTACGCTGAGCGCATGCAGAATCGGTCCCTCTCCTTTGTAATCTTCCCAGTATTCCTTAGAAACGGTAGCCGTAACCTTTACCCATTCCTTCTGCTTCAAACTGCCGGCACCTGCGTATTCACAGGCATAGCCCAAAAAGGCCATATCATCCGCACAGCAGGTCATCGCCATACGTCCCGGAACAAAGTATCCTTCGGGAAACTCCTCCGGCTTTAAGACCATTGCCGTAAACTCTATTTTTTTACCTGCATATCTTTCCAGATGGTCCATACTGTCCAGATACCAGATGCCATATCCGTAATCATCCAGCCTGATAGTATCCTGCTTTAAATCATAGGGCAGGTCATCTTCCATAATTTCTGTAATCTCACCGTTTGCATCCTCAAAAATAATGTCAGCACGGGGATTGACCGCCTTGATATTACGCTTATAGCTGCTCAAATCCTCAATGCCGTCACAGCGGTTAAAAATAATCAGCTCCGAGTTTCTGATCATTTCCGCTAAAAGAGAACGCATATTGGTATAGTATACAGGAAAGGTAGAACCATCGATAGTGGTAATCTGCTGCTCAATCTTCCAGTGCCAGGGCAGCTTCATATTTTTAAAATTCCACATACCGTTATATTCTATGATAATCCTGTCCGGCTTATACTTTTTCTCAAGCTCCATTAAATTGGCGGGAGTAAAATCCTCTTCATCCTCAATAAGCTCCACCACCGCCCTGCTTTTCCTAAGTAAATCCGCATCATACTCCACTTCTCCTTCTTCGCAAAGGAGAATCAGCGTAGTGCCCTTCGTCTGAAAATAAGGCTGCGCAAGGGTATAGGTAATAAATTCCGTCTTTCCGCTCTCTAAGAATCCGTTAATCATATAAACTGCTTTCATGCAAACAACTCCTCCAGCTTATTCTCCAAAAGCCCGGAACCAATTACACAGACTTTACCGGTTACCTGCGGTTTTCCTTCTCTGATATCGCTTTCGCCCGGCACATAATCAAAATATACCCATGTGCCGTTGTCTGCGGGAACCATGCCCTTTGCTCTTAATATCATGCCGTATGTGCCGCCGTCAAGCGCCTTAAGGATTTCTGAAATTTTTTCTGCGCTGTAAACCGCAGGCGTCTCCCTGCCCCAGCTTGCAAACACTTCATCTGCATGATGGTGATGATGCTCATGGCCGTGGTCGTGATGATGCTCATGGCAGCCGCAGGTACACTCCTCACCATGCTCATGATGATGCTCGTGGTCGTGGTCGTGATGATGCTCATGGCAGCCGCAGGTACACTCCTCACCATGCTCATGATGATGCTC